>JAFXVT010000065.1 GCA_017534835.1 Ruminococcus sp.
CTTCTCACGGGTGTTTGACCGTGACGCATCGCATCCTTACTATGCACAGCTGCAGGAGAAGGCTGCTGCTCTGTTCACGAACAGCGGTGTGGAGATAGACTTCGGCAACGGTATGCGCAAGTACGTTGCATTTGAACGCTCAGCAAGCATGAGCAGAAACGCTGTGCTGTCATTTATCCGTGAAGACATTTTCTGGAAGGTCACAGAACGCATTCGTCTCGGCATGGATATTACAAAGTGTCAGCTCAGCAAGCTGTACGCATACAATGGACTAATGCTCTCAGGCGGCATTCGTGTTGACGGAATAAACATCGACAAGCCCCACAGAGTTATCGTTGTGGATAATCAAAAACACACCGTTCACGACATAGATGTTATTACCGTTGAAGACGATGGCAGCGACAATGCCGTACGCAAGTATCATCGTGTTGAGCGCAGAGAAAGTGTTGATATTCTCGGTTATGACGGCGAAGGAGTTATCTCCAAAGAGTTCGCCAAGGTCATCAATAAAAAGTTAGGCGGCGAGCACACATCGTTCCAGATTCGTCTGCCGTACATCAAGGGAATGCTGCACCAAGTTGACATTCATGACTTCTTCAAGAGCGCAGGAGTTACAACGCTCACCGACATCTGGGGAGTTGAACACAAGATATCGGACGTTGACATAATCCTCACCAAGAGTATGTTCAAGGGCTACGGCTGGCTCAGCGAGAACAATATGAGCTGGGAGGACTACTGGAGTGCATTCCGCAAGTACAGACACGCTCTGTACATCTCTGGTGTGAGCAAAGACAGTCCGCAGAAATTCACGGAGCTGAACTATCAGTTTCTCAATACACTTTCAATGACATCGGACGAGTTCCGACCGCTTGACCTGCCGCTGTCCTTCCCTGTGAATGATAACCGTCACTGGCTCACCAAGGAAACGGAGAGAGAATACCACAGGCTTTGCACTGACAGGGAGTACCGCCTGAGCTTTTTCACAGGCAGGAAGTATAGCCGAGGAAGCAAGGACTATTATCTTAAAAAGATACTGGAGAAAAATCCGAAGTTCATTGCAGAGCCTGTTTACGCTGACAGATTAAAATCACGGGCGCAGGCGGTGCTGAAGCAGTATGCTCTCGGACGCCTTATCGTTGCAGGCGACAATCGCTATCTCTCCGCGGACCTTCTCGGCTTCCTTAGAAGTTTTATTCCTGCCAAAGCGAAAAGAAATACAAGTCAGCGCAACTTCTTCAACGGTGCAATACAAAGTGAATTTGAAAAGAACGCTTTCTATGCTCCGTCAATGGCGTATTCTCACAGCGAGGAGTGTACGCTCCTGCGTAATCCGCACATTTCCCGAAACGAAGAGGTGCAGTTACAGGTCTATCCTGATGTTGAGAATATGAGGAAGTATTATCTCAGCCACCTCACTGATGTTGTTATGGTGAACTGGGATTCGCTGACTGCTGAGCGTCTCGGCGGTGCGGACTTCGACGGCGATATGATAAAAACTATCTCCGATCCTATCGTCAACCGCTGCGTCAGGCGCAATTCTAAGGCGGATACTCCGCTGCTGAAGATACCAAGCGCTGAACCTGTTATTCGTAACGCTGATGACTGGAAGGATCGTTTTGAAACGGTCAGGAGCACTTTTTCTTCCCGAGTTGGACAGATATCCAACGCCGCTCTTAACAGAAGTATCATCGCATACAATGAGAACTCCGATGACGAGCTCCGTGACAAATGCCGTGAGGAAACTGAGACACTTGCTATCCTCACCGGACTTGAAATTGATTCGGCAAAGAGCGGTGTGAAGCCTGATCTGACGGAGTATCTCGGTACTAAAACTGTCGCCAAGAGCAAGTTCCTGAAATACAAAAGCCTGCTTGAAAAGAGTGAGGGTCGCCGTGCGTGGTACGAACCAACCTTTGAGGAGCAGTTTGAGAAGTTTTTCGCTGATACCGATTGGAACAAGGTGGACTCCAATGTAGAGCGTCTGCCTTACTTGGCGTATATGCTGGGCAAAAATACGGTTCCTGTTGTTGACAAGCCTGCCGAGGATAGTGAGCTTTTCACATTTGCGGCTGATGAAAACTGGAAGGACAAGCTGAGCAGTGACAAAATGGAAAAGCTGTCCGCTCTTATTACTGACTATGAACGGTGTCTGTCACGTATCAGAGCCTGCGGTCAGCCAGTCAAGGACAGGCAGCGCAGGAACGACATTCAGCGTATTCTGTACAGCCGTGGTCAGGACCGCGAATACGACGCAGATATGCTGTATACTCTGTTTCAGGGCACACCTCCCGAGAGGATAACTGTTATCAGGCAGGAGTTACAGGCTACAAGCTGGCATCTGACTCCGAAAGAACAGCGTGAGGTTTTTCTCGCAGAATTGATACCTGAGCTTGAACGGTATTATCCGCTTTTCAGCGACTTCCGTTTCGGCGGTTACCGTATTCTCATTGACCTCATAGCTGACATTGACGATGAAAACAACCTGACGGACAGGAAACGTCTTATCCGTGACAGTGACACATCGGACTTCCGTCAACTTATGGAGGCTTATCTCAATAAATCTGTGAATATGTACTACCGTGACGCTGTTGCTGGCGAGTGCCGAAAGCTGATAGAAGCCATAATGAAGCCTGATGAGGCGGTCAGGTACATAGTGGCTCTGGGCAAAAGGAAAGTGCTCTTCGATCTGCTGCCGGACAGGATCGAAAAGCACGTCAGGAGGGAGAAATAATGCTGAACGAGATTGAAGAATTCCAGGCTTACACAGGAAAGCCCGTTTACAAGTGCAGCGGCAAGCGTGACCTTTCCTTCCTCGGACGTTTCAGCTTTGAGATGATGAAGGAGTTCACAGGTCTGAGCCGTGTGCTGACTATTATCGCTCGGGGGTATATGTTCAGAAATGGTGCTCCCGAGGTGGACTATGCACGGCAAGCTCTGTGTGCATGGTGCAGTATCCCCGACAAAAAAACTGCCGCTCCGAAGGAGGAGTGGCAGTTCAGGACTGATTTCAGCGATTTGCATGAGGAATTCCCCGAATTGGTGGATAAGACGGGAAAAGGCTGGTTTTACAGGCACGTCCACAAGGTCGAAAAGTTCATCACCAAGAACAGCGAAAACATGAGCAAGGCTACTCTCTCCAATGCTGAGCCGCTGAAAACAAAATTTGATGTTGCATGGAGAGATAAAGTGAAGCAATATCAGGTATCGCTCTACTCGCCCGAGACCAAAGGTGCATGGGTACTGCGGTTTGATGATGTGCTTGCGTATGCTCTGGAGCTCGGACCACTGGCGGATAAGACAGTTTCCTTCTCTGATGATGAAAAAGAGCGTATAAAGGGACTGCTGCCTGACGGTCTGCCGTATGAAGCGGCGGAAACTGTTATTGCTTACTGTATCGCCAACAAGCCCGAAGATTCGGACTTTATTATCCTGCCAGTCTCAAACTTCGATGCTTACTTCGGGAATACTTCTTTCAGTCATAAGTGGCTCAATTTGTTCCCCGATACTCTGCTTGAACGTGACAAACAGAGCTTTGGGATGTGTAGGGTAATGCTAATGTCAAATAACCATTAAGTAACCCCAAGCAACAAGCAGAATCAAATTCGATAATAACATATCAGTATAAAGGAGATGTTTCATAGCAGAAGCATCTCCTTTGTTGCTTTCTTGCTTATAATCGTCTATAATAAAGTAAATTATCATAAATCGAAAAACTTTTGAAAATCACTGCGAAAAATCAGGAGTTCGTGCGATTAATATATAGAAAGCATATATGCCACATCACAAGAAGGAGGAAATCAAATGGGGAACGATGCGGATCGCTACCGCCGTTACCTTGATGGTGATGACAATGGAATAATAGAGATCATTGATATATACCATGAGGGACTGACTTTGTACCTTAACAGTATTGTTGACAATATATGTGTTGCCGAAGAACTGATGCAGGAAACGTTTGTAAGATTGGCGGTGAAGAAGCCGAAATTCAAAGGCAAGATGTATTTTAAGACATGGCTGTACAGTATTGCAAAGCATTGTGCGCTTGATTACTTACGGAAAAGCTCAAAAATGGCTGACTTTCCGATCGATGAAGCCTTTCAGATGTCGGATGAGGAAGACATTGAGCGACAATACCTGAAAGAGGAACAGAAAATTGCGCTGCACCGAGCTATGAGGCGGTTGAAACCGGAATATGCCCAAGTGTTGTACTTGATGTATTTTGAAAATTTTGATACTGCCGAGATTGCCAGTATCATGAAGAAGTCAAAAAGACAGGTCGGTGACCTACTATACCGAGCTAAAAAGACGTTAAAAACAGAACTCGAAAAGGAGGGCTTTGTTTATGAAGAATACTGAACAGATCGCTGAGACCGTACTAAAAATACGGGATGCAGAGCAAGAAAAGATCATCCTTCGAAATCGCCACATTAAAAAAGTAACGGCAGGCGCTTCATCATTGCTCGTATTCTGCGCTGTCATACTTGCAGTCAGAAACCTGAACGCTTCTCAGGGAAAAATCCCTACTATTGATAATAATCATGTGATAGATACCGAAACTTCATCTACAGGCGAAGAGAACATAAGAACCGAAAGCACTGATGAGGAGCGCCAGCAGGAAACTAATTCCGATCCTGCTGAAATCACTTCAAATATAGCTTCAGAAGGAAGAAATACTGAAACATCAGGCAGAGAGCCAGTAGAGAATAATAGCTCCCCCACGGAACAGCAGACTGAAGACACTGGCAATGAAAACGCTATTATTCCTAAATGGAACGAGAGAACACTTCCTACGCAGTTTATGGAATTTGACCTGAACGGTATCGGCTACAACACAAAAGATCATATTATCGAAGGCAGTTATATCGTAGGTTTTCTCGGTGCTGTTACGATGGAAGGACAAGACATCTATGAGGATAAGATCCATAGTATCAATGCAGAGGTGTTCAGCATCAACGATATTTCAAGCGAATGTGCTGTTGCTGTAAAATTCAATGGGTATGATAACTACTATGTCTATATCAACAGAGAATATTCTCCTGCTACGCTCGGTGAATTGGTAGATTCCCTCAAATTGAATGATACGATTTCGTTCGGCGCACTGACTCCCGATGACAGAACTCTTGTTACCGATTATGATAGGGCTGTTCTCACAGAGCTTCTGGATGAGTACAGAGACTGTGCAACTCTATTTGACTACACTGGTCATAGAAAACTGTTCAGTGTTTCAGCAAATGTTGATATGCTGGGCATTAGTAACAAATCGTTTGCTGTTACTGAGGACGGCTATATTACGACAAATATCATGGAATGGGGATACGCATTCTATATCGGTGAAGAAAAAGCAAAGGAAATAGCTGACAGGCTCGGAATCGACAATATTGAACGAGATACTACGCCGTATACTTTTGATCCTCAAGAGGAGGTAGTTTATGAAGAATAAGCGAATAATCAGCTCCTTTATCGCTATATGCAGTTCCGTAATGATCGGTACTGCCACACTAACTGCAAGTGCAGCCGGAGCATATGATATTGAGAAGGATATTTGGAAGTTCACAAATACATCCCATTCATTTGGTCAAAACTACAAATTCACAGATAGTGATGTTGCGCCATTTAAAAACAACCTTACAAATGTTGACAGAAGGTTAGCAAGCAACCTGATCAGCGGACAGTTTTTAGGATCGTGCTATGGTATGGCAGTGACTTCTATTCTTGCAAGCTATGGATTGATAGACTACAATGCCTATACAGAGGGTGCTGACAGCCTTTACGCTATGTCTGGCGTGGCGTCACCAGATGATATGCCATCTGATGAAATACAATCCCTTATCAATTATTATTCCAGTCTGCAATTTACAGAAGAAGTTCGGCAGTATGTAGCGTATTCAATGCTTGAAAAAACAGAAAAAGAGAGACTGCAACAGATAATTGATGCAGTGGAAGCAGGAAAGCCTGCGTTGGTGGGCTATTTCGGAAAAATAAACGATTCAGGCGATAGGTATGGTCATGCAGTCGTTGCTTATAATGTAGAATACGGTCCCTTTGAAGTCAATTACACTGAAGAAGTTGAACAGCTTGCCTTACTGAAAACAGCGGAATTTGACGGAAGAATAGCTGTGTATAACTGCAATTTGGATTCTCAGGAAAGCTCTTATATTTATTTTAACAATGACGGCTCGTGGAGAACGGATAAGTGTTCTTCGGATAATGAGGGCAATATCAACTTTGTAATATCAGATATTGATTTGCTCAATAACAAGGGGTTATTAGGCGGTACTGAAAAATACAATAATGAACGTGACTTCCTTGCGATGCTTAATATACGCTCGTTATTGCCTGAAAGAACTGTTGATAAAATCAAATTTGATAACGGCAAATGGGATACTATCAGCAGTAATGAAGATGAAATTATTGAATTACCGCCGTTTCTGGGAGACGTTCCGCAGATTTATGCAAATACATATGTACTGAAGGATGACACAAGCGGCTATATGTTATCAACAGACGGATTGTGTACAATGAATCTGGAAATGAATTATCAGAACTGTGTGCTTATTGCTGATGTGAATGCGGCAAATCAAATTGTGTTTGAGCCGTCCGGTTATATTGAAATGAACGGCGATACTGAATACGGCTTTGAAATCGCAATGAATGATGGATATTATAATGGTAGTTGGTATAGTTTCCGCATAGATCAAGATCACAAGACTAAGCACAGCGCTCTCATGCGAACAGACAAGGGATATATACTGAAATCGGATAATCTTAATAATACAATCATTACAACTTGTGATGGAGAAAATGTATTTAGGAGAGAGATAGATACTGAATTTGACATTGATAGTGTTTTGATATTTGAAAAAACAGACGGAAATATAGGTTTTGCTGCCGATTTAGATAATAATGGCAGCTATGAAACAGAGTTTCACAAAACTCCTAACGGAGATGTCAGTGGTGATGGCTATCTAAGCATAAATGATGTAGTGCTTCTGCAAAAATGGCTACTTGCTGTTCCAAATACTATACTCGAAGATTGGGAAGCCGCTGATTTTACGAACGATAATCGATTGGATGTGTTTGATCTGTGCTTGATGAAAAGAGCGCTGGTGAATAAGAAAAACGAAGCACCTCCGCCCTTTGATGATGCAGAAACAACTCAATGGGATATGCTGAATATTGATTATGATGAATCTTATGATAATATTACAGCAACAGCTTTACAGACAACATATGAAGCAGATACAGATGAAATCATTTGTGAAGTAAAGAACCATAACAAAGGTAAAGGATTCTTTTACTTTCCAATCGCATTCATCGAAAGATATGACAATGAAAAATGGGAAGAAATATATAATGCTGATCCCGCAATCCGCTATCAATATGGTGATGGCTATGTATTATGTGGAATAGCGAATCATGAGCATGACGAAATGGAATTTAGTACATGGATTAGGGTGCAAACTAATAATATTTTCCCCAGCCTGAAAGAAGGACGTTACCGCTTCAAGATTTATACGGCTAAGAATATCTTATACGCCGAATTTGATGTAGTAGCCGCTGAACAATAATTGAAGCTGTATCTGATCTTCGCACTGTGATCCGATATTAGCATAAAGCCGTAATTGGGGGCAAATCAGATATTACCGCATCTGTGGGCATACTGCTTGCGGATGCGGTATGTTCTTTTCGATTATAGTAACTTAGTGTTTTACGAGAGTCAGAGCATATAATTATGAAATGTTGCTTCTATTTAAATCAAGAAACAGCAACCGGAGCCGATTTTGTCAGGACGAGTCAATGTGTAGTGGATATTTAGCGCCTCTAAAACATATTATAGAATAGAGTTTGAATAAAAATGCTGTAACTTCCACTATCATGACCTATCCCTCAGGTCCATATGTTCGCAAGGACATGCAGGTTCAAGTCCTGTTATCCGCACCAGCGCCAGGTGGGCGCACGCAGTTTCGCGGTTCAGTTTTTCTGAGCCGCGATTTTTTTTGTGCGTCTGTATCCCGACTTGCTATTTTCGATCATATCATTGTAGATCTTTGCGTGTCCTCTCAGCCGTATTGATGCTTCCTGCGATGCTGAGATCCTCACTGCCGGAATCAGCAGTAGTTGACTTTCCACAAATTATATGATAGAATAGTGATAAAATGGGGAGGTATTCCCATATTTGTGAAAACGATGCTATAAAAGGAGGTTTTTCTAAGAAGATCAGGAAACTTATAGCAGCGGCTCTGTCTCTGGTTATGCTGGGGGGCGCAGTTACCTATAATGCGCCCGCATTCTGGGAGTATTCCACTAAGGCGTACGCGGCTGACAATCCCTGCGACAAACAGGACAACAAGGAAGTCCCCTATGACGGGAGCAAATGGATCCAGCCAACAAAATGGTATGAGGATCCTATTGATCCTGATGATTACACAGGCAATGCAAAGGTGTGGTTCGATAAGGTCACGATACCCTATGATGAAGCCGCAGAAAAGGCAAAGAAGGGTGTACCGATCACCGTTAATCTGAATGTATCAGGCGCCGCAAACACAGTTGGAATGATCTGCTTCCATGCATTTCATGATACACGATTAAAGGGAGTACCGAATAATGACGGCAAATATCTGACGAGTGGTAATGCAGTGAATGAAGCTTCTAGCGAGAGTAATTTTAGATTGGCTGACGGGCAGTATATCTTTTTGGATGTAGCCGGCGACAACACACTCAAGGACGGTGTAATATTCAGCATTGACCTTGAACTTCCGGAAAATGTTAAGCCGGGAGACCTTTATCCGATCGGCCTTCAATACTGTACAGACGGAATTAACGATGATATGTTTTATAATATAGAACATAATTATGCCGGAAGGCTGCAAATGGCGTATATTTTTACTAAGGGCATTGAGAACGGATATATCGCAGTTGACGGAACCCCTGCTTCGGCAGGTATACACTTTAATTCAGCCGGCGGTTCAGGCACTATGGACGTCGCGTCTGCTGAGGTGGGCTCTGAGTATACACTGCCGGAATGCACATTCACTCCGCCGATGGGTAAAAAATTCAAGGGCTGGGGTTGGAATGACGGCAGCATCGCCACAAATCAGCCGGGTGACAAGGTCACTGTTGAGAAAGAACAGAATTATGTATATGCGATCTGGGAATATGACTATTCACAGTGTGAGATTGAGTTTAGGTCACACGGCGGCTCAGGCTCTATGAGTAATGTGAAGGCTCAGCGCGATTCTGAATACACACTTCCTGATTGCGGCTTTACTCCGCCGGAGGGGCTGTCTTTTGTCGGCTGGAAATGGCAGTCTCTGTCGAGCACTGCGATCTATCAACCGGGTGATAAGGTCAAGTGTGAAATGTCATATAATTCGGCGTATGCGATCTGGTCGCTGGCTTCCGGCACCATTGACAATAACCTGACATGGACATATGACAGCACCACAGATGCACTGACGATCTCCGGCGAGGGCGATATGGCTGACTTTAAAGCACCGGAGGACAGACCGTGGCACAATTACCGCTACGATGTCAGTACGATCACACTCGATACGCCTTCCCTGAAACATATCGGCTCGTATGCATTTGAGAGATGCCATGCACAAGAGATCATCATTCCGGAGCAGGTGACAACAATAGGCGAACGTGCGTTTTATGGTGACATAATAAATTCAGTCATTATTCCGGAAAGCGTCACGCAGATCGGAGCCGAAGCGTTTGCTGAGTGTTCGCTGAAGACGATCGAGATCAGAAACCCGAACTGTGAGCTTGCCGACGGCTTTCTTACAAACTACAATTACACCGTAGAGTTCGACGGCAAGGAGACCTATTTCACAGGCACCATATACGGCTATGACGGCTCCACCGCGGAGGCTTATGCAAAGGCAAACAACATCAAATTTGAGTCGCTGGGAGCCCCGTCCTGCGGCAAAGACCTGAAATGGGAATATGACACCGAGACTAAGACCCTTACGATCACCGGCACGGGCGATATGTTCGACTACGAATCGCCCGATAAAACACCGTGGTATGAATACCGTGAGGAGCTCGAACACATCGTATTTCCCGAGGGTATGACCTCTGTCGGAGACTGCGCATTTACAAACCAATATGCTGTCAAGGAGATCACGCTCCCGGAGGCAGTCACCAGGATCGGTGTCAGCGCATTCGAGAAGTGCAGTGAACTGACGGACATAACGATCATGGATCCGGATGCACAGATCGACGATTCACAGTGGACGATCTGCAACATGATGCGACCCACCGCCGACGGCTACAGAGCAGCTTTTCGCGGCACTATCCACGGCTATACAGGCTCAACTGCACAGGCGTATGCAGAAAAATACGGTTATTCGTTTGCGGCGCTCATGCCGAAGATCTCCTTTGACGCAAACGGCGGCACCGGCGAAATGGCGGCTGTCGAGACAGAGCCAGGCGAATATACGCTTCCCGAATGCGGCTTCACCGCGCCGGAGAACTTCGCCTTTGCCGGCTGGAAGCTCGGCGATACGGTATACGCTCCGGGAGACAAGATCGAAGTGACCGTCGCTCTCCTGCTTGAGGCGCAGTGGAAGCGATCACATTACACTGTCAGCTTTGATGCAAACGGCGGGACAGGCACGATGAAGACAGTCAAGGCGGAGGCGGATAAGGCGTATACGCTCCCTGAAAACAGCTTCACCGCGCCCGCAGGCAAGGGCTTCGGCGGCTGGGAGATCGACAGCAAGACCTATCAGCCCGGCACAAAGGTGACCGTCTCCGCAGATCTTACCCTGACAGCGGTTTGGATCGATTCCGTCACTGTGACATTTGCATCGAACGGCGGCACGGGCGAGATGGAAGCCGTCGCGTGCACTGATTACGATTACACGCTGCCGGAATGCGGCTTCACCGCGCCTGCGAAAAAGCAGTTTGCGGGATGGTTTGTCGGCGGCGAGCTCAGGCAGCCCGGCGACAAGATCACCCTCACCGGCGACCTCAAGCTCTATGCGATATGGGAAGTCTCGCTGAATACCGTCAAGATCGACGAGAACGGCGCAAAGGGCAGCATCGCGGATTTCGTGATTCTCTCAGGCACATCGTTCGTGTTCCCGTCCTGCACGCTCACCGCGCCGGAGGGCAAATATTTCGCAGGCTGGCAGCTCGGCGATAAGACCTATCAGACAGGTGATTCGGCTGTAATAACCAAGAATGTGACAGTCAAGGCGCTCTGGGAGACGATACAGTATACGGTCACATTTGACGCCAACGGCGGCTCCGGCGAAATGGCGGCAAAAACCGTTGCGCCGGAAACAGAATACACCTTTGCAAAGTGCGCGTTCACTGCCCCGGAGGGCGCAGAATTCCTCGGCTGGCAGGTCGGCGACAAGACCTATGAGGTAGGCGACACGATGGTCATCACGGCTGATACGGTCATCACGGCACTGTGGAGTGAGCCGGCAGAAACCGTTCTCATCGGCGATGCAAACAGTGACGGCACGGTCGACGGCAAGGATGCGATGCTCCTTGCGCGCTATGTCGCAAAATGGGACGGCATCGCGCTCGACCTCAGCGCCTGCGACCTCAACGGCGACGGTAAAGCTGACAACGCCGACGCGATGATCCTGGCACGGTATACTGCGGGCTGGGAAGGCTACGACAAGTACATCGTAAGCAAGACGATCTGACGGAGGTGCGGAATGAAAAGACATATTTGTGCGCTGCTGATCGCTGCGGCGATGCTGCTGAATTTCGCCGCGGCGAGCGTATTTGCAGCTGCTGATCTTGCGATCTCCGCGGATTCTGTGACTGCGGAGCTGAAAGCCGGCGAAACTGTGAGTGTGCCGGTTCGTGCAGATACTAATGTGGGCTATGCTGCCGGTTCTGTCGATGTTGAATGGGACAGCACCGCGCTCACACTGAAAAAAGTGGTATTCACCGAGCTTGCGCCGGACAACGGCTCTGCGGCGATCGCAAATTCGGGCAGTTATCGTGTCATGTTCGGTGATTATCTTGCCGAGAGCAATATCAGCGAAACGGGCATTTTCTTCACGCTGGAATTTGAGATCTCGGCAGCAGCTATTGCCGGAGATTATGCGATCCTGCTGGAAAACGCGAATCTCTGCGACAAGGATAATCAGGCTGTGTCTGCCTCGCTGCATTCCGGCATGATCTCACTGACCGGCGATGCGCCGGAGGGGGCATTTGCCCTGTCTGCTGCAAAAACGGAGGTCACAGTCGGCGATAATGGCGAAATTCTTGTGCCGGTCACGGCGGATAGCAATCCCGGCTTTGTGTCAGGTCAGGTCGATGTGCTCTGGAACGCGGACGCGCTGATGCTGAAAAGGGTGGAATTTACCGATCTCGCGCCGGACAACGGCTCTGCGGAAATCGTGAACGACGGCAATTATCGCGTGATGTTTGGCAGCTATACCGCTGCGAAGAATGATACCGGCACTGGTACGCTGTTCACGCTGGTTTTCATCCCGAAGACGGATCTGCTTGCCGGAGAATATGCTGTACTGCTTGCGGATCCGTCGCTGCTGAATTACAATATCGAACAGATTCCGCTGACGGTCAGTGCCGGCAAAATTATTGTGAAGGAGCAGACCACAACGACTTCGACCACGACGTTTACTGAAACTACCACGACCACAACATCTGCTGCAAAGCCTACACAGACTGCCACATCGACCACCACGACCAAGCCGACTACAACATCGGCTACAGCTGCAACGTCAAAGAACAGCACCACCACAACGTCATCGACTACAGCTGCAACGTCAAATAACAGCACCACCACAATGTCATCGACTACAGCTGCAACGTCAAAGAGCAGCACCACCTCAACGTCATCGACTACAGCTGCAACGTCAAAGAACAGCACCACCACAACGTCATCAACTACAGCTTCAACGTCAAAGAACAGCACCATCACAACGTCATCGACAACTACAACAACTGCTACTGACGAAAATGGAACGACTACAACCACTACTTCACCAATAACTCAAACTGATTATGATCTCGGAGATGTGAACGATGACGGCAAGATCAATGCTGTTGATGCTTCCGGTGTTCTTGCATACTACGCCTACGTATCCACAAATCAGGATGGCGGATTTACCGAGGAGCAGAGGCTTGCTGCGGATGTAGACTTTGACGGAAAGATAAATGCAGTCGACGCATCAAATATCCTTGCGTACTATGCTTATGTTTCGACTACAAAAGAAAAGCCCCTGTCAATGAAGGAATATATGGAACAGAAAAACAAATAGTGACTTCGTATATTAGTTGGTCACGTAATACTATTCAACAACAGCGTCCGGAAGCATAACACTTCCGGACGCTGTTTTGAGTTATCTTCACTTTTCAATGAGCATTTTTCTGAGCAGAACGAGGTCGAATGTGTCTATCCTGTTGTCCTTGCAGATGTCTCCGTTTCGCCAGCAGCTGAGAGTTTTGCTCTTGCTTATCAGCCACTCTTCGAGCATTACCAGATCTGCCACAGTTACCTCGCCGTCAAGGTTGACGTCGCCTGAAACGCTGTCGTTCACGAACGGGTAATTGATGCTGAACCAGTTGAGATTGAACAGATAGCCTTCGCCGCCCTTGAATACAAAATATACATCGTTCACACCGGTGGTCTTGTCTATCCTGCACTTCTGTGTAGTCCAGTTCTGCCAGCCGCCTGTTTCACTGACATCCATACTGCCGATGAGCTTTCCTTCGGGCGAGCTGAGATGTACCTCTATCGAACCGCTGCTTCCGTTAGAAGCGACGCGCAGATCTATCGATTCCGCACCTCTGCCGAAATTGACGCCCTTGAATCCGATATAGTCGCCGTTTTCAATGTAAGCGACATCCCTTCCGCCTTCGTTACAGCTCTCGATGTCGATGCCGGACTGATCGTTGAAATCCTCTGCTTCGATGACATCGCCGGCAGGTGCAAGCGTTCCTGTTACCGTTACTCTGCATTTTGCTGTGAACTGTTTATCGCTCGGTTCAAGTGTTCTTACGATTATTTCGGCAGTACCTTCTGATAATCCGGTAACATTGCCCTTGCTGTCTACGGCAGCAACGAGCGGATCCGAAGATGTGAACAGCGCGACCTTATCAGTGGCATTATCGGGGAATATATCCGCTTTTATCTGCGATGAATCACCGGCGTTCAGTGCGAGCGATTCTTTGTCAAGTCTCAGTCCGGCAACATTCACACGTCCGCCGTTGAGCTTCCATTTTGCCTGTATCCGCTGATTGTACTCAGGCATTATAAATGTTGAGCGAGTACCGTCAGCGCTGACAGGAGTCAGGTCCATTGCGTCTATTCCGACCTGCCAGCCGTCGAATGTGTAGCCGGGTCTTGTTTTCGCGTCGATAGTGACGAGCTCGCCGGGCTTATGATACTCAACGACGGATGTTCCCATAGAATCGCCGACATTATTGAGCACGAGCACTCGCTTTTCTGCACGGGCTATCCTTACAAGGTGCATATCTCTTGCGCCGACTGCCTCAAGCTTTGTTGAGCCGGCAGGTATGAGACGGAAAACGAGCAGCTGATCGAGGTCGTAGCCTTCAAGTATCTTCACACGGACTGTCTTGCTTGTATCGCCTGAGCGGAACGTGACCTTCGGGTCGTCAACGAAGCTGAAATCCTTATCGGGTCTTGCATCGCCGGCAACAGGAGTAACTTCAAATTCCATATTGCCCGAGGCAGGCTTGCTGAGCTTCAGTTCAAGCTCTATGACATCGCCGGGCTTTGCGGAGGAATTCAGAGCCGAGAAGCTCACATTCACATCTTCCGTGAGCCCGAGACTCTTGTTGCAGCCGACATCAGTTTTCGGATATACAGCGTATGCGCCGCGGTCCACGCCGTTGTCTCCGGAGCCTATAGCAGGACTTCCTGCCTTCAGTCTGAAATCGTAAGCAGCAGCATTTTCAAACATCGGGTCCTGAGCGAGCTCGGTTTCTGAGCCTATCTGCTTGTTGAATGCGTCCACAGTTATCGAGGGCTGCGAGGGGTCCATATAACGGACGTAGGCAGGCTTGCGTGCGGAATACCAGAGATTGCTGCGGAATATGTTTGAGCCGCCGCCTTTCAGGTCGATACCGTGCCATGCGTGGAAGCCGTTTACTGAGGTCTCCTTGACGAGAAGACCGACGGTGTCATTGCTGTTGTACATACTGTTTTCATCTTCATAGGCGATATTGTTTCTCACCTCGTTGTTCCATGAACGGTCGAGAGAGATACCGTTTTTCAGATTATATGTTACGTTGTTGACCCATCTTGCGTCCCACGTCGAGCCGGTGTCCCAGAAGGCGGAGAAGAGTCCGGATTCGATGCGCTGTGCCGGGAAATTCATAAAGTATTCCGAGCTGACAGGCATACGCTTGTTCGCATCAAGAGGCTTATTGTAGACGATGTTCTCATATGCCCAGTTTCGCGTGCATTCCGATTCGTTGAACATAAAATATGCGGTGTTGTGCGCAACGTTTCTGACAGCAGTAAAATCGCGGACGCTTATATCGAGCCAGATAGTACCGCCGTTCACCGAGCCGCCGGAGTAGTTGAAGGCGAATGCATTATTTCTGTTGCCGTCAGCTCTTCCGCCGAGAGTGGACGACTCTGCACCGCCTGCACCCGCATTTTTACCGATAGCGCCGATAAACGTGTTTTCGGAGATTATGCAGTTCTGCGAATGATTGTCATAGCAGAGAGTCTCGCCGTATACGTTCTCGAAGTAGTTGTTGCGGATAACATTATCGGGGCCGGCTACCGGGATCGTAACATCGGGACGGTATACGCCCTGTGCGGACCACGACCACGGTGCGTTGTAAACACAGCCGATATTCCTGAACTTGTTGTTCAGAACGACATTTCCTCTGCCCATAATGTCAATGGTGCTGCGGGCATACTTGTAATCCTCGAAAACGAAGCCCTCAATCCATATATAATCACGGCCGAAGAGATTGAAAACGTCGGTGAGCTGATTCTTGCGTCCGGCGATAGAGTATTCGATACCGGCGTTGTCGTAATGCTGTACCTCTTCTTCCTTCCAGCCGGTGTCCTGAAGCCATTGAGCGCGCACCTGCGGAGTTACGGAGGAGCCGTCAAAAACGTCCTTGTGCTTGATTATGACCTTGCCGATGTCAGAGGTCTTTTCTGGACGGAAAACTATCATTGCATCGACCTTTCCGGATTCCTTCGGTCTGATGTCGTCCTCGATGTAGGTGCCGGGACGGATAAGTACAGTCGTGCCGGCTGTTGCCTCTTCAGCGGCTTTTTTTATTGAGCGGTAAGGTCTTTCAGAAGAGCCGTTTCCGGAGAAGTCGTTTCCGTTCTCTGCAACGTATAGCACCCGTCCGCTGATCTCAGCGGCTTCTGCGCTTATCATATCCATAAAGCCGGTATTTGCCGGCGCTGCGATACCGGCATAGCTGCACAGCAGAGCCGGTACCATTGCAAGGCTGAGAATGCCTGAGATTCGTTTCTTCATTTTCCCAATTCCTTTCTGCGGTCATATTACTTGCAGTAAGTATCTGCATATTATCCACCTGTAACTATTATAATCGAATCCGCTTCGATTAGCAAGATTCTATTGTATCACGCTATGAGACAATTTCACATAAAAGCGCATAATGATATGTCGGATCGTGTTGTATCCTTATTCATAATATCACATATCAGTATGGCGGCATCAACGGTATCTTGGCAAAGATGTACTGCAACGGATCACTTTTCCGTGCCTGTTGCCATTTATGGAATAATATGTTATAATGTGAACGGGAAGGGAGGGAGCAGCCAATGAAAAAAAGGCTGACCGTCGGAGTTGTCACAGCGGAATGCTACCGCGATTATATAGCTGAGATGATATGCGGTGTCATTGCTCAGAGCAGCTGCGCAGACTGCAATGTCATCGTGCTTGCAGCAAGAAATAATTTTCAGGAGCCCATATCACCTCATATAGAACATGAAGCTGATATTTTCAAGCTGATAGGACTTCCGGATTTCGACGGATTCATCTATGACCAGAATGCTTTTGCCCACTTCGGGATACGGAAGAAGCTCGATTCTCTTCTCAAACGCACCGGAAAGCCGGTTATGATGCTTGACGCACGTGAACATCCTTTTTTTGAGAATACCGTTTCCCACGACCCCGAGGCATTTGCTGTGCTCATCGAGCATATGATACAGGTCCACGGACACAAAAAGATATACTGCCTGACCGGAACCAAAGGCACTTCTCAGGCTGAGGACAGGCTGCAGGCATATTTCAGCGTTATGAAGCGTCACGGATATTATTACGATGAAACATACTATACATACGGAGATTTCTGGCGGAATGCTCCGGCAGAATATGCGCAGCGTCTCATCAGCGGAGAGCTTGCGATGCCGGAGGCGGTAGTCTGTGCCAACGACATTATGGCAGATTCGCTGATCGCCGCTCTCGGCAGGGCAGGGATCAACGTTCCGTCTGACATTGCAGTAACAGGCTTTGACGGCTATCTCGACGATCCGCAGAGCGATGTGAGCCTCACGACATTTCCGAAAAGCTGCTATCAGCTCGGTATCGACGCCTTCCGGCGGCTGTACACGTTTATGACCGGAAGGAACTGCCGCAGAGCACCTTCAAGGTTCGGTCAGATACAGATAGGGCGCAGCTGCGGCTGTGTTCCGGTCCAGCCTCAGACAGAAAGAAGCCGCCGTGAGAGACATCTCGTCTCAAGATACAAGGAGTGGTTCTATCACAGCGAGGTACTGTTTGAGCTTATGCATACCGGTTCGCTGTATGACTTGCTTTATCTTATCGCAAGCAGGATATATCTTGTCTGCCATTGGAGCGATTTCCGCATATTCCTTACAGACCGTTATATGAGATCGCTGGAGCAGCATACACATCTCCCGGCTCACAAGGACTTCTGTGAGGTGCTGTGGACCGACAGGGCAGGAAAAAGCAGTGGTATAACTGATATACCGCTGAAACAGTCTGACATAATAGCCTATCTGACAAATTGTCCGGAGCACCCGAGTGCGTACTATCTCTCGCCGCTGCATATGGACGAGCGGCAATTCGGCATCGCGGCATTGTCATTCGGGAAACTGCCGTGCTGCTATCAGCCGGAATACTGCACACTTATCAGCTATCTCTGCCTTGCCTTCGAGCAGCTTGAAGAGAAAAGCAAGCTTCGGACAAACGGCACGGAGAGTATAAACAGCATCGAGAATCCTCAGCTCTACCGCCTGCTTGCACAGATACGTGAGGAAATGCAGCAGCGTCCGGAAGCCGGCTGGAGCGTGAAGGAACTGTGCGGACGCACAAACGTCAGCCGCAGCTATCTGCAAAGAATGTACAAGCGATATTTCGGCAAGAGCATATTTGAGGAGCTGATAGACTTCCGCATTATGAAGGCGAAGGAGCTCCTCTTCAGTGAAGACCTCACTTTCACACAGGCAGCGGAGCTGTGCGGTTATTCGTCCTATGCGCATTTTGCCAAGCAGTTCAAGGAGCACGAGGGGATAACCCTTTCGGAGTTCCGCGAAAGGCTGAAGTGCAAGCCGTAGTCTGTGCGTGACCGGACATGATCTGAATCTGCCTCGCCATATCTGAGCTGCACATCGAAAATCCCCGTATCATCGGGGATTTTTTATGCACTTTCAGCCTATGTCTGATGTCGGTACGTGAGCGAGTATAATAATTGCAAAAAACTCCGCCCGGGGCATTATGGAAGCCCGGACGGAGTTGATCCTATTCTTCGTTGTCGGTCATGCTATCATCTCTGGAAAGTGTTCGTGGGTGAAACACCACATTTCCTGTTTCTGTACGAATGAAATACATATCATTTTCAAACAGCTTTCCGAGGAAGCTGATGCAGCTTCTTAATACCATAGCCAACACCTTTATATATTTATTATGGCACATATTATTACGGAAGGTCATCTGATGAACGTTCAGTTCAACATCGTTCTGCTTTCCGCATCCGCTCCGCACAAATGAGCACCGAGCGGAAAATGTGCTGTATGGGTCCCTTGCCTGTTACCATTTGTACAGCTCCTTTCCTGTGTGGTATGGCTTTATTATATCACCGGGAAATGAGCTTGTCCAATGCTAAAAAACCATTGCAGACTATAGAAAAATGCTATATCCGATACTCTTGCCAAGCTGATGTGTATATGGTATACTTACTGAATAAGTATGTTTTGCTCTTGCGGTTTTCATCTCATCAGACTTACGATATATGCAGCATGACCGCCTTCGATGTTGTAAACGTCATATCCGCGGTCTTCAAGTATCTCGGCAACTTCTGCGCTGAGATCTCCTGTTCTGCACAGGACGTAAACAGGCTTCTCTTTCGGAAGCTTTGAAAGTCCGGTGGATATTTCGTCAAACGGCACATTTACCGAGCCCTTGATACTATCCCTTTCAAATTCTTCTCTGCTTCGTATATCAAGAAGAAGCACTTTTCCGGTGTCAAGGCTGTCGATTTCCGATGCATTCAATCTTTTCATATCAGATTCCTTTCAGGAGGTAAAAATGGCTTTAACAGATCAGCAGCTCGAACGTTATTCGAGGCATATAACACTAAAGGAAATAGGAGTAAGAGGGCAGAAAAAGCTCCTCTCCGCAAAGGTGCTCATCATAGGTGCAGGCGGTCTGGGAGCACCTGCCGCAATGTACCTTGCCGCCGCAGGTGTGGGAACTATAGGCATTGCCGACTGCGACAACGTGGAGCTTTCAAATCTGCAAAGACAGATAATCCACACTACCGATGATATAGGCAAGCCTAAAGTGCAGTCCGCCGCCGAAACAATAAAGTCACTCGATCCCGATGTTGAAGTTATCACATATCACGAATATGTAAACAGTAAAAACATAGCATCAATGATAGCGGGATACGACTTCATCATCGACGGCGCTGACAACTTTCCTACCAAGTTTCTCATAAATGATGCCTGCGTACTCAGCCGCAAGCCCTTCTGTCATGCAGGTATACTTCGCTTTGAGGGGCAGCTTATGACTTATGTTCCCGATATATCCCCATGCTATCGCTGCATATTTGAAGCTCCTCCGCCGAAGGACGCCGTACCGAGCTGCCGTGAAGCCGGTGTGATAGGTGCAATGGCAGGGGTGATAGGGGCGATGCAGGCTCTCGAAGCAGTGAAGTACATAACAGGTCAGGGTGAACTGCTTACAGGGAGTATGCTCGTATTCGACGGGCTGAAAATGGAGTGGCGGAAAGTAAGATTTCCGAAAAGGAATCCACGCTGTCCGGTATGCGGTGATACTCCGACTATAACAGAGCTTTCAGATGAGGAGCAGGTATCCTGTTCTCTCAGACTGCCGTAAGGTCCTTTACGACCTCTCCTGCGATTATCAGTCCGACAACAGAAGGGACAAAAGCTGTGCTTCCCGGAATGTCGCGGCGTTCCGTGCATTTATGCTTTGCCCCGGGAGGACAGATGCAATGTGTACGGCACGAGATCGACATATCCTCAATGGGACGTGTTGGCTTTTCCTCGGAATATACGACCTTGAGCTTCCTGACCTTTCGTTTGCGGCATTCGATGCGCATTACCTTTGCAAGGGGACACATTTTCGTATCGTATATATCTGCGACACGAAATGCCGTGGGATCGAGCTTGTTTCCGGCTCCCATACTGCTGATAATGGGGATATGAAGCTCCTGCGCCTTCATTACAAGAGCGAGCTTTGCCGTAACGGTATCAACTGCATCGACGATATAATCATACTCTTCAAACGGAAATTCGTCTTCGTTTTCGGGAAGGAAAAAGCACTTATGTATGCGTATATCCGCATCTGGATTTATCTCCCTCATTCGTTCAGCCATGACCTCTGCTTTGTATTTTCCTACAGTTTTTCTCGTGGCGATTATCTGGCGGTTAAGATTTGTAAGACAGACCTTATCATCGTCGATGAGGTCGAATTTATAAACACCGCTTCTTACAAGCGCCTCGCAGACATATCCGCCGACGCCGCCGATACCGAATACTGCAACTCTTGCATTTGCAAGCTTATCCATACCCTCACTGCCTATAAGAAGCTGTGTTCTTGAAAACTGATTCAGCATAAAAGCTCTCCTTACTTTATTATCATATTAAATTGATAGATATAATATGATTATATATCAGGCAACAGAATATGTCAATATCTTATTCCTACAAAACTTATTGACAAAGTAGATTAATATAGCTATAATATTCTCATACCACATAAAACTATCTGAGGTGAGATATATGAATGATTCGGTATATCAGGCAGTATGCAGCGATATGAGGTGAGATATGAGCAGTAACGATATAAAAAGGGCAGTCCTGACCGATAATGAGCTGAGATTCTTCCATAAGGGCAGGGAATTTCTGCTATACGGCTGGGAACAGTGCGACGGCTATTTTCTCAGCCTTGAATGTGACGGCGAGCTGATATGGCAGTCAACGCCCAAGTCAAGATATGAATGTATTGACGAATTCGTCAGATATTATTCTGAGTTATAGCTGATAAAAACAGCGTCACTCGTTAAGGGTGACGCTGTTCGTTTTTTTGGAAAAGAGTTTATGACTGCTCGCTTATCCATATCGAGGCGCGGTTCTGTATGAGATCGATAGTGGAGTCGATGTCCTGCTCGCCGTGGAGATAAGCGAGCACCTCGTCCTCAACGATAGAGAAGAGCTCGCGGTCCGTGCTCTGGAACTCCCAGCGGTCTATAGAACTGATATATTCGTCGATGAAGTCGATGTCAGCCTGTTCGAGTCTGAGGTCGCTGTCCTGAGCGTACTCATCTTCCGGTATGATAGTGTTTGTGTTCTCATATGAGCCGTTGATGAAGCCTTCTGCGATGTTTGCACGGGCAGCGTTGTTAATGGGGAATCCAAGCAATAATACGTATTGTACCGAGGTCTCACCGGTCTGCGGATTCCTCGATTCTATGCGATCGGCGAAGGAATCGGTCTGGAATTGCTCGGTGTAGAGCTCGCGCAGGAACTTCCACGCAGCCTGCTGTTTTTCAGCTGAAATATTAGCACATATCGACAGTTCAAGGTGAGTCGAACAGAGATAAGCGCCGCGTCTGTCCGACGTGGGAAAACCAACAAGTGTATGGCTGCCGTCGCGAAGACGGTAGTATTCGGACTTGTGTTCGGCGTAGTTCATTTCGCTTGCGATCGCGCTTTTATAGTTGAATATCGGAGCTACCTGAACGAAGCGGACATCGTTATAGTCGTGCTCGGATTTTTGCCCCATATTGCTGGGAAAGGCCGAGCAGAATTCGAGCATCCTGCGGAAGTCGGGGGAGTCGAAGTGTACCTCGCAGTTTACGTAATCAACGAATGCGGTCGTGTTCGTTCGCAGAACATCGTAATAAATATTTTCGGCGACATTGGTGCCGTTCACAGTCGCTCCCTCCGGCATTTTTTCCCAGCGGTCGATGAATTCGCTGACGGTCCAGTTGCGCTCTGTGCCGACGTATCCGCTTTTTCCGGTCATCGACCACGCGGCATAGTATGCCGGCATAGAATAGAGCTTTCCGTCGCGCTCGTTGAGCTCAAGAATGTGTTTGCTGAGCGTATCGGGATTGACCTCAGGGTCGTCCTTCATAAACTCATAGAGGTCGCAGAATCCGCCCCTCTGCTTGAAGATCTCGTACTTGGCAGCGTTGCCGAACGAGAACTGTCCGACCAGATCTATCGTGTCCTTGTTCAGAAGGTCCTGCGTGACCCGAAAATCTATCATTTTCAGCTCGTCGGTATCGTAGCCATTGAAGACGCCCTTTTCGTCGATGCCGAAGTCTTTGAAATCCTCCTCTTCGGCGTAATTCTTTACCTCGACACGGATACCGTTGTCCCGGGCGTTGAATTCGTCGATGAGCTTTTGCATCGGCTCCCATATACCGTGAACGCTCGCGATCGTGATGACGGTGTCATCTTTGTGCTCTTCCGGAACATCTGAGCTGTCCGGAGCGATTGTACTGTCTGAGCCGGAAACAGGACTGCTTCCGCAGCCGGTGAGCAGCGTCAGAGCTGCAAGCAGGAAAGCCGCTTTCTTTTTCATAGCGATACCTCCTCAAATGAGTTTCTGTACATAATAACGAAATGAGAGCGTGATCTGTGACAGTTCCGGGCTGCACCGGATAAGGCGTTGTTCTGTGAAGAAGGATACTATATTATATAATTGTAAGCAAGCTGCGATAGTACAAATTCTCTGAAAAAAGTGCTGCTGCAATAAGTTTGTGTGTACAAAATACGCATATCGGAGCGGAAGATTGTCGGACGATATGTGTAATTCGCCATAAAATCGGGGAAATCCTTGAAATAGGTAAAACAGGTTGCTATAATAGAAAAAAACGGTACACCGTACCAAAGGGAAAAAGGGGAATAAAAAATGACAAGAGATCAGGTGCAGGCGCAGGGGCTTGTCAGGATAAAGCGAATGAGCTTCCTGATGATCATCGGCTACGCGATAATAGTTATTGTCGCAGTTCTCGGTATCACAGCCTTTGCGGTAACTAAGTACGATGAGCTGACGAAGGACAAGGTCAGCTCGATGACGTCCGCGCTCAATGTGCAGCTCAAGCTCAATCTTGACAGCTATATGAGCAGGACGGAGAAAATGGCGACGCTCGCATATTCCGTCGACAACGCCTACAGCTACGACGCGACGGACAGCAGCAATGACGAGTATGACGCGATAAACACTGAAAAGCAGATAGCTGCCGACCTCAGCAGTCTCTGTCTTATGGAGAACTTCGTCGATTACGGCATAGTCTACGCGAACGATCACACAGTCGGCAAGGTATCGAACGGCACTATAAAGCTGTTCGGCGAGGACCTCTACAAGGACCTCTCGGCAATGGCGGATCGCACACGCACTCACGACGGCTGGAGCACAGGCTATAAACAGGGCTATGACCGTATCTATTACGTGAAAAGGCTCAATGACAACGCAGTTTTTGTCATCTCGTTCTACACAGCCGAGCTCGGCAGCGTATTCGAGAATCCCGAGGCAATGAGCGATATGGCGGTGAGATTGACGGACAAGGATCACAAGATCATATATTCATCGGTCGAGGACGATATTGTCGGAACAACTATCCCGGCAGATGTGCTCAGCGACGTCGAGGGCAAGGATATGGCGGTCATCACAGGTAAGGACAACCTTTCCACTGTCAATTCCACCAACGGCGACTGGTACGTGATCTGCTCGGTACCCACCGATATTATCCTCAAAGAGGCGAAGGATATGAGGAAGTTGATATACATTGCCGCTGCTGCTGCTTCGCTCATCGCGGTCATCGCCGGCACCGTCTTCATCAGGCGTATGGCTGACCCCATCGGCACTGTCACAGCCGGACTCTCCGACGAGATAAGCGAGGACGGCTTCGAGAAGGTGCTCGGCAGCCGCTTCTTCCGCGACAAGGCAGACAGTCTCATCACAAAGGACCCGAAGAGGGAGTACGCCGTTATCCTCACAAGACTTGACGATTTCGGCGATATGCTCACCGAGTTCGGCAGAGAGACCGTCGATGCGCAGCTGCTGCGTATGGTCAAGCAGCTAAAGGAAGCCTTCCCCGACTGTGAATGCATCGGCAGAACGTCCGACAACACCTTTGCTGTGCTGATGAAGAACGGGGGCATGACCTCAGAGGAGTTCCGCTCGCTCGTTATCAGCCGCGGCGTGAATATCTGCGACAGCTTCAGGAATCCCGTCGGTATGAACGCTCCCGGCGGAGATGATGCGACCTCGAGCGCAGGTGCAGCTATCGGAACGGGCGATTATCAGAACATCTACGACCTTGCCTACAAAGCGCTCAGGACCTCCGAAAGAAACGGCAAGAGCGGATTCACTATCGCATAAGGAGGCAGGGAAAATGGGAATATTCAGAAAAACAGCAGCAGTTCTTTGCTGCACGGCACTTATCGCAGCGACCGGCTGCGGAAACAGCTCCAAAGTAAAGGAGCAGAAGGGACAGGTCGAGATCTCCTTTTCGTGGTGGGGGAACGACGCGCGAAACAAGTACACCCTCGAAGCGGTTGACAAATTCGAGCGCCTGCACCCGGAAATAAAGGTGAATTGCAGCTATTCCGAGTGGTCCGGCTACGAGAAGCGCAACAGGGTCTGGATGACCTCGGACACCGAATGTGACGTAATGCAGATAAACTACGGCTGGCTGACCGATTATTACAACGAGGGCAAGGGCTATTACAAGCTCAGGGAGCTCTCTTCCACGCTCGACCTTTCGGGCTATGATGAGGATGTGCTCCGCTACGGGACGAAGGACGGCATACTTTACGCGCTGCCGATAGCGATGAACGCCGAGACCGTCTACATCAACAAGACTATCTATGACCAGTTCGACGCGAAGGTGCCCGGAACGTGGGACGACCTGTTCGATGCGGCTGAAAAAATGAGACCTGCCGGGATCTATCCGCTGAGCGCTTCGAGCAAGTCGATGTGGCTGTATCTCATCGCCTATGCCGAGCAGAAGCAGGACAAGCAGATCCTCGGTGAGGACGGCAATTTCAACTTCGGTGCCGAGGATTTCGCGGTAATGATTGATTTCTATGCGCAGCTCATCGACAAGAAGGTGATGCCGCTCGTTGACCACTATGAGCGTATCAGGCTCGAGAACGAGGAATACGCAGGTGCGATAGCGTGGGTGAGCGACGCGAAGAGCTATTTCGGCACGGCTGTCGAGAACGGCAGAGAGATCGTTATTGCCGATTATACGGTGAATGTGAACGACCGTCCGGGCGAGGGCTGGTACGCAAAGCCGGCTACGATGTACGCGGTGAGCAGGAACACGGAGCACCCGAACGAAGCAGGCATGCTGCTCGATTTTCTCGTGAACAGCAGGGAAATGGCGGAGCTGCAGGGCATAGAAAAGGGCATACCGCTGAGCAGACCGGCAGTTGAGGTGCTCGGTGAGAAGGGACAGCTCACGGGTCTTCAGTACGATGCCTCGCAGAAAATGGAGGGCTGTGCGCTCTCAGAGCTCTCGCCTGTGCTCGAAAATGAGAGGATAATAGACGATTTCTTCTCTGCCTGCAACGATTACATCTACGAAAAGGCGGAGCTCGACGAAGCTGCTGAGAGCTTCGCGGACAAGCTCGCCGAGAAGTGATGATCTCCGCAGGTGCAATATAGTACAAAGAAAAGCAGCGGCAGTGCGTAAGAGTGCTCAGAGAGTGGCAGGTGCGCTGAGCTGCACTTTATGAAAAAGCAGGATACCGTGCCCTGAAATACGGGCTCGGTATTTCTCTGCTGCGGGACCTTGAGATGGGTCAGCATTTTGCTATATTTTTGCAGGAATATACTATTTGTAGAGACAAAATTATTTGATTTTTTAATACTATAATCACCAGTACATAAACTGTCCGATTGACCAATTTTAACACAAAAAAATCAGCAAATTTGCAAAGAAATATTTCAAATTTAATTATTGTAATTTGAAAAAAAGTGTGGTAAAATGTATTTATGTGTAAAGCTCATAAGGGTAATGCGAATGAGCAGCACGTTTTTCCCGGATTATCAGCAGCGTCCGTATCGTGATACCGGGGGAGCGTATCGGTTTCTTGGGGTACATTTGGGGTACACGGAAACAATTTGTTATAAGGAGGTTCATTTTCATGAACAAAATGAAGAGAAAAGGCATTCTCAAGAGAATTGCTCTGTGTTCTGTAGCGCTGACGATGCTCGCCTCTGCAACAGCCTGCGGCAAGCCTGAGAGTGCCGGCGGCAAGATCGCTGTCATCGCCAAGAATGAGAAGGTCTCGTTCTGGGATGA
Organism: Ruminococcus sp.; assembly: GCA_017534835.1. GTDB lineage: Bacteria > Bacillota > Clostridia > Oscillospirales > Ruminococcaceae > Ruminococcus. The sequence continues at coordinate 26,776 of JAFXVT010000065.1, forward strand.
GGTCAAAAAAGGCGCTGAGGACAGCTGTGAAGAGCTTGGCTACGAGCTCCTCTACTACACAGCTACGAACGATAACGACTACGCAAGCCAGATCGAGGCTGTGAACAAAGCTCTCGACGCAGGCGCAAAGGCTATCGTTATCGCACCGAATGACCCGAACGAGCTCAATTCGGTATTTGATAAAGCTACGAAGCGCGGCGTGAAGATACTCAACATCAACTCGCGCTCCAACTACGACGGCATCGTTTCGTACGTTGGTTCGAGCGACTTCGACGGCGGCGCTGTTGCCGCAAGAAACGCTGCGAACATCTACTTCAGCAGCATTTCCGAGGACGAAGAGAACATCGGCAAGATCGCGATGATAGGACATACCGCTGCAACAGCTGATCTCCGTCTGACCGGTTTCAGAGCGACGATCTCACCCACGCTCGGCAAGTTCATCGGCGAGCGTCAGGCTGCAAAGGCTCAGGCTGCTGCTGCAAAGGCACAGGAAGAGGCTGCTGCCGGAGCTGCACAGGGCGGCTCAAAGGGCGGCACTTCCTCAGGCGGCGGTTCACCTGTTGAGATAGCTGCGAATGCGGCTGCAACTCAGGCTGCACAGGGCGGAGCTCCCGAGGCTGCTATCCTCAATGCTGCTCTTGGCGCTGCACGTTCCGCAGCTGCCGGAACAGGCGCATCCGAGGCTGATATACAGGCTGCTGCACAGGCTGCTGTCGCTGCTGTTACAGGCGGCGCTCCTGCTGAGACAGAAGCTCCCGAGGATACGACCGAGACAGAAGCTGCCGATGAACAGACTCAGGGCGGACCTCCCGCAGGCGGCGCAGATATGATCGCTGACTTCTTCATCGAGGGCGAGCGCTGCGGTACTCAGGAGGCTGCTTACGAAGAGGCTAAGAAGCTCATCGAAGCAAATCCCGATATAAGAGTTATGTACACAACGAACACGAATACGACTCTCGGTGCATGTAAGGCAGTCGAAGAGCTTGAACTCGCTGACCAGATCACTCTTGTCGGCTTCAACTCAGACGAGGAGGAGCTCAAGTACATCAAGTCGGGCATCCTCGACGGAACTATCATCCAGAACCCTTACACTATCGGCTACATCGGAACAAGATACGCAATACAGGCTGCACAGGGACAGGGCGTTACAGGCTCGCTCGATACCGGTGTTACATGGATCTCGGCAAAGAACATCAACGATGACGATATCCAGCTCCTGCTGTATCCTGAAAAAGCATAAGGAGGGTCAAACTAATGGCAAAAGCTACAACCAAGAAAAGTACGGCTGCTTACAGACTTGCGGCGATCCTGCTCGCGCTGGTATCGGCAGTGAATATGTTCCTCGTTTTCTACGTATTCAGCAACATCACAAATATCGGCAGACAGACCTCAACAACGATGAACACCATCAACTCTGTAAACGGTGAGCTCCAGAGCATCAACCAGCGAGTTCTTACCATCATCGCCGGCATCGGTACTCCTCAGAGTCAGGCTGCTGTCGCAGACAGTATCGAGAGCTCGTTCCAGTCTATCGACAAGAAGCTCGATACCTTCGAGAATTACGAAGGACTCACTGACGCTACAGTAAAGCGCTGCCGCCACGCAAGAGTTTTCCTTGAGGCTTACCGCGCTCGTCTTTCCACACTCCGTGATCAGATGGAGAGCGAAGAGGGACTTCCGGATTCAGTAAGTCTTTCCGACATCTACACTCAGGACATCTATCCCCTTGAAACTACTGCTACCGAGATGCTTATCGCTACTATCTCGATCAACGCAGCGAACACAGCAAAGACTCAGGCTCAGTCGGCACGAGTATTCGTTATCTCCGAGATCGTAATGGGAGCTATCCTTATCCTCGGTGAGCTCGCTATCTTCCTCTTCGCAAGAAGAGCAAAGAAGGCAAATATGGAGATCGAGGAGCGTGAGAAGAACCTTCAGGAGGTCGATGCAAAGCTCAAGTCTACAAGACAGAAGGCATCAGACCTTGCCCTTACGAACCTCCTTACAGGTATGAAGAACCGCTATGCGCTCGATAACGACATCAGCGGACGCCTCGAATCCGACCGCTTCAACATCGCCGTATTCGATATGGATAACTTCCGTATCATCAACGATACCTACGGCTATGAGTTCGGCGACGAGTACCTCGCAGCTGTTGCTGAGAAGCTCAAGGAAGAGTTCAGCGACATTGCCGAGATCTACAACATCACCGGCAACGAGTTCTGCTTCGTATTCAACAAGGAGTACACCGAGAGCCAGTCAATGGCGTTCGTTCAGAAGATACACTCTGTAATGAGCAGCCCGTTCACTGTCCTCAACCTCACAGTTCAGCTCACTGTCTCCGGTGCAGCATATCACTATCTCCCCGGCGACTGCCTCAACGTGAACTCGCTTCTTGTCAAGCTTGATACAACGATGAGAAATGCTAAGATGAACGGCGGTAATATGGTAAATACCGTTATGAATATGTAAAAATGATGACCGTCTTACGAAATGTAGGACGGTCATTTTTGTGCATTTCCGAGCAAAGGTAGATTAAACGATACTTAAATTATCCGACGGGTATACATTTTTGACCTATCAGAGTTGTTCTGTTTAGACGAATTGTACAAAATTGCCTGAAAGTGCCGGAAAGCGGCGATATTTAAGGATTTCACTCTTGACAAACTGCGATATTAGCGGTAAAATTAAAATAGTATATAATATAGTGCAATATAAAGGAAAAAATAGGGAAAAACTTTTTTGGGGAGGGCAACGAGAGAATGATGAAATTTGCCGTGTACAGTTCTGATACAGGGCAGTATTGCTATCGCTACGCGGATTCGCTCCAACAGGTAAAGGGCACCGGCTACGAGGACCTTATACGTGAGGAGCAGCTTCCCGTCGTTTTCGACGACAGCGGCGGATACTTCAGATTTGACCCGAACGACCGGCATTTCGTCGAGGTCATCGAATCAGATAAGACGTGCCCTCTTCCGCTTGACAGGATGTTCAGGCGCAATGACCCCGGCTTCCGGCTCGGGTGGATCTCTCCGGAAGGGGATACATATTCCTGCGCCTATACCAAGCACAACAAATGCGCGGAAACTATCGTCCGCACGCTCTACCGCACGGAGAAATATCCCGAGCTCACGCTCCACAGAAAGGGCTGGATAGAGGTCATTGATTCGTGGGACGCGACCGAGCAGAAGCACAGCAGATATGTTCACTCCGAGCGCGGCGAGATAACGAGGAAGCAGGCAGACAAGCTCTTCGACCTCGGACTCTACGACAGACCGGAGGTACAGAAGCTCATCAGATCGAGCGAGGCTGGATGGTGAGCTCTCCACACAATGACAAAAGCGCCGGAAAGGCGCATAAAGACGTATTTTCCCCCCTACATTTTCCCTTCTTATATTGACTTTGTTTTTACGATGTAGTATAATAAAGTGAGTGTATCATCGAGAAAATGACAGGCGGGGTTTTCTGTTGTCTGACGCGGTTCCCGCCGTCATAGAATTATACTGGGAGGGATTGGAGAATGGCTGGCTCCGCATTTATCAGGACCGTCACATACGGCGGCTACGACAAGGCTGATGTGATACGCAGACTTGATTCTTTATACGGGCAGATTTCCGGACTTGAAAACGAACTGCGCGAAACAAAGCTCCTGCTCGAAGGAAACGAGAACGGCAGGGAGATGAAGGTAACTATCGAGACCATCCTCGCCGAGGGCAGGGCAAAGCTCACCGAGGCGCAGAAGGAGAATGAGACTCTCTCCGCTAAGCTCAGGTCGGCTGAGGACACGATAAAAAAGAACGAGAACGAGATAAAGAAGCTGACTGCTTCGCTCGAAGAGGCGAATGCAAAGCTTGAGGAAGCTAATGCAAAGCTCGCGGCAGGCTCCGGAGACGAAAAGGCTGACCTGAGCACGGTGTTCATCGAGGCGAAAAAGTCGGCGGATATGATAGAAAAGGCTGCGAAGGAAAATGCGGAAAAGCTGCGTAACTCAGCTGATGAGGCGGCTAAGCAGTCAGTCGCGTTTGCGAACGATGAGGCTGAAAAGGTCATCAACGACGCCGAGCGCAAGGCTGCTGAGATAGTCGCGGACGCTAAGAATTCGGCTGGCAAAATGGAAGCGGCTTACAACAATATGCGCGCGTCGATTCATTCCGAGATGACCTCGCTCGGTGTGCAGCTCAACAATTTCAAGGAGGCACTGACCAGGTTCGAGGAGAACGGCATCGGCAACCTCTACAAGTGCGAGGAGCTCCTCGCAAAGACCGAAGAGACCCTTACAGCAGGCGGAGTTCCCGAATTCTCGAAGCCCGAGAAGGTGTCGCCCGATTACCCCGAGCGCCCGAAGAGAAAGGCTGACCCCGACGAGATAGACGCGAAAAAGCGTAAGAGCGGACTCGAAAAGCTCAGACAGATGGCTGAGTCCATAACTGCTCCGAAGGAGAAGGCGGAGGAGACTCAGGCAGAGAAGAAGCCCGAGCCAGCAAAGGCAGCCGGGAATGATGACAAAAACAGCGGACCGGACGGCAGTTCCGCGGAAAAAGGCAGCAAGAGCGGCAAGACAGACCTCTCTGCACTCGCCGAAAAGGCTAAAGCGCTGAAGAATAAGTAATATCCTTACCAATTTATTATACAAGGAGTATCGTGAATGAATGAACTTATCATTGTAAAGCCTGAAAAATGTACAGGCTGTAATTCGTGCATAAGAAGCTGTCCAGCGCCCGAAGCCAATACTGTCAGGAAACTCGACGGCGGCAAGCTCATCGTATCTGTAAATCCCGATAAATGTATCGCTTGCGGCGAATGTGTCCGCATCTGCAACCACGGCGCAAGAGACTATCTCGACGACACCGAGGAATGTATGTCCCACCTCATCAAGGAGAAGCTCATAATCATCGCTTCTCCGGCTATCAAGGCTGCTCTGCCGACAAAGTGGAAGGGCGTGCTCGACTGGTTCAGAGATCAGGGCTGCACGATCTATGACGGTTCGTTCGGCGCGGACATCTGCACATGGGCTCATGCAAGAGCTATCGAGCAGGGGACTATCGAGAATATCGTAACTCAGTCCTGCTCGTCGATCGTCAAGTATATCGAGACCTACCAGCCCCAGATGCTGCACAATCTTTCGCCTATACACAGCCCCGCATCGTGCTCGGCTATCTACATAAGGAAGTACCTCAGACGCAACAATCCCATTGCTTATCTTTCGACCTGTATCGCCAAGAAGATCGAATTCAACGATACCGGGCTCATCGACTACAACATCACGATCGACAAGATGATGGGATATTTCGAGAGAAACGGCATCAGTATCCCCGTTGATACCGGCGACAGCTGGGAGTATAAATTCGATGACACTCAGGGTCAGATGGGAAGCGTCTATTCGCGTCCCGGCGGAATGAGAGACAATCTCTGGCTGCATGACCCGGATATAAATATCACGACCTCAAAGGGCGTTCAGAGCGTTTACAACGAGCTGAATATGTACTCGAAAATGCCCGAGGCTAAGCACCCGCAGGTGTTCGACGTCCTCTCGTGCGATTTCGGCTGCAACATCGGACCGGCTGCGCAGACGAACCAGACCGTCTTTGACGTTATGGACGTGATGCGCAAGGTCGAGAACGACGCAAAGAACCGCCGCAAATCGGGATTTATGGGCAGGAGAGACGACAAGCTCTTCAAGCGCTTCGATGAGGAGCTGCGCCCGTCCGATTTCCTTCGCAACTACAAGCCGTCAGTGCCCTCGCCTATGCCGTCCGCGCAGCAGCTTGAGCCCGTGTTCAAGAAGCTCGGCAAGACGACAAAGGAGGAGAAGGAATTCAACTGCCACGCCTGCGGATTCGATTCGTGCAGGGATATGGCTATCGCTATCGCGCGCGGACTGAATACGCCGGATAACTGTATCATCCACGCGAAATCCGTGCTGCTTTCCAAGCACTCGAACGTTTCGATACACAACGAAAAGCTTGAGGAGATCTCGGAGGAATGTCTCGGGCTCTCCGCTCAGCTCAAGGAGGACATCGCCGCTATCACGAGCAGTATGAGCTCGATCGACGAATCCACCTCCGCTACGAAGGAGCGTGCGGCAGTCGTGAAGGACCTGCTCGAAAACGTTGTTTCCTTCTGCTCGGACAACCCGACAATGGACGAGGAGAGCGTTGAACAGCTCATCGGTATCCTCAATATGACGATAGACGCATTCAGCGGACTCGATGACAACGTGAACACCACGAACGAGAGCTCAGAGGCGATAAACGGCTCACTGACGAAGATAACCTCGCTCGTTGAGAAGATGAACGAAACGCTCGGAAAGTCAAAAGAATAAAATGAGTTGCACTATGGCGATATAACATTTAAGCAATTCTCACATTATAAATTATTCTGCAACATAACACAGAGCACGAAGTATTTGCTTTTGTGCAATTTGTATAAAAGCGGGACTTATGTTCGTCGTTCTGTTCCTTGACAAGTCACCTTGTAAGTGATATAATTAAACAGTAAGTAATGTGCGTATCTATACTATAATTAATATAACACAATCCCGCTTGGCTCGCAGCAGAAATGCTGCCCCTCATTGCTGAGCGCTAAATCAGGAGGGAAACTATGCAGTGCGAAAAATGCGGTTCTGAACTCAAACCCAAATATGTCGCCTGCCCCGGATGCGGAGCGCCTGTTCCGCAGACGATAGAGGGCTTCGAGAACACTATCGACTTCCAGCATCAGATGAGAGCGATAGTCGTAGACAACGGCCCGAGGGCGGTAATGAACAAGAAACAGTTTATGGGTCTGCTCTATGACCACATTCCCGACTACGACAAGGAACGCCGTCTGCTCCAGAATATGTACAATATGGGCGTTTTCAGGATGCTGCTCGCTGATGACAACCGCGAGATAGCCATTATGAAGGCGAAGAGCTATATGATCGGCGACCTTTTCATCGCAGAAAATGCAGCGGAATTCGTTCTTGCCTGCTTCACATATCTGCTTGGCTGGCCGTATGAGTCACCGATGAGGATAGTTTCCGATGACAACGAGCCTGAGCCCGAGCCCGAGAAGAAGTCCTCGCGGCTGAGCATCGACACAAAGATATTCCGCCCGATAGACGCCGTGAGATACCGCCTCAGAAGCAACATCGAGATAGCCGAGGGCTATACCAAGATAGAGAGCTTCTGCTTCGACGGATACGGCTCGCTGAGAACGGTGAAGCTCCCCTCGACCCTGCTTGCGATAGGCGAATACGCCTTCTCATCGTGCAAGCGTCTGAGAGGTCTTGAACTGCCGGATTCACTGAAGGTGATAAAGCAGGGCGCGTTCTGCCAGTGTGCTAAGCTCGCGATGGTGAAGATACCGACAGGAATCCTCGAAATAGAGGACAGCACGTTCTCGTTCTGTACGAGCCTTGAAACGATAGACATCCCCGATACCGTCAGCAGTATCGGCGCAGAGGCTTTCTCAGGCTGCGAAAAGCTCAGAAAGCTCTATCTTCCCGACAGCGTCAAGTTCATTGATACCAACGCCTTCTCGTACTGCACAAACCTCACTATCCATTGCTTTGAAAACTCTTATGTACATAAATTCTGTCTTTCCAACCGTATCAATTTCAGACTTGTAACTACCGCAGGGATTGAAGAGGATTAATACTATGACAGAACATACCACTAACGGAAAGGATGTAATCATATGACAGAGCTTGAAATTGGTCAGGAAGTCGAACTCGAATTCGGCGGAAAGGCACAGGTTTTAAGTGTTATCGGAAGCGGTGGACAGGGTACCGTCTACCTTGTACGTTTCAACGGTCAGAAATGGGCGCTGAAATGGTACGATATAGATAAGATGAAAAAGCCCAAGGAGTTTATCAAGAACCTCCGCAGCAATATCGCGGACGGACCTCCGGATAATAAATTCCTCTGGCCGAAATACCTCACAAAGGAAGCTGAGGACGGAACATTCGGCTATATAATGGACCTCAAGCCCGAGGGATTCGACTCGTTCGTAGATATCCTCAATACCTACAAGCTCGAGGTCGACCCACTCACAGGACGCGCTGTCAAGAAGGACGTCAAGTTCAGCAGCCTCACAGCGATGATAACCGCTGTCATCAATATCGTCAACTCCTTCCGCCTCCTCCACAGAGCCGGAAAGAGCTATCAGGACCTTAACGACGGAGGCTTCTTCATCAACGTCAACACCGGTGCCGTCCTCGTCTGCGACTGTGATAACATCGCCCCGGACGGAAGCAACTTCGGTATCGGCGGTAAGCCCGGATATATGGCGCCCGAGGTCGTAAGAGGCATCGCTCAGCCGAATGTACAGACCGATAAGTATTCGCTCGCGGTCGTACTGTTCAAGCTCCTCTTCCGCGGTGACCCGATGGAGGGCGAGAAGGTCGTGAGAGATGTATGCCTCACAGAGTCCTCCGAGCTCAGACACTACGGTCAGAACGCCGTCTTCGTGTATGACCCGAAGGACGCTTCAAACCGCCCTGTAAGAGGTATCCACGACAACGTTATCAAGTTCTGGAGGATATATCCGGACTACATAAAGGACGCATTCATACGCTCGTTCACGACAGGTATCACCGACCCGACAAAGCGTATAATCGAGAACGAATGGCAGAAGCTCTTCATCAGGCTGCGCAGCGAGATAATCATGTGCGGCTGCGGAAGAACGAACTTCGCTTCGATGTTCGTCCAGCCGACAGAAAAGACCTTCAAGTGCCCGAAGTGCGGTATGGAGTTCGCAACGCTCGGCTTCAGCAACAGAAGCTACAGAATGCCGCTCTACCTCGGCTGCAAGTTCTACGAATGCGAGATGATCCCCGAATCCGAGGAGTTTATGAAGGTCGCCGGCGAGCTCGTCGAGAACAAGCTCAAGCCCGGTGTGCTCGGAATAAAGAATTGCTCAGACAGAAAATGGCGTGCAAAAATGCCCGACGGCGTTTTTTACGATATAGCTCCGGGAAAAGGCTTCCCGGTATGGCAGGGTCTCGAGATCGACTTTGGCGAGATCAAAGCCCAGATCTAATTTCAGCTTACTGAAAGGATGTATTTTATGAATAATGATAATCTTGTCGAGCAGGGTATGAATACAGCTGCGGACATAAATAACAACTACAGTTCTGCTCCGGCAGGCGACGATCTCCTCGATTTCGACGACGATCCCCTCAGCGCTACAGGCGTTTCAAGAAAGAGCCTCGTTATCTTCTTCCTCATCGACACATCAGGAAGTATGAAGGGCAAGAAAATGGGCGAGCTCAACACAGTTATGGAAGAGCTCATCCCCGAGATACGCAAGGTTGGCGAGGCTGACACCGAAGTAAAGGTCGCAGTCCTCACGTTCTCGACCGACGTAAGATGGATGTATTCCGCTCCTATCCCGATAGAGGAGTTCGAGTGGGCAAGACTCCGCGCAAGCGGCGTTACGAGCCTCGGTGCTGCACTGAAGGAGCTCAACGCAAGAATGTCGCGCAACGGCTTCCTCAACTCACCCTCACTCTCATTCGCTCCCGTTATCTTCCTTATGACCGACGGCTATCCCTCGGACGATTACAAGGCAGGTCTCAAGGAGCTTCAGGCAAACAGCTGGTACAAGTTCGGACTCAAGGCTGCTCTCGGTATCGGAAGCGAAGCCAACGACAACGTTCTTGCTGAATTCACAGGCTCGGCTGACACAGTCGTTCACGCTTATTCCGGCGGTCAGCTCGCACAGATGATAAAGATAATCGCTGTTACCTCGTCACAGATCGGAAGCAAGAGTATGACTCTCTCCGACGATACGAGCCACGAGCTCGGCGAGGAGGACGTTTTTGCCGCAAAGCAGAAGCTCCTCGGACAGCAGATACAGGATCTCGTAGGCAAGGCAGAAGCAGACGATGTTCCTTTCGACACAGGTTGGTAATAGCTGCCTGCTGCCGATAAAAAATACTGGAAGGAGTCCGGAATTCAATGTTCAATGGTTTCAGTCACTCGGTCAAGGGTGCAAGTCATGAAAAAACAGGTCTTGTTTGTCAGGACAGCTCTGCATATAAGGTCTGTGACGATTATGCGATATGCGTTGTAGCCGACGGCCACGGAAGCAAGAAGCATTTCCGCAGCAATCTGGGCTCGAAATTCGCCGTAGAGGCGACTATCTCGACGATAGACAGATTCTATGCGGACAAAGCGGGCTTCGAGGAGAATCTGCCGAAGAATTACAGGCTCATCATCAAGAATATCCAGAAGCAGATAATCTCTGACTGGAACAAGCTCGTTGAAGAGCATCTGAGCCAGAATCCCGTTACAGACGAGGAGAAGAGCAAGTTCACAGAAGAGGAATTTGCCGCAATACAGCCGGAATCCTACTATGGCACGACACTTATCGTCGGAGTCGCCGGAAAGAATTTCACATTCGGCGTACAGATCGGCGACGGAACTCTTGTTGCCCTCTTCGACGACGGAAAGGCTGTTATGCCGATGGAGTACAACGAGGCTGCTCCTGCGAACGTTACTGCTTCGATGTGTAACTCGAATGCTGCCGGTATGTTCAGCGCATTCTACCGCGACAAGCAGAAGCTCATCGCGATGTTCACATCAACTGACGGACTCTATACCTCTTTCGGAAGCGAATTCGACTTCCTCGATTACCACACCATAATCACAAGCAAGCTCAACGATTTTGAAAATCTGAAGAAGATCATCGTGAATAACCTCACAAAGCGCGCTCATTTCGGAACAGAGGACGATATTTCGCTCTCGTGTGTCTACGATGAGGAGCTCTTCGCTCAGAAGCACGACCTCATCGTTTCGGAAGTTGAAGCCAACAAGCAGCGTGCGGCTGAAAGAAAGGCTGAAAGGCTGAAGAAGCACGTTGAAACCGAATGATCTTTAGAAAGGAAAATGGTTGTTTATGGAAATAAATGCACTTTATGAGACTGCGAAATACTTCGCCGGTATGATAAAGCAGAGCTATCCTCACCTTGAGGCTGACTCCGACGCCTGTCTCGCGCTCATTGTTGCTGATTCGGGCGACGTTTACACAGGTGTTACAGGTATCACTATCAATGAGGGCAACCCCGTTTCACTTCCGGCAGAGGAGATAGCAGCGATGACTCTTATCACCGCGGGAAAAGTAGCACGTCAGATGGTGATAATCACTATCGAGGACTACAGCTTCTGCGAGCCGTCCGAGGCAACGCTCAGGATGCTCGTGAATTCAACTCCCGAGAACGGAAGCTGTCAGGTCGTTTTATCGCTCGATGAAGCGGTCGCTTCTGCAAGCCTTATCCCGAATTCGGCTGAGGACTTTATGAGCGGCTACGACGATGATCTCTCCGCTCCCGAGCAGCCGGCACCGGCAGCAGGTGCGCCCTCAGAGGCAGCTCCGGAGGCAGCAGCTCCGGCAATGGACGGCGTTGACACATCCTCGCTTGCAGCTCCGGCGGAGTTCGTAAGCGGCTTCGACATAGACGAAACAAATCCCTTCGCGACCTCCGGCGGTGCGAGCTCAGAGGTAAAGTCGTTCTACGACCAGCCCTCCGACGCTCAGCAGCAGGGTGTGAGCGGCTTCAACAATCCCTATGCGGCAGGTCCGAACGGCGAGAATATGCCTCAGGGCTATCCGCAGCCGGGAATGTACCCTCAGGGCGGCTATCCGCAGCAGGGCTTCCCTCAGCAGGAGGGCTATCCTCAGCAGGGCTATCCTCAGCCCGGCTATCCGCAGCAGGGCTACCCTCAGCAGGGCTATCCCCAGCAGGGCTACCCTCAGCAGGGCTATCCTCAGCAGGGCTATCCCCAGCAGGGCTACGCTCCTCACGGCGGCTTCCAGCAGGGCTACCCTCAGCAGGGCTATCCGCAGCAGGGCTACCCCCAGCAGGGCGGCTATCCGCAGGCAGCTCCCTTCGGCGGCGGAGCAGCTCACGGCTCGGTATATCAGCCTAACGGCTTCCCGCAGGCAGCTCCTTACGGTACAGGCGGTCACAGCTCCGCTTACCAGCACGGCTCGGTATACGGCGGAAACGGCGATCAGGCTCGCAGTGTGATGCTCTCAAACGGAGACGGCGGAGCTTTCAAGAAGCGCCTTTCAAGCTTCCTTGATGACGACGACACCGGCGCAGGCGGCGGCGAGAACCTTTCAAAGGAAGAAATGCTCAAGCAGGCAAAGCAGCGTAAAAAGGTCGCAAAGGCTAACGTAGGCTTCAAGAACAAGTTCTGATGACAGTTCGCTGAATGGTCCGGCAGGTGAGCAAAGCGAAGGTGCGGGTGCAAAGTATTATAATTAACAAGTTTGTTGTTTATTAAAAAACTAAAGTTGTTTAATTTTTGTGTTTTGTCTTGCAAATTCCGCGATATTATGCTACAATATAAAGGCATAGAAAAATTGTTGGCTCTTACTGCTGACTTTATCCGAATAAACCGAGTTAGTTAAATTCAAAAAAGTCAAGGAAGGTATAGATATGACTCATTTGCTCAATATAGATGAAGCTGTAGACCGTAAATTTCTTATCATCAAGAATATGAAGGGTCAGGCTGAAACTGGTACGATAATTCACGTTATGGACGCCGGAAAGAATTCCGATGGAAGCCTCGGCGTGGTATACCGTGTTGCTCGTTTCAATGAAAAATTCCACGATTATCAGGATTATACTGCCAAGTTTGAAAGCCTCGCTGCATTCTGCAAATGGGCTCAGCCGGACAATTTCATTGCCCGTAACTATGAAATGCTTTCGATAGGCGATATACAGCACTATATCAAGATCAAGAACAGAAGCTTCGGCTCGTTCTGCCTGCCGCTCATACTTATCGCGGCTGTACTGATATGGGCTCTTCTCATCATCGCTCTCGGCGTAGGTATCCCGTCCGTCGTGATCGGCGTTCTGCTCACACTTGTGATCACAGCAGGTGTTCTTCTCCTGATGAAGAATCAGAAGAAGAAGGAAAAGGTACGCCTTTACCGGAAGATAAGCTCGAACTGGGGCATCGTTCTCAAATAACGGCTCCCGGTCGGCGAAATACGAAGAAAAAAGTCGTAAGGTACACAGTGACCTTACGACTTAATTTTTTACTTCATAAATTCGAGCAGAGCAGGCAGAGCCTCGCGTGCGGCAGCCCTTCCGGCGCGGTAAACGACGAGGAGCTTGTCCTGATCGTGCTCTACGTGACCGATAGGGAGCGCTTCCGGCGGAGCGATAACGAATGTCCTTCCGGCTTTTTCAGAGGCTGAGATGAAGCGGAGCTCCTCGTTGTACATATGCGGACGCTCGGCGTAGGCGCGCGCGAGCCCGGGATATTTCCTGCCGTATCTGAGCTTTATCAGCGAAGCGGAGCGGCTCGGCTTTTTGACATAGCCGCGCGGCTGAGTGAGGATAACGACGTTGCGGTCATAGCCGGTGCTCTCCATAAAGCGGAGGGGGATAGAGTCCGAAATACCGCCGTCGAGGAGGTCTCTTCCGCCTATGGTGACGATGCGCGAAACGAGCGGCATCGAAGCCGAAGCGCGGATCCATTCGAGGTCGTCGCCGCGTGCAGTCCGGCAGTTGTGATAGACAGCCCTGCCGGTGTGTATGTCAGTTGCGACGACGTAGAAGGTCATCGGGTTCGATTCATAGGTCTCGTTGTCGAAAAGGTCGAGCTTTTCGGGGATAGTGTAGTAGCAGAACTTCGCGCCGAACATATCTCCGGTGCGGAAGAGCGAATCCCAGCTGCAATAGCGCTTATCGCGGCAGAATCGCAGATTATAGCGGATAGCTCTGCCGTTCTGACCGGATTTATAGTTGCATCCGAAGCAGGCTCCGGCGGAAACTCCGACAGCTCCGTCGAAGGTGATGCCGTTTTCCATAAGGACGTCAGTGACGCCGGCGGTGAACAGACCGCGCATCGCGCCGCCCTCCATAACAAGACCGTATTTCATTTTATCCTCCTGTAACTGGCTTTATTCAGCCTTTTCGCTCTCGGCGAGAGCATCGTACTGTCCGGGACACTTCGCAACGTAGAGCCCGTCTACCTCGTATATTTTAAGATTTTTTGCTTTTGCGGGAATGTATTTTTCCTCGATGAACACGTACAGAGCAGTCGGGTCGGCGCGGCCCTCCTGGATAGCATCGAGACTATCGGCGCACTGGTAGATTATCGCCTCCATCGGCGGACGCGCAACGTGGAAGTGATAGAGCTTGAGGTCGTGCTTGAGCGCGAAAACAGCGAATGCATAGCACTGCTCCGGTGACTGTAAGTATTCGAGCGCGATGAACTTGTCGCAGCCCTCAGTGAGAAGGTCCCAGCGCGGGTCGCTGAGAGGGGAGACATATTCGTGTTTTTCGCGGTACCAGCGCCGCGAGCGGAAGGTCACGCTCAGGTCAGCCGTCTGCACGGCGATGCACAGAGCGAGCGCGGCTATCATCAGCTTTTTGCCCTTTATCCGCGACAGACCGTACAGCACAGCCGTAAAGATGAGGTAGTCGCAGACCCACGCGAATCGTCCTGTTGCGCGGAATGAGGACATTATATTCGTTATTTTTTCCGGATAGCTTATCTCGTAGAGGGTCGTGTGTCCGAGCACGCATTTGGGACTGAGTGCGAACAGGAATGCGGCAGCAAATACGAATGCTACAGCCGCAGTCCACACCTTGCGCGAGGTGAATGCGCGGCGGATATTGCCGAAAAATCCGCCCTCACAGCGTATCGCGCTGACGATGAGGGTGACGATGCACAGCACGATACCGAGCATCACGCCGAGCCCGAGATAAGCATAGCCCTCGACCTGACCCTCGTTGTAGGCGAGCGACGGGAGAAGGATGCTTCCGCCGGCAGGATAGCCGACCATACCGTTGCCCTCGTCGATGTGCGGATTTATGAATGTGTTCAGGTTCGAGGAGTACACGCCGAGCCCTTCAGCGGAGGACGGCGCAGTTGTGGCGAATCCGCCGATAAGCCACATCATCAGCATCGACAGAAGTATAGTTGACGAAAGACAGAACAGCGGACGGCTCGGATTTTTGTGTCTGACGATGTCGGTCACGAATGCGCCGAGCAGGAAGAAGCAGACCATTACCAGCAGATAGCTGTGCGTGCCGACCGCGAGCATACCGAGAAGTCCCCATAATAAGGGCGGAATGAGCTCTCTCTGCCAGCGCTTCTTGTAGCGTTTGTCCTGATAGACCCACAAAATGAGCCCGAGCAGGATTATGTAGTGGAAGGCGAGAGCCTCGTGTCCGTAAAGCCTGTGGAATATCGCCGGACACATCACGTATAACGTGCTTCCGAGCGTGCAGAACAGCGGATTTTTATTGAATCTGTGTATCAGCAGCGAGGCACACGCGCCGTCGAGAATGAACGCGCAAAGCCCCATCATGCCGAAATACTGGAAGGTCTCCGGCAGTATCGGCGAGAGCAGCTTGAAGAATATCGCAAGCAGCGGTACCGAATCGGTGTACATCACGGAAATGTCTATCTTTCCGAGCAGACCGTCGATCATTCCGATCGGGAAATGCCAGTCAGAGCGCCGGAAATACATCCAGCCGATGTAGTGCTGGGTCATATCGCCGCCCTGCAAGAGCCAGTCATCGTAGGTCGGGTCGAGGATACGGACGCCGTATATCGCAAGGAAGATAGCTCCGCCGAGCAGTCCCGACGCGAGCATTATGAACCACAGCCGCCGGTAGAACGGCTGTGCTTCCGTACTGTTTGTCATTTATTTTCACCCTTATTGTTGGATTTCTGCACTAAAGCAGCTCCAAACATTATACCACACTCCACCGCCAAAGTCAACATTATACTGTTCGTTTTCCCCTTCATTTCCGTATCTGTCACAGATCCTCTGCTCTGACTCGCCGGCGCGGTGTCCGCGCAGCCTGTGTCGCGGCAAAGCTCCACAAAGCGGAGGTCTATCGCCGCGCGCCCTTGCTGTTCGTCAAATAATATGATATAAGCGGCGTGTCGCCGCAGCCTGTGTCGCGGCAAAGCTCCACAAAGCGGAAGTATATCGCCGCGCATCCTTGCTATTCCAGACATAATATGATGCGGCGTGTCGCCGCAGCCTGTATCGCGGCTGAGTTCTCCCGGAACGGAAGTATTTCGCCGCGTGCCCTTGCTGTTCGTCAAATAATATGATATAATATAGAAAATACCAAAGGGGAGGTCAGTGCGTTGCTTCATACCGCAAAGACGGAACGGGATTACTTTGCAGCTTTTGTCATAGCCATTGCTTTCGCGTTCACTGTAAATATCCTGTCTCAGTTTTCATGGTTCCCGATGTGTATCCACACTCCGTCATCTATTATGTACAGCTTCATCGTCATTGCATGGGCAGCGTCTGTTGTACAGAGGATAGTCCATAAGCGTATCCGGCGGCATATAGCTGCTATCGCTGTATTTCTGCTTATGCTGTTTATCGTACGCATCTGCCGGTGGATACTGTTTACACATTCTGCTCTTGCCGACCGCTATCTGTATTACTTGTTCTATATTTCGTTTATTTCATTGCCTATGCTTTCGATGAGCGCAGCAGTGTATGTCAGCCGTGATGAAAGTACGGCTATGCCTGTACCTATGAAGGTATTCTGGGCAGCGGCAGGTGTTCTGATGTCCGGCATTCTTACAAATGACCTTCACCACTTTGTACTTTCGTACAGCAGAGCATCTGCCACAAGTGATAATATCAGCTTCCACTGGCTCTACTATGTCATATTTGTATGGGCGTTCGCTGTCACGCTCGGTTCCTTCCTTCTGCTGATAAAAAAGTGCAAGCTGTCGCAGTGCCGCAGGAAATGGTATATCCCGATAATTCCGTCGGCTGCTGCTTTTGTTCTTGTTGTGATCTACTATATCTGCGGCGGAAATTCACCGCATATGCTTGGCATCAGTCTTTACAACATACAGGAGATATACCTTATTTTGTATATGGGACTCTGGGAAGGCTGTATCAGGATAGGGCTGATACCGTCAAACACGGGATACAACAGGCTTTTTGAGATAACTCATATCAATGCGGAAATGGAAAGCGCTGACGGAGAAACGGTATACCGTTCCGGAGCTCACACCGATACCGTGGGGAATACTGACTTCATACGCAAGACCTATACTATCAGGGGCGGAAGCGTGACATGGAGCGAGGACATCTCCGCTCTGGAAAGGCTCAACAGCGACATTGCGGACGTGACGGAGCAGATGGCAGGCGAAAATGATCTTATCGAGGAAGAAAACCGCTTCCTTGCTGAAAAGGCAAAATATGAAACGCAGAACAGGCTATATGACAAGATCGCACGCCATACGCATCCGCAGCTTGTTAAGATAGACGGGATAATGAACGGAAGCGGCGGACTTGAGCAGAAAATGAAGCGCTGTCTGCTGTTAGGCACATACGTCAAGCGCTGCTCAAACCTTATGCTTGCCTCCGACCGCAGCCGCACGATGTCAACGGACGAGCTGTATTTCTCGGTCAGGGAAAGCATTGAACAGGCAGGGGCGCTCGGTATCGTCTGTGAGCTGGTAAACGGGGAGGCAAAGGAAATATCGTCGGGAATGCTCATCGCAGCATATGATGTGTTTGAAGCTGTCATTGAGTCTGTGACAGATACCGCAAGTGCAATTTCCGTGAAGATAGTTCCCGATGAGAATACTCTGCTCTCGATAGAAACAGACAGCGAAGTCCGCACCGACAGCCTCAGTATCCGCCATACGGGACTGGAACTCACATCATACACCGAGGACGATATACAGCATATTACTCTTGCCATAGGAGGTGCAGCAAATGGATAGCATCATGCAGAGCATTTTAGGCGGACTTACGCTGTGGCTGATGATCTGTTGCTGTGCATTCTTCCTGACGATAATCATTCATCTGCTGCTGGACGGAAATGTTCGCCGTATCGTGCTTTCTTTTGCAGAGATGCTCGTCACGCTGCTGCTGGTACAAGTATTGATCGACCATATCGAATATCATAACAGAGCGTTTATAGAAAAGCCCGTTGTTATTTTGCTGATCGCCCTTGTTTTGACGGGGATCGCCATTATGGAGATAATAAGCTGTATCCGGACAAGAAAACGCAGTCTGACGCTGATGTCCGTCAAGGAATGTATGGACGAGCTGCCTGTCGGGATATGCTTCTATTGGGACGGCGGACTGACAAAGCTGACAAACCGGAAAATGAACAGCATTGCCTGCAAGCTTACGGGCAGCAGCGTTATGGACGCAGAGAAATTTCAGAGATCCGTTTTCTCAGGCAGGGGATCACCCGTTGTCTGCCTGGAAGACGGCTCGGCTTACAGCTTTGCTCACCGCGAAGATAAGCTTGACGGCAGAACGATACACGAGCTGCTTGCCTTCGATGTCACGCAGGAGTACCAACTGACAGAGGAGCTGCGTGAAAAGCAGAAAAAGGTGCAGAAGATAAACCGGCGGCTGAAGGCGCTCAACTCCTCGATACAGTACATCATTATGGACAAGGAGACATTGCATATCAAGATGCACATTCACGACAGCTTCGGCGAAATGCTGCTGATGACCAAGCATTTCCTCGCCGCACCCGAAAATACGGACACAAAGGAAATGCTCTCGCTGTGGCGGAGAAATATCGCTCTGCTGAAGGATGAAGAGCGGGAAAGCTGGCAGGAGCCGTGCTTTTTCAGTCTGACACACGCAGAGAGTCTCGGTATCCGGATCGAGCTGAGCGGCGAACTCCCTGAAGATGAAACGCTCAGCTCTGTTGTTGACTCAGCGATAACCGTCCACGTCACCAATGTCCTGCGTCATGCTGAGAGCGATATTGCGTATATAACGGTAGAAAAAACGGCGGACGGCTATGTTATGCGCTTCACCAACAACGGCACCCCGCCCTGCGCGCCTGTGAAAGAAACGGGCGGACTCGCCAATCTCAGGCGCATGACAGAGAAAACGGGCGGTACGATGACAATAAACAGCTCTCCGCAGTTTGAAATGATACTTCATCTGCCGGAGAAAGCACAGGAGGAATACGAAAATGGCATACAGGATAGTGATAGCCGATGACCAGAAAATGGTGCGGCAGATGTTCGAGACGGCAGTAAAAAGCTCGCCGGACTACGAGCTCGCAGGAATGGCACAGACAGCGGATGAAGCTGTCCGGATATGCTGTGAACAGGATATAGATCTCGTGCTGCTGGACGTTGTGATGGGTATCGGAATGGACGGTCTTGATGCGGCAAGGCAGATAAAGCAGGAGCGTCCCGAAGTGAAGATACTGCTTGTTACCTCTATGCCGGAGGTTACCTACATCGACAGGGCAAAGGAGATAGGCGTTGAGAGCTTCTGGCACAAGGAGGTGCAGGAACAGCCGCTTCTTGAGATAATGAACAGGACTATGGCAGGCGAATCCATCTATCCCACAACAATGCCTGTGATACAGTTCGGGCGTATCGTCAGCACGGAGCTGACAGACATCGAAATGGATGTGCTGCGCGAGCTGATGACGGGAGCCTCCAACAAGGAGATAGGCGAACGGCTGTATATGTCGGAAAGCACGGTAAAGCGGCACATCGCAGAGATGCTCGCGAAAACGGGCTTCAAGAGCCGCTTGCAGCTTGCGATCGAGGCAAGAGGCGGCGGACTTGTCATCAATCACGGTGAAGTATAATAACTGAGGGGAGTCCCCTTCGGGCAGTTACGCAGACTGCCGGCTATGAAACGCAAGTTTATAACTGCTTTACTCTTACAGAAGCTTTACACGTGTTTATTGAGGAAAACCCTTTTGAAAAAGGGTTGTTCCTCAAACTCCTTTCCTAAAACTTTTAACTCCGTTTTTCCCCTCCTATGGGGTCACGCTGACAGATTCAATATCCTGTCTGATTTTGCTGACGTGACCCCATAGGAGGGGAAAAACAAAGCTGGAAGTCTTTGGAAGGGGGCTCGGGGGAGAACCTTTCTTCAGAAAGGTTTCACCCGATAAATGCGTATAAAACTTCTATATGAGTATCACAGTTAGCCGGCAGCCTGTTTTTTTTATACGTAGAAAAGCAGTGTCAGCCCCTTTGTGAGCTTTGTACATATTTGTTGATAAATATTTGGCGCAAAGATGACCTTCTTGGGTCAACTTTGGCTTCCGTTATTGCCTCGCGGACGGTCTTGCTGTAAAATAAAAGATATACTAATATTATTATACCCTGTAAGGAGGAACAGACTATGGGACTATTTGACAAGCTGAAACAGACGACCGAAAGTATCGCGCGCGATGCCGTAAAGGCAGCCGGAAACAAGACAGTTCAGGTACAGTTCGCAAAACTGCCGGATACCCTTGATGAGTTCAGGGCTTTGCCTCAGGCGCAGCTTGCAACGCCGTTCGATACGGCAGCACTCACTGTGCTTGCACTGTGCTTCTATCCGCAGAACGCAGAGCTTTCACTTCAGATGCTCAACTTTCTCAAGGGACCTCAGCCGCTTTCCGGGCACGACAAGCAGTTCTTACGCGACCGTTTCATGGGCAAGGACTATGTTCCGCGCTCGTACTTCGTCGGAGCTGTGCCGCAGAACGACTACACTCCCGCTGAGCCGTACACGATAAAGGTCAGCGAGAACCCGTATTCGTATCAGGAGCAGGGATACGCCAAGATGTTCATACAGTCCGGCGGAGCTGATTCTCCGAGGTATGTTCAGCTCAGGCAGGCAAAGGACGGCAAATGGTACCTCTGGGAGCAGTTCCTGCTTTCAGATATAAGACAGCCCGAGAGCGCAGATCCGTGGGCATAAGGAGGAAAAATATGAGTATTGTTGGAAAATGGAAGATAACGGACGCAAATGTCTTTGATATGAGCTTCAAGCAGACCTGGCGAAAGGTCGCGGACGTCCTCGCAGATGAAAATGTCCACCCAATGCAGAAGGGCATGGCTCGCACTGTCTACGTGTTCGGGGAGGACGGCAAGGCACTCATGCTCATTCCCAAGGGTATCGCTCCTGCCGGCGAGGCTGAGAGCTACGATGATGACTACGATCTGATGAAGGCGTCTGAATGGAAGGAAGAGGGCGGAAAGCTTTACATCGCCGCATCCGAGAACTGCAATACCGAATGGAACGAGATAGTTCCCGACGGAGACGGCTTCATACTCTTCGATATGCACAGGGTCGAAAAAGCCTGAACCGGCATGAGCCGTCAGGATAAAGGAGGAATTATTATGGAAATCATCGGAAAATGGAACATTGCAGAGACACAGGTATTCAACAGCAAGACATTAAAGCTTGACTGGCGGAGCGCGGCTGACATTCTCGCAGACGAGAATGCCGAGGACTACGTAAAGGAGTCGCTCGCATACAGCTACATCTTCACCGAGGACGGCAAGGTGCTCGTTGTAATGCCGATACCTGCTGACGTTCCGAAGGAGGAGATAGAAGCCGAAGCGGCTTCGGGTGAGCTCACTCTCTATGACGGATCCACGATGATACTCGAAGAGAAGGCGTGGAAGGAAGAGGACGGCAAGTTCTTCTTAGACAGCGAAGCAAAGGGCGAGGTGCTCGGCGAGGAGGTTTCTTCCTGGGTGGAGATAACGGAGACCGCCGATGGGATCGAGCTTATGACTTATCGTCTGACCAGGGAACAGTGACAAGGAGGAGAGAGACTATGAATAAACTGAAACGCCGTATCTTAGCAGGTACGGCAGCAGCGGCAATGCTGCTGTGGAACTTCGCAGACCTGCCGCAGGGCGCTCTCGGGAGCGCTGTGCTCTCAGCGAAGGCTGCCATTGTCAGCGCGCCTGTTCTGACCGGAACGGCAAAGACTGCTGAGCCGAGTATGACACCGTTTGAAAAAGACACTTTCATAAAAACTCTTTGGAAATATTTCACAGTTTACGAGTCAGAAACGGTGGAAAAGTATAATTCGGGAACATTGGTCATAAGCAATCACAGTTACGAGATCAGATGGTATAAAGGTGAGAACGGAGAGCCTTTCATTCCGTACCCTGTCACGACCATACGAACCGAAAACGGCGTGACCTATGTTGATAATTACGAAGTTGTGAGCATAAGAAATGCTTTTGCAGGCAACAAGAAAATCAAAAAGCTGATGCTCCCTGCTTCGGTCGAAAAGATAAGCGATAAAGACTTCAAGGACTGCGAGAATCTCACTTCTGTCAGCTTTGACAGGCGCAGCCTTATCATCAATCAGGATAACGAAGCTGAGAGTAAATTCTACATCAAAGATCCTGCGCTCAGCTCTATCGGAACAAATGCCTTCAAGGGCTGTAATAAGCTCGAAAGCTTTGAATTTGGCGTTCTGAGCAATCTCAGAAGCATAGGCTTGTCAGCTTTCAGCGGCTGTGAAGCGCTCAGAAGCGTTGAATTCGACTACGATAACACCGGCATTGATCTTTCAAGAGATGCATTCTCAGAGTGCAAGGCTCTTAAGAGTGTCGTTTTCCCTAAGAGCATTGACCACATCTCAGTAAACTGCTTCAGATATTGTGATGCTCTTGAAACTGTCGATTTCGGAAAGGTCAGAGCAATATATGATCAGGCATTCAGGGATTGTACGAGCCTTAAGCTGAACGCTCTGCCCGAGGTCGAGGAGCTCAGATACGGTGCGTTCTATAACTGCCCGAAAGCTGAGTTTACTGAGCTTCCTTCGACCCTGAAGAAAATCGATTCTTCAGCTTTCAGCGGCTCGGGAATAAAGGGGAGTATAACTATCCCTGCGGGCACAGAGTTTGAACCGATGGCATTTGTAAACTGCCCGAACCTCAAATGTCTTGAGCTCGAGGATATGACAGGTGGTTTTGTCTCGCTGAACGGTATAGTATACAGGAAATTCAGCGATGACAATTTCACCGTTGCAGTATGCCCTCAGGGTATCGACAGTATTTACGCAGGCAATATCCCTGCAATACTGGGTGCAAAGCATATAGAGCCCTTTGCATTCAGCGGAACAGTTCTCAATACTCCGGTCATCGACGGCAAATATATAAAGAAGATAGATTCGTCTGCGTTCGAGGGAGCAAAGATAAAGAAGCTCACCATCACGAATTCTTCTGACGACGGCGTGTCTATAGAATTCTCCAGCTGCGTATTCAGGGACGCTGAGATAGATGAGCTCGTGATAGATACAGACATCACCTCTTATTATGACGGAGCCGGTGAGATATTCAAGAACGCTCATATCGGCACCGTTACTATCACAGATAAAGTGACCAAGATACCCAATGGTCTCTTCGGCTATAATTCGTCATCTACATTTAGGGATGACGAAGAGATAGCGGCAGGTTACCCGACTATCGACAAGCTCATATTCAATGCGGGCAAGGTGACCGACGGAGTTTCCCCCGGCACTTTCCCGGGCGTAGTATCGGCTGAATTCGGCGATAATATCACTGAGATACCCGGACGTATGTTTGATACGCCCATAGGCAGCTCAAAGCTCACGAGCGTGACTATCCCCGAAGGCGTCAGGATAATAAACTGGGGCGCATTCTATGGCTGTGAAGGGCTGACTGAGATAGAGCTCCCCGACTCGCTCGAGTATATATCCGGCGAGGCGTTCCGCGGCACTAACATCAAGAGCGTATATGTTCCTGGAAACGTGACACACATCAGTATGTTCGCATTCCTCGATATGCCGCAGCTCAAGTGGGTAGCTCTGCCGAACGGACTGCAAAATGTATATCTTGGAGACACCGGAATCGGCTTTAAGTCAACAGGCAGTGAGAGCTACAATATCGCCCCCTCTGACAATAAGGTCATTGTTTACGGTGATTCCATTGCCGAGAATTATGTAACAAAATACAGCGGCAATGATGAATTCGTTGCTGTGCCTGACCTTACCTTTGTATCTTACCGTTTTGAGGGTGAAGCCACTACCAAGGATATGCTGTCAGCATTCAACTGGACAGGCGAACCTCTTACTCCGATACTGTCAGAGGTTAATGACACGATCACTCCTGCACAGGCTGCAAAGTACAAACTGACCTACGGAAACAATGTCGACCTCGGCGTATGCGATGTTACAGTATCGACAAGAGACCCGCTCAGCGGCGTTGGCATCGGTGATACAGCATTCATCATTTTTGACGGCGATTGCCGTGAAAACGGACATCACCTCTGGTATGACTGGGAGGTCTCTCCGACTGATTGTACAGTAGAAACGCGCATTTGCGGCGGCTGCTACAAGGAGGAAACGAGGGCGCTTCCAAACGCTGTACACACCTGGGATATGGAAAATCCCTTAAAAGGCAGTAAGTTTCCTAATTGTACAGAAGGAGGACGTCTTCATATCAAATGCTCAGTGTGCGGAAAGGAAACATATGCAAACGTTCCCGCAACAGGTCACACATGGAAAGTCAAGGCAAACGGCGAATATCTCTTTCATACAGAATTGCCTGATTTCGGCAAAGACGGCTACACCTGCCGAAAGTGCAAGGATTGCGGCGCAGAGGACGAGCATTTCAATATCGTTCCCGGATATACTCTCGTTCCCGAGAATGTACAGATAACTGATATCACCTCAGACGGCGCTGCTGTCACCTTCGACACCTTTAACGGTGAATTGGTAGACCTTATAATTGAAGAAGCAGAGACTTCAAAATTGGCGGACAGCGAATGGGTATTCCCGGATGAACCCAGATTTACAACCAAAAAGCTGAAAGCGGGTACAGAATACAAGCTGACAATGACGGTATGGGATAGTCATGGAAATGTCAGCCCGGAGTATTATACTGCCAAATTTGTTACTCCTCTGCCTGCAATAGAAAATTTCACTATCTCCGAGGACGATATTAAAGCAACGAGCGTGAAGCTCAGCTGGGATACGCCTGCCGGTGTTGATTCCGTTGACGTATTCGGTCTTCTCGGCGATGCACCCGTTGATAACCTCGCTGAACTGAGTGAGAAGGTCGACGATTCAACTCTCATGACACGTATCCACCCTGCATTCGGCGATACCGGCATGACCTTGATCAATACGACAGAAAACGAGATAACGATAGACGGACTTTATCCTGCTGAGGATTACACATTCTACGTTATGCCTCATTCTGAGCACGCTGCTCTTGAGACTGTCAGCGTTACAAATGCATACGCGACCACAAAGGTTATGAAGGTACAGAACTTCAATGCGACCGATGTTACACCTGTTTCATTTAACACTTCATGGGACGCTATGCCCGAGGGCTATGGAGTATGCATCAGGGTATACAAGAATATCCCTGAGCTGAATGGCTATAATATCAATTCTGTTATCAATATCGCTGATGAGTATATGGATGAGTTTGAAAAAAATGTAAATTCCTATATTGAAGACGGTATGCCGGATAAATTGGCGGTTGAAAAGGCTCTTAAAGATGTCAGGGAATACTTTTCCGAAAAGTATGATGAGACATTCGCCGAAATAGCTGCGGCTTACTTTGATTCGGGCAATATTATCCACCGGGAAGACAAACTGATAAGCGATGACGGCGAACTCAGCATGGAGGTAGAGAAACTCGAACCCGACACGCTCTATACACTCATAGTCAAGCCTTGTAAATACGACGGGGCGATATGCAATGAAAACTGCTGTTCGCAGCTCCAGGTAAGGACATTATCTGCGAAGGTAGAGAATCTGAGAGCTTCCGACATTCAGGAGAAGCAGTTCACGCTCACCTGGGACTATTTCCCCACTAAGCCTGTGAGTCATATAATGACATATAAGAATGTCCCCGACATTTCAGGTCTTGACATCGTTCCAGCAATTGCAGAAGCCACCGGGATGATGAATGAAGGTAAAACAGAAGAGGAAATAATAGCAGCTGTCACGGAAAAATACGGCGAGACGATAGGCTCAGCTATTTCAGCTATTCAGGACGCGAACAATATGATCCCCGAGAAAAACTGGGAAGTAAACGCGGAAGACCCCACACACGCTGCTCTTTCGGGTCTCGAGGCGGATACTCTCTACACAGTATTCATTGTGCCCGAATTCTATGATCAGAATGCATCATCCGATAATACGACGGTACTTCAGGTCAGGACGAAGAAAGCTGTTGAGTTCTACGGCCTCAGGGTAAACGGATTTGACGGCATACAGGTATCCTCCGACAACTGTCAGGATATCCTCGGAAACGGCAAGAAGGAGCTCGTATACGACCCGGCAGCCAAAACCCTCAGCATTAACGGGGACGTTGCTCTGGAGGGAACTCTATATAGCAAGATAGAAGGTCTTACAATTGACGTCAAGAAGGATTCAACGTTGACATGTACTAAAGATGAAGACGTCCCGCTGCTTTTTATGAGCGGTGCAACGACTATTACCGGTTCCGGAAAGCTGAAAATTGTAAATGAATCACGAATATGCATAGCATACATAAAAGACCTTACAATAAAAAATGCAAGTATTGATATGAACGGTGATGTCGGTTTTTTAGCAGACGCAGACGTGGATCTTACGATAATCAACTCGGATATAACAATAAAGGCTACAGAATTTGCTGTTTCTACAAATAAGCTGACCCTTGAGGATTGCTATGTTGCTTCTCCCGAGGGTGAGGTCATTGAAAAGGATGGTATTCTCCATGATGAAGACGGAAATGTAATAAAAGAAATAGTCATCAAGTCAGGCGAAAAGCCGACAACGACTGATTCCACAACGACCACTTCATCAACCACCACAACAAGCACAGAATCTACCACGACAACAACTGCAACAACGACAACTTCCGGTACAGGCAAGCAGTCCACAACAACGACGACCGCTTCCACGACCGGCAGCACAACAAATACTACAGCCACTACAACTTCCGGTACAGGCGAGCAGTCTACAACAACGACGACTGCTTCCACGACTGCAAGCACAACAAAGGCTACATCAACAACTGCTTCCGTAACAGGCGAGCAGTCCACAACAACTACTGCTTCCACGACTGCAAGCACAACAAAAACTACATCAACAACTGCTTCCGGCACAGGCGAGCAGTCCACAACAACAACTACTGCTTCCACGACTGCAAGCACAACAAAGGCTACATCAACAACTGCTTCCGGCACAGGCGAGCAGTCCACAACAACTACTGCTTCCACGACCGCAAGCACTACTAAGACTACATCAACAACTGCTTCCGTAACAGGCGAGCAGTCCACAACGACTACTGCTTCCACGACTGCAAGCACTACAAAGGCTACATCAACAACTGCTTCCGGCACAGGCGAGCAGTCCACAACGACTACAGCTTCCACGACCGCAAGCACTACAAAGGCTACATCAACAACTGCTTCCGGAACAGGCGAGCAGTCCACAACGACAACTGCTTCCACAACAGAAAGCACAACTACAACAACAGTCTACACAACATCTACAAAGGAATCCACGACTGCTTCCACTGCAACGGAGACAGCTGAGGATACCACATCTGCAACAACTTCCGCAACAACAACTGCTACAGATGAGACCACTTCAACAGAGGCTACATCTGCAACTTCAACTGCTACCGAGAGCGGTACAACAACTACAGCTTCTACAACGGAAAGCACTACCACAACAACAGTCTACACAACATCTACCAAGGAATCCACAACAGCTTCCACTACAACGGAGACGACAGAGGATACCACAACAACAACTTCCGGCACATCTACGACCACGACAACAGCTGCAACAACCGAAAGCGGTACAACGACAACTGCTTCCACAACAGAAAGCACTACCACAACGACAGTCTACACAA
>JAFXVT010000002.1 GCA_017534835.1 Ruminococcus sp.
CGTCCCGAAGGACGGCAGTCTGCCGCTGCAATTCTTCCACATCGGCGACCTCTGCCGCTTCATGGAGAAATTGCTCGAAAAGCAGCCAAATGAGCGCGTTTTCAACGTCGGATATCCCGAGCCCGTCAGCGTCCTCGAATGGGTGCAGCTCTGCTGCGCCGTGCTTGGAAAAAAGCCGGAGCTCCGCTTCGTCAGCGGCGATATCCCGCAGCGGAGCTACTTCCCGTTCTACGACTACGCATACGTTCTCGACACAGCGCGTCAGCAGTCGATAATGCCCGATATCACGCCGCTTCCGGAGGTACTTGCGGAATCGTACAAATGGTTCGCGGCGCACCGTGAGCAGATAGTCCGCAAGCCGCTCCACGAGTTTATCGCCGATGAGCTTGAAAATGCGGAGGACGAAAAATGGTCACAAAGAATGAGCTGAAAAGCGCGCTGGCTTCCCTCGGAGTGGAAAAGGGCATGATTCTGGAGGTACACAGCTCTCTCAGCAGCTTCGGACGGCTCGAGGGCGGCGCTCTCACGGTCATTGATGCGCTGAAGGAGCTCGTCACGGAGGAGGGCACGCTCTTCATGCCGGCACTCCGGCTGAGCAGGGAGCTTGAGCTCACCGCTCAGGACAGGGAGCTCGGGATAACGGTAAAGATAAAGGTGCTTGGCGCAGACGCCGAAAAGACCGCTATGGGAGTGGTCGCGGACACGTTCAGACTGCTTCCGGATACGCTCTGCGGACGCGATACCATAAGCACGGCTGGCTGGGGAAAACACGCTGAGGAGGCGCTGAAAGGCGGTCTTGACTACGCCATTCACAACGGCGGAAAGGCTCTGCTTCTCGGAGTTGACATCTACAAGCTGACCGCCATGCATTACGTCGAGCCGGCAACTCCGCCGGATATCACTGCCATGTTCGCGACAAATGAGGAGATAAACCGCATTTATCCGCCTGACGAATGGTTTATCGAGGCTGGACACCCTCCCGAAAAAGCGTGGTACAAGATACAGGCTATGGCGTATGAGCGCGGACTTATCCGAGAGGCGCAGATAGGCGGCTGCAAGGCGATGTTCTTCGATATTCTGCCTGTCGTGGGACTGTATGAGAACGAGCTGAAAAATGATCCGTACGGTCTTTGGGGGATAAAAAAGTAAAGGATTGATATTATGGCTCTGGACGGAGCATTTCTCTACGCGGTGAAAACCGAGCTCCAGCCGCTTATCGGCGGCAGGATAGAAAAAATACACCAGCCCTCGCGCGAGGAGATCATCATCTCGATACGCACACGCGAAGGCTCAAAAAAGCTCTTCATATCGGCAAATGCCGGCAGCGCGAGAGTTCACATCACGACGCGGCCTGTGGACAATCCGCAGACTCCGCCGATGTTCTGTATGCTCCTGCGCAAGCGCCTCGGCAGCGGCAAGCTCATCGCCGTCCGTCAGGACGGGCTCGAGCGCATACTCTTCCTCGATTTCGAGTGCGTGAACGAGCTCGGCGACGTCGTGACGGTCACGCTCGCCTGCGAGATAATGGGACGCTGCTCGAACCTCATCATCATCGACCACGAGGGCAGAGTCGTTGACAGCATCAAGCGCGTCGACGAGGAAATGTCGCGCGAGAGGATAGTCCTGCCGGGCATGAGGTATTCCATGCCGCCGCGCGATGACCGTCTGAATTTCCTGACAGCCGAGCCGGAGGACATCACCGCCCGCCTGAGAGAAGTTCCACCCGCGGAGCTCTCAAAGGCGCTGATACGCGTATTCGAGGGCATTTCGCCCGTGCTCGCGCGTGAGTGGACATTCTTCGCCGGAAGGGGAGCGGAGCTCCGCAGCGACACAGTCGCCGGCGACCAGCTCGACCGCCTGCTTTTCGATATAAAACGCACCAAGGAGCAGCTTCTCTCGGGCAAAAACTGCTTCACAGCCGCGAGCGACCGCGACGGAATGCTCAAGGACTTCTCATTCGTCCGGCTGAACCAGTACGGCACCCTGATGATAACGAAGGAGCTCCCGAGCGCGTCGGAGCTGCTCGACTACTTCTACTACGAGCGCGACCGCGCAGTCCGCACGAAACAGCGCGCAAACGACCTGTTCAAGCTGCTTGTGAACCTCACCGAGCGCACCTCGCGCCGAATCTCAGTCCAGCAGCAGGAGCTCGCAGCCTGCGCCGAAAAGGACACCTACAAGCTCTGGGGTGACCTCATCTCCGCGAATATCTACCGTATCCAGAAGGGCGACGCTGCGGCAAAGGTCGAGAATTTCTACGCCGAGGACTGTCCCACAGTCGAGATAGAGCTCGATATTCGCAAAACTCCGGCTCAGAACGCCCAGCATTATTACTCCGAGTACAAAAAATGCGTCACCGCCGAGGAAAAGCTCGCGGGACAGATAGAAAAGGGCGAGGAGGAGCTCCAGTACCTCGACAGCGTATTCGACGCCCTCACGCGAGCCGAATCCGAAAACGACATAATCCAGCTCCGTCTCGAGCTCAGAGAGCAGGGCTATATCCGCTCGGGAGGCGGCAAGGCGAAGCCGCCGAAGGCTCTGCCGCCGATAGAGTACAAGTCCTCGGACGGCTACACGATACTCGTCGGCAGGAACAATCACCAGAACGACCAGCTGACGCTAAAATTCGCGGAAAAGACCGATATATGGCTCCATACGCAGGCCATTACCGGCTCGCATACGATAATCGTGACCGACGGCGAAACTCCTCCGGACAGAACTATCGAGGAGGCGGCGACGATAGCCGCTGTCAACAGCAAGGGACGCAATTCCACGCTCGTGCCGGTCGATTACTGCCTCGCGCGGTACGTGAAAAAGCCCTCGGGCGCGAAGCCGGGCAAGGTCATCTTCACCAACTACAAAACGGCATTCGTCAAGCCCGATGCCGAGCTCGAGCAGAGCCTTCGCGTATGAGGCTCGGGGCGGATTTTTTCAGGCGTGACGTTCTCGAAGTCGCACCTGACCTCGTCGGGAAGGTCCTCGTCCGCAGACTTGATGACGGCACCGAGCTCCGCGAGCGCATCGCCGAGACCGAAGCCTACCGCGGCGAGGAGGATAAGGGCTGCCATGCCGCAAAGGGACGCACTCCGCGGACGGAGCTGCTCTACGGCAAAAGCGGCGTGATATACGTCTATCTCTGCTACGGTATGCACTGGCTGATGAACGTCGTCACCGGCGAAAGCGGTCAGCCGCAGGGAGTCCTCTTCCGCGCGGGAGAGATACACGACGGACCCGCGAAGCTCACGAAGTTCATGCAGGTGGACGGCAGCTTCAACGGCGCGGATATATGGAACAGCGAGAATATCTGGATAGAGGACGACGGATATCGTCCGGAGATAAAAACAGCTCCGCGTGTCGGCATCGACTACGCGGGCGACTACTGGAAGGCTATCGAATGGCGGTTTATCGCCGGAAAGGAGTAAGCGCGTGAATATACACTCCACAGGTCACGGCTCGGTCTACGGCAGAGATTACACCCACAGCCGAAGGGCTCAGAAGGGCGTATACCTGCTTCTGCTGGCGAAAAGCCGTATTCGCGTCACATACGGCAGCCGGGATATAGCTCTGCCCGCGGGAACGCTCTTCCTCTTCGACGGGAGCAGCAGTATAAGTTACTCTGCCGCGGACGACTACCTCGTCTGTGACTGGATAGAGTTCGACGCCGGCGGCGATTCTGAGTTTTTCGAGCCGCTCGAGATACCCTGCAATATGCCCGTTCAGTTCGCGGACGTCGGCTTTATCAGCGAGCTCATGCGGAATATCACCTCGGAGTTCTACTCGCAGAGCACTCACCGCCTGAAAATGACCGACGCGATGCTCAAGACCCTGCTGTTCAAGGCGGACGAGGTCTGCCGTATCCGCGACAGGTCTCAGTCATCAGCCTCCGAGCCGCACTACAGCCTGCTCATCGAGCTCCGCGAGAAGATATACCGCTATCCTCAGCGCAAGTGGAACGTTGACCTCATGGCGGCGGACGTGAATATGTCGAGGTCTTATTTCCAGCATATCTACCGCGAGGTGTTCGGAGTTTCGTGCATGACCGACGTCATCAACGGCAAAATCGAAAAGGCGAAGGAGATACTCAGCGAGACCGGCTGTACCGTTTCGCAGGTGTCGGCTATGTGCGGATACGAGAACGAGGAGCACTTTATGCGTCAGTTCAAGAAAATCGTGGGAGTAACGCCTACCGGCTATAGACGAGGAGACAGTTCGGCTGAAATAAGGTAGTTTTCCTCCGGATTTTAACGGAGACTCAACATTATTAAAAAATAATAGACAAACTATCAACATATGTTGATGAATGTTTACTATCAATTAACAAATTCTTTCGTATTTGGTACGCTTTTGTAACACTTGATATGTTATAATTAATGTGAACTCAATAACCGCCGTCAGGCGGTTATTGCCCCGAACTTCGTTCGGGGAGCGCAAATTCTTAATATATAAAAGGGAATTTGCGCAGCACATTTCTTTATGTCAAGCTCATTTTGCCCTAAAGGGCAAAACAAAG
>JAFXVT010000066.1 GCA_017534835.1 Ruminococcus sp.
ACGGAATCAGTAGGATTTACTGATAAGTTTCCGGGGGTGTATTGGCGTAAAAACGGAGCTAAAAGTTTTAGGAAAGGAGTTTGAGGAAGAACCCTTTTTCAAAAGGGTTTTCCTCAATAGATACGTGTAACCCCACGCCGCAGTGCAAAAAAGCTGCCGGCGTTTCTGATCATATCACTTGTTTTTATTGGCTTCGCGCTTGAGGCGGAAATCTACGGAGCTCCTGAGGTAGCCGAGGTATTCTTCATCGCGGCACATAGCCTTGCCGATGTCATCGGAGAGCTTCGCAACGGGACGTCCGTTGACGTACTGGAGCTTGATAACGATATTAAGTGCCTTCTCCTCTGTATCGTTCGAGCAGAATGTTCCGATACCGAATGATACCTTCGACCTATCCTTGAAGTGATCGTAGAGCTTCTGTGCACGGTCGAAATCAAGGCTGTCGCTGAACAGCAGCAGCTTTGTCTTCGGGTCTACGCCGTATTTCTTATAGTGAGCAATTATCTTCTCGCCCCACTCGTAGGGGTCTCCGCTGTCGTGGCGGACGCCCGTATAGTTGTTGACCATTGAGCGGTTGAAATCGAGCAGGAAGAGGTCTGTTGTGACTGTGTCCGTCAGTGCTGTACCGTTATCGCCGTCGTATTCATCGTACCAGTCCTTCATTGCGTAGTGGTTCGTATAGGCGAGCGGGATAGAGTCAATGCCCTGATACATCTGCACGAATTCGTGAGCATATGTGCCGATAGGAGTTACGTTGTACTTCATAGCGAGGTAGACATTCGATGTACCGACACAGTTCTTGGTCTCGGTCACAAAGCGCTTTACAACGACGTCCTCCCACTCGCGTGAGAGTCTTCTGCGGCAGCCGAATTCTGCGAATCTGAACGTGTATGTTCCGTCGTTCATAGCCTTTATCTTGGCGTCAAGGCGCTCCTGAGCAGACTTCACGAGCCTGCCGTAATCGAACTGCATTCTGAAATAAACCTCGTTGACTATCTCAAGCAGATATATCTCGAACTGCATTGCTGAGAACAGCGGTCCGTTTACCTCGATACAGAGCTCTCCGTTTTTATCGAGCTCAGCCGTTACGTAGTCGCGGATAGGTCTCCACAGGCGGAGAAATTCAACATAGTCGTCCTTGATAAAGCGTATCGAGCGAAGGTATTCGAGCTCGTCCTTTTGGAAGCTGAGTGTGCAGAGGTGGTCTATCTGATCGTTTATTTCCTGCACCATTTCGGGTGTGAAAACCACGTCCTTGCTGCGGCACTTGAAGAAATACTGTCCGCACAGGTCTGTGTGCTTGTGGAAAATTACCTGATCCATATTGAATTTGTAAAGGTCGGTATCGAGAAGAGAAACGACGATAGGTTCAAGTTTCATAGCTGTATGTCCTTTCGGTATCATTTTTGCAGGTGCGGTACCTGCTGATGTTCATATGATACCACATTCCGGCGCTTTTGTAAAGACCTGTTTCAGCTTTGCAGCGCCGCAACAAAAACACCTTGCATTCCGGCGGAGTATGATATATAATGATATTGTGGAAAAAACGATCCGGGCGGTGAAATAATGAAAAAACCTCTGATGATCCTTGCAGCGGCAGTTCTGCTCCTGCATTGCTTTGTATTCACCTCATTTGCAGATGATACTGCGGATACCGCAGAGCTGCTATACAGCGAGATACCGGTAGGTTCCTTTGAAATAAGCGAGCTCTCACCGGGTATCGTGACAGGTCTCGACTACACTGACTGGTGGTACAGCGAATTGGACGACTGCCGCTATGTTTTTCTGCCGTCGACCGCAGACCTCAGCAGGCTCGTTAT
This sequence comes from Ruminococcus sp., assembly GCA_017534835.1. Classification (GTDB taxonomy): domain Bacteria; phylum Bacillota; class Clostridia; order Oscillospirales; family Ruminococcaceae; genus Ruminococcus. The sequence goes on from JAFXVT010000066.1 coordinate 1,821, forward strand.
CACATATTCGTCGGACGAAACGCTGTATCTCGGTGAGAGTGCTGTTGTATCCGGCAGGGAAACGGACATACTCAGCACAGCTGACACCTTTGATATAAGGGTCGGCAAACAGGACTGCGGCAAGCTGAGGATAATGCAGTCCGACCTCGGCTGCATATACCTGTCAACGGAAAAATACGGACTTGACAGGCTCGATATGAACAGATACCTCGTCGAGACCGGCAATGCTCTCATGCTCGACAAAGATGGAACTATTGTTTACAGCGGCGAGATAGAAAAGCTCACCTCTCGCGGAAACTCCTCTTGGGACTACAGCCAAAAGAAGCCGTACAACCTCAAGCTTCCGCGGAAAGCCGACCTCTACGGGATGGGAAAGGCTAAAAAATGGGCGCTCGTATCCAACTGCCTCGACCATTCTATGCTCAGGAACAAAGCCGCTGAAGAGATGTGCAGAGCGGCTGATATGGAATGTGTGATGGATTCTGTTTTTGTTGACCTCTATGCAGACGGCGCATACCGCGGCACATATCAGCTCTGTGAGCGTGTGCAGATACAGAAGAACCGCGTGAATATCCGTGACCTTGAAGAGGAGACTGAGGAGCTCAATGACCGTGACCTCGAAGACTATCCGCACAAGTTATCCGGAGCCGGCGCTTTCACTGATTATATCGAAAACAGCTATAAATACTACGATATACCAAATGACCCGTCCGACATTACAGGCGGCTATCTTCTCCAGTTCTGTCAGTGGAACAGATACGGCACAAAATGTGTGAGCGGATTCGTTACATCTCGCGGACAGGCTATCGCCATTGACGGACCGGAGTATGCTTCAAAGGCACAGACTGAATACATACGCTCGTTCGTGCAGGACGCCGAGGACGCGATATATTCCGAAAACGGCTATAACTCCAAGGGCAGACACTACAGTGAATACATCGACGTGGATTCGCTCATCAGAGCCTATCTCGTGCAGGAGATAACCGAGAATCCGGACGGCACATATTCAAGCTTCTTCGTATGGAAGGATTCCGACCTGACCGGAGACGGAAAGCTGCATTTCAGTCCGGCGTGGGACTTCGACCTGAGCCTCGGGAATTTCCCGAACACCCGAAAGAATTCCGAAGGAGACACCGGCTACTCCGGAAATCCGGAAAACCTGTTCATCTCCTGTTTCCCGATACACGGCTACGATGACGGCGGTCTCTCCTCTTCCACCGGAAGCGGACGTCCGACTGTCGGTATCAGCTGGGTCGGCAAGCTCTGCAAGAACGAGGATTTCACCGAACAGGCAGCGGAGGTCTACTATGAGAGCTTCGAGCCGTTCCTGAAAGAGCTGACAGACGGCGATACACCATATATGCAGGAGCTCGCCGAAAGCATACACACCTCCGCGGATATGAACAATGCACGGTGGCATATGTTCGGCGGAAAGCCGTATGCGGTGTTCAGCCCGGTAACGAGCGGGAACGATTTTATGGATTCGGTAAGGCTTGTCCGCGAATACCTTGCTAAACGCCACAGCTGGCTGAGCAAGCACTGGCAGACATACAAATACGTTCAAGGTGACGTGAACAGCGACGGAGCATTCACAGTCGCAGATGCGGTATTGCTGCAAAAATGGCTGCTCGGAGCACCTGATACCGGGCTTGCACACTGGCGTGCAGGCGACCTTTGCAAGGACGGCAGGCTCGATACATTCGACCTCTGCCTTATGAGAAAGGCTCTTACAGAGTGAATGCAAAATCGGCAATAAAAGGCAGACGCCCTTTATTGCCGATTTTTATAGTTGTATCAGAATTTCAGCTCTGCGCGGAATTCGGTGTCTGCGCAGGAGAGCTTCAGTGACATTCCAGCCGTCCGGGCTGCACGGTCGGCAAGAGCCAGACCAAGTCCGCTTCCCTCAGTGTTGCTTCTTGCTTGATCTCCGCGGACGAACGGCTGTGTGAGCGCTTTTACGTCCACCTTTTGTGCAACAGAGTTGGTGATAACCAATCCCTTTTCGCTGCACTCCGCCTTTACTGAGCCGTTTTCAGAGGTGTACTTTACCGCGTTTGATACAAGGTTCTCGATGATGACCTCAAGTGCAGCACGGTCTGCCTTTACGGTCGCACTGCCGTCGGAGCTGAACCTGATGTTCTTCTCATCAAGAAGTATCTCATACTTATTGACAGACGCTTCAAGCAGCTCGGATACGTTTACGCTCTCGCGTCTCAGCTTTTCTGTACCGTCCATTTTATTGAGCTGGAGAGTGCGGCTTATCATCGAATCCGTAAATGCCACGTTATCGAGGATAGAACGCAGATACCGCTCCTTTTCGGCGTCAGTAAGGTCTCCGTCGAGGATATTCTCAGCGTAGCCGCCTATCGCAGTGAGCGGAGTCTTTATGTCGTGAGCAAGGTCGTTTGTGAGGTCGCGGCGGAAGTCCTCCATAGCGTATCTCGCCTTGTTCCTGACGTTCCTGCGCCATGCGTACAGCAGAGCGATTATGATGAGCAGAGCCGCGACAAGGATAGTATAAGTCCAGTAATAGCGCACGAGTGCAGGCTCCATATAGTTGTAGACATATCGTATGCTCAGAGTGTACTTCTCACCGTTCAGTGATACGGGTATATTCCTTGCAAATGCGGCTGTACCGTCATTTCTGCCATAATAGTGATATGAAGACGTATCTGCTTCAGGGTGACGGAATTCATCTTCATAGCTGTCGAACGCTGCCTGATCTGTTCCGTAGAATCCGAGAAAGGCATAGCGCGGAGTCTCCTCGCCGCTTATGAACTTGTAAACGTCCGTTAGTTCATAGTCAGTGCTGTCGATGCCGAGGTCGTTTATATCTATTGTATATTCTGAGCTTTCTGTGTTCTTTATCTGCTGGTCCGAGATCTGTGGACCGTTTTCTTCACTGCTGAACCAATTCCGCTTTTTATATTCTGTCTTTACGACACTTCCTTCGTGGGGGATAAATGTGCGTTCCTTCCTGTTGATGTACACGCTGTCGGCTTGCAGCTCAACATCCCAGCCCCACAGATCGTCAACGTCGTTATAATTCAGCATAAGCGACCTTATCTCAGGACGCTCCATAGCGGCAGGATCGCAGCTGTAGAATCCGCGGTCAGTATCATTTTCTATATCCTGGTCAAATTTCAGGAATATCTGCAAATTCTGACGGCTCGAAGCAACGATGTTACCGTCCTTGTCAGTAAGAGCCGCCATAGCATGGCAGCCATTGCTGTAATTCGGCACTATCTGCACTGAATGGGAGTTCTGCGGATCAAACAGACCGAACTGGTCGTAGCAGACATTATAGTTCGTGTAAAGTGTCAGGTGGTTGCTCAGATCGTTCATCAGAAGCTTAGGATCGGTGTTTGTGCCGCGCTCGATTATCTGCACCAAACGCGCTGACACCTCTTCGTCTATCTGTGAAGTCAGCTGCGAGAGTGCCGCTTCATACATATATGTCTGGAATCCGACTGCAAACACACACGCGAACGCAAGTGCGACTGCGAGAGACTTTGTAAGAAGCCACGAAAACTTCTCGCGTTTTTCTTTTTTCATTCTTTTCATAGTTGACCCTCCCTTACTTCTCGGTCAGCTTATAGCCCCTTCCAACGGCAGTGTGTATCTGGGCTCCGGCATTTCCGAGAGCCTTGCGCAGCCGCTTGATGTGGTTATCCACGACGCGGTCGATGCCGAAATAGTCCTTGCCCCACACGCGGTCGAGCAGGGTATCACGGTCGACTGTCCAGCCCTGATGCTCCATAAGATAGCGCAGGATAGCGAAGCCCTTCGGTGTCAGCTCGACCTCGCTCCCGTCAACGAAGCAGGTAAGCTTTCGCGTATCGAGCCTTATCGCTCCGCAGATGAGCACACTTTCCGCGCCGCCCTCATTCCGCTTGACCATCGCACTGCACTTCGCGTACAGAGCCGACAGCAAGAACGGCTTTACCACGTAATCATCGCAGCCGAGGTCATATCCGCGGAGAATGTCCTCCTCCCTGCCGCGAGCAGTGATGAATATTACCGGTATCTCGCTGTTTTTGCGTATCGCACGGCATATCGTGAAGCCGTCCGCGCCGGGAAGCATAATATCGAGCAGCACGAGCGAATAGCCTTCAAGACCGTTTTCTGCGAGGCGGAGAGCGTCATCACCGTTGTTCACAGCAGTCATCTCCGTACCCTTTCCGCTGAAATATCGGCAGGTGACCTCACATATCCGGAGGTCGTCCTCTATAAGCAAAATTTTCATAAGTAAGAAGCTCCTTTACTTTATGCTCCCATTATATCACAGATATGTGTCATTTGTATATCATTCCGGAGTCATTTTTATGTTTTTTTCTCCCCGAGCAAAAAAAAGCTCCCCTGAACGGATATTTCCGTTCAGGAGAGCTTTGTGTTTTTTAAGAAAGCTTATGCAGCCTTTTTAAGAGGAAGATCATTCTTAGAGAGAACGCCTGCGTCTACCTTCTGGATAACGAGAGCGTCGTTAGCTGTAACACCGCTTACGCCGTCAACGTCTGCATTTGCTAAGCCCTGTTCTTCGAGCTCATACTTGTCGCGGTTTGCGATGTGCTGAAGAATTGCAACAGAATCAGCAACTGAGCACTTGTTATCGAGGTTTGCATCACCGATAACTGTGGGAGCAACATTAACAGTTGTAGTAGTTGTCTCCTCTGCAACAGTTGTTGTGGTAGTCTCTGTTGTAGTGGTTGTTGTAGATGTAGTTGTTGTCTCTGTACCGATAACTGAGGGGAATGCGAAGTTGTACTCGACCATATCAACGCGCTCAGGCTGATACCAGATCTGGCACTCACCTGAAGCAAGACCAGCAGGGAACTTGCTTACCGGGATCTCTACCTTGAGATCGCCGTTTACATCTGTTGTGCCTTCCCACTCAACCTGCTCCCAGCCGTCAGCATTGTAGCCTACGCAGCCGTTTGTGACAATGTTGGGGTCGCCCTTGAATGTAAGAACGAGGTTGCTGCCTGTCATGGCGTTTGCGAACTCGATCTTGTACTTCTTTGTCTTGTCAACAGGTACATCGATCTCTACCTCGGGAGCATCGAGGATCACCATCTTCTCGATATTTGTGACCTTGTCAGTTCTTGCCTGCATATGGTTCACAGTTGAGAGATCCTGCCATGAAGCAGGGAGCTGCTGAGAAACGAGGTAGTAAGCAATGCCGTTCTCTTCGTCGATAGTATAAGGCTTGATCTCTGTCCAGTTGCCGTAGGAAGCATCTGAGAATGCGAGAACGGGAGTTGTGCCGGTGTACTTGATAGCAACTTCCTTGCCCTCGAGCTCTGCCCATGAGATCTCCTGACCGGGAGTTGTGTTCTCATATGTCTTTGACTTGGAAGCATCGATCTCGATCGCCTCATTTCTGAATACAGTGCCCTCGGAGAGATCCTGGTGCTTGTACTCGGGAGCCTTTGCCTCGCTGCCCCAGACGATAGAATCATCGTTCATTATCTCCATCATCTTGTCGATAACAGGAGCACTTCCCTCATACCACTCATATGTGGTACGGTTGATGTAGCCGTGGCACTCGCCGGGATCCTTGGGATTTGATACAGTGTTGTTATCCCAGAGGCAGCAGGGAATACCGTACTTCTTTGTAGTTGTGAAGTACTGTGTAGTCCAGTCAACACGAGCCTGTGTATTGCCGAAGTTTGAAGTACCCATCTCACCGATTACAACAGGAATATCCTTTTCGATGAAGGTCTGGCGGATACCTGAAAGTATATCGGAAAGCTGCTGAGAATACTTGGTGCCGGTAAATACTGAGTGGTCCTCAACAGCAGCATTCATTGTGAAGTCATAGGGTGAATAAGCGTGTACCGAGATCGCTACGAAGTCATCGTCGGGAACGTCGATAGCCTCAAGGAACTGTGTCTCAGCGCTTGCGCAGTAGCCGGGGAGCATAAGAAGACGGGTCTTTGCATAAGGACCATCCATGCCTCTGATGAGGTTTACGAAATCGTGCTCGAGGTCATTGATGACATCGCACTCCGGAACAGCCTCAGCTGCCCACCACTCGTGCTCTGTACCTACAGCACGGGGCTCGTTCAGGCACTCGAAGATGAGGTGCTGATCGTAGTCCTTGAATTCTGTAGCGATCTGAGTCCATATCTTCATCAGCTTGGGCTGAATCTGATCGTAAGCGTTTGCGAAATCGCTTCTGTTTACCCAGTTCTCGTGGTGTACGTTGAGAATGATGTACATATCGTTCTTGATACCGTAGTCAACAACTTCCTTTACACGAGCCATCCACTCGGGGTCGATATTGTTGTCGGCGTCAAGGTGCTGGAACCATGTTGTAGGAACGCGGACTGTGTTGAAGCCCTTAGCCTTGAGAGCGTCAAACAGTTCCTGAGTAGCCTTGGGGCAGCCCCATGCAGTCTCGGTCTCGAGACCTGCTGATTCAAGGTCGCCCTGCAAATTGCTTGCCTTGGCATCGAGCGTGTTACCAAGGTTCCAGCCGACTTTCATGTTTTCTGTGATCTCAAATGCGGTCATTGTATCAGCCGCAATCGCCCTGTCCATAACGCTGATGGACGGGATAGATGTGAACACCATAGCTACAGAAGCAACAGCGCTCACAGTTCTTGAAATGAGTTTGTTTCTTAACATAATACCCTCCCATAGATTTGTAATATTTCCCTTTGGCGACACAGTGCAGGAAGCCGCCATGGCTTTATTGCCTGTTTTGATTTTATCATATCAGACAAAAGAAGTCAATAGAATTTGTGGGATTTGAACACCAGCACGGCATAGAATTATTCAAAATTCTTTTGTAAGGATTGCACAAAGAAAGGAAGTGTTTTCAGTGGAATATGCAATATAATAATTATATTATTATGAATAAATCAAAATAAATAGCTTAGATAAATCAAAAAGAAGACAGCCCCTGTTGGGGCTGTCCTGCCGCATTTCATATTTTCTGTTCTGCAAAAATAAATCAGGAAAAGTGATGGGAAATTGGGGGAAAGATTACTCGTTTACTTCAGCCTCAGCTGTTGTCTCCTCGACAGCCTCAGCAGGCTTCTCGGGAGCTACAGGTGGCTTGGGGAGCTCGGGCTTAACCTTCTCGTCCTTCTCGGGAGCCTTGGGAGCTTCGGGAGCAACGGGAGGCTCAGGCTTGACCTTCTCGTCCTTCTCGGGAGCTGCGGGCTTCTCGGGAGCTACAGGCGGCTCGGGCTTTACCTTCTCGTCCTTCTCAGGAGCAACGGGCGGCTCAGGCTTTACCTTGTCGTCCTTCTCGGGAGCCTTCGGTGCCTCGGGAGCCTTGGGAGCCTTCGGCTCAAGACCCTGCTTGATGAAGTTGAACCAAGCTGTCTTAGCGTCAGCATCTCTGAAATCCTCAGCATCGATGTCGAATGCCTTGTCGATGTTCTCAACTATCTCGTGCTTGCCGATGTGCTTTGCAGGCTTAGCAGGCTTCTCAGCTTCCTCTGCCTTCTCAGCCTCTTCGCCCTCTGCCTCTGTCTTCTCCTCAGGCTTTACGAGCTCGGGAGCATCCTCGCCGGGCTTAGCAGGCTTGCCGGGCTTTACAGCCTCTTCAGCTGTCTCCTCTTCGCCTTCCTCAGCAGCAGGAGTCGCTTCGTCCTCTGCCTCTGTTGTCTCCTCAGCCTCAGCTTCGGTTGTTGCCTCTGCTACGACCTCTGTAGACTCAGCAGGCTTGTCATCTGAAAGTGTGATAGCTGCGAACGATGTCACGCCTGTAGCTGTGGAAATGAGTGAGATTGCTGCGATAGCAGCGATGATGGACTTTTTGCTTCTCATGGTTATGATTCTCCTTTTTAATAGATTTTCCGTTTCCGGATATTCGCCCTGCGGTGTGTTCTCCTCCGGGCTTCTGTTAGTAGTTTACGGAGGTCATTTTCCAAAAGTGGGGTAATCTGAAAAATTTTTCAAAAAAATTTTTTCCAGTTCATTCTCTCGCAATATAAAACGAAAAAAGCAGGCGAAAGAAGGGAGCATTCCCTTTCCTTCGTCTGCTTTTCGGGTGGTGGTTTATTGAGAAACGTGTATTTCTATTCTTGGGACGGGCTCCGGCAGCTCATCGTGATGAGGCTCAGCACGTCCGGGCTGCTCAGTCGGAGCAGCAGGCTGCTCGTCAGAAACGGGCGCTTTCGGCTCAGCAGGTGCAGGTGTCGGCGGTGCAGGGGGTTCGTGTCCCTTTATATCTGCACCGGCGGTAGGTCTCTCCTGCTCAGCCGGAGGTGCAGGCGGCTCGTGCTGCTGGTGTCCGGCAGGTCCGCCCGGCTTTATATTGCCGTTACCGTTATCTGCAGGAGCTTCAGGCTCGCTTGGCTGCTGCACATCAGCGGCAGTTGTCAGCTCCTCTGCGCGCTTGGTCTCATTCGCAGGCTCGGGCTTTGAACCCTCGGGTGCTCCGGCAGGCGCAGCAGGTGCGTCAGGAGCCTTCGGCGGCTCGTGCTTCAGATGAGGCTTCGGGACCTCCTTTATATCGACCTTTATGTCAAGGTCAGCCATTTTATTCTCGAATTCAGCCTTGTATTCCTCGCAGCCGCTGCTGCTCTCCGGGATATAGACCTCAACAGTGTCACCGCTTGAAATATAGCCGTCATTTATCTGCAATGCGAGCAGGTCATTCGCTGTATCTACTCTGTCAGACGTTCTGCCGTGTGATTCGATATACTTCTCGATTATCTGATTTCCGCACTCGGAATCGCTCGTGAGCTTGACGACACTTCCGTTCTTATCGAGCTGCATCTCTATCTCAGCCGCATCGGAAACGAATACTACCGAATGAGGTGCCGGCTTATCCGGACGGAAGAACCTGTATCCGGTAAATCCTGCAAGCACAAGGCACGCAGCCGCAGCAGACACACCTACAGCGCGCATGATAATACGGCTCATACCAGACTTCTGCTTGCTCTCGGTCTCAAGAAGCACCGGGTCAGTCACAGTCTGTCCGACCTCATAATGCATATTCGCAGCGGTCACAAAACGTGAATCCTCGTCCATAAGCACCGCATATCCGTTATGACATTCCATTACAAGATACTTCATTCATCTTCCCCTCCCCTCAGTACCTGCATGATATGACCGCGCAGTATCTCGTAGCCGTTGGTGCATATCAGCAGCACCGCAACAAGGTATCTCCTGTGGCGTTCAAGAGTTTTGCGCTCTACCTCCGCGCCCTCTGCGAGCTTTGCGATAGGGACCCGCTTGGTCCGGAGGAAATCTTCAAGGATCTCCGGATTGTGCCGTGCAAAGTATACTGCCCTCTGACAGCACTCAAGCGTTCGTTTCTGCTTGGGTGAGTTGTCGGCAATATCCTGCATTGAAACTCCGAAATCCGTCATCTGTGCGGAAAGCTCAGCAATTTCCTGCTTTGTAGCCTCACGCACCTCCGTCTCTTCAAAGCTGTCGTGCTCGTCGCGTATGGTATCTATAAGATCAGGACGGTCCTCGGACTGCTCGTCCAGCGAGACCTGTATCCTGTTTCTCTTCTCTTTGCGGTAGTGGTCTATCAGACGGTTTTTTATCTTCATTGCGGCAAATTTAAGAAAAGCGCCGCGAAGTCTCGAATATGTACGGATAGCCTCATAGAAAGCGAACATGGCTATACTCAGCTCATCATCGCTCTGCTCGGGCGGACGGTTCAGGAACTTTGCCGTCTCTGATCTGATGAACGGCATATACGCCGCGATAAGCTCGTCAGCAGCAGCGTTGTCCTTTTTTGCCTGATAGACTTGGGTTATGATTTGATGTGTATCCGGATCCATTCAGATCACCCCCATATCTTAATATAGTTTACGCAGAGTATTTCTCAAAAACGGGGTAATGTGGAATTTTTTTTCAGAAATATCCAGAATTTTTATGAGCTGATGTTTTTTCCCGAAAATCACAGCTCAGACAGTACATCATCATTCGCCTTCAAAATGGAACAGTGCCTTTATCGACTCTGCCGAAAGGCATTCGCGCTCATAAAAGGCATCGCAGAGAAATGCAAGGTTTTCTTCGCTGTATTCGACTTCCTTGGAGTAATCCTTCGCTGTGACCGCGCAGTCCTCGAAATCGCAGCTGCCGTACTCGAGTGCCCGGCAGTCCCAGAGATAGCCGATGACGAAGGTACTCAGCGCAGCAAGTCTCACACGCGAGATTATCTCGCCGTCGAACGTCCCTTTCAGGAAGTAACGAAAAATGAAGTAAACGGCTATTCTGCGCAGATATTCCGTATGCTCCGGACGAAGACCGCGAAATCCTTCTGACGCGGTGATACATTTTCTGATGTACGGCTGCCAGCTCTCGTCGATAGGCTCAAGCTCGGTAAAAATGCCGAGAACAGCTGATAATTCCGGAGTTCCGTGGTTCGTTGAAGTCCTCCACTCCGGCAGAGCGTACTCGCCGTTGTCGATATTCTCCTGTAGCTCGTCCGCGAAATCAACAGCCGAGCAAATAGCTGTTGAAAGATCATCGCCGCGAAGATGCAGAAATATGACCTCACGCGCTGACAGCAGCAGCTCAAACAGCTCGCTGTCGCAGCCGGAGCAGTCCTCGTCCGGCACCTCGCATTCGGAAAAGCCCATACCTCCGGAGAGTATCACTCTCGCCGCCTCCTCGCAGCAAAGACCGATACCGCCCTCCTTCACCGACCCGAACCATTCAAAATATCTCGGGTGGTCTGAGCATATCTGGCAGAGACTGTCCTCGCCGAGCGTGCGGTAAATATCGCACAGTCCGTGCTCGTTGAGAAATGGACAGCGCTCGCCGTCCGTCAGCACGAAGCAGTTATCACGGATATTCTCACGCAGCCGCTCCCCTATCGCGCCGTCTGTATTCCGGTACAGCTCCGAAGTTTCCGGGTCTATCTCTATCTCCCAGCCGATACAGCAGCTGTCGCGGCACTTATCGGCAATGCAGCAGAAATCGCCGTAATACTCCGGCGTGCGGAATATCATTCCTCAGCGCAGGCTGAAATACGTATCTCTGTGTATTTCCAGCCGTCAGCAGTATTCCGGAGAGTCAGCTTCATACAGAGCTTGTGCTCGGTGCGCTCCATTCCGTAGATCGCGGAATCCGTGACGAATTTGCCGATAACGAACGCTGTATCTCCGATTATGCGCATATCCGTGCTCTCCTCACCAATGCTGAAAAATGTGAAGCTTCCGCCTGTCACATCGCTGATGAAATCGGCGCCGGACTGTGCTTTTCCGGTCATGATATGACGGACAGCAAGGCTCGTATCCGAAAGCTCCGTCAGCTTAGCGGCGTCCTTTTCGCTTATTGCAATGAGGAGCTCGCTGAAGAGCTCCCTGACTTTTATCTCATCGTTCATAACGATCACCTCTGAATATTATTACAAACTGATTATAACACATATTGTTTAAAATAGCAATGGTCTGCTGAATGATCTGCATTTCGTACAGCTCTGCAAGGAAACGATGTTAAGCTGCAAAAATCGCCGGGTCAATGACCCGGCGACATTCCGTTAGATCTGCTTTTTTCAGCCGTTTATCGAGGAGTGGCTGTGGATGTAAAACTCCTCCTGGCTCGGCTGCCAGCCCTTTTCCTTCGGCGGGAAGAGCGCATCGAATCTGCCGACAGCCTCTTCATCGCCGCAGGGAGCGTCAACATCTGACGGGTGATAGAACCACTTTCTGCCGTCAAACACGCCTTCCTCCAGCTCCTTCACAAGAAGTGCAGCCGGGAATAAGTCTCCCTCGAAGCAGACGTTGAACCTCTTGCAGCTCTTATAGCCGCGCGCAACGTAGTTGTCGGGATTCCCGAAATTTATAACGGTATCGTAGCCCATTTCCTTCGCAATGACAAACGTATGCTCAAGCAGAGCCTTTCCGATGCCCCTGCGCTGATAGCCGGGAAGCACACACAGCGGTCCCATTGTCACGATGTCCTTCTCATTCCTCTGCTCATCGACGAGCTTTGCCTTGCAATACATAACTGAGCCGACTATCTTCCCGTCAGCAACGGCAACGTAGTCGAGCTCGGGGATAAAGTCGTGGTGGTCACGCATTATATGTATAAAGTAGTGCTCGAAGCAGCCGGGCACGCTGAGATTCCAGAAAGCCTCACGTGCGAGATTTTCGACCTCACGGTAATCATTTTCGTTTTCTCTGCGGATGATAAAGTCATTATTATTCATTGTTTTTCCTCCTGGATCTGATGACAAGTCACGGGAGGTCTGTGTAAGATAGCATAAAATTCGCAAACCGCCCGTTTACGCTGCTATCTCCTTTTTAACAGTATTTTTCAAACACTTTCTCCTTAAAAAAACTATTATACACGGCAGCCGCTTCTTCCGCTGAAGGAAGCTCAATAAACAGCTCCGCAACTCCATAGTATCACATATTTCAGGATATGTCAAGCTTTTTCATAAGCTCAGGGAGCTCGCTGAACCTTTCAAGCTCAGGTACCTCATGGTCTATCGTGCCAAAGCCATAGGCGGCGTGAACGAAATCGAAGCCTGCCTGCATCGTAGCGTCATAGTCCCCCTGAATATCTCCGACATACCACGCCTTGTCAAGCGAATTCCGCGCAGCAAGAAGCGCGATATTCTCGCCCTTACCCTTAAGATTATTCCCGTAGCACTCGATGTCATCGAAGTAATGTCCGAAGCCGTAGTGCTCAAGGAATGCCTCTATATAGCCGCTCTGACAGTTGCTGACGATGTAGAGGGAATAGTTCTTTCTGAGCCTGCTGAACGTCTTCTCGAGCTCAGGATAGAGGACTCCGCCGTGTCTGAGCAGATAATCATTTTCGTGTCCGCAGCATTTGTCGAGCAGCTCTGTCCTCTCGTCCTTCGGAAGGTCGCCGAAGAGAATATCCGCTATTCTGTCCATCGTCAGTCCCATTATGCTCATAACGTCCTGCTTTGTGATGTCCGGGCGGTCGTATCCGAGCTCGCGGAGCTTCTCTGTCCACGCGGCTGCAACATTCGCCGATGAATCCCACAGTGTGCCGTCCATATCAAAAATAAGTCCCTTTTTCATACGCCCTCCGTCATTCTGCTGTATATCTCGTCGAGCTGCACGCGGTCGGGCTTTACCTCGTCGAGAATGGTTATCCTGCCCGGTCTGACCGTGCGTGCCTTTTCCCACATATCTGCGAACATATCCTTCGTAATGCCATAGGACTCAGGTGATACATCGAGCCCATATGTCCTGAAAGCACCGATAAGTCCGCTTGCATCACGCCCCTGAAAAATACACGCCGGTATCGTCCCGAGCGCAACTGCAATGCCGTGTGAGACCTTTATTTCCGGATAGTATTCCTCGATAGCGTGTGCGAAAAGATGCTCACTTCCGCTGCACGGCCTCGACGAACCTGCTATCTCCATCGCAAGTCCGCCCATAACGAGAGCGCGTGAAAGTATACGGATGAACACGCGGCTCTGCATATCCTTCTGGTCGCAGTGATAAACAGAATCAAAGCTCATACGGCTGAGCGCATATGCGAAATCCTCCGTCTGCGACGACGACCTCCTTGCAGCAAGCTTCCAGTCGTATAGGGCTGTATCCTTGGCTATGGTGTCGCCGATACCGGAAAGCGTCTGTCCGATAGGAGCGTTGATTATCATATTCGTATCAACGATTATCGCTGTCGGTATATTGCAGGTAAGAGTGCGGCGCGCCCTGCCTGTGGTCTCAAGCACCGAAAACGGCGAAGCCAGCGAATCGTTGCTTAGCGAGGTCGGCATACAGATGTACACAGCCTTGCTGATATGCGCCGCATACTTCGCTGTATCGAGCACTCTTCCGCCGCCTATGCCGATGATGACTCTTATGTCCTCCATACAGACCTTCTTGGCTATCGCTACAGCCTCGTCAAAGCTTGCGCTCTCCATCGCCAGTATCTCCGCATCGCCGAAATCATGGCTTATATCCGTTATCTTCTCCTTGTATATGCCAATGAGGAACTCCTCCGAGACAACTAATGCCTTCTGACCGATAATATCCGGGATATAGCGCTTTATGATGTCATCAGAATGAAAAAAAGCATCCTCCTCCACCGCAAGACAGATAGGAAGATCAAAACTTGTGTGCCGGTTCATTATGCCACCTCCGATTTCTGCTGTTAGTATTACAGCTGATGTACCGATTATACCACAAAATGCTTCAAATAACAAGGTGGCGCGCGTCGAGGAACTGCGGCTTCGGAAAGCTTGAGCGCGAAACCGGCTGCGGTGACACGCCGCTTGTGTATGTGTTACAAATTAGATACGGTATGGAACGCGGAAAAAAATTCGCGGCTCAGAAAAACTGAACCGCGAAACTGGCTGCGGCGACACGCCGCCTGGAGCAGATAACGGGGGTCGAACCCGCCTCCTCAGTTTGGGAAACTGAAGTAATGACCGCTATACTATATCTGCATATGATCATTATACCACGTCCGACAGAAAAATGCAATACCGAATCCATCTTTTTTCTGTCTCTTCCTGACATTTTCTGTCTATTTACGTATTTCAGTTTCATCAGATATGTCAACTATTCTTCATATGCCGCAAATCATATGTTAAAATTATTTTTTTGTGTAAATTTCAAAAAACTACTGGACATTCACTATTATTTATGTTATAATAAACTGTAATCTTATTTTTTGAGGTGGTCATCATGGATTTATTCTCCATTTTTAAAAGCGGCAAATACTTTGATAAACATATCGATCCCAAGTGCGATTACTGCCGTTTCGGCAAGCGTGCTAAGGACGGAAATAAGGTGCTGTGTGAAAAAAGAGGTCTTGTAGACTGCAATTATTCGTGCAGCAAATTCATCTACTCTCCGCTCAAGAGAATCCCTGTAAAGCAGCTCAACTTCGTAGGAAGTCTCGCTGATGAGGACCTTTATATCGAGTCCGCAGGCGATCGCGCCGAAAAGGAAGAAGAGAACAATAAGGACAAGGCTCCTGCTAAGAAGACTGAAACTAAAAAGGAAAACACAGCAAAGAAGTCCGAAGCTCCGGCTGAGGAGAAAAAGGCTGAGGCTCCCGTTGAGAAAAAGCAGGATGCTGCGGCTGAGATGCCCGAAGAGAAGCCTGCCGGCGATAGCAATCCCGAGACAGCTAAGAACTCCGAAGCTGCTCCTGCTAATGAAGCTCCTGCCGAAAACAATAATACGGCAGAATAAGCTGCTACATCTATCGATCATAGCTGCAGTCACGTTCTCGACTGCAGCTTTCTTCTCTCTTGACTTTTCCCTCAGAAAAGGGTATAATATATTTGCCGATTTTTTATGCGGGTGTGGCGAAATTGGCAGACACGTTAGATTTCGTTCACGCTACGTTATTGAATTATAAAGCAGCTTATTCTTTTGTGCAAAATCAACAAAATTTAATATTGCACCTGTGGCGAAATTGGCATACGCGATAGATTTTGTTCACGCTACGTCATTGGTTTTATAATACTGCTCCTGTCGGCAGTTCAATTCGACAGTCAAAATTGAATACGCGGGTATGGCGAAATTGGCAGACGCACCAGATTTAGGTTCTGGCGGGCAATCCGTGCAGGTTCAACTCCTGTTACCCGCACCATTCAGAAAGTCCGATTATTCGGGCTTTTTTCTTTTTACTTTATCTATACCTACCTTGGTACCAGGTAATGAGGCACGAAAGGTGTATTTCGTGAGTATGCCGACAAATAGTAAGCCGCAGGTAGTCCCTGCGGCTATTGTCATTTCTATTCATTGATCTCAAAGCACACCGTGCTTGTATCCTTGAAGTCACCGTTGAATTCAAGATTTACATCAAGGCTGCCGTCCTCGTTCTCATGAACTGTGACCTTGCGGACGAGCAGTCGCATATTAGCATCTGTGATGTACGGCTCGAGAAGCACCTCGTCAAGCATTTCTGCTGTGGACATCAGCTCGTCCCGACGTTTCTTACTGAGCTCGTCGAACCGCTTGCAGTCCTCTATCTTCTGAGTCAGTTCCGCTATCTCGGCTTCACGCTTTTCAACCATGCTGTTATACATCGGAGCATGCTCACGATCGTTGATACGCTCCATAAGTATGCCCTCTATCTGCGTTTTCAGAATGGCTATCTTCTCCGTGAACTCCTTTATCATTTTATCGTATTTCGGTTTCTTCTTGTTCCATTCCTTGACTATCTCGTCGTATTTTTTACTCGAATCAAGTATCTCCTGCCTGAGCAGAACAAGCTCGGTATGTATTATTTCATCTATCTGCCCCTCGCGTATCGTGTGTGCAGTGCAGTATTCATTGCCGTAGCGGTGGTTGCTGTTGCAGGTGTACTCTACCCATGAATGTCCCGCTACTGTCCGCTTCTTTGCTATAAGGCTCGCTCCACATTCGGCACATTTTATCATGCCACAGTATCTATGGATAACATTCCCGAATTTTGACCTTGCGTTATTCTTCAATCTGCTCTCAAGAAGTATCTGTGCCTGATCAAAGGTCTCGCGGTCAATTATTGCGGGCATATAATTTTCATGGCGATACTGTTCCTCTGGTGGTATCACATCTTTCGTCTTGTAAATCTTCGATGTTACGGTCTTATGATTAACGAGCGTTCCTGTATATGCTTCGTTTTGTATCAGACGTTTCACTGTTGTCTGAGCCCATAGGAATCTTTTGGCAATCTCAGTATGCCTCGGATTCTTCTTCCTGTGTGAAAAGTATTCGGGAGATTTTATACCGCGCCGATTGAAGTCCTTGGCGATAGTGCTCAGTCCGTATCCGGCAAAGAACTTCTCAAATACTTCTCTTATTATCGCCGCTGCTGTTTCATCTATCAGTATTTTACCTGTGTTCCTGTCCTTGTAGTAGCCCATCGGTAGATTCACAGGCATTCCAGTTTTCTGCTTTTGACGAATGCCTGCGCGGACTTTCTTTCCAATATCCTTAGCATAGAAGTCGTTGACGAGCTGCTTGAAGCCGATTATCATATCGTCGTTTTCATTTGATGAGTCGATGCCCTCGGTCACTGAATACACCCGCACATTATTCTCGCGCAGGTAGTCTATGAACAGAGCTGTTCGAGTTCGGTGTCTGCCGAGTCGGGACAAGTCTTTGACGAGGAGCACGTCGACCTTTCCGTCCTCGACTGCGAGCTCTATCTGATGAAGTCCTTTTCGCTCGAATGTCATACCAGACACATTGTCATCGAAGCTCTCGCCTGTAATTTCGTATCCGTTCATCTCTGCATAGTCCACGAGTATCTGACGCTGATTCTGAAGACTGTTCATCTCAGTGTCCTCGTCTCGGGACAATCTGTAATATAACCATGCTTTCATATTTTTACCTCCATTCGTATTGGC
Organism: Ruminococcus sp.; assembly: GCA_017534835.1. GTDB lineage: Bacteria > Bacillota > Clostridia > Oscillospirales > Ruminococcaceae > Ruminococcus. The sequence goes on from JAFXVT010000066.1 coordinate 19,081, forward strand.
AGTCGCAGCACCTTGCTTGGTGCTACGACACACCATACCACAGACCTCCTCAGAAGTCTACTGATTATTCTTTCGTTTCTGAAACTTCTACCTTATCAACAACATCTGTCAGTGGAGATTTGTCTACATCACCCGAATGGAGATAGTCACTAAGCAGAGACTTTATGAACAGGTCGAAGCCTGCATTGTCCCCATTAAATATGACATTGACGTTTTTGATATTCGGCTCTTTGATTTTTCTTCCCAATATGTCACGCTCCTTTTGTGTCTCTCGTTTGTGTTTCTTGTATGAGTTGCGCTGTTCATTTTTCTCACTCCTTTCGACAGCTTTCGCGCCATATTTATTCGACTCCCTGTATCGGTGAGTCATCATTATCGACGATACCCTCGCGTTCACAGCGCATGATAAGGTCGTCGAGATTTATCTTTCCTCTCGTCCTGCGGACGTTGTTTACAGCTTCACGACGAACGTCCTTGAGGTGATTTTTGCTCACGCCGAAGGTCTCTGCCAACAGCACAATGAGCATTTCCACCTCGACTGCGTATCGGAACAGTCCCTTTGATATTTTTACTATGCCCTCATCGCTGGCTGCGGAGATGCACTCCGCGAGCTCAGGCACGAGCACATCTGACTTTGTTTTTATTGTCCGCGTTGCCAAGTATAATCTCAGCGCGGACTCGATAAGTTCCGAGCGGCTGCCGTCATTATGAGAGAGATACTCGTCGCACTCGCGGAGCAAGTCCTCGGAAATATAGATCCCTGTCCTCACTTTCTCACTCATCGTCATCACTTCTGTTCTGATAATCGTAGGCTTTCTCGAAGTTGATCACGCCGTTGATGTGACGGACTTCGTCCACGCACATTCCTCTGAGGTCATCGACAGTTTCGTCATCGACATCGTTGACTGCCGCTATAATGTGCGACTGCATAGCCGACTCGACTGCCAGCTTGAAAAGCCCTCGGCATATTCTGTACTCCGAACCTTTTACTATTCCGTCGATAATTGACGTCAGGACGGGGGCGAGATA
>JAFXVT010000067.1 GCA_017534835.1 Ruminococcus sp.
AGTAGGCTATCTCATGCAGAAGGAGATCCAGTATCTCGGAAATGCAGTAGAAGTTCCTGAGCATCCTTTTGTTGCTATACTCGGCGGCGCTAAGGTAGCTGACAAGCTCAACGTGATCTCCAACCTCCTTGAGAAGTGCGATACACTCATCATCGGCGGCGGTATGGCTTATACATTCATCAAGGCACAGGGCGGCTCTATCGGTAAGTCACTCGTTGACGACGAGAAGCTCGACTACTGCAAGGAGATGCTCGCTAAGGCTGAGCAGCTCGGCAAGAAGATACTCCTCCCTGTTGATACAGCTATCGCTGCTTCATTCCCTGATCCGATCGACGCTGAGATCTCTGTTGAGTACGTTGACTCCGACAAGATCCCTGCTGATATGATGGGTCTTGACATCGGTCCCAAGACTGCTGCTATCTTCGCTGAGGCTGCAAAGGGCGCCAAGACAGTCGTATGGAACGGACCTATGGGCGTTTTCGAGAACCCCACACTCAAGAAGGGCACAGTTGCCGTATGCGAGGCTCTCGCTGAGGCAGATGCTACAACTATCATCGGCGGCGGCGATTCAGCTACAGCTGCTATCCAGCTCGGCTTCGCTGACAAGATGAGCCACATCTCCACAGGCGGCGGCGCTTCCCTCGAGTACCTCGAAGGAAAGGTACTTCCCGGCGTAGCAGCTATCGCTGAAAAGTAATCAGCACGGTGCAGGTGCCGACATCGGCACATACAGCTAATCGCCGCGCTTTTACAGTATCCTGAAAAGATAAGTAAACGGGGCGGATAGGAATATTCGCCCTTGTTGCGATAAAGGAGAAAAACTATGAAAAAGATACCATGCAAATGCGACTGCGAATGCGTCAGGAACTTTACCGCAGAGCTTCAGAAAAGCGCTCTTTCACTCTGGCTTTTTGCCATATGCTGCTTCCTCTTCGGGATCGTTTTAGGATTCCTGTTCTCGCCGAAGAGAAGCTTCTCTGTCGGCTGCAACAATTCAGCCGTTACATATGAGGCCGAGGAAGAAAAGGGCAAAAAGCGCAAGCACAAGAAAAAGAAGTAAATCATAAATAAAAGGAGTAATTACCAATGAACAAGTCATTAAGAAAGGCTATCATCGCCGGAAACTGGAAAATGAACAAGACTCGCCCCGAGGCAAAGGCTCTCCTCGAGGCTATCAAGCCCCTCGTAGCTAACGCTGAGGGCAATATCGAGGTCATTGCTTGTGTTCCCTTCACAAACCTCGAAACTGCGATCAATACAACAGCAGGCAGCAACGTAAAGATCGGTGCCGAGAACGTTCACTTCGAGAAGAGCGGCGCTTTCACAGGCGAGATCTCCGCTGATATGCTCACAGAGCTCGGCGTTGAGTACGTTGTTATCGGTCACAGCGAGAGAAGACAGTACTTCGGCGAGACTGACGAGACTGTGAACAAGAGAACTATCGCTGCTCTTGAGGCTGGTCTCAAGCCCATCGTTTGCGTCGGCGAGCTCAAGTGGGAGCGCGAGTGCAACATCACTGAGGAAGTTATCGCTCGTCAGATCAAGCTCGACCTCTGGTCACTCACAGCAGAGCAGGTAAAGAACGTTGTTATTGCATACGAGCCTGTATGGGCTATCGGTACAGGTCTTACAGCTACTCCCGATCAGGCTGAGGAGGTTTGCGGCTTCATCCGTGCACAGCTCGCTAAGCTCTTCGATCAGGCTACTGCTGACGCTGTAACTATCCAGTACGGCGGCTCTATGAACGCAAAGAATGCAGCTGAGCTCCTTGCTAAGCCCAACATCGACGGCGGTCTTATCGGCGGTGCTTCACTCAAGGCTGAGGACTTCAACGTTATCGTTCAGGCAGCTGTAAACGGCTGATAATTACCGGAAAGGGCGGAGATGATCCGCCCTTAAATATGAAAGGAAAATCAATATGTCAAAAAAACCCGTAGCACTTATTATAATGGACGGCTTCGGCTACAACCCTGATTCCTACGGCAACGCTATCGCTGCCGCAAAGAAGCCTAATCTTGACAAATATATGGCTGAGTGCCCTCACACTCTCATCGGCGCGAGCGGACTTGATGTTGGTCTGCCGGACGGTCAGATGGGCAACTCTGAGGTAGGTCACACCAACATCGGTGCGGGACGTATCGTTTACCAGATGCTCGTCAAGATCTCAAAGGATATCAAGGACGGCGTATTCTTCGATAACAAGGCTATCAAGGCTGCAATGGACAACTGCAAGGCAAAGGGCAGCGCTCTCCACCTTATGGGACTTCTCTCTCCCGGCGGTGTTCACAGCCATATGGAGCACCTCTTCGGCATCGTTGAGATGGCTAAGAAGAATGGGCTCGACAAGGTGTATATCCACGCTTTCCTCGACGGACGTGATGTTCCGCCTTCGTCCGCTGCTGAGTATATGGAGCAGACAGTTGCTGAGCTCAATAAGATCGGTCTCGGCAAGGTAGCTACTATCTCCGGTCGCTTCTACGCTATGGACCGTGATAATGCGTGGGACAGAGTCGAGAAGGCTTACGCTGCGCTCGTTTACGGCGAGGGCGTACAGGAGACAGACCCCGTTCAGGCTATCAAAAACTCCTACGCTAATGAAGTTACGGACGAGTTCATGCTTCCTACAGTTATCGCCGGCGGCGCACAGATAAAGGCTGACGACAGCGTTATCTTCTTCAACTTCCGTCCCGACCGTGCAAGACAGATAACACGTTCCTTCGTTGACCCCAAGTTCAAGGGCTTCGAGAGAAAGAACGGCTTCTTCCCGGTAAATTTCGTCTGCATGGCCCAGTACGATGCTACTATGCCTAACGTATCCGTTGCATATCCTCCCGAGCAGCTCACAATGACTATGGGCGAGTATCTTGCCAAGCTCGGCAAGACACAGCTCCGTATCGCCGAGACACAGAAGTACGCTCACGTTACATTCTTCTTCAACGGCGGCGAGGAGAAGCAGTTCGACGGCGAGGACCGTATCCTTATCAAGTCTCCCGATGTTCCCACATTCGACCTCAAGCCTGAAATGAGCGCATATGAGGTTTGTGACGCAGTGTGCGAGGCGATAGATTCCGACAAGTATGATGTTATCATCCTCAACTATGCTAACTGCGATATGGTAGGTCATACCGGTATATTTGACGCTGCCGTAAAGGCAGTAGAGGCGACCGACGAGTGCGTAGGACGCATGGTAGACAAGATCCTCGCAAAGGGCGGCGCAGCTCTTATCACTGCCGATCACGGCAACGCTGACAAGATGATGGAGCCCGACGGCAGCCCGTTCACAGCTCATACAACAAATCGGGTACCGCTCATCGCAGTCGGTGTTGAGGGCAAGCTCATTGAGGGCGGCGTGCTTGCAGACCTTGCACCCACGATGCTCGATATTATGGAGGTTCCTCAGCCTGCCGAGATGACAGGTAAGTCACTTCTTGTAAAATAAGTCCATAACGGGCGGCATCGACCGCCCGTTATCCTGTATAATAAGTTATATTAGTCTAACATGAAAGGAAATGCCCTTGAACTACCCTAAATATGCCGTTCTGCTCGGCGCGGCGGCTGTTCTGACGGCTTTTTCGGGCTGCGGAGAGAAAGCTCCGGCTCAGACCTCAGCTGAACGAGATGTGTTCGCAATGGACACGTTTATGACGATGAAGGCTTACGGAAGCGGAGCAGAAACTGCACTTGAAGAGGCGCAGCAGCGCATAAAGCAGCTCGAGGATGAGCTGTCAGTGACAAGTGAGGACAGCGACATTTTTCGTATCAACAATGCGGGAGGAGAGGCTGTCGAGGTCTCAGCGGACGCTGTAACGCTCATAGGATCCGGTGTTTCTTACTGGAACGAGACCTCCGGTGCGCTTGAGATAAGTGTATATCCGGTGCTTGCCGAGTGGGGCTTCACGACAGGTAATTATAAGATACCCGAACCTGAAAGGCTGAAAGCTCTGCTCGCAAATGTTGATTCCGGCAAAATAGAGGTGAACGGAAGCTCTGTACGTATCCCGGAGGGAAGCAAGATAGACCTCGGAGCTCTTGCGAAGGGCTATACCGGAGACGAGATAATGGATATATGCCGCGAAAACGGCGTGACATCGGCTATCATCAGCCTCGGCGGAAATGTTCAGACTCTCGGGAAAAAGCCGGACGGCTCGGAATGGAGGGTTGCAGTGAAGGACCCGTTCGCGCCTGATACGAATATGTGTGTTCTCAGTGTCAGCGACAGAGCTGTTGTCACCTCGGGCAATTACGAGCGCTATTTCACCGGGGACGACGGCAGGGATTACTGGCATATCATCGACCCGAAGGACGGCTATCCCGCGGATAACGGGCTTGTGTCAGTGACCGTGATAGGGGAGAGCGGACTGCGGTGTGATGCACTTTCTACGGCTCTTTTCGTCGCCGGTACTGACGCTGCTGAAAGCTATCTGCGCGAGCACACCGATGTAGATGCCGTGCTCGTAACGGATGATGACAGGCTGCTTTATACCGTGGGGATCGCCGATAAGCTCGACAATATCAGCGGCAAGAGCGCGGAGGTGATAGCACGTGACTAAAGGCGTGAAGATATGTCTCGCAGCTGCCTCGGTAATATTCGTTTCGGCGCTTGCTGCGATGCTTTGGCTGCGTCTCCCTTCGGACAGCACGTGGGTCGAGATAACACAGGACGGGAAGGTACTTTATACTATCGACCTCGCGTCCTATGACGACGAGCAGACTCAGACGATACGTATAGATTCGCCTGACGGCGGCTACAACATCATCGAGATAGGTGAGGGGAACACGATCCGCATTTCCGAGGCGGATTGCCCCGACAAGACTTGTGTGAAAACAGGAGCTCTTTCCGACGGTGTTCCTATCGTCTGCCTGCCGCACAGGCTCATCATAAAGTTCACCGACGAACCGGAAAACGGAGGCTGATATGAAGACGAGACGACTTACCGAGCTTTCGCTGCTCACGGCTGCGGCACTGATAATTTTTATCGTGGAGCTCCGGCTGCCGGACCTTTCTGCTGTTCCGGGAGTCAAGCTCGGACTTGCGAACATTTTCACGGTATATGCTGTATACAGCTACAGGGCACGTGAGGCGGCAATGCTGCTCGTGACGAGGATCGCACTCGGAGCGATATTCAGCAGCAACTTTTCTGCGCTGATCTACAGTCTCTCCGGGGGACTTCTGTGCATAGCCGGAATGCTGCTGCTTAAAAAGGTGATACCGGTGAATTACCTCTGGCTGTGCAGCATATTCGGAGCGATATTCCACAACACCGGACAAATGGCAGCTGCTGTGCTTCTGACGCGCTCGGCTGCGGTGCTCGTTCACTATCCGACACTGATAGTTTCGGGCTGTATCGCCGGAGCCTTCACGGGCTTGTGCGCACAGTACGTGCTGAAGCGGCTGATACCTGTCATAAAAACAGATGATGAAAAAACTAAGGAGAAAAAGCTATGAATCCATTTGAAATGATGAAGATAAAGCCTCTTTTCGAGACCTTCACCCAGGATCACCCAAAGCTTCTGATGTTCATTGCAGCGATGGGCGGAGCAGTCGACAAGGACAGCATTATCGAGATGAAAATGACAACATCTGACGGACAGACGATGAAGACGAATATCAAGGTCAACGACAACGACCTTGAGCTTTTTCAGGAGCTCTCGAAGCTGATTAAAAAATAAGTCCGCGGCAGGATATGGCAAAAAAACACCGAGCCCATAGTTTCAGGCCCGGTGTCGCTGTATTTCTGTGAAATGGGATCTGCTGACGTTCGGGGTAATATCATCAGAAGGTTATCAGCTCGTTGAATGCGCTTATTGCGTAGCTGTCGGTCATTCCCGATATGTAGTCGAGTATAGCCTGAGCGTATACGGCTTCATTTTCAAATGAGCCGTATATTTTTTTGTTCAGGTACTTGTCGCTGCGGAGTATCTCAGGGTCTGGGGATACTCCGGAATAGATGTAGAGGTGACGAGTGAGGTCGCGCACCATCATAGGGCAGATCGAAGCCTTTTTCTGGAGCTTCTCGGGAGTCCGCTCGCCGTCGTATGCGTCGATGAGAAAGTCAAAAATGCTGCGTATCATAAGCGAAACGTACTTCTTGTAAACGTCGAATTTCTTGTTCATATATATCTTTTCAATGTTGAATGCGCGTATCTCATTGAGCATATCGCAGCGCTCGGGACTGAGTCTGATACCGTTGTCGGGGTCGCTGTTTTTGCAGATACTGATGATGAAGCTGTGGATCACGACGGTGGTATTTATCTCGTCAACTCCGTGATGACGGGCGATACGCCGGAGCTCGCGAAGGTCTGAGCCGCTGAGGAAGTTCATACGTATAGCGTCCTCGATGTCCCTTCCGAGGTAGGCTATCTTGTCGGATATTTTCACGACGCAGCCCTCCCAGGTAAAAGCCTGATACTGTCCGGGGAAGGTGAATCCGCTCAGCTCAATGGCGTCCCTGCGCGGAGAGATGCCGTTTTCTGTGACCTCGCCGCAGTGCGAGATTATACCGTCGCGGACGGCGTATGTGAGGTCGAGGTTGCGGTAGCAGCCGGACTTGTCCACGAGAAGCTCGATATTGTCTATCATATTGAGACTGTTGCGTTCGTGCCAGAATTTATCGAGTCCGTAGCGTTTGCGTATCTCTGTCAGCTCTATCTCGCCTTCGTGTCCGAAGGGAGCGTGTCCGAGGTCGTGACCCATAGCGATAGCGCGTGTCAGGTCGGCGTTCAGACCGAGAAATTTGGCAATGGTACAGCTGACTGATTCGACGTGCTGAACGTGCTCCATACGTGTGCAGATGTGGTCGTTAGCGATATTGAAAAAGACCTGAGTCTTGTGTTTGAGCCTGCGGTAGGCGAGGGAATGAAGGATGCGCGTGTAGTCGCGCTCATATGGCGAACGTATGTCGTTCTCACGGCTGTAGAGCTCAGTTTCGCGAGAGATGTGCTTTTCGTAGTCAGGGTTTCCCGGGCGCGATGCGAAGTCGCGGAAGATATTTTCGTTCATAATGAGACCTCCCTTACAGCTATTATTGTAATAGAATCTCTCCCTTTTGTCAAGGCGGCGTGTCGCCGCCCCCTGTTTTCGCGTGCGGCGTGTCGCCGCCTCCTGTTTTCGCGGCAAAGCTGAGCAGAACGGAAGTATATCGCCGCGGCTCGCACTGAAACAGAGAGGGGAGTTTTTTGATATGGCGTGTCGCCGCCCCTGTTTCCGCGGCAAAGCTGAGCAGAACGGAAGTTTATCGCCGCGGCTCGCACTGACACAGAGAGGGGAGTTTTTTGATATGGCGTGTCGCCGCCTCCTGTTTCCGCGGCAAAGCTGAGCAGAACGGAAGTTTATCGCCGCGGCTCGCACTGACACTGAGAGGAGGTTTTTTTGATATGGCTTGTCGCCGCCTCCCGTTTTCGCGTGCGGCGTGTCGCCGCCTCCCTTGCTTTTTTTTACTATATGTGCTATAATGATAGTCGGACTGTCGATCGTAATGACATCAATGAAAGGACGTTGGAAATGGCAGAGAAAATCAACACTCAAACAACAGCAAAACGAGGCGGATTTGGCTCGAAGATAGGCTTTATCCTCGCGGCAGCAGGCTCTGCTGTCGGACTCGGGAACATATGGAGATTCCCGTATCTTGCCGCTAAGTACGGCGGAGGCATCTTCCTTCTCGTTTACATAATCTTCGCGGTCACGTTCGGATTCACGCTGATGATAACCGAGATAGCTATCGGCAGAAAGACCGGCAAGAGCGTTATCGGCGCCTACCGTGACGTTGACAGGCGTTTCGCACCGCTCGGCTGGCTCGCAGCGGCTGTACCGGCGCTCATACTGCCGTATTACTGTGTTATCGGCGGCTGGGTAATGAAATATATGACCGAATTCCTGATGGTCAACGGTCACAAGATAGCGACCGAGACCTATGGCGCTGACAAACTCACCTTCTTCGATAACTTCATCACACACCCGCTCCAGCCGACGATATTCTTCGTTGTCTATGTCGTGCTCAACGCGGTGGTCGTAATGCTCGGTGTTCAGAAGGGTATCGAGGTGCTCAGCAAATTCCTGATGCCGGTGCTTCTCATCATCATCATCGGTATCTCGATATACACGCTCACACTCGACGGTGCTGTCGAAGGACTGAAATACTATGTGCTCCCGAACTTCAAGGGCTTCACATTCGAGCAGTTCCTAAAGACGGTTGTGGGTGCAATGGGACAGCTTTTCTATTCGATGTCGCTCGCAATGGGCATAATGATAACCTACGGCTCGTATATGCGCAAGGAGGACTCGCTTGAGCAGTCCGTAAGACAGATAGAGGTATTCGATACGCTCGTCGCATTCCTTGCCGGACTCATCATCGTGCCTGCCGTATTCGTATTCTCGGGCGGAAATACAGACCAGCTCAACGCCGGTCCGAGCCTTATGTTCAAGACGCTTCCGGCTGTATTTGACAGTATGCCTGCCGGAGAGCTGATAGGCGGTGCGTTCTTCATTCTCGTAACGCTTGCCGCTCTCACATCTTCCATCTCGCTTATGGAGACTGTAACTGCGGTCGTTATGGAGAAGTTCAGACTCAGCAGAGTTGCGAGCTGTTTAGTAGTTATCGCTGTAACGCTCGTGCTTGGAATGCTTTCAGTTCTCGGATACAGCACGTGGTCGGGCGTAACACTGATAGGTATGCAGTTCCTCGATTTCTTTGATTTCATTACGAACAACGTAATGATGCCGATACTCGCGTTCCTCACCTGCATACTCATCGGCTACGTTGCAAAGACCGCATACGTCGAGGAGGAGGTCCTCCACGGCGAGAAGAAGTTCAAGGCAAAGCTTCTGTTCCGCATAATGATAAAGTATGTTTGTCCGGTCTGTATGGTGATAATCCTGCTCACACCGTTCATAACGACGATATAATAAGAAAGCAGCTCTGCGGCATAAATACCGTAGAGCTGCATTTTGTTTACTCAGCTGTGCCCTCGTGTGCTTCGATACGCGATTTTGTATCGGTAGTGTCGAGGTAATTGAAGAGTGCGTTGAGCACCCAGCCATAGCCTGTACCTGAGACGTGCAGACCGTCGCCGCCGGATATGCTGCCGTAAATAGCGCCGGTAGCCGGGTCTTTGAGGACAGAATTTGCGTTGAAGTAGAGTATCTGCGGTGAAGCGTAGCTGTTCACAGTTGTTTCAAGAGCGTAGTTGAAGCTGTCTATTATAGCATTGGTGGTATAGTAGTTATTGGCTGAGACCGGCGTTATTGATCCGATCACGACGGTCACATCGGGTACAGAATCCACTATCTGTTGTGCGATAGCATAGACATCAGAAGCATAGCAATCGGGTCCACGCTCCTTTTGGTTGTATCCGGGGATGTCATTCATACCTATCGAGATGTAAACAAGCGAAGGATTTGTATAGATAGTCGCATCGACCGCATTCATAGCGCCGCCGCCAAGGTTAAAAAAGAAGCTTTCCTTATACATATTCCCCAGAGCCATCGACTCCTTGGCGATATTGTGACCGGAAGGGATATAGCCGTAAGCATTGAAGCCGTAGGCGATAGAGTCACCGAGAATCGTGAGACGCTCCTGATAGAACGAGCTGTTGGGCGAATCTGCACCGGAATACACGTTGTAGTCAGTGAGCGGAAGCGAGATCACCGGCTGCTCAGCCTGCTGCTGAGTATCGGGGGCAGCTTCCGTTGTCGTCCCGTTCTGCGGAGCTGTAGGAACAGGCTCATTCGAGCCTCCGGGAGCGACTGATACGCTTCCGTCCGGGACCGACTTTACAGATACGGTAGTGGTCGTGGTCTCTGTGGTGGACGTTGAAGTCGTAGATGTCGAGGTAGTTGCTGCGGTCGAGTAGATCGTACTGAGACGTACCTGCTGAACGGCTCTTATGGATTCGAGCTTTTCCTGAGTTGCTTTCGGTTCACGGTCATCAGCTGTGAAGAACATCGCGACAACCGAGCAGAGTATCACAAGCAGCGGCAGGATAGGATTTGAGAAGAAATGCCTGAAGAATTCGCCTATTATTTTTTTCAAATCTTATCTCACCTCCGTAATATAATAAAAGCTCGCAGGCAGAAGACCTGCGAGGTGTGTGAAGTTTGTTCAGTGTGTCGGCGTGTACCGAAAGCCTGCACGATGTGAGCGGCAACATAGACCGCGCGCACCCGTTCGGTGCTGTGCATGTGTTGCAATTCAGATACGATATGAAACGCGGATAAGAACTAACGCCCCACTTAAAGTGAGGCGCGAAACTGCGCGCACCCGTTCGGTGCTGGTGCCGCTGACCGGACTTGAACCGGTACGATATTGCTACCGAGGGATTTTAAGTCCCTTGTGTCTGCCAATTCCACCACAGCGGCGTTTCACCAACATCAAACATTATACCACCATTCCCATATTTTGTCAAGTTCTTTTTAAAAAAGGAGCTGCCGCGAAGTGCGGCAGCCTTTCAGTGAACTTTCTTTTGTTGATACTTTCGTGGGATCATTGCGGATCCACCGTTTTATCCTGTTCTTCGAGCAGCTTGTTCAGCGACTCTATCTCTGCGGCATATACGTCGATCCTTGCCTGTATCTCTGCAATATCATAGCTGTCCGATGCGGTGCCTATCTCATCACGCAGGCGAGATCTTTCCGCTTCATACTCAGCTATCCTTGTACGGATGCTTTCCTTTCTGAGAGCTGCCTCCTGTTCGGCTGCGTACTCTGCTTCCAGCCGGCGGTTATCTTCTTCGATAGCGAGCCTTTCATTTTCCAATGCAGACTGCTCTTCGGCAGTTAAGCTGCGGTGCTTGCCAAAGCTTTCGTGGGTCAGCTCGCAGAGAAATTCGCCGTTATAAATGGCATTGAGCTTGTAGGGAGAAGAAGCTGAATTGTCCTGCGAGGACGGCATAGTATAGAAAGCGTACCATTCATTCAGAGCGTTGGGGTCTGCCGGAGCATTTATCGTGCATACCGGCTGATGTGTTTCCGAGTTGATGAGACTCAGCTCTCTTGCCGGAGTCAGACTGATAGCACCATTCTTCTCCATAAGTGAGATCGCACTGTAGCTCCTTTCCGGGAAATGCAGCTCTCCGTTAGCCGTGAACAGCTCTGTATGTGTGAATCCGGAGCCGTCATCAGTCTTTGGGAATGCAGAGTTGCCGTTGAAATAGACCGATCTTGCCCACATTTTGCGTCTGTCCGGCATTTCTGTGAGCTCGCCTCCGGCGGTAGTTGTGACGGTGTCGTAGAAATATACATCCGAGCCTTCAGCGCCTGTATGTCCGTAGAGGATACTCGTGTAAAAGTAGTCGATGCCTTCGCTGCTGCTGATGAAGCAGCCGTAGTTCTGACAGGCGACCGATACCGGCTCGCCGTCTGTATTGCGGAGATAAATTCCGTCTGTGTCCGGAGCGAAATTCAGCGCGACAGCACTGTCAACGAGCTGCTTGTTCGTATCTGTTATGTCGGGTGGGAATGAAACTCTTTCCCAGTCCTCGTTCGTGAAGGTGTATGCTGACTTAGCAGCTGCGATAATGCCTGATTCGCTGTATTCGCCGGTGTATTCGACTGCGTAGACCTGAAGCGTGTCGTGGAAGCTTACGATACCTGAGCCGAATTCCCTGCATTTGATATAGATGCGGACATTCGCGTCGTCCTTGCGGCAGTCCTCGAACGGACAGCTGAACAGCGGTGTTACGAGCACATCGTTTTTCAGGTAGTAGTCGAGTGAAACATCGAAAATGCGATATTCGTTCTGCTCTGTCTCAGTCTCTATCTCCTCAAGTATCTGCCGGAATTCGGGTGTGGAAGAGCCGCTCAGATTCGAGCGTATATGCTGCGGCAAGCCTGTAAGCGGGATTATTGCTATACAGATAACAGCTGCTGCTGCGAGAGCTGCCCATTTAAGGATGCCCGGCTTGCGTGACCTGCCGGTAATGTTTTCAACGCTGTTTACGGTGAATCCGCCTTCCGAAAAATCCGGGTCTTTCTCCGGAAAAGCGCGTGCGGAGATCTTATCGAAGCAGTCAACAGAGGCAGAAAGCTCATTCATTTTGTCTCTCAGTATCTTTTCTGGTCCACTGAGTTCGTAATTCTCATTTTTCACTGTTAACACCTGCCTTCTCCTGTAAAATGGACAATGCCTTCTGATAGCGCGATTTTATGGTCGATTCGGGAGAATGCATTATCTCTGCTATCTCCCGGAATGTGAGGTCACTGCAGCACTTCATAACGACTATCTGTCTTTGCTTTTCGCTGAGGTGCTTGAGCAACTGATTGATGAAAATGCTGTCCTCGACAGTCTTGTCTGCCTCGCCATAGCCCTGAATGAAGAAATTGCGCGATTCTCTCAGGTGGCGGCGGCGTATCTCGAGTGCAACGTTGCGTGCGGTTTTGAGAATGAAGCCCTTTCCGTTGCCTTTTTTGGGATTGAAGCCTGTGACCTGCGTTAATCTTATGAACGTTTCGGTGACGGTGTCCTCCGCGAGGTGATAGTCCGCCGTGATGCTGAATGCTACTGCGAAAACGCTGCTCTTGAACATTTTATACAATGTGCCGAGACTTTCCTTGGACGATGCACATTCGGCGATAAGCCGGTTGACTTCACCGTATTCTTTATCGTCCGCTCTGCTGCGTGATAGTATAGTAAGAATAGCTTCTCCACCTCCGTTAATTGATTTTTGAAATAGTGTCATCTCAGGTCACTTCTGCTGATGTACGGACTGAGCTGATGCAGCCGTGCTGACTGCGCTTTGAAAGCTTTCATATATAAGTGACTTTCAGCGCCTAAAAAGACGAAAAAAACTGAAAAAATATCCGCAAAATCGTTATCATAAGCTAACAAGCTTGATACTTGCCTGTTTTCAGGCGTTTTTGAGAGCTATAGATCAGTGCCGGATCAGACTGATCTTGTTAACCTCGGTTAACATTTGCTTGGACCACACTATATTATACCACTTATCTGAGGGTATTTGCAAATTTTATACGTCAGACTATTGACAATGGGATATTCATATGATATAATAAACATATGAACAATCGTTCATATGTTTAGGAGTTGATATTATGGAGAGTACCTATGAGATACACAACCTCGGCTGTGCCCACTGCGGCAGCAAGATAGAAGAGGCGATCGGCAGGCTTGAGGGCGTTGAATCGGCTGTTCTGAACTTTCAGCTGAAAAAGATCATCGTCAGGGGCGAGCCCTGTGCAGACCTGCTTGCCAAAATGAATGAGCTTGCACGTGCAGTTGAGCCGGACGTTGAGATAGTTCCGTTCAGCGGCAGGAAGCATCACGCTCATCACCACGAGCATGAACATCATCACGAGCACCACCACGATGAGCACTGCGAATGCGGTCACGAGCACCACCACGATGAGCACTGCGAGTGCGGTCACGAACACCACCACGATGAGCACTGCGAATGCGGTCACGAGCATAACCACGATGAGCACTGTGAATGCAGTCACGAGCACCACCACGAGCATGATGAAGAGGGGAAGGGTGAGATCATTTCTCTCGGCATCGGAGTTGCACTCTTTGCTGCGGCATTGGCAGTACACCACTTCACGGAGTTGCTGCCGCTCGCGATAGTGCTGTACGTTGCCGCTTATCTCGTGCTCGGTATAAACGTCCTTACAGCGACTGTGAAGAGCATAACGAAGGGAAATCTCTTCAACGAGAATTTCCTTATGACCGTAGCGACGCTCGGTGCTTTTGCTCTCGGCGAGTACGCGGAGGCAGTCGGAGTCGTGCTGTTCTTCCGTATCGGAGAGATGTTCGAGGACTTCGCTGTTGCACGCAGCCGAAAGGCTATCACTGATGTGACAGAGCTTCGTGTTGAGGAGGCTGATGTGCTGCGGGACGGAGAATATGTCCGCATTGATTCGGACGATGTGGAGGTCGGCGACATTCTGAGGATAAAGGTCGGCGAGCGTATCGCGGTCGACGGCGTTGTTGAGTCCGGCGAGTCGCGTATCGACACATCTGCTGTGAACGGTGAGCCGGTGCCGCTGACAGTACGTCCCGGAGACACCATTCTTTCGGGCTGTATCAATATTTCAGAGACGTTCACGCTCCGTGCGACGGCTGCGGCGGACGATTCTATGATAGCAAAGATAGCGAATGCCGTAGAGGACGCCTCGTCCTCAAAGCCTAAGATAGACCGCTTCATCACGCGGTTTGCAAAGGTATACACACCTATCGTCATCGCTATCGCGGCGGCTACTGCGATACTCGGCACAGTCATTACCGGTGACTGGCAGAAGTGGATATATTCGGCATTGACCTTCCTTGTAATAAGCTGCCCGTGTGCGCTCGTACTGAGTGTTCCGCTGGCGTATTTCTCGGGCATCGGCGCTGCGTCGAAGCTCGGTATTCTCTTCAAGGGCGGCGTTTCCATCGAAGCTCTCGGCAAGATAAAGGCTGTCGCATTCGACAAGACCGGCACGCTTACGAACGGCAGCTTCACGGTAACGCGCGTTATCAGTGCCGGAGCTCTCACCGAAGACGAACTCCTCAGGTTTTGCGGAAGCTGTGAGCAGATCTCAACTCACCCCGTAGCTGAGAGTATCGTTGGATACTGCCGCGGAAAGGGTCTGAAGCTTGAGGAGCCCGTGCGTTCATCGGATATTGCAGGAAGAGGCGTCGAGGCTGAGGTCGGCGGAAGCGAAGTGCTCTGCGGAAATCTCAGGCTTATGGAGGAGAAAAATGCGTCAGTTCCCGAGCTTCCCGAGGCAGGTGCTGGAACGTCCGTTTACGTTGCTGTGAACGGCAGAGTTGAGGGCATCATCCTCGTTGCCGATGAGCTCAAAAAGACAGCAGCAGGCGCGGTGAAGTCGCTGAACGATATGGGTATCGCGACTGCGATGTTTACGGGAGATGTGCCGGAGACGGCTGCGAAGGTCGGCTCTGAGCTTGGTATCGGAGCTGCAAAGGGCGGACTCCTTCCCGACGGAAAGCTCGCCGAGCTGAATGCTATGCGTGAACGATACGGCAGAGTTATGTTCGTCGGCGACGGTATAAATGACGCTCCCGTGCTTGCAGGTGCGGACGTCGGCGGAGCTATGCAGACCGGTTCAGACCTTGCGCTCGAGGCTGCTGACGCCGTATTTATGAGCAGCGAGCCTGAGTCTGTCGTGACAGCGAAGAGGATAGCAGACAAAACGCTCCGTATCTCCTACGAAAATATTATTTTTGCACTTGCGATAAAGGCTGCTGTGCTCATTCTGGGACTGATAGGTCACCCGAATATGTGGCTCGCGGTGTTCGCCGATTCTGGTACGGCGATGCTGCTGATACTGAATTCTATCCGTGCGCTCAATACGAAAAGCTACAAGAGCTGAGGGGGTATTATTATGATATGGGATATCGTTTCACCGCTGTATGACGATGCTGAGATGCTTATCAACAGAAAGGTATACATCGGAACGGGAGAGATAGTTGCTGCCGAGATAGAGCCGGATGATGTCGTGCTCGAATGTGCGTGCGGAACGGGTGCGATAAGCAGGCACATCGCACCGGTCTGCCGCGAGCTCATAGCAACGGATATGTCTGACGGAATGATGCGGCAGGCGTATATGAAGTGCAGAAAGTTCGGGAATGTGAGGTTCGGCTTTGCGGACATTATGCATCTCAGGTTCAGGAACGACCGCTTTGACAAGGTAGTTGCCGGAAACGTGATACACCTTCTCGATGACCCTGAGGGCGCACTCAGGGAGCTGCTGAGAGTGTGCAAGCCGGGCGGAAAGGTGATGATACCGACTTATATCAACGGCGACGATAATTCGCTAAGAGCTGCGACTGTACTGCTCGAAAAGCTCGGGATCGAATTCAAGCGGGAATACAACAGGGATTCGTATATGGAATTCTTCCGCAATGCAGGCTTCCCGGACGCGGAATACCGCATAGCAGAGGGAAATATGCCCTGTATGACAGCGATAATAACCAAGCCGGAATAAATGGAACGGTCAGATAGAAATATCTGACCGTTTTTATATATTGAAGATGTCTTCATACGAGACCTTCAGAAGCCTTTTCAGCAGAAGTATCTCATCGGGGTAGAGGTGACGCTGTCCGACCTCGATCTTTGCAAGCGCACTTCGTGTGATGTCGCAGCCGTTTACTTGCAGACGTGCAGCGAGCTGTTCCTGCGTGATGCCGGCTTTTTCCCTGAGCAGCCTGATGTTGTTCCCTATGCGGGCTTCAATTGATTTGTTCATTTTGCACAATAACCTCCGTAGTATTTTTGCACCTAAACTGGTGCAAAAAGTATTGACTATATTATACGCATATGTTATAATAAAGTTGCACCTATATAGGTGCAAAAGTGAGAATACATAGTGGAGGTGCGAGCGTATGACTATATTGGAAGAGTTTGAAGAGTTTCTTGGGGGTGATATAGTAGTAGGCAATGCGGCTATAGGGTTCATACCTAATAAAGATATTTTTACGTTGACTACACGCTACCCTGATCCAGCGGTTGGTAGGTTTTTTGATTTAGGGGAATTCATTTTATTAAGATGCCAATTAACAATTAATGAATGTGATTTTAAAGAAAATGAACATGCAGCTTTATTTTTTTGTAATGTTTTAAATATTAGTTACAAATGGATAAAAGTAGTGTTAAATGATGAACATAAACTTGAATTAAAAGCTGAAGCTCTGATTGATGAAAATGAATGGGGGGATAAGGTTTTAAGTATTTTGGAAGATTATGTTTCTTGTGCCAATTATCTGTACGGTAATTGCTGCACAAAATATGGCAAGTTTTAAGCTCCGAGTTGATGAGCTGATTATAAAACAAAAAAATATACAGGAGGTATCATTATGGGATTTTTCAAAGATCTTAAAATCAATCAAATCGTAAACAAGGCAAATGCGGATTTAACAAGAAAGGCTTCAAGTCAGGGAGGAAGATGTTCAAATTGCAGATATTATGATTCTTCTCGCGGTGTGTGCGTAGGACCCGTAAATGCCTTCGGACAGCGTCTGTCAGGACATATTACATCTCCGGGCAGCGTATGTGCTCATTGGGAGATTTAAACATTTGAAAGGAGTACCTCGCGGTACTCCTTTTTCTTATAATATAAAGCAGATAAGTCCCGAGCAGCCGTCGTTTATGACACGCTCAAGCGTTTCCTGTAGCTTCATTCGGGCGTCAACCGGCATTTTGTAGAGTTTGTTGTGAAGTCCCTCATTGACGAGCTCATGCAGTGATTTCCCGAAGATGTTGCTCTCCCATATCTTTTTGGGGTCATCGTCGAAGCCGTCGAGCAGGTACATAACGAGCTCCTCGGACTGCCGCTCCGTGCCGACGATAGGCGAGACCGTAGTATTGATATTCGCCTTCATCAGGTGTATCGACGGCGCGGAGGCTTTCAGCTTCACGCCGTATTTTCCGCCCTGCTTGATTATCTTCGGCTCCTCAAGCGAGAGCTCCTCAAGCTCGGGCATCACGATGCCGTAGCCTGTCGCCTCTACTTCTTCGAGAGCCGGAGCGATACGCTCATACTTGCGGCGTATATCGTTGAGCTCCATAAGCAGCGGCATAAGATCGCTCTCGCTTGAAAGCTCGATACCGGTAGCCTCCCCGAGGATCTTGTAGAACAGGCTGCTGTCGAGCTCCGCTGTGATAGTGACAGAGCCCTTTCCGAGGTCGATAGCGGTCGCAGCCGCACTCACTATATGCGGACAATCCGCCATTGCCTCTGCCGCCTCCGCCGCTTCTCTCACGAGGCGGACATCCTTTGCAGCCTCGCGTATGCAGCCGAGTATCTCACTGCGCAGCCAGTGTCCCTTTTCGAGTGAGTTTATCCACCTTGCCGTGCGGATATTTATTTCACGGACGGGGAAGGAATAGAGTATCTCGCGTATCATTTCACGGATGTCGCCCTCCTCGAGAGTAAGGCAGTTCACGGGTATGACCTTTGCATCGTAGCGGTCGGAGAGCTCCGCCGCGAGCGCTTTTGCCTCGGGAGATGCCGGAGATGTCGTATTCAGCACGACGATGAACGGCTTTCCGATAGCTTTCAGCTCGTTTATGACGCGCTCCTCGCACTCCTCATACTCGCTGCGGGGAATGTCCGAGATAGAGCCGTCGGTCGTAACAACGAGACCTATCGTTGAATGGTCGGTTATGACCTTCTGCGTGCCTATCTCAGCAGCCATATTGAAAGGTATCTCCTCATCGAACCACGATGTCATCACCATACGCGGCTGCTCATTTTCTATGTAGCCGACCGCGCTCGGGACGATGTAGCCGACACAGTCGATGAGCCGGACGTTGAACGTTGCACCGTCTCCGAGACTGACCTCGACAGCCTCCTCGGGAATGAATTTCGGCTCGGTAGTCATTATAGTCTTTCCGGCAGCCGACTGCGGAAGCTCATCGATTGCCCTTTCGCGCACGAATTCACTCTTTATGTTCGGCAGCACGAGCGATTCCATAAAGCGCTTGATGAAGGTGGATTTACCGGTCCGCACGGGACCAACGACTCCGATGTATATATCGCCGCCTGTGCGCTCGGCGATGCTTGAATAGATGTCTTTAGCCATATTCTGCTCCTCCGTGAGTATTATTCTTTTATGGGGATAAGCAGCATCCTGCCGCTTTCGAGCTTATCGCCGGCGAGGTCGTTCTCCTCGATTATCGCGGAGGCGTCAGTGCTGTAGCGCTTTGCGATGTCCCACACATCCTCATTCTCGACACCGAAATAGAGCTTTATCGCGTAGTCGCCGTCGCGCTGCTTTTTTACCGAATCATCAACGCTTATCGCGGTAACAGCGCGTATCGTGGCAGAGCTCCCGGCGTTTATCCTTATCGGAATGTCAGCCTTCGCGGTGAGGACTCCCTCGGGTGAAATATTATACGAAACGTTCGCACCTGAGAGTTCAGCCGAAACCTCCGCATCTGTCAGGTCGTCGCCGATTTCGATGAGCTCCTCGAAGGCTTCGTCCCTGTCGGGCATTATCATCATTCCTGACTTATCCTTCGCAGCCATCGAGTAAGTGAGCATACCTGTCACAACGACTGAGCGTCCGTCCTCGCTGATGCGGGTGTTGATATTCTTCGGCGTACACCACAGCGCGTATATCTCAGCCGGAACATTGTCGCCGTCTGCGAGCACAGCCGTATGCCGGAAGCTCTCGGCGTAGACTGACGGGAGCTGCTGTGCTCGTATCTCCGAGTATTCCACCTCTACAGGATATACCGTAGAATAGGCATCTACAGCTGGCATAAGGTCCGATGTTCTGACTGCGCGGCAGGTGATACGCAGCTCCGGCTCGCATCTGAGGATACGGTTCTCGCCGTCCTTGTCGGCGGCAGGAGTTATCTCGCAGCTCACCATTTCCGCGCGGACGATGCACTCATATGAATCATCGAGCCCATCCATATCGAGTATCTGACTGTAGGGGATAGTGAAGCTCATCGGCTCGAGTGCCGGACTTCCGCCCTTTTCGCAGGAATAGAGAATATCCGCCTTTATCTCACCCTTGGCGAGAAGCTTCCCTGATACGATCTTTTTCTCGCATTCGCCGGCGGAGCAGGTCTTGTAAACGATGTCGATGACAGGCGGCTGAGCAGCTGTGAGCGGTATCTCCTCCGCGAGCTGTACTGTTTTTTCGGCACTGAGCTTGCTTGCGGCAAAACGAACGGGAGCCTTCCTGAGCTGGATATTCATACCGAATGCGTCGCTGATGACCTCCTGCGAGCGTTCGCCGCGCACACTTATCCGCACGGAAACTGCTCCTCTCACGTCGAGGCGGCGCTTGTTCACGGCACGGAAGTTGATGTGGTCGGATTTTGCAGTAAGCGAAATATCCGGATTCTCAGCGCTCCTGCCGAGCTCGACTGTCTTTGTGTGATCCTGCCGCTGTGTCACACACCTGAGAGCTGTTCCGTCCTCGCCGCAGTAGAGCAGCCTTATCTCACAGCGCAGCTCATACGTGAGGTGGTCTCCGCTCACCGACCAGTCCGAAATGACCGGTATCACATCGCACCGCACGAGCCTTACGATGTCGGGGTAATAGTCGGGGAGTATGTAATCGAGCTCGACTCCCTGTTCCTGTACGCCGCTGTAGATGACCTCGTCAGCAGGCACAGCTTCTCTGTTCAGTCTGAATTCCATAGATTGACCTCCTTGAAAAAATGCTTTACAGCATTATATTCACCGTTCCGTACAAGTATGACGGATAGCTGAAAAAGGCAGAAAAATGCACAAAAATCGGCAGATGTGCCGCCGATTTTTCACGTTCTCGCCGTTTAATATTTAGAAAGTGTAAACTTTGGCGCTCCGGTGTTTACTTTTGCAGCCAAAAGGGTTAAAGTATATAATGTAATTCTATATAATGGAGGCAATCAGCAATGAGAAAACAGCTTATAGGCAAAGCAGTTTCCGCATTAGTGACAGGTGTTATCGCCGTGGGAAGCACTGCTCCGGCTCTCCTGTCACCGTATGCTGCTCTTGCAGGTGAGAAGCTCGGACAGACCGATTTTGATGAAGGCGTAGGTCTTCCGTGGCACATCTGCGAATCGGCGCCCGGCGAGATGGATTTTGAGATAGACAACGGAGTCTACAAGATAACGATCGTCAATCCCGGCGGTGCTTCACGCGGAGGCGAGGACAGATGGGACTGCCAGTTCCGCCACCGCGGACTGAAGATAGTCTCAGGTCACCAGTACAAGGTGAGCTACGAGATAACGGCTTCAAACAGCGGAAAATACTACACCAAGATAGGCAATCTCGACGGCGATGTCGAGATATGGCACAATATGTCTACAGGTGACGGCGACTTCAACAATACGTGGGACCTCATTCAGATAGGCGCGAATGAGACCAAAAAGGTCGAGGTCACATTCACGCCCTCGCAGTCGATGGACGTCGCGGAATGGGCGTTCCACCTCGGCGGAGACGGACAGTATACTCCCGGTGACTGCTTCCCTCCCGGAACGGTGATAACATTCGATAATATGTCGCTCGTCGACCTCACAGGCGATGAAAACGACTACGTTCAGCCCGAAAAATGGCAGCGTGCGGACATCCTTACGAATCAGGTCGGCTATTTCAGGGATCACGCTAAGCGCGCGACTCTCCTCTGTGACGATAAGAAGGGCGTTTCATTCGACGTTGTGGACAGCTCCGGCAAGAAGGTCTATTCCGGCAAGAGCGAGTATTTCGGCTATGACAAGGATTCGGACGATGTGGTGCACATCATTGATTTCTCTGACCTCGACAAGGAGGGAACGTTCCGCATCGAAGCCGATAACGGCGCTGTCAGCCGTGAATTCTCAGTCGGCGGAAGCGATACATATTCGGGTATGCTCTACGATTCGCTCAACTACTTCTATCAGAACAGGAGCGGTATCGAGATAGAGTCCTCGCTCATTACCTCCGGCGATGCGAAGGCACTTGCGAGAAAAGCCGGTCATCCGAAGGATATGGCAGAGATAGAGCATACATGGGGCTACTCCGGAAGCAGCGGCACTATCGACGTCACCGGCGGCTGGTACGATGCGGGCGACCACGGAAAATACGTCGTGAACGGCGGATTCTCGCTCTGGATGATGCAGAACCAGTACGAGACTGCACTGAAATACGGCTTCGAGGACAAATACGCCGACGGCACTATGAATATCCCCGAGAACACCAACGGCTATCCCGACCTCCTCGACGAGGCACGCTGGGAAATGGACTGGATGTTCAGTATGATAGTTGACAGCGGCGATTACAAGGATATGGTCTACCACAAGGCTCACGATGAGAAGTGGACCGCTCTCGGCATCGCTCCGGCGGACGACGAGATGAAGCGTATCGTGAAGCCACCGACAACTGCGGCAACTCTCAATTTTGCAGCGTGTGCAGCACAGGCTTCGCGTCTGTGGAAGGGCATTGATGATGACTTCTCGAAGAAGTGCCTCGAGGCTGCAAAGAAGTGCTATGATGCAGCAAAGAAGCACCCGGATATGTATGCTCCGCTCGATGAATCCGTCGGAGGCGGCGCTTACGGTGATGACGATGTTACAGACGAGTTCTGCTGGGCAGCGACTGAGCTTTTCATCACGACCGGCGACGAGGACTACTACGACGATTTCACCGAGAACAAGTTCTTCCTCGATATACCCACCTCACTTGGCGGCGGCGAGAGCGTTGATACCGCAGGAAGCCTCGACTGGGGCAACACCGGTGCGCTCGGTACTCTCAGTGCTGCGCTTAATCCCGATGCGTTCGACAAGGGCGATGTCGAGATAATCAAAGATGCTGTAACTTCTGCTGCCGACCACTTCATTGAGCTTGAAAAGTCGCAGGGCTACGGCTTGCCATACGCTGCGAGCAAGCTTGCATATAACGATCCGGATGAGGGCTATGTATGGGGAAGTAATTCGTTCGTGACAGATAATTCTATCATTATGGCGTTTGCTTATCTGCTCACGAATGACAGCAAGTATATGGACGGCGTTATCGGCGGAATGGACTACATTCTCGGACGAAACGCTATGGATTATTCCTACGTGACCGGCTACGGCACTCACACGACCGAATATCCTCATCACCGCTACTGGTCGTGGCTTATTGACGAGGATTTCCCGAAGGCTCCGTGCGGCGTTATGGCTGGCGGACCGAACTCCGGTATGCAGGACCCGTGGGTACAGGGAAGCGGCTGGAAGAAGGGCAAGATAGCGCCGCAGAAGTGCTATCTCGACCACATCGAGGCTTGGTGCGTAAACGAGTGTACCATCAACTGGAATGCTTCACTCGCGTGGGTAGCAGGCTTCCTCGCGGAGGAAAACGGCGGCATCGTCATCGGTGAGACCGGACGCTCTGCCGGTATCACGAATGACGGCGGAAAGGGCGAATCCAATGATAAGCCCACCTACGAGGACGATACCAAAAAGAAGGACGATGCCAAGTCCGAGGCAAAGAGCGAGGTCACGACGAAGGCGGCAAAGAGCTCCGCAAAGGATACTGATAAGGGCTCGTCAGGAGTGTGGACCGCAGTTGCGATAATCGTCGGTGTCGTTGTGCTTGCAGGAGTTATCCTCGCGATAGCACTGATGATATTCATTTACAAAATGGTCAAGCTCAAAGCCGAAAAGGGTGGAAGCTCTGAAAAAACTGACACCAAGAAGCCGGACGATAAGACCAAATGACAGGGACGGCAGCAGCTGTTTGCCGTACTTTGCAAAAACTACTTTTCCGCGGCTTTAGCGCTGACAGAGAAGTATCACTGATATGAAACAAAGGCTGCACAGAATAGTCTGCGCAGCCTTTTTCGTTGCCATATCTTGTTCTGATGCAAAAAAAGATCTCCGATAGAGCGGCTATCGGAGATCCTATGATTATTATTCTTCACCGGGAATAAACCGGGTACTGCGGCGACTTCTGCGAAATTGCGGGACAGTCTTGCCGCAGCAGCTTTAATGTGCTGTCTTTTTATCAGAGCTTGGTGAAACGGCGAATAGTACCGTCACCGGCTTTTCCGCAGAAAATAGCCTTCGGACGTGCCCATACGCTGCCATCTGTGAGTGACTTGTAAACAACGAGCTCTTCGTTGTTCTCGCTGTGACGGGCGATAGCGATGACCTCATATTCGTTGCCCTTGTAGTGGCGGTAATGAGCACCTACGACTGCTTCAGTCTCGTCGTGGGGAGCTTCCTCGTGAGCAGGAGCAGCGTCCGGCTCGGTATTGACGATGTCATCAGATACGATTATCATAGATGTGAACGGCTGGAGAGTGATATGAGCATTGCCGTTCTCGACATTGATCTGAGAAGCGCTCAGCACGTCCACGAGAGCCGGGAGGTGAGTGCCGAAGTTGAAGTCATACGGATAATCTGCGAGGTTGAGCGCAACGTATACCGTCTGATCTCCCTGCACCTTCTTGAACAGGAGCTGCTGGTTCGTGATCTGGATACGTTCATAGCTGCCGGTCCTGAGAGCCGGATAAGCCTTATAGATGCGTCCGAGCTTTACGATGTGCTTGTAGAGCTCGGTGTTCTCGCGCTCCATATCGGCGAGGTGGAGACAGGGTCGGAGATTATCGTCGGAGTTGTTCTCCTTTCTGCCCTGTATGCCGTATTCACTTCCGTAGTAAATGGATGGGATACCGGGCATCGTGTATTCGAGGGTATAAATGAGCGGCAGGTAAGCCGGATTGTTGACAGTGCTTGCGAGGCGGTTCACATCGTGGTTATCGACGAAGTTGTAGAGGTTGATGTTCCTGTAGATACCGCCGTTTGCGCCGGACTGGCGATTGATAGAGTAGTCTATCTCGAAGTAGTTCTTGTCGTTGTGCGAGGAATAGAGTCCCTTGTAGCACTCGTAATTGGTAACGCTGTCGAGCATCTCGGGATTAGCCCAGCGGTTGTAATCGCCGTGGATTATCTCGCCCATCAGCCAGAAGTCGCGCTTTTTGCCCTTGCAGAAGCTGCGCATCCGCTTGAAGAAGTCAAAGTCGATGCAGTCGGCGGCGTCGAAGCGGATACCGTCGATACCGAAGGATTCTATCCAGTAGTTGACAGCGTCGATGATGTGGTCACACACGCCGACGTTGCGGAGATTGAGCTTTACGAGGTTATAGTGGCCGTTCCAGCCCTCGTACCAGAAGGGGTCGCCGCACGGGCTCTGACCGCCGAAATTGAGATTCTGGAACCAGTCGCAGTACCCGCTTCCCTGACCCTTTTCCTGAATGTCCACGAACTGTGGGAACTTTCTGCCTACGTGGTTGAAAACGCCGTCAAGGATGACTCTGATACCGTTCTCGTGGAGGCGGTCGCAGATGAAGCGGAATGAGTTGTTATCGCCGAGACGGCGGTCTATTTTCTTGTAGTCAACGGTGTCATAGCCGTGCTCTACGGACTCAAAGACCGGTCCGAAGTAGATAGCATCGACGTTCATCTCCTTGAAGTGTGGGATCCAGTCGAGCACCTTGTCGAGACGGAATGAGACCTCGTCGCTGAAGTCGTTG
Source organism: Ruminococcus sp. (assembly GCA_017534835.1). Classification (GTDB taxonomy): domain Bacteria; phylum Bacillota; class Clostridia; order Oscillospirales; family Ruminococcaceae; genus Ruminococcus. Next base: position 24,945 of record JAFXVT010000067.1, read on the forward strand.
AATTTGGGGGCTCCGCAGAACCCGAGCGGATAGATGTGATAGATTATCGCGTTATCATACCAGTTCATTGTCTTTATTCTCCTTTATATGTGTAATTTCTGTATATATTGCTATTATTTGCTGCTTCCCTCGAGGAAGTAGGTAGCCTCCATATCAGCGACATGGAGGGCGAAGGCAAGCGGATACATCTCAAGAGCCTTGCCGATGGTGCCGCGCTCCTCGATACTTCCGTACGAGAAGCCCATATGCCAGCGAATCGCGCAGGCCTCGTCCCTTGTAAGCCTGCCCTCGCCGAAGAGGTATCCGGAGATGATATAGACTGATTTTTCGCCGTGTCCGTAGGGGAGAGTATCGTTTATCGTATAAAACGGCACCTTTTCCCACTGACCCGTCTCGTCATTTTTCTTGTTTCGCATTTCAGTCGTGTAGAAGTTGACCTTGCAGATGTCGTGAAGAAGGGCAACGATAGCTATGCTCTCCTCGGAGAAATCCATTCCGTACATCTCCTTCACGCGCGGACGCGAGAGGTAATCCCTGAGGCAGTGGTATACATTGAGGCTGTGCTCAACGAGACCGCCCTCGTGAGAGCCGTGATAGCGGGTGCTGCTCGGAGCTGTGAAGAAGTCGCTCTTTTGCAGGAATTCGAGCAGCTTGTCAGCACCCTTGCGCTTGATATTTTCGTTATAGATAGAGATGAACTCTTCCTTTGGAGTCAAGTCATTCGCTCCTTCCGTGGACTGCGGCGCGGACCGCAAAAATATATCCAGATAATTAACCATTTATATTATATCACAAATGATTATATATTTCAAGTGCTTTTTGGCAAAAACCTTCAAAAAAAACATCTGTGAAGTCGATTTATAGTGAAATAAGACTATTTGGAGCGGAATACCGTATACACTTTTACGTAATAAAAAACAGGTCACCGAGCCGTACCGATACAGCTTTGTGACCTGCTACATTTATTATATTTGTTTGGCTTCGATCTCCACCCATGTTGGCCTGAAACCGCAGCTTATCGCGATATTCCACGAATGGTAATTGGCGACGGCAGTCCCGTAGAAGGGGATGTCCCCGAGCTCTTCAATGCGGTTTTTCAGCAGAGTAACGAGGTATTTGCCGACTCCCTGCGAGCGGTGCTCCGGCATAACGTCGATACCTATCTGCTGCCAGTGCGGAGCGTCCTCGGAGCAGCCAGCCATACCGATAATATCGTCTCCGTCGAAGGCGCACACCACTATCCTGTCCGGACGCTCCGGCTGGAACTTGGGACATATCGCGTTCGGAAAGCGTTTATCTCCGTAGAACCGGTGTATATCCTCGCCGGTGAACCATTTCACTGGAAAACCTGCCTGCGGCTCAGTGTGTCTGCACGGGAGGAACATATGGTGTGTCTGAGTAAGCGTGAAGCCGTATTTGCTGAGCTCACGCTCAATTTCGATGAGGCTGCGGAGCTCGAATACCCAGTGTCCTTTCACTCGCCCGAAAAGGTCGGTGAGGAACGGGTGCAGCTGTTCATCAGCAGTAACTACAGCATTTCCGCCGAGCGTGACCATACTGAAGAAATACTTGTCCGGCGAATACTGTCGTCTGCCCTCAAGGAGAGCCGGAACGGTCAGCACATTTTCGCTGCGCCGGAAGTCATCGGGTGAGCAGTTGTATTCGAGCGCGAGCAGCTTCAGCAGCTCGTCTGTGTAAGATGTCATATCATCACGTCCCTTGTTTCAGCTCAGCCGGAAGCTCTTCACGTTCACAGAGAGCCGCATATTCGCTTCCGAGCAGCTCTGCGAAAGCAGCATCATCGGCGATGATGCGCAGCTTCTGTTCGCGGCGGAGCTTTTTTATCGCGTATTCGAGCTTTGAAGCGGAGCTGCGGTCTGCACAGCTCCACAGAGCCTCCAGCGCCGCCGGAGGGTGAGAGTGTGTGAACTTAGCGCCGTTTGGTACCTCGCCCGAATGCTCGCGGAAGCGGCGCACAGGGTCGGTCGTGATGCCGGTATACAGCGAGCCGTCCCTGCACCTGATGATGTAGACGAAGTACATTATTTCTGCTTTATGCGGAATGCACTGTTGTGTATCCTGTTTGCGTCAAAGCCTCTCTTTTCACGCTTTTCACGGTTCTGACGCTGCTTTCTGTCAGCCTTCTGCTGCTTCTTCTCCTCCTCGTCATTGAGGCGCATCGTGAGTGAGATACGGTTGCGCTTGAGGTCAACGTCTAGCACGCGCACCTTAACTACCTCGCCGACCTTTACAGCCTCGAGGGGGTGCTTGATGAACTTGCTGCACATCTGCGAGATGTGAACGAGACCGTCCTCGTGAACACCGATGTCAACGAAAGCGCCGAAGTCGATGATATTGCGGACAGTTCCGACGAGCTCCATACCGGGCTTGAGGTCCTTGATGTCCATAACATCGCCGCTTCTGAGGAGGGGCGGCGGAAGCTCGTCACGGAGGTCACGGCCGGGCTTTTTGAGCTCGGAGATAATATCTGTAAGCGTAGGAACGCCGATGCCGAGCTTCTCGCTTATCTTGTCGAGTCCCTCGCTCTCAGCCTTTTCGGAGATGCCTGCTGCACCGCCGTTTGAAATGTCGGCGAGAGTGAATCCGCACTCAGTGAGCAGCGACGCAGCAGCCGCATAGCTCTCGGGGTGAACTGAGGTGTTGTCGAGAGGGTTCTTGCCGTCGCGTACTCTCAGGAAGCCTGCGCACTGCTCGAAAGCCTTCTTGCCGAGCTTCGGGACCTTGAGGAGCTCCTTGCGGTCAGTGAATCTGCCGTTCTCCTCGCGGTAGGTGACGATGTTCTTCGCAACCGAAGCGTTGATCCCTGAAATGTATGAGAGGAGCGAATGTGAAGCTGTGTTGAGGTCGACACCGACCGAGTTTACGCAGTCCTCAACGACGCCGGAGAGCGCCTCGCTCATTCTTGCCTGCGGCATATCGTGCTGATACTGACCAACACCGATAGCCTTCGGGTCTATCTTTACGAGCTCTGCGAGAGGGTCCTGAAGGCGGCGTGCGATCGAGATAGCGCCTCTGATGGAAACATCATATTCGGGGAATTCCTCAGCCGCGACCTTTGAAGCCGAGTAAACGGAAGCACCTGCCTCGCTTACTACCATATAGCTGACTCCGCCGGGGAGCTCCTTGAGAATGTCGGCAACGAAGCTCTCTGTCTCGCGGGAAGCGGTGCCGTTGCCGATAGAGATAACGTTTACGCCGTATTTTTCGATAAAGCGCTTGACTATCTTCTTCGCCTCCTCGACTCTTGCAGCGGAAGCGGACTCTCTTACGGGATAGATGATAGCGTGGTCGAGCACCTTTCCTGTAGCGTCGATGACAGCGGTCTTGCAGCCGTGAGCGTAGCCGGGGTCGAGACCGAGGATGATGCTGTCCTTCATAGGCGGCTGCATAAGCATCTGTCTGAGGTTTGAAGCGAATACCTTGATGGATTCCTCGGCAGCAGCAGCTGTCATATCTGAGCGGATCTCGCGCTCGATAGAGGGGAAGATAAGGCGCTTGTAGCTGTCGGCAGCAGCGTCGCGGACGAGCTCTCCGCAGGCATTGTTTGCCTTGACGTACTTGCCGAAGATAACGTCTGTAGCGAGAGCCTCATCGAGGGTCACGCTGACCTTGAGCTTGCCCTCCTTCTCACCTCTGTCGAGAGCGAGAACGCGGTGATTAGCAACCTTCGGTACGGGCTCGCTGTAATCGTAGTAGTTCATATAAACGGTCTCCTCCTCGGGGTCTGCTGCCTTGGAGACCATTTCGCCCTTTTCACCTGCAAGGGCACGGAGCTTCTTTCTGATGTCGGCATCGTCGGAGATGTCCTCGGCGATGATGTCCATAGCTCCCTGTATAGCAGCCTGAGCGTCTGCGACCTCCTTTTCCTCGCTGATGAAGCTCTCGGCTTCCTTCTGAGGGTCGGTGGAGCTGTCCTGAGCGAGTATGAGCTCGGCGAGCGGCTCAAGTCCTTTTTCGCGTGCGATGCTCGCGCGTGTTCTTCTCTTGGGCTTGAAGGGACGGTAGATGTCCTCGACCTCAACGAGAGTCATAGCAGCGCTTATCGCAGCCTCTATCTCGGGAGTCATCTTCTCCTGCTCGGTGATGGAATTTGCTACCTCCTCCTTGCGCTTTTCGAGGTTGCGCAGGTACATCAGCCTGTCGTAGAGCTCACGGAGTATCTGGTCATCGAGCGAGCCGGTGAGCTCCTTGCGGTAACGTGCGATAAAGGGGATAGTCTTGTCGTCGTCGATGAGTGCGACTGTGTTGTCGACCTGTTCCTGACGGAGAGAGAATTCCTTTGCGAGAGTCTTGTTAATATCCATTTTCTTATCCTTTCTATTCTGTATCCTTAGCCGAAGCAGCTGCTTCCTCGGCAGCCCTTACAGACTCAAGTATCTCAAAAACGTCAGCCTCGGAAACATGAGGCTTTTCGGGAGCGGCAGCCTGCGCAGGAGCTTCCTGCACGGGAGCTGTCTCCTCAACGGGGGTGAAGGTCTCGGGGACACCGAGCAGCTCTACAGCCTCGGCAGCCTCTTCCTCGGCGACTGTGCTCACCGCGGAGTCGGAGCGGATTATATCGTCCTTTCTGTCGAGCCATGAATAGAGCGTCTTTGCGATGTCCTTGTAGACGTTCATATTGTTCTTCTCATTGAGTATCTCGTGGCGCATACCGTCGAAGAGGCGGTGAGAAACGCTCTCATATCCGACCTTGTCGAGCAGCCTTATCGCCTTTATGAATTTTCTTTCCGAGAGCATACACGGGTCATCGCGTCCGGAGAGGAAGCGTATCGGGAGATTCGGGTTCGATACGTTCCAGCCCTGCTTGCTGTAGGTCTCCTTCAGGAGCCGGACTATGCACTGATAGCCGTTCAGAGTGTACTTGAAATTGCAGAGAGGGTCGGCTGCGAAAGCCTCGACAGCCTCCCTGCGGCTGTTTCGCCACGCAAACTTTGCTGAGCCGAAATTCTTGTTGAGTGTCTCCTCACGGACGTCGCATACGAGGTCGCTTATGTATCGGCTGCCGCGCTTCTGCGAGACCTCCGAGGAGATGTTCCTGATGTAACGCGAAAAACGGCTGAAGCACGGGCATCCGAGGATGATCACGCCGTTCAGGTCGTCGTCGTGCTCCTTGAGCATACATCTCACGCCGAGCGAGCCGAGCCCCTCGCCGATGATGAAGTAAGGCGGCTCCGGATAGGCGGAGCGTACAGCTTTTTTCAGCTGTACGATGTCGCTGACGAAGCCTTCGTCGCCGTTGCGGTACATAAATCCGAGGTCCTCGGGAGCGGCGATGCTCTGTCCGTGACCGCGGTTATCGTGTATGACAGTTATGAATCCCTCGGAAGCGAGGTAGTCCATAAAGTCGAAATAGCGTTCCTTGTGCTCGTTCATACCGTGAACTATCTGAACGATACCGTTGATATTACCTTCGGGTCTTGCGATGAATGCAGAGACGGACAAGCCGTCGAATTCGGATGTGAATTCAAATTGTCGTGTAGCAGCATTCAGCATATCCATACCTCCTGTTATAGGGATAATAACAATCCTATTCTACCACATTTCCGGAAAAAAATCAATACTATTGCCATATAAATCCACAAATATACCTTAGAACAGGCATATCACAGACATTTGCGGAAGTGTTGATTTTTGGGTGAGGATGTGGTATAATATATTTGCAGAAACTAACAAAGGAGCTTTCCTATGGAACAATATAACGTAACGGGAATGAGCTGTGCAGCGTGCAGCGCCCGTGTTGAAAAGGCGGTCGGGAACGTGCCGGGCGTGACATCGTGTGCTGTCAGCCTGCTCACGAATTCTATGGGCGTTGAGGGTACTGCTTCGCCGGAAGCGATCATCTCTGCGGTCGAGCAGGCAGGTTACGGCGCATCGCTCAGGGGCGCAGCAAAAAAGCAGTCTGACGAGGACGTCCTCGCCGACAAGGAGACCCCGGCGCTCGTCCGCAGACTTGCCGCATCGCTCGTTTTCCTTCTGATACTGATGTATTTCTCAATGGGGCATTCAATGCTCGGAGCGCCGCTGCCTTCCTTCTTTGAGGGAGATCATACGGCAGTCGGGCTCGTGCAGATGATACTCTCTGCTGTTGTACTTGTCATAAATCAGCGCTTCTTCATCAGCGGCACACGCGCTGTGCTGCACCGCTCGCCGAATATGGACACCCTCGTAGCGATGGGCTCGGGAGTTTCGTTCATATGGAGCACCGTCGTGTTATTTATGATGACACGCGCTCAGGCGGACGGCGACTCCGCACGCGCACACGAGCTGATGATGGGGCTGTATTTCGAGTCAGCGGCGATGATACTGACGCTCATAACTGTCGGGAAGCTGCTCGAGGCTAAATCGAAGGGAAGGACCACCGACGCCCTGAAGTCTCTCATAAAGCTCGCGCCCAAAACTGCTACTGTCATTCGTGACGGCAGGGAGGTCACAGTGCCGGCGGAGGACGTGAAAAAAGGCGATATATTCACGGTCCGCCCCGGCGAGAGCATACCCGTCGACGGGATCGTGACCGAGGGCAGCAGCGCCGTGAACGAAGCCTCTCTCACCGGCGAGAGCATACCGGTCGACAAGACTGTGGGCGATACTGTAAGTGCCGCGACCGTGAACCAGTCCGGCTTCATAAAGTGTGAGGCGCTGCGTGTAGGCGATGATACGGCGCTCTCGCAGATAATAAAAATGGTCAGCGATGCGGCTGCAACAAAGGCACCGATAGCCAAAACAGCTGACAAGGTTTCGGGGATATTCGTGCCTGCGGTCATCGCTGTCGCGGTCGTGACGGTCGTGATATGGCTGCTCGTCGGACAGACCTTCGGCTATGCGCTTGCAAGGGGAATATCGGTGCTCGTCATCAGCTGTCCGTGTGCGCTGGGACTTGCAACGCCTGTCGCGATAATGGTCGCAAACGGCATAGGAGCGCGCGGAGGCATACTCTTCAAGACAGCGGAAGCACTCGAAACTGTCGGAAAAGCGCAGATAGCCGCCCTCGACAAGACCGGCACGATAACTAAGGGCGAGCCTGTCGTGACGGACATCATACCTGCCGGAGATACAGACGAAAGCGAGCTCCTGCGAGCTGCCTGCTCGCTTGAAAGGCTGAGCGAGCACCCTCTCGCGAGGGCGGTGACAGCTCTTGCGGATGAGCGCGGCTGCGAGCCGAGCGAGGTGACGGACTTCTCAGCTATTCCCGGAAACGGACTGCGCGGAAATGTCAGCGGAGCTGTCCTGACCGGCGGAAGTATGAGCTATATCAGCTCTGCGGCGGAGGTGAGCAGCGAGATGCTTGCGGCTGCTGATGAGCTCGCAGGGCAGGGGAAGACTCCGCTCCTCTTTGCGAGAGACGGCAGACTTCTCGGGATCATCGCTGTTGCGGACGTGATAAAGCCCGACAGTGCAGAGGCTGTCCGCGAGCTTCAGGGTATGGGGATAAAGGTCATTATGCTGACCGGCGACAATGAAAAAACTGCTCAGTCTGTCGGCAGACAGGCAGGCGTGGACAAGGTCATCGCAGGCGTCCTCCCGGACGGTAAGGAGTCTGTGATACGCAGCCTTCAGAAGCAGGGCAGGACGATAATGGTCGGCGACGGTATCAACGATGCTCCGGCGCTTACACGTGCTGATTCGGGCATCGCTATCGGTGCAGGTACGGACGTAGCAGTCGATGCGGCAGACGTTGTGCTGATGCGGAGCACACTCGCGGACGTCCCGGCAGCTGTCCGGCTGAGCCGCGCTGCACTGCGGAATATCCGTCAGAACCTCTTCTGGGCATTTTTCTACAACGTTATCGGTATACCTCTCGCTGCCGGAGCGTATGCGGCACTTTTCGGCTGGGAGCTCGAACCGATGTACGGTGCGGCGGCGATGAGCCTTTCGAGCTTTTTCGTGGTGACGAATGCGCTGCGGCTGAACCTTATAGATATACGCTCAGCAAAGCACGATAAGAGGCTGAAAAACGAGGTCGCTCTCGCTGAGCCCGAGTCCTCAACGGAAGCCGACCTGACAGTCCGTATCGACGGTATGATGTGCGGACACTGCGAAGCACGCGTCAAGAAGGCTCTCGAAGAGCTGAGCTTCGTCAGCGAGGCTTATCCGGACTTCAGAGCCGGTACGGCAAAGCTGATACTGAGCGGCGAAGCGGACGAAAAACTGCTGAAAAAAGCCATTGCCGAAGCCGGCTATAAATTCAGGGGTGCCGGTTATAAAAAATAAATATGTCACCGTTGTTCACGAATGTGGTTGACAAACTCCCTCCGATGTGCTATACTAACAGCATCGGAGGGATTTTTATGGATATTTCAGTTTCAGAACGCACACCGCGCCGCCCGTTCACCACAAAGGAGCTCACCTTTACGGCACTTATGGCGGTGCTCATCATCATATGCTCGTGGCTGAGCATTCCCACGGGCTCGGTAGATTTCACGCTCCAGACCTTCGCGGTCTTTTTCTCGCTTTCGCTGCTTGGCGGAAAAAACGGCACCTTCTCCGTGCTCGTCTACCTGCTTCTCGGAGCTGTCGGACTGCCGGTATTCGCCGAATTCAAAGGCGGTATCGGAGCGCTGTTCGGTCTCACGGGCGGATATATACTCGGCTTCCTGCTTACAGCTCTCGTCTACTGGCTCGCAGAGCTGATACCTGTGAAGAATACCGTTCTTCGGATAGTCCGCAATGTCGCCGCTCTGCTCGTCGGACTTGCGCTGTGCTATCTGTTCGGGACGCTGTTGTTTATGCACATCTACGGTCTGAACGGCAAGAGCATAACATTTTCCGCCGCCATTTCTGCCTGTGTGCTGCCGTATATCCTGTTTGACCTCGGAAAGCTCGCCGCGGCGGTTTTCCTTGCGGAGAGGCTGAGAAAACACATCAAGCTCAAATGAAACAAAAGGTGCAGAAAGAGAATATCTTCGCGCACCTGCCGGAACGATAAAGCCTGTATTTCGAGAAATCACCGAAATACAGGCTTTTCTTTTATCTATCCGAAACAGTTTCAACTATAATGCTATGAAAGAAGCCGGCAAACAACAAAAACGGACGAAGAGGCTTTCCCTCCCGTCCGTTTTCATTATCAGTTTTTATCAGACAGCCGCAGCTGAATCACCGAGTGCGCTGAACCGCTCTTTTATCGAGCTGAGTACATTGTTTATCTCTCCGACAGCTATGCGTATCTGCTGTTTGCTCTCCTCGTCCCGGCGTGCTGAAGCGGCAGTCTCGTCGAGGAGCTCGCTGAGCTCTGAGAACTGCTGAGCGAAGTATTCGGTGACCTGTTTCTTTGCTCTTTCGGAAAGGTCGCTGTATGCCTTTGAAAGTCCGGATATGGCGGAAAGCCTTATTTCCGGGTACTGCGCCTGTATCTCCTTTACGAGGGCGGGAGCACTGTTCTGTATCTTATTGTGTCTTGCAGTGCCTGCGATGAAGCCGGTGACAGGTGATACAAACGGAAGCGCCGATAATCCGAAGAAATCCGAGTAATACGAGAACGTATCCACGGAAGTCCACGTCTTGTTCTGCATTGTTATGCGGAGACTGGGCGTTTTCATATAGCTGCCGAGCGACAGATCCTTTGCAAGCTCAGCGTCGATGCTGTCGAGCTCATTGGAGATACTGAGCATAAAGCGGTCGTTGCAGCGTGTGATAGCCTCGTGTATCTTGTCGATACAGAAGAGGGCGTAATAGCGCTTGATGTCCTCTCCGTTCATATCAGTGAGGCTGTCGGCATCCTTTTGCATCCTGCTGATGAATTCCTCCAGCCAGCGTATAGAGTCTGCACGGCACGCGCCTGTGATGGTGTCTATCCTGTTCATAGCCTTTTCCTGCTCGGCGATGAGCTTGTCGTTCTTTGCGCTCAGCTCGTCCGCCTTCATCTGTGCATCGCTTACGGACATATCGAGTCCCTGCGCGATCGCGTTCAGATCGCAGCTCACATCGGTGATGAGCGAGGTTATGAGGCGTTCTATCCTATCCGGGATAACGCTCTCGCGCTTGTCGGAGAGAAGGGAGGACAGCGCGCTCCGGAACATCTCGAAATTGCCTGAGACGTACTTCCCGAGCTCCTCATTCGGCACAGTTGCGTCAAGCTGACGGTTCCTCTCGTCGAGCGAGCTTATCAGCAGCGGCTCGTGACCGGGAAGTATATCGGCTATCCTTCTTCTTATCGTGTCCTTTATTCGTTCACAGTCATCGGCAGATTCGAGCATATCCGTGAAATTGCCGAGCAGGAAGAGGTCGGTGTAGCGCTGCGGAAGGATAGCTGTCCTGATGAAGAGCTGTTCCTGCACCGAGAGCGGATACGCAACGGAGAAAACGTAAACCACGGCGTCTGCTATCCTGAGGGCATCTGCGACATCGTCCGTGAAATCCTCCATAGCGTCGCCGAGACCGGGCGTGTCGATGATATTAATGTCCTTGAGTATAGCGACAGGACGCTTCAGCTCGAGCCGGGCAGGTCTTTCGCCGAGCTCGCCGAGAATGCCTCTGAGCTTTTCGCAGGTGAGCTCCTCGTCGCTGAGACGGAGCTGTCTGCCGTCCCTGAGTATGAGCAGGTTTTCGTGAGCACCATAGCTTATGCGGTTGAGAGTGATAGTTTCGGTCGTGACGTTGGTCGTAACGACGTCTTCGCCGAGGAGGGCGTTAATGATGCTCGATTTGCCGCGCTTGAATTCGCCGCATACAACGATAGTGAGCGGAATATCCTTCTGCTTGCGTATGTCGGAATCCCATCTGTTCAGCTTTTCGATGAGTCTGTTTCCGAGCAGGGTTCGGTATTTTGAATCATATCTGTAGGTGCTCAGCTTGTCGAGCTCCGCCTCGAGCACCTGAGTGAGCTCGGCGCCGTTATATGTTATCCTGTCCTTCAACTCCATTACTTCACGCCCTTTCCTAATACATCTATGAGCTGCATACAGCGTTCGTCAACGAGAGCCTTGCTGCGCACGAGCTGACCCGGCTTCTGTAATTCGGGACGCCAGCTGAAGAAGGTCTCACAGTTTGCGAACTCTATCTCTGCGGCAACTCTTTTCGCCGTATACGGGTGGCTCACGAACAGCTCTGATATCTTGCTGGGATTCTCCCTTGAATCCTTCATCTGCTGCTTGATAGCCTCGATGTCTACAGGCAGTGACACCTTGTCTGATACGTCAACGGCTGCATACATCAGCTTTGCCGTCTGCATGAAGCAGGTATCGGGTGTGTCGGTGCATATAAGACCGGCTCTGTCGGCGGTCACCTCAGCTGCGCGTGACCACATTTTTACTGTCAGCATCGCAGCGGTCGATATGAGGCTGCCGAACTCCTTCACCAGGAGCGATGCAAGTCCCGCACCCGTCAAAACAGCCATGTTTGCGAGAGTATAGTAGGGGATATGGGCGTTCTGTATGTGTCCGCATTCGTGACCGATAACGCCCTTCAGCTCATTGAGCGGATAGCGCCTCAGCAGCAGGTTGCCGATGACGATGAAGGGCTCTATCTCGTCAGAGCCGTAAGCGAATGCGTTGAAGGTGTCGTCGTTCGTAACGAACAGGTTCGGCACGCCGATGCCGAGTGTCTGCGCACATTCGCAGCCGAGCTCATAGATCTCCGGGAACTGGTTCGGTCCGACCTCGAGCCACTTCTGACGCGCCGAGTGCATCGCCTTTGTGGCTTCGGTAGAGCATATCCTCTTTGCGATGGTGTAGAGCCCGGGGATAGAGTCGAGCTTCTTTCTGACCTCAAGGTCAGCCGAGTAAGCGTAGTCCATTATGTTAGTTCCGACGAGATGCCTGCTCTGCTCGGATCTTTTCATCTTCACATAGTTCTCGAAGCTGCAATCGATACCGCCGAGCGGCGACATACTTTCTGTTTTCATCAGTTCCGGCATATACTCTACCTCCCTTATGCCTTATTGAGCGCGGAATTGAGCTTCTCGCGCAGTGGCTGTATATTCTCGATGACCTCGCGGATGCTCTGAGCATAGCTTTCGAGCTCTTTTTCGGTGTTCTTGCGGTTCTCAGCGTTCATTTCGAGGTCGACGTGTATCTGAGTGAGGGTCTCCTCAAGGGTCCTGAGCGAGTTCTCCCATTCACTGTCGATGCTGTCAGCAACTGAGCTGTAGAGCTCATCGCAGGTCGTTCTGAACCAGTTCTCGAGCGCCTCGCTCTTGCGGAGCTCGTTCATATTTTCGCGGGCAGCGTCGAGGAGCTGTGCTCTGACCTGCTCGGCAGGCGGAATTGATTCGCCCTTAGCCTTGCCGAACACGAACCTTGTAACAGCCTTTCCGCCGAATGTGGAAGCAGCTCCCATAATGATTGCGAAGGGGATACCGACAACGGGAGTCGCAAGCAGCCCGAGAGCAACGGCTGTTCCGATAGCCGCACCTGAGACGCCGCCGACGAGGGCGCCCTTCAGACCGTAGTTTTTGTATCCGGAGATGAGGCTTCCGAGACCGGGGACAGCCATACCCGTGAGGAAGACTGTACCGTAAATGGCAGCTGTATCTATGAGCGCGCCGGAGATACCGCCGACAACGCTGCTCAGAGCCGGCTTTGCGATAGATACTCTTATGTCGGAGAGGTCCTTGTTGAACTTCTCGCCGAAGCTGTTCATAGCGTCGACGTCCCTGCCGATGCTCTCGTGGAGCTTTGTGAGGAGACGTTCGGTGCTGATAGCGAGCGATCCCTCTATCTTTTTGTTTATCTCGCCGGAGATCTTTTCGGTGAACTCCTCCATAGCGCTCTTGTTTTTGAAATCGAGGCTGTCGAGGGGATACGCCGCGATGAAGCCCTCGACATCGTCTGAAACGTCGTCATAAGCCTTTTTCAGCTCTGGGAGAAGGTCGTAGAAGAGAGTGCCGCTCTTTGAGCGGAGACGGAGTATCTCCTCCTTTTTCCGGGCTCTCGTATCCTCTATCTTAGCGATAGAATCCCTCTGTATCTGTTCAAATTCGGCAGCGCTCATCTCGAGTGCGTCGCGTCTTGTAGCGATCGTCTGAAGAGCCTCATTTCCTGTGCTCATCAGCATATTTATCGGGTGGATGAGGTCGAGCAGACCTCTCTCCTCGGTGAGCAGATAGGACAGCGCCTCTTCGAAATCCTTGTAGCCGCTCTCCTCGACCATATCGGGCGAATTCTTCATTTTGCCCTTCAGAGCACGCTTTGCGGAGACAGGTATGAGCTTTATCGAGCCTATTTTTTCCTTCGCGGACCTGTACTCAGGCGAATCATCACCGTAAACACGGGCGGTCTTGTCGAGCACGCTTGTGGCTATCTTGTCCTTGATGTGGTCGAGTATCCTCTGACGCTCGTCCTCATCTACGAGGTCTATCTTGTTCACTACAAAAATGATGCGTCCGAGATCGCTCGTCATCACCTTGCTGCGGACGAATTCAGCCTCGCTCGCGGAAAACGGTGACTGCGGAACGATGACCATGATTATTGCATCGAGGGTAGGTATAACGTTTTCGGAAATGGCGGTCATGCGTTCATCGTCGTTCAGACCGGGAGTATCGACTATCTGCACTCCGTTCTGACAGAAGGGCGTGGGATAGTACACAACGGCGTCTTCAACGTTCTCGGCATTGCGCTCGGATTCCTCCGTCAGCTTCGTAACGTAGTCGGAGAGCTGTTCGACAGCGACAGTTGAAACAGTGCCGTCCTTGAAGTGTATCTCGGCACGTTTTTCAGTGTCCCATCTTATGTAGTTGAGAGTCGCGGAGCAGGGGACGATGTCCGCCGGGACTATCTCCTGTCCGAGAAGTGCGTTTATAACGGTGCTCTTTCCGCGCTTGAATTCTCCCATGATACCAACGGAGAAAACGTGGCTGCGGAGCTTTTCGCTGAGCTTGCCGAGCTCTGTCGCCTGAGCCTCCATATTCAGCTTCCGGCAGACGGAATCGACGGACGATATACCTACTGTTACATCCGTGACCATAGCCTGATAGCCTGAGTAAGCGCTGCTGCTCATATAATACCTCCTTATCACCTGCTCTTAGCGGTGTTATTTATCATTTCTGTGTCAGCAGAGTTCCGCATTTCCGGCAGAAAACCGCGTCCTTTTCATCTGTGTTCCTGCACAGCGGACATACCGGGTCACGCACGACCGGCTTTCCGCAGCCCGGACAGAACCGCGAATCAGCGGCTATCTTGTGTCCGCAGTGCTCACAGGTCTCACCCTTTATAAAATCAAACATTGCTATCCTCCCCGTCAGAAGTCCCGGCGAGCTGAGCTGCGATCGCGTCCGCACGCTCGGTGTGGCGTTTGAATTCGATGTCAGCGGTCAGGAGCTTTGCGTTTTTCTCTGAGAGCTCATTTGCGAGCGCTACAACTATGTCCTTATCGGCAAAAGCAGCTCTGTAGAATTCGGCGAGCGAGTTCTTCCACTCCTCGCAGTATTCGCGGACGGCTTCGGCATAGTGTGAAAAAGTAGTCACTATAGCCATTTTCACGCCCGGTATTATGTCTGTTCCGGTGAGCACCTCAATATCCGGTATCGGCGAAAACAGCCATTCCGGCTCCGGGAACGGGTGCTCGCTGAGCCATTTTCCGCGGAGGACCTCCGGCATATCCGGAGCTTCATGTCCGGTCTCCTGCGGCATCGCACAGCAGAGCGAATCGTAGGCGACCTCCATCTGACCGCCCACGGTCTCGCACACCTCATCGCCGAATTGTGACATAAGCTTGTCCGCCTCTTTCTTTGCGGAATCAAGTGCCGCTCTCACGGCTTCGGACGTGTAGGTGTCCTTCTTTATCGTATAGAGCTGACCGATAAAGGTGTCGCGGACGTTGTCGAGAGCCTCATACATCGAAAAACGGTAAGCTCCGCTGAGACCTTTGTATCGCTTGACGAGCGGCTGGTCGACGAATTCGTCGCGCTGAGCCGGTGATTTCAGCGTATCGAGCCCGAGCTGGCTGATACCCTTTGAAAACGCGAGCTTTACGCCGGTGAGCTCCTTGTCGCCGCTCAGCAGGAAGGCGTTTATCTTCTTCTGGCGCTCGATGATCCTGTCACGGCTGGCGTTGAGATAGGTCACCTCATTGGCGTGCCACAGCGGGAGAGAGCCTTTCAGCTCTGCTGCGTAATCGGCGGCATTCAGGCGTATATCGGTGCTCTGCGCGGCAGTGAGCAGGTCGAGGAGCTCCTTCTTGAACTTCGGGAAGCGGCTCAGTCTGAGCATTTCCTCGCTGTCGTGGATGAAGCCCTGCAAGGCGAGCACGGACGATACACCGAAAATATCGGGGGCGCTGAGTATGCGCTCAGCCTTTTCGAGAAGCTCGGGCTGCTCGGCGAAGCGTGAGGCTGCACGCTTCATCAGGTCGCCGGAGATGCGTCGTTTTATGTAGGCTATCATCTTATCCTGGTCGTCGGTGTCATCGGAAACTGCGTCGATGTATGTGACAACGAAGACGATGTGGCGTATACCGTGTTCGGCTATCATCAGGAGGATGAGGTCCTGCTCGGTGATACTCAGGGGTTCCTGCGCAGAGATGACCATAACTGCGGCATCTATCTCACCTACGACGCCGAGAGTCACCGCTGTCATAGCCTCGTCGTCATTGAGACCGGGAGTGTCAATGAGGTCGATGTGGTTTTTGCAGAAAACAGAGGGATAAAAGACTGTGATCTCCTTTATCCGGCTCGCGCGCTCAGCCCTTTCGGCATCGCGTTTCGTTGCGAAATCCGCGAGCTGTTCGATAGTTGCACTTTCTCGTGTGCCGTCCTTGTAGAGGACGGAGATACGCTTCTCCTCACTGTAGGTCACGCGCGTGATCGCCGCTGTCATCGGAAGGACAGAGGTCGGCAGTACCTCCGTACCGAGGAGGGCGTTTATCATACTCGACTTGCCGCGCTTGAACTCACCGATAACAGCGACGCGGTAGAGCTGAGAGGCTGTCCTGTCGGCACATTCGCGTATTTCCTGAGAGATAAGGGCGCCGTCGGTGTAGTGGCCTGCGAGCTTGCTCATCTCGCAGAGCAGCTCATATATCTGAAATTCGTTCATATTTTTTCCGCCGTTCTTGTCGAAGTGACAAATTAGTGAAATAATACTTATATTATACTCGCAAAGAATAGATGTGTCAATACGTTTTTTAACAAAATCTTCAAAATTCGCTGCCTTCGCCCGAAATATTTGTATAAATCATCAACGTATACGGCGGATCGGGTAAAAAAAACCGTCCCCGGCTGAGGACGGTATATATTTATTCTATATCGGGGTTGACGTGTACCATGCAATGCTTGACTCCGGGGAAGCTCTCCTCTATCGCATCGTGAACATTTTCGGCTGTGTTATGGGCTTCAACGAGGGTCTTGCGGGAGTCCATAAGTATCTCGACCTCGACGTATATCTTTGAACCGAAAAGACGTGTCTTCAGCTCGTCTATACCGAGCACGTCCTTGTTTGCGAGTATCACCTCGCGCATTTTCGCCTCGGTCTCCTCGGGGCAGGACCTGTCGACCATCTTGTTCACGGCATCGCGGAAGATGTCGAGCGCGGCTTTGAGAATGAACACACATATCACGACGCTTGCAAGTGGATCGAGCGACGGGAATCCCATTCTTGCGCCGAGAATACCTGCAAACGAGCCGACCGACGAGAGCGCATCCGAGCGGTGATGCCATGCGTCGGCGAGGAGAGCTCCGGAGGCTATTTTTTTTGCCGTATGCTTCGTGTAGTGGAACATTGCCTCCTTCACGATGACAGAGACGACAGCCGCGATCAGCGCAAGAACTCCCGGTACGGCAAGCTCCTCGCGATTCGCGGAGGCTATCTTGCGGATGCCTGCGAGACCTATCCCGATGCCCGTACCGGCGAGTACGACCGCAAGTATCACTGCCGCAACGCACTCCATACGCTCGTGACCATAGGGGTGTTCCTTGTCAGGCTTTTTGTCTGCGAGCTTGACTCCGGCGATGACGACGAAGGTGCTGAAAACGTCCGAGGCAGAATGTACCGCGTCCGAGATCATAGCGCCTGAGCCTGCGATGATACCGGCGATGAGCTTGAGTGCGGACAGCACGATGTTCACGATTATGCTGACTATCGAGACTCTTATCGCTTCGGCGGTCTCAGTGCCGGTATTTTCAGTCTGTGTTACCTCACTGTTCATTCTATCAACTCCAAAAAAAGCATCTGCGGAACAAGTATCATGTCCCGCAGATGCCGTATCTGCTGCGTTTCCGCCCGACCGCACAGAGCAATAGCCCTGCCGTCTGTTCTGTATATCATATGCTCCTGCAAGCGGATCTATGCCTGCTTGTTGAGCTCTTCCCGGCTTATCAGCTCATCGGGCGTGCGGGCTGCGAGTACGACTGTTCTCGTTCATTTTGCAGGGGAAGGTGCATCTGGACCTGTGTATCATCCGCACTTTGAGAGCTCTTCTACTTATAATATCACACATTTCCGGTAATTGCAATAGCTGCGGAAGAATTCATTCGTATTGACTTTGTATTTGTCAAATGGTATAATGTAAGCATATCAGTACAGAGGAGGGTGAACGATGAAGGTTCTTACCTGTAATAATTGCAGCGGACGAATGGTCATAGACGCGACCGGTACTGCTGCGCGCTGTCCGTACTGCGGCTCAAGTACGCTGCTCGATCACCGCGATACCGACTATTACCGCGATTTCTACGAGCGGATGAGGGGATTTTTCAGCCTTTCCGCTGACGGTCAGGAGCGAAGGCTCCGTGCCGATGAGCTCTGGCAGAGCGCTTCCGAGGAGACCTTCGAGTGCTCCGACGGACGCAGCATAAATATACGCTCGATGTACACCTACAGTGACAGGTCTGCTGACGTATACACTGCGAGACAGAGTCTCATTTTCCGCTTCTCCCCCGAGAATGCATCACTTGCAGACAGCTTCCGCAGAGCCGTATCGTCGCTCGATTACCCGTCGGCGGATACGAAGAGCTTGTCCGATTTTTTTCCGAGGATAAGCGGCGGATTCACTCTCAGTGACGGATCGGCGCTGCTGGTGCTGAAAAAGAGCGAGGACGAATATCCGCTCCGTCTCTTCGGCAGGCTCAGCGGAAGGCACGCCGCATGGGTAGTCAGCAGGCTCGAGAATCTCTGCTGCGTGCTTGAATACAGCAGCCTCGCTCATCCGGGCTTCACTGTCGATGACCTCTACATAGACCCG
This sequence comes from Ruminococcus sp., assembly GCA_017534835.1. GTDB lineage: Bacteria > Bacillota > Clostridia > Oscillospirales > Ruminococcaceae > Ruminococcus. The sequence continues at coordinate 43,071 of JAFXVT010000067.1, forward strand.
TATGACCATACTGTTTCGCTATACGGCGGCTGGTGGGATGCGGCAAGGAACAATACTTCACACGGCGGAAGGATCATCACCACCCGTGATGACCTCACAGCTCTGCGCGTGGCGGCTGCGCAGATACTCGGATTCCGCAGCGCTGCGGAGGTGAAGCCCGGTCCGGACCTTCCGGAAGCCTTTGCTGAATTCATCAGGAGCGCTCCGAGGAGCAATGCATATGACGATTTCGCTTTCTGGGACGAGGTGCTCATACAGTCCTACGGCGAGCGCAGATTTGTCACTATGGACACCGATGACGAACACATCTACGGAAAAGGGAACTGACTATGGGACGCGGAAGCTATACTGCGAGTGACTGGACGAAGCTCCGGAGCTCGTTCGGAAATGAAAAAAAGGCGGAGAAGGTCTTCACACGGCGGGAGCTGAGCCATTCGGCAGCGTGTCTTTCCGGGGTGAGACGTGAGGCGCGCGACAATGAGGATTCACCGCTTTCGACGCCGGTCATCATCGGCTTTGACGTGACGGCTTCAATGGGCTATCTTGCGGAGGAGCTCGCATTCAATGCGCTCAATAAGGCGATAATGTATCTGCTCGGCCGCAAGCCGATAATGTGTCCGCAGGTGATGTGCTGCGCGATAGGCGACTGCAAGAGCGACAAATATCCTCTTCAGGTCACGCAGTTCGAGAGCGATATACGTATTATCCGTCAGCTCACCGAGCTGTGTCTCGAGGGCGGCGGCGGAGGCAACGGCGGCGAATCCTACGACCTTGCCTGGTACTTCGCCGCAAAACGTACCTTCACCGACTGCTTTGAAAAGCGCGGCAGGAAGGGTCACCTCATAACTATCGGCGACGACCGCTGTCACGGGAAGCTTACACGCGGCGAGATACAGCGTGTTTTCGGCGACACGGTCAGCTATGACCTCTCCGACGAGGAGCTTATCGCCGCAGCTGAGCAGAAGTACAACGTGTTCCACATCTGCATCGACCGCGGTAATCCCGGGGACGAGCGTATCTTCGCGGACTGGAGAGCTCTTATGCCCGGAAGAGCCGCTGCTGTGAGCAAGAACGATATTTCCTGCCTGCCGGAGCTGATATATGCGCTCATCTCTGTTGCGGAGGGGCGGACGCCGAACGAGGCGCTCAGCTCTGTGGAGCAGCGTGCTGCCGAAACAGCGGCTAAGTCACTTGCATACATAGACCTGAAAAGGTCAGATACGATAACATTCTGAGGAGGTATTCAAATGGGAAGAGGAAGCTACAGCTCAGCTGACTGGAACAAGCTCAGGGAGAGCAGAGGCATCAATTCAGGTTCAACGGCAGATGATATTTTCAGCGGAAATAAGGTAAACGAGAAGTATCTGCCGCGGTTCATAACTGTTCGCGAATCGCGCGACAGCGAGGATTCTCCCGAATCCACACCTATAATCATCGGCTTCGATTCGACAGGCTCGATGGGCTATCTTGCGGCGGAGATAGCGAAGAATTCGCTCAACAGGACCGCCACGATGATACTTGAAAAGCGTCCCGTGACCGATCCTCACATTATGTGCGCGGCGTTCACTTCGCCGAATTCATACTCCTGTCCGCCAATGCAGGTGACACAGTTTGAGGCGGATATACGTGTCGTTGAGCAGCTTCTCGATTTCACACTCGGCGGAGGAAATATGTACAGCTACGATTCGCTCGTGTGGTACTTCGCGTCGAAGCACACCTCGACAGACTGTTTTGAAAAGCGCGGCAAAAAGGGCTTCATCTTCTGTATCGGCGACGAGATAGCTGATGACGGAAATGTAGATATACTGCCGAAGGTGAGCGCAGAGACAGTTTTCGGCGACAAAGCCGAAAGCAGCTGCCGGTCTTTGGAGCTATATGCAGAGGCAAGCGAGAAGTATGAGATATTCCATATCATCACAGGCAGCCGCACCGGCAATGCATTCGATACATGGGATAAGCTTATCCACGGCAGAAACGCTGTTATCGAGTCCGAGAATATCGGTTATCTTGCCGAGGTGATGATCTCGCTCATGCAGCTCAGCGGAGGTATGTCGAAGGAGGAAACTGCTTCCCAGTGGAGCGGAAAGGCAAAGAGCACAGTTGTGAAGGCTCTTTCGACGATAGAACTTGCTCCCGAACACAAGACAGCCGAGAAAAAAGGCTTCCTTGCGAACCTGTTCGGCTGATGTCCGTCAGGGTGATAATAGGCAAGAATTTCGGCGACGAGGGAAAGGGTCTCGCCGCCGACTTTTTTGCTGTGGAGGCAAAAAAGCGCGGAGCATCGGCGGTCTGTGTAAGGCATAACGGCGGCGCTCAGGCAGGTCACACAGTAGACCGTCCGGACAGGCGTTTCGTGTTCTCGCAGCTGTCATCTGCATCGTTCCGCGGAGTCCCGACCTACTGGGCAGACAGCTTTATGCCTGACCTCTTCAAGCTCACCTCCGAGGTTGAGAGATTTCGTGATACCGGCGGAGTTTTTCCCGGAATATCGGCTTCTGCCGACTGCCGCTGCACCTGCATCGATGACGTGCTCGTGAATATGCTGCTTGAGACGTCACGCGGCGCGGACCGTCACGGTTCGTGCGGAATGGGCATAAATGAGGCGGCTGTGCGCTCGCAGAAATATCCGCTCCGGCTCGGAGAAGTCATCGGATATGGCGCGGAAACGCTGTTCCGGCGGCTTTCTGAGCTCCGGCGGGATCATCTTCCGCAGCGGCTCGCCGAGCTCGGTATCGAAGCGGAGGGAGAGTACGGCGAAATGCTCCGCAGCGCAGATGTTCTGCGGAATGCAGCGGAGGCGATGTGCCGCGGAGCTGAATACATAAGGATAGCACCGCAGGAGGAGCTGCGGTGCTTCGATGAGCTTGTTTTCGAGGGCGCGCAAGGACTTCTCCTCGACGAATACAATCTTGAATATGCGCCGCATCTGACTTCCTCGCGCACAGGTCTGACTGAGCCTGCGCGTATCTGCCGAAGCCTTTTCGGAGAGGCGGCAGATGTGGAGGCGGTATACGTCACGCGGAGCTATGTTACGCGGCACGGAGCCGGTCCGCTGCCGTATGAGGGGCTTCTAGATGCTGCGGAGCTCGGTATCGTTGACCGCACGAATGTCCGCAACGAATGGCAGGGCTCGCTGCGTTTCGCACCTCACGGGAGCGCTGATGAGTTAGTGAGCGCTGTCCGCCGCGATATTGCAGAGGCGGAGATAAGCGTGTCACCGTCGCTGTTCATCACGCACCTGAACGAGACATCCGGCAGCATCATCACGAATGCCGGAGCAGTTCCTGTACGGGAATTCTGTGCGTGCGAGCAGGTGAGCGGCATTTTCGGCAGGATATACGGCTCAGGCTCACCGTTTGCTGAGGACGTTTCCCTGCTGTGACAAGAACAGAATAAGACCTGCGTCTGCCGATGATCCAAAGCAGCCGCAGGTCTGTATTTTTTTATGATGTCACTTTTCCTGAGAGACGAGTATCTGTCTCAGCAGGACGAGGTCGAACGTGTCTACCGAGCCGTCAGAGTTGAAGTCGAACTGCTCAGCTGCCTCCCTGCTGCTGAACGGTGCAGCGCCGAGGAGCATACGGCTGAGCCGCACGAGCTGAGCGACCTTGTAGACCTTTTCGGGCTTGGTGCCGTCGGGTTCTGTACCGCCGATGAGCTTGCCGCCGGAGTATACACAGACGTTCTCACAGCGCTGGGCGTACTCGACTCCGCCGACGATATTATCGTAGTCGATGCCCTCCTTCGTGAGATCGACCATTCCCTTCTTGCTCCAGTCATTCGAGGAATCCCACGATTCTCCGAAGTAGTTGCCGATGATGAGCTGATACTTCTTGTTCGAGTTTGCGATGGCGTAGTCCTTCCACGTTATCTCGATGTAGTAGATGTCGTCTTTGTACTGCTTCGGCTGTGAGAGCTCAGCCGACCTGTCGGTTACCTCGGTCTGCACCTGGTCGTAGGTCTTTTGCAGAACGAAGCTGCTCGGAATGGACTTGTTAGCGAACTCCGCAATGCTGAAATAGTAGCGGATAGAGATGTCGTCCTTTGCCTCGAGCGAGTCGGTGTTGACGAAAAATGTGAGTTTCGTTACGCCTGCACCGGTCTTCTCGGGAGCGTCGGAGCAGTAGCCGGATACCCAGAAATCTCCGCCGGAGAAGAGCTCTTCATCGTTCTGCTTTTCGGCAGGGGGAAAGTCCGGCTCGGGCTTCATAGACGGGTCGTTCTTGTAGAGGTAGAAGCCGGCAGCGGCGCCCACGATAGCGGCGTTGTAGTCGATCGTGACCTCGTTGTACGTCCAGTCGGATGTGATGTCGTTGTGCTTGTCATTTTCATCCGGACCGCCTGCGAGCGCACCGTAGAGGACGTGTTTGTGCTCAGCCGGGTCCTCGCATTTTGTGAGACCTGAGGCAGCGCGGTGATGGGGATATTTTACCGGGTCAGCACCGAATCCGCAGACATAGCTCCTGCCGAGCGGATTGTCGCCGATGATGTATTCCATCTGTCCGAGCGACCATTTAGTGAACGTATAATCGGGATTATCGGGGTTGTAGCGGTCCTTGCCCTTCTGGTACTTATCATATACGAGTGCGGTGAACTGAACAGCTGTGTTATACCGCGCACTTCCCCACGTATCGAGGTGGAAGTAGCCGGCAGGGGTCATATTCTTCTCCTTGCCGATAACGGTATTGAGGGCTTTTGCCTCCATTTCCCAGAAGTCGAGCACCTCATACGGTCCGCGTCCGATGGCGACGCGCGTCTCCTCGCATACCTCCGGATAGATGTCCTGTATGCGTCCGAAGATGAGGCCGACGCCGTTCCACATATCGTTCCAGCAGAGGACGTATCCGGGCGGAGCGTAGTAGTCGATGTACTTCTCGCAGGATTCGAGGTAATCGTGATCACGGGTGATGAGGTAGAGCCAGCCGGCGGCGAAGCAGAAGTCGTCCTCCCACTTGCTTGAGGTGTAGAAGCTCATCGGACCCTCGCCGGGAGGTCCGACAGCCTTATCGTTCTTGTTGGCGAAATCGAAGAGCGCCTTGGCGTAGCTGAGGCACTTTGCGGAATATTCGGGGTCAGTGTCCTTGAAGTTGTAGTAGTTGATAGCGAGAGCAGCCGCGGCTTCGGAAACATCGTCCGTTGTGGGGAGGTCAGATGTGGCGAAGAAAGCCGGACGTCCCATTGCATCTATCTCGGGAGACTGCCAGTATAAGTGGTCAACGCTGCCGTCGCCGACCTGATAGCAGAATGCCACGACATCGCCCTTTTCGTCGAGGAAGGTCGAGCGCATGAAGTAGTCGCAGAAGTAGCGGCAGATAGTCTCTACGTGCTCGGACTGACCTGTTTTCTCGTATGCCTCGCGGAATTCGTAATATCCCCACGAGACAACTGAAGCTGCATAAGCCTCGGGCAGACCGAATTTGACGTGGTCGCCGGCGTCGTGGAATCCGCCGGAAACGTCGATAAAACCGTCACCGTCCGGGTCGAGTATGTCTTTGTACTTTGTCATAAATGCCTCGGACATATTCGTGCCGGTGTGTGCATCGTCGATAGGGTGCATCGGCACCTTCGCATCGTAGACGTGGCAGTTTCCGCGCCATGAGAGAATGTTGTTGTCGGCAACGCCTGTTCCGCACATATTCGCATCGTAGAAGCAGAGCGTGTACTGGAGCAGCTTTGCCCAGTTGTTATCGGTCTCATAGTAGTCGGCTTTGTCGGGAGTAGCCGCCGAAAAGGCGCTCACAGAGCCGGCTGACACAGCAGTTGCCGCCGCAGCAGCAAGTGCAATGAGCTTTTTTATCAGTTTCATATCCTCATTCCTTTCAGAAATGGTATCTCAATATGATTTTAGCGCATACCGCGGCAAATGTCAATTCATTAATTGCGGAGTGCAGCTCATTTCCAGCTGACATCGGACAGTGTCACGTCATGCTCGCCGGAGGGGACGCTTTCTCCGGTATTTCCGAGCAGGAACTTCACATCTACGTCCATATCGCTGCCGAACGGAACTTCAAAGCTGAATTCTGCCGCTTCTTCGGTGAGTGAGACTGTTTCATCGAGGTAGCGCGTATACGTTCCGTCCTCGACGGTGACGTTCATATCGCGCGGAGCCGTAGACTGAGCTGTGAACGAAAGCGTGCGGACATCGCCGGAGCTTACGTGATTACCCTCGAGCAGCGCCATTACGCTGTACGGCTTCTCTCCCACGGACCCGATATGCACGACCGAGCAGCCGTCCTTGTTCGTCAGACCGGCTTCCGCTCCCTCACGGTAAAGCGAGAGAGAGGCTGAGCTCTGCGGAGTCGGGGCGAAGCTGCTGCCGTCTTTTTTGTAGACGCGGACATAGTCGATGTCGAAGTGTTTCTCGCCGTCAGCGAAGGTCGCAGGGTCGGCGTATATGCCGTCGATGCCGTCGAAGTGTCCGCCGACTGCAAGGTTGAGGAGGAGGTAGAATTCCTGATCGAACGGAGCCGGATATGCACGGTTGACCGAGTACCAGTCCTTCTGCGTGCTGTACAGATCATCGTCCACGAACCAGCGCATCTCGCCGCTGTCCCATTCGACAGCGTAGGTGTGCCAGTTTTCGGTGGAATCGCCGTCCGGGAAGTTATAGTCGGCTGTGAGATAGGTGTTGTTCGGCCATACGTCACCGAAGTGGATAGTACCGCATATCTTTCCGGGAGTGCTGCCCCAGCCCTCCATTATGTCTATCTCGCCGGAAGCAGCCCAGCCGCCGTAAACGCTGTCCTCGGGGAGCATCCATATCGCCGGCCACAGGGATCTTCCGCTGTCGCAGCGTGCGCGAACCTCTATCCTTCCGCCGCAGGTCGAGAATTTGTGCTGCGAGCTCAGCCGTGCGGAGGTGTAATCGTAGCTGCCCTGCTTCGGGTCGGAATAGCTTTCCTTGCGCGCGGCGATAGTCAGTACGCCGTCATTCACCGAAGCGTTGGAATCTGTGTAGAATTCCTGTTCGTTGTTGCCCCAGCCGTTCGTGATATAATTGCCCTTCGCATCGGTCTTCCAGTTCCCGAGCTCGTATGACCATTTGCTGTTGTCGAGGGAAATGCCGTCGAACTCGTCGCTCCATACGAGAGTGTAGCCGCCGGAGCTGACCGGCTTTCCGAGGAGAAAATCGCTCAGCCGTGCGAGCTCCTCGGGAGAGGCGCTCTGCCTTGCCCTGATGAGGTCGAAGGTATCGACTCTTCCGTCGCCGGTATAGTCCATATCGACTGCGCATAGCCCGTTCATATACATCGGTGCGGCAGCAGTTATCATCGCGGAAAGCACCGATGCTGTGAGTTTGTTTTTAACCATAGACAGCCTCCTTGTCCGTGTTCCTTGTTATAATAGATTATCACATAAGACGTCTGGTGTCAATGCCCGCGGAGCTGTAAATAGATAAAAGAAAAATATTTTTGAAAAGCTATTGACAAATAGTTAGTGCAGTGATATAATCCAACTATAGTAAACCGTTGAAGCGGAGATAACGGTGATGATGCTTCCACAGAGAGCCCCGGGTGCTGAGAAGGGGTGAAAAACAAGTCATCAAATGGACCGCTGAGGGCGCAGTCAAATGCCATTTGGCAGAGTATTCTGCGACGTGCAGGCATACGTCAGTTGCCGGGGATATGACAGTATCCCGCAAAGGGCGCAGCTTGGCTGCGAATCAAGGTGGCACCGCGGATTGCATTATTCGTCCTTGACAAAGCTGAAAAGTTTTGTCAGGGGCTTTTTTATTACCCTGACGCTGCAGGAGGTGCCTTATGAGATTCTATCCTACACTTGAGACAGCAAGGGAATACGCCGCAGACGGCAGGTATGACATAATGCCTGTGAGCTGTGAGCTGCTGTCCGACATCTGCACACCGATCGAGGCTGTGAAGATACTGAAAAATGTGTCGACACACTGCTATCTTCTTGAATCGGCTGCGGACAGAGAGCGCTGGGGACGCTGGACGTTCCTCGGCTTTAAGCCGGCGCTTGAGCTGACCTGCTCGGACAACAGGATCACTATTGGCGGCGAGGACATAGAAACAAGCGACCCCACAGCACATATCCGCTCGCTTCTCGCGAAATACCGCAGTCCGCGCGTGGAGGGACTTCCTCCGTTCACGGGAGGGCTCGTCGGCTACTTCAGCTACGATTTCATCGGCTACAGCGAACCGACAGTGAAGCTTCCCGTCGATGACAGCGAGCACTTCAAAAATGCCGATCTTATGCTGTTCGACAAGGTCATCGCCTTCGACAACTACCGCAGAAGGCTCGTGCTCATCGCGAATATGAAGCTCTCAGACCCGGAAAACAGCTACAAGCGCGCCTGTATGGAGCTCGGACAGATGGCAGAGCTCCTGCGGAGCGGAAAGCCCGTGAGCGAGCCGCCCGGACGGCTCAGGAGCGAGGTCACCGAGCTGTTCACGCAGGAGGAGTTCTGCTCGATGATAGAGCGCGCAAAGCAGCATATCTTCGACGGCGACATCTTCCAGATAGTCCTTTCAAACCGCCTCTGTGCGGAGTATGAGGGCAGTCTGCTGAACACCTACCGCATCCTCAGAACGACGAATCCTTCGCCTTATATGTTCTATTTTTCGGGCACTGACGTCGAGATAGCAGGAGCTTCACCGGAGACTCTCGTCAAGCTCGAAAACGGCGTCCTGCACACCTTTCCTCTCGCAGGGACACGTCCGCGCGGCAAGACGGACGAGGAGGACGAAGCTCTCGAAACAGAGCTTCTCGCGGACGAAAAGGAGCTTGCCGAGCACAATATGCTCGTCGACCTCGGACGTAATGACCTCGGACGTATCAGTAGATTCGGTACAGTCAGCGTCGAGCAGTACAAGAGCATTCTCCGCTATTCGCACGTTATGCATATCGGCTCGACGGTGCGCGGCGAGATACGCGATGACTGCGACGCACTTGACGCGGTCAATTCCGTTCTCCCGGCAGGTACGCTCTCGGGCGCACCCAAGATACGCGCCTGCCAGCTCATAGCCGAGCTCGAGAACAACAAGCGCGGTCTCTACGGCGGCGCGATAGGCTACATCGACTTCACCGGCAACCTCGACACCTGTATCGCTATCCGTTCCGCATTCAAGAAGAACGGCAAGGTCTTCATCAGGAGCGGCGCAGGTATAGTTGCGGATTCTGTCCCCGAGAATGAATACCGCGAATGCCGCAACAAGGCTGCGGCAGTAGTTGAGGCTATAAAAGCTGCTGAGGAGGTGGAGTGAATGATACTGCTCATCGACAATTACGACAGCTTCTCCTACAACCTTTTCCAGCTCGTGGGAGAGCTCAGACCAGACATCAGAGTTATACGCAACGATGAAATGACAGTAGAAGAGATACGCGCACTTGCACCGGAAAAGCTCATCCTCTCGCCCGGACCCGGACGTCCCGAGGATGCAGGCATCACAGTGCAGGCTGCGGCAACGCTTGCGAGGGAGATACCCACGCTCGGCGTCTGTCTCGGACATCAGGCGATCTGTCAGGCTTACGGAGCACAGGTCGTGCACGCTAAAAGGCTTATGCACGGCAAGCAGAGCACGGTAACACTTGATACTGAGTGTCCGCTGTTCCGCGGACTTCCGGAGCAGACTGAGGTCGCACGCTATCATTCGCTGGCAGCGGTCGGACTTCCCGACTGCCTGAGAGCCGCAGCTGTCACAGATGACGGCGAGATAATGGCGGTGCAGCACGCAGAATTCCCGATATACGGCGTGCAGTTCCACCCGGAGTCGATACTGACTCCACTCGGCAGGGAAATGCTGAAGAACTTTGTTGAGCTTTGATGCGGAGGTATTGTTATGATAGAAAAAGCGATAGTAAAAATTGTTGACAAACAGGATCTGACATATGATGAGGCATACGAGGTAATCAGTGAAATAATGGCTGGAAAGACCAGTGCTACGCAGAATTCTGCGTTCCTTGCAGCTCTTTCCACCAAGTCCACGAAGGCTGAGACCACTGACGAGATAGCAGGCTGTGCGGCAGCGATGCGCGATGCAGCCACAAAATTCGAGAACGATGACGACCTGCTCGAAATTGTCGGAACAGGCGGTGATAACGCACAGAGCTTCAACATTTCGACCACATCGGCAATGGTGCTCGCAGCTGCCGGGGTAAAGGTGGCAAAGCACGGAAACCGCGCAGCTTCGTCACTTTCCGGAACTGCCGACTGCCTTGAGGCTCTCGGTGTGAACATTGATATGGACGTTGCGAAGTGCCGCGAGATGCTCGATGAGACCAACTTCTGTTTCTTCTTCGCGCAGAAGTACCACACCTCGATGAAGTACGTCGGACCTATCCGCAAGGAGCTCGGTATCCGCACAGTTTTCAATATCCTCGGACCTCTCACTAATCCGTCGAGCCCGAAGAGATTCCTCCTCGGCGTTTATGACCCTTCTCTCGTTGAGCCGCTCGCACAGGTCCTGATGAACCTCGGCGTAAAGCGCGGAATGGTCGTACACGGACTTGACAGGCTCGATGAGATCTCGGTCGCAGCTCCGACGAGCATATGCGAATTCAAGGACGGCTGGTTCAAGAGCTATACCGTTTCTCCGCAGGAATTCGGGCTCAGCGGCGGTACACACGAGGATATACGCGGCGGCACACCTGCTGAGAATGCAGAGATAACACGCAGTATCCTCCGCGGCGACGACCGGGGTCCGAAGCGTGATGCTGTACTGATGAACGCAGGTGCGGCACTGTGTGTGGCTGAAAAGGCTGAGAGCATCGCGGAGGGTGTAAAGCTTGCCGCAGAGCTCATAGATTCGGGCGCGGCTTATGCTGCACTTGAAAAGATAGTGGAAGTTTCAAACAGATAAGGAGCAGGAAATGACTATACTTGAACAGCTTGCCGGATATGCGGCAGAGCGTGTGAGGACGGCGAAAATGTCGCTTCCGGAGGATGCGGTCCGCGAGCAGGCGTATGCGCTCCCGAGGGGGGAGTTCGGGTTCGAGAAGGCGCTCAGCCGGAAGGGACTCTCGTTCATCTGCGAGTGTAAGAAGGCGAGCCCGTCAAAGGGCGTTATCGCTGAGGATTTTCCGTATCTGGACATCGCGAGGCAGTATGACTCGGCAGGGGCGGACTGCATTTCCGTTCTGACGGAGCCGAAGTGGTTCCTCGGAAGTGACAGCTATCTCCGCGAGATAGCGGAAACGGTGAAGATACCGTGTCTGAGGAAGGATTTCACTGTCGATGAATATATGATATACGAGGCGAAAACTCTCGGAGCATCGGCAGTGCTGCTCATCTGCTCTATCCTCACACCTGCCCGGATAGAGCGATATATCGGTATCTGCGACGAGCTCGGGATGTCTGCGCTCGTGGAGGCTCACGACGAAGCTGAGGTGCGCAGCGCGCTCTCGGCAGGAGCGAGGATAATTGGCGTGAACAACCGGAATCTTGCCGATTTTACGGTGGATACCGGCAACAGCTGCAAGCTTCGCGAGCTTGTTCCGGACGGTGTGCTGTTCGTTTCCGAGAGCGGTGTCAGCAGCCGTGAGGATACGGAAAAGCTCGAAAAAGTCGGTGCGGACGCGGTGCTCGTCGGCGAGGCTCTGATGCGAGCTCCGGACATCGCCGCAAAGCTTCGCGAGCTGAAAGGCGGGAGCGTATGACGCGCGTGAAGCTCTGCGGTCTGCGCTCTGAGGCGGACGTTCGTGCAGTATTGGAGCTGCGTCCCGACTATGCCGGATTCATTCTGAGCAGCGGCTTCCGGAGAAGTGTAGGAGCGGCTGAGTTCCGTATGCTTTCGGCAATGCTCGAGGGCAGCGGGATCGCACGAGTGGGAGTTTTCGTGAACGAGCCGCTGACATCGCTCGCGGCGCTTGCTGAGTTCACCGACTTCCTTCAGCTCCACGGGAGCGAGGACGATGAGTATATCCTGAAGGTCAGGGGGCTGACCGGAAAGCCCGTGATAAAGGCATTTACGGTGAAGTCCGCAGGCGACGTCACCGAAGCAGAGCGCTCTCCGGCGGACTTCGTTCTCCTCGACAGCGGCACCGGTACCGGAAGCGCATTCGACCATTCTCTCATATGCGGTATCCGGCGCGATTATTTCCTTGCAGGCGGACTTGCTCCGGAGAATGTCGGCAATGCTATTGACCGGTTTGAGCCGTTTGCTGTCGATGCAAGCAGCTCGCTCGAAACGGACGGTATAAAGGATAAGGCTAAAATGGCGGCGTTTACAAACGCTGTCAGACGGAAAGGATGATAGAAATGTCAGATAAAAAGGGACGCTTCGGCGTACACGGCGGTCAGTACATTCCAGAGACGCTGATGAACGCCGTTATCGAGCTCGAAAAGGAATACGAGCACTACAGGAACGACCCCGATTTTGTCCGCGAGCTCGACGATCTGCTCAGCAGATACGCCGGCAGACCCTCGCTGCTCTACTATGCGGATAAGCTCACAAAAACGCTCGGCGGTGCGAAGATATACCTCAAGCGCGAGGACCTCAACCACACAGGCTCGCACAAGATCAACAACGTTCTCGGACAGGCGCTCCTCGCAAAGAAAATGGGCAAGACCCGTCTCATCGCCGAGACCGGCGCTGGTCAGCACGGCGTAGCTACGGCAACTGCCGCTGCCCTTCTCGGAATGGAGTGCGTCGTATTTATGGGCGAGGAGGATACGAAGCGTCAGGCGCTGAACGTCTACCGTATGCGCCTTCTCGGTGCTAAGGTCGTGCCTGTGACGAGCGGAACGGCTACGCTCAAGGACGCTGTTTCCGAGGCGATGCGCGAGTGGACCACACGTATCGATGACACTCATTACTGCCTCGGCTCAGTGATGGGTCCGCACCCGTTCCCGACGATAGTACGCGATTTTCAGGCTGTTATCTCGAAGGAAGCACGTGAGCAGATACTCGAATACGAGGGCAGGCTCCCCGATGCTGTCATTGCCTGCGTCGGCGGAGGCTCGAACGCTATCGGCAGCTTCTACAACTTCATCGGTGACGAGGGTGTGCGTCTCATCGGCTGTGAGGCGGCAGGAAGAGGCATCGACACATTCGAGACTGCCGCTACAGTGAACACCGGAAGGCTCGGTATCTTCCACGGTATGAAGAGCTATTTCTGCCAGGACGAATTCGGTCAGATCGCGCCTGTTTACTCTATCTCGGCAGGTCTCGACTATCCCGGCGTCGGTCCGGAGCACGCTTATCTCCACGACATCGGACGTGCCGAGTACGTGCCTGTTACGGATGACGAGGCAGTTGACGCATTTGAGTTCCTTTCGCGGACAGAGGGCATTATCCCGGCGATCGAGTCCGCACACGCCATTGCATACGCGATGAAGCTCGCTCCGACAATGGACAAGGACAAGATCATAATCGTTACGGTATCGGGCAGGGGTGACAAGGACTGCGCCGCTATCGCACGCTACAGAGGGGAGGATATATATGAGTGATATTGCAAGTGCTTTCAGCCGCGGAAAGGCTTTTATCCCATTCATAACCTGCGGTGACCCGGACCTTGAAACAACAGGGCGGATAGTACGCGAGATGGCAGCAAAGGGCGCTGACCTCATCGAGCTCGGTATTCCCTTCTCAGACCCGACAGCAGAGGGTCCCGTCATTCAGGCAGCGAATATCCGCGCCCTTTCCGGCGGAGTCACGACGGATAAGATATTCGATTTTGTGGCAGAGCTGCGACGTGATGTGAAGATACCGCTCGTATTTATGACCTATGCGAACGTCGTTTTCTCTTATGACCCCGAGCGCTTTATGGCGCGCTGCTGTGAGACGGGCGTCGGCGGGATCATAATCCCCGACCTCCCCTTCGAGGAAAAGGACGAATTCCAGCCGGTCTGCCGTCAGTACGGCGTCGACCTCATCTCGCTCATCGCTCCGACATCCGCCGACCGTATCGCAATGATAGCGAAGGAGGCTGAGGGCTTCATCTACATCGTATCGAGCCTCGGAGTAACGGGAATGCGCTCGGAGATAACCACTGATATTTCTGCGATAGTCAGTGTTATCCGCGAGAATATGAGCGTTCCGTGCGCAGTCGGCTTCGGCATCTCGACTCCGGAGCAGGCAGCAAAGATGTCATCTTTTGCAGACGGCGTCATCGTCGGCTCTGCGATCGTGAAGCAGATAGCTGAGCACGGAAGGGATTCCGCTGCTCCCGTCGGCGAATTCACCGCTAAGATGAAAGCTGCTGTCATATGATAAAGCATAGCGTGTACACACTTGAATAATAGTAAAAAAGCAAAAGGCTGCATGACCTGTCAGGACGTGCAGCCTTCTTTTGTATATCAGAGCGTATAAAGCCTTCCCTGCCATGTATCGAGCTCCGCAAGGCGCTTGTCGATACCGCCGAGCACAGCTATCTTGTCTGTGCTCCATTCAGGCGCGATGAGCTTGCGTTTGTCGCCGTCGCCGGTGATACGCTCGATGACGGTCTCGGGCGGAAGCAGCTCAAGCTGACGGACTATGACATTGATGTACTCTTCACGGCTGAGGAGCGGCACATTTCCCTTTGCGTATTCGTCCGCGAGCCGGGTACCGCGTATTACGTGGAGCATTTGCAGTTTAACTCCGTCAGGCGCGAGGAGAGCGGTCTGACGGGCAGTTTCAGCCATCATTTCCGGAGTCTCGCCGGGCAGACCGTCGATTATATGGAGACAGGTGCGTATGCCGCGGCTTTTGAGCTTATTATAGCCGTTTACGAACTCTTCGTGCGTACAGCAGCGGTTTATGTATCTGATAGTTTCTTCGTGTACGCTCTGCATACCGAGCTCGACGGTCAGAGCTGTTTGTCTGTTCAGCTCGGAGAGAAGGTCAAGTACATCATCGGGGAGGCAGTCGGCGCGGGTGCCGATAGATATGCCCTTCACGAACGGATAGCTGAGCGCTGAGAAGTATATCGTTCTGAGCTTCTCAACGGGAGCGTAAGTGTTCGTATTTGCCTGAAAATAGACGATTACGGGTACATCTCCGTGCTTTGCGGAAATGCGTCCGTACTCCTTTTGCAGCTGAGCCGAAGTGTCGATACTGCTGTCGGTGAAATAGCCGCTTCCGCCGTCGCAGAATATACAGCCGCTGACACCCTTGCTGCCGTCGATATTCGGGCAGGAGAATCCGCAGCCGATAACGGCTTTGTACAGCTTTTCGCCGTAAACAGTGCGGAAATAGTAGTTGAGCGTATGATAGCGCTTGTTGTCGAGGGAGTAGGGGAAAGGGCTCCTGCTCACGTCTCGCACCTCCTTATCACATAGTGTCAATACTGATTATATTACAGGACCGCGGAAAAAGCAAGTGGATAGGAAGTAATTTTTGCCGCTCTGCCGCCATATCATAAATGTGGAGGGGAGAGCGATGATGAAAAGCAGAATGATACGCGACACAGCGCTGCTGACGCTTATGCAGCTTGCGCTCGATTCGGCAGCACTGCTGCTGAACGTCTTTATAACACGCGAGATAGGGACCTCAGCGATAGGGATATTCTCGCTTATGGGGTCATTTCTCGGACTTGCCGGCATACTCTCGAACGGCAATGCTTTCCTGTGTATGAGCAGGCTCATTTCCGAAGAGATAGGCAAAAGCGGCGGTTCACCCGTGAAGGTGCTGTTTCACGGGCTAAAGCTGTGCCTGATAATGAGTGCGGGAGTATCGCTCCTGACCGTGCTTGCAGCCGAACCGCTGAGCAGCCGTTTTTTCAGTGGAGCAGAGGTGTCCGGTGCAGTTAAGCTGATGCCGTTCGCGCTTGTTTCCGGAGCTGCTGCGAGCTGCTTCAAGGGATACTTCAATGCGTGCAGGAGAGCGTCATCGGCAGCTGTCGGGGATATTTTCGAGTTCGCGGTAAAAGCAGCAGTTATGGTCGCGCTGACACTTATGCAGCCGGTACATACCGAAGCGACGGTCTGCCGGATAATGATAACATCGATAATCGCCGGGAATATCAGCTCGCTCGCATTTATGCTCGCAATGTTCATAAGGCATCGTCCGGCACGCACCGGGAAAGCCTCGCTCACATTCGGCGGTTACGTCGCCGCAGCCGTACCGATAATGGGAGGCGGGATACTCACAGCAGCTCTCGGAAGTGCGAACGACGCACTGATACCTGTATGTCTGCGGCAGTACGGCGACTCTCAGGAGCAGGCGCTGAGCCTTTTCGGCATATTCGAGGCGATAGTTATCCCGACGCTGTTCTTTCCGTCGGTCGTGCTTTGCTCGATGTCGGGAATGATTGTGAGCGAATCCGCAAGAGCCGCCGCCGCCGGCAACCGCGAGCGCATACAGAGCCTTACATCGCGCCTTATCGAATACACGATGATATATGCGGTGTTCGCATCGGCAGTGCTGCTGAGATTCGGCGGAACTATCGGTGAGCTCCTCGGCGGAGGAAGTCTCGCAGGCGGACTCATTTCCGTGATAGCGCCTGTCGTTCCGTTCATTTATATGGAGATAGTGCTTGAGGCGCTCATCAAGGGAATGGGACTTCAGGGCTTTTCCTCACTCAACTACCTTGCCGAGTACGTCATACGCATCGCGGCTGTATTGATACTTGTTCCGGTCATCGGCTTCTGGGGGATAGCTGTTTCGTATTACGCGAGCAATGTGTTCGGCAATATATCGCGGCTCGTGAAGATACTCAGGCATACGGGAGTCCGGTTCAGACCGGTCAGGATGCTGCTCTCTCCGGTATTTTACGCAGCGCTTACCTGCTTCACGTCCGAGCTTCTGTGCAGACCTCTCGGGCTTCGAGATTCGGGAGCGGCGTATATGACGGTCTGCACCGTATTGTGGCTCATCGGGTACGGAGCTGTTTTTGGTCTGTTGGTCATTTTTGGAGTGAAGGAGACGAAAAAAGTAAATTCATTTGTGCTAAATTAACAAATATTGACACGTGAAGTGATATGATATGTAGAAAAAGAATCGAAAGTATTGCAATTTATTAACATTTGATATATAATTACTCTTGTAGTTGTATAAACTACACATATTACATACTGCAATGGTGCAGTGCGTTCATTATCTAACCGGAGGAGAAAACCAAGATGAAAGACTATGATGTATCCAAAATAAGAAATATTGCACTCGCCGGACACAACGGCTCCGGTAAGACGTCGCTCGCAGAGGCTCTGCTGTACAAAGCAGGCGCAAACGACCGTCTCGGAAAAACTACTGACGGAACAACTGTATGCGACTACGACCCCGAAGAGATAAAGAGAGTCATTTCGATAAGCACATCACTTGCTGCTTTCGATTACAGCGGCTACAAGATAAATCTGCTCGATACTCCCGGTCTGTTCGACTTTGCTGCCGAGATGACCGAGGGCGTTCGTGCTTCCGATACAGTTCTTATCACAGTTTCTGCAAAATCAGGCGTAAAGGTAGGCACAAGAAAGGCTTACGACGAGGCTGTCAAGCAGGGCAAGTCCAAGATGTTCGTTGTCACCAAGATTGACGACAAGGACGCTAACTTCTTCAATGTCCTCACCGACCTCAAGACCGTATTCGGACCTACAGTATGCCCCGTTGTTGTACCCGTTATCAGCGGCGGACAGATAGTTTCCTTCGTGAATCTCATCGAGATGAAGGCTTACAAGTACGACGGCAAGGGCAACGCTGTTGAGACAGAAATGCCTACAGCTGAGATCTCCGAGAAGTTTGAGTACCGTATCGAAGGACTCGTTGCAGCCGTTTCCGAGGCTGTTGCAGAGACCTCCGATGAGCTTATGGAGAAGTTCTTCGAGGGCGAGCCCTTTACACAGAAGGAGCTCATCGACGGTATCCACGACGGTATGAACAGAGGTATCATCACACCTGTTGTGTGCACCTCCGCACTTGACCTCTCGGGTATAGATATGCTCCTCAAGGAGTTCGAGCTCCTGCTTCCCTCACCGGCAGAGGTATTCTCAGGCGAGGCTTACACTCCATCGAAGGACGTTGTTGAGATCTCGTGCTCTGAGAGCGATCCGCTTTCCGCATACGTATTCAAGACAGTTGCTGACCCGTTCGTCGGCAAGATGTCATTCATAAGAGTAATGTCCGGCAAGCTCAAGGCTAACAGCGAGGCTGTTAATTCCGCTACCGGCAACAACGAGAAGATAGGCAAGCTCTGCACTCTCCTCGGCAAGAAGCAGACAGAAGTTCCCTGCGCAGCAGCAGGCGACATCGTTGTTGCTTCCAAGATAACAGCAAATACAGGTGATACTCTCTCTGATGTATCACGCATCGTTGAGTTCGCACCTATGGAATTCCCTCGCCCCTGCTATTCGATGGCTGTAAAGTCAAAGTCTCAGGGCGACGAGGCAAAGGTGTCCGCAGGTATGCAGCGTATAACAGAGGAAGATCCCTCGCTCGCTTATACTCAGGACGAGAACACCAAGGAAATGATACTCAGCGGTCTCGGCGAGCAGCACATCGAGGTCGCAGCTGCCAAGCTCAAGGGCAAGTTCGGTGTTGACGTTGCACTTTCAGTTCCGAAGATAGCTTATAAGGAGACTATCCGCAAGAAGGTCAAGGTCCAGGGCAGACACAAGAAGCAGTCCGGCGGACACGGTCAGTTCGGTGACGTATGGATAGAGTTCGAGCCCTGCGTAAGCGATACGCTCGTATTCGAGGAGCGCGTATTCGGCGGAGCAGTTCCGAAGAACTACTTCCCGGCTGTACAGAAGGGACTCGAAGAATCCGTAAAGAAGGGCGTCCTCGCAGGCTGTCCCGTTGTCGGACTCAAGGCTATCCTCGTCGACGGTTCGTATCACCCCGTTGATTCTTCGGAAATGGCATTCAAGACAGCCGCTTCCATCGCATACAAGGAAGGTCTCCGTCAGGCAGACCCCGTAATGCTCGAGCCTATCGGCGAGCTCAAGGTTACAGCTCCCGATGAGAATACCGGTGATATTATGGGCGAGCTCAACAAGCGCCGCGGACGTGTTCTCGGTATGGAGCCTGTTTCTCACGGTATCACACAGATAATCGCTGAGGTGCCTGCAAGAGAGATGCACGATTTCGCAATGTATCTCCGTCAGACAACAAGAGGTATGGGCAGCTTCACATTTGATTTCGTAAGATATGAGCAGCTTCCCGCAAACCTTCTCACAGAGGTCATCTCATCAGTAAGCGCTGACGAATAACAGCAATAATACTGAAAAATACCATAGTATCACCGGCAAAGTCAGAGGTACTATGGTATTTCTGTTTTCAGAGGTATATCACGAAAAAAGCCCCGGGGCGGTCCAGATACCGCTCCGGGGCATACATTTACTGTGTTAAAGATCACTCAACGGGAACGATCCAGCCGAACTTGTCTTCGATCTTGCCCCACTGGATACCTGTCATAGTATCGTAGAGCATCTGAGAGATCTTGCCGATCTTGTTGTCGTTGATCTCCATTACCTTATCGCCCCACTTGAGGTGACCAACAGGGGAGATAACAGCAGCAGTACCTGTACCGAATACCTCGTTGAGCTTGCCTGCGTCGTAAGCATCAGCGATCTCCTGTATGTCGATACGTCTCTCCTCTACCTCGAGACCCATGCTCTTGCATACCTCGATAGCGGACTTTCTTGTGATACCGGGGAGGATAGAGCCCTGAAGCATAGGAGTTACGACCTTGCCGTCGATAACGAAGAAGATGTTCATTGCGCCGACTTCCTCGATGTACTTCTGCTCAACGCCGTCGAGCCAGAGTACCTGTGAGTAGTTCTGCTTGTGAGCCTCGTCCTGACCGATAAGAGAAGCAGCATAGTTGCCGCCTGTCTTGGCGAATCCCATACCGCCTCTTACAGCGCGGACATACTTGCTCTCAACGTAGATGTTTACGGGGTTGAGACCGCTCTCATAGTAAGCGCCGGAGGGTGAAAGGATGATAATGAAGAGGTAGTGCTCGCCGGGCTTAACGCCGAGGAACGGGTCAACAGCGATGATGAACGGACGGATATAGAGTGACTCGCCTTCCTTTGAGGGTACCCAGTCCTTCTCGACTTTGATGAGCTCCATAAGGCACTGCATACCGAGCTCTTCGGGAAGCTCCGGGATAACGAGTCTTTCGTTTGATTTGTTGAGTCTCTTGAAGTTCTCCTGAGGACGGAAGAGCTGTACCTTGCCGTCAGCAGTGCGGTAAGCCTTCAGACCCTCGAAAACCTCCTGACCGTAGTGGTATCACATAGCGGCAGGTGAGAGACCGATCTCGCCATAGGGCTTGATCTCGGGATCGTGCCAGCCCTGACCCTCATCATAGGGCATAACGAGCATATAATCGGTGAAGATGTGACCGAAGCCGAGCTTGTCGCCGGGCTGCGGCTTAGCCTTGAGAGATGCTGCTTTTGTGAATTTGATTTCCATTGCATTCAACCTTCTTTGATAAATTTTCCGCGCACATCATTGAGCTGCGGAATAATGTTAAGCTTAGTTAGCGGAGAAGTATTTCTTCTCGTAGATCTTCTTGCAGACGACGACAGTCGCTGCTGCCGCAGCTCCTACTGCCACTACAGCGCTCGTCACCGAGACAGCAAGTATTATTTTTGTCTTCTTATCCATAGTGATTCCTCCTTGATAGAGTCGAGGACAATTGCTAAAGATAATTATACCATATTTTGTGATACTTTTCTATAGCAAAGTACTAAAAAATCTTACAAAAAACGCTGTTTATATTTGTAGCATCTGACGATGTCAGTCATCGAATGTGCGTATACGGAGCGTAGCTCCGAGGCTTTCGCAGACGGCACGTGAGGCGTCTATCTGCTCCTGAGGGATAACGTCCACGATCGACATAATGACCTCGGCATTGCCGTTTTTTACGCAGTCGGAGGTGAATGACTGCATCGCCTCCCACGCATTATCGAATTTCGGACGTGTCACAGCCATATATTCGTCCTTAGTGCCGGCGTTGAGGCTGACGGATACAGTGTCCATAGCCTTGCAGAGCTCGGCGGCAACGCTCCTGCCGTTGATGAGGTCGCCGAGACCGTTCGTATTTATGCGGAGCTTCGGACATTCCGGAAGCATTCTGAGTGCCTTTGCGACAATGACGACATCGCTGATACGTTCTGTAGGTTCGCCGTAGCCGCAGAATACTATCTCATCGTACTTGGCAAGGTCACGCTTGGCGAGGTCATCGAATATCTCACACAGCGAAGGCTCATGCTCGAGCCACAGCGGATCCGAGCCGTAAGCGCCGTCCGCGTGGGTGCGTATGCAGAATGTGCAGGCACAGGGGCATTTGTTCGTAAGGTTTATGTAGAGGTTGTTTCCGACCTCGTAGGAAATGGTCATAGCTTTTTTCATTTCTCTTCATCTCCGATTCGTTTATCTATTATCTTTAGTTCGCAGGGGAGAGCTCCGCTGCTCATCGCGGCGGCGAGCTCCAGTGCGGAGCTTTCGGTGAAATTTCCGGTTATGACGGCTTTGCCGTCCGTTATCACGCTGTTTACCGTCGGTGTTGAAATGAGCTCGTTATCGAGCCATATCGAAAGCGGCACATCTGTTCCGGCGAGCTCATTTGTTGCCGCAGCAAGTTTGTTGCTTCCGGCAATGAACAGTGTCACATCGACCGCATATTCCTGACTGTTGTCTGATAACATCAGCTCCATATGAGCCGCAGCAATATCATTATTATCAAGGACGATCTCGCCTGCCGGAACGGTATTCCCGTCAGGGTCAGTGACAGTGTCCGTACCCTTGCGGAATGTAACTTTTCCGCAGCTGCACAGTGAATCGAGAGTGCTGTCGTTCCAGTTTTCAGGGCGGTCGAATGAAATATACGCGAAGGCGTCTCTCCATTTATAGCTGACTTTGCATTCGAGCTGCGGATATTCCGACTTTAGCCTTGCCTCTGCTATTTCGGTGCATTCCGTGAGCAGGTTTTCGTCCTCGGCTTTCAGGGTGATACAGCTGTTAAAGTCCGTGATGCTCCTGCTTTTACCAGAGCCGTCATTCAAGCCGCACCCGCTCAGAAGAACAGCAGCAGCCAGTGTCATTGCCGCTATCACTTTTTTCATTGCATCTGCCTCAGTCGATGTATATCCTCGGAACACGCTTGGAAATGCCGCAGACTACCTCATATCCGATAGTTCCGTAGATACCTGCGAGCTCGTCGGCAGTGATGATGTCGTTGCCGTCCCTGCCTATCATAGTCACGATGTCGCCGGCTTTTGCCTCGGGGACATCGGAAACGTCCATCATCAGCTGGTCCATGCAGACTCTTCCGACGATGCGGCAGCGCTTGCCGTGTACGAGAATCTCGCCCTTTCCGGAGAGGAGGCGCGAATAGCCGTCCGCATAGCCGATAGTTACCGTAGCGATGCGCATTTCGTGCTCCGCAGTGAATGTTCTTCCGTAGCTTATACAGTCGCCGGGCTTGACGGTCTTGACGTGTGATATGACAGCCTTCAGCTCCATAACGGGCTCGAGCCCCTCCGGTATATCAAGGCTGATGTCCGGGTGCAGACCGTAGAGGATTATACCCGCGCGGCTGAGAGTGCTGCGCGGCGTATTTCTGTAGCAGGTCGCAGCGCTGTTCATAAAGTGGCAGTGACGCAGCTTTATACCGCGGCTGCACAGCTCGTCATAGGTATCGAGAATGAAGCTCTGCTGCATATCAGTATATGCGATATTGTCGGGAGAATCGCTGTCGGCGACTGCGAAGTGGGTGTATATGCCCTCAACAGAGAGCTTGCTGATCTTCATCATCTCAGCGATCTCGTCTGCGCATTCAGAAGGAGTATCGTGCTTGAGACCGATACGTCCCATACCGGTATCTATCTTTATATGACAGCGTATCGAGGCAGGCGTATTTGCCGCAAGAGCCTGAGCGTATTCGGTCGAAACGACGCCCTGAATGATGTTGTGCATGGATATTTCGTGTGCGTATTCGGGCGGAGTATAGCCGAGAATGAGTATTTCTGCGTTAGGAGCGTAGTTCCTCACAGCGATCGCCTCATCGAGATTGGACACTGCGAAATATGTGATGCCGCAGTCCTGTGCGAGGGTGCGGACGATGTGAGCATCGCCGTGACCGTATGCGTCAGCCTTCACGACAGCCATTATTTCGGTTCCCGGAGAGTTGAGCGACTTGATGATGTCAACGTTCTTTCTCAGCTGTGAGAGCGAGACCTCAGCCCACGCTCTTTTAAGATATGGTTTCATTCTGTTCAGACCCTTTCTTCATTATCTGTTTATCGTGCGGAATATCGCCGCTGATCTTACCGCTTTGAGTCATTTTCGAGCAAAAGCCCGGTGCTTCGTCCTTGCGGAAGAATTTTGCGGCGTACTCTTGCTATTTTTTTATAGATATGCTATAATGTTAAATATCGACATATCGAGGTGTATTATGCTTATATCTCTGAACTCAGGATTGCCGGTCAGCTCCGCTTCGGAGTTCGTTCCCGACCGGCGCGCTACTGCCTGTATCACCGGACACCGCGAGAAGAGCATACTTCCGTATAAGGGAGACCCGCTCTTTTCCGACATAACAGTCGGTGCGGTAAAGATGATGCTCTACAGGCACATTGATATGGCTGCCGAGCGCGGCTATACCGATTTCATAAGCGGACTT
Source organism: Ruminococcus sp. (assembly GCA_017534835.1). Taxonomy (GTDB): domain Bacteria; phylum Bacillota; class Clostridia; order Oscillospirales; family Ruminococcaceae; genus Ruminococcus. The sequence continues at coordinate 66,576 of JAFXVT010000067.1, forward strand.
GCAACCGGAGCCGACCTGTGGGCGGCTGAATACATCATACGCAAGAAGCAGACCGACCCGAGGATACGTCTCATCGGCGCGATGCCATATCTCAGGCACGCCGAGCATTTTCCGAAGGATTCGCTCGGACTTCTCGAGGAGGTCGAACGAGCGGCGGACGTTCTCCTGACGGTGAACACCGACCCGGACATCGTCTACAGCAAGCGCGGCGAAGCCTCCGGGCTCTACCGCGACCGCAATTTCTTTATGGTGGACAGCTCATCGGCGGTGATAGCCTTTCTCAACGAGGGAAGCTTTGCTTCCGGTACATCTCAGACCGTGAACTATGCATACCGCAGCGGACGTCTGATAGCACGCTTCGGGATAAGCGAGGTCTACGAGCTGATAGACCGTGCAGGCACTGACCTGAGAAATATAAGGCGAGAGCTCGCATTTCTCAACAATGCTTTCGACACTCAGCCGTGATGCTATTTACCATTATACCACATATGCAGAATATTTCAAGAGTTCAGACCAATTTTTACTGCGGATATATAGTGATAAAATGAGCACGAAACACATTATGTTGTGAAAACGGCTATTTTCCGTGAACGCGCGTTCGATTTCAACAGACTGTTGAATCTTGTGTTAAAACACCTGTTCGATACTCATATGGGTGTTGAAAAGTCAGGTAAAGTGTTGATGTGGATTCTACGCCGTTTGAGAATAATGTCGAATTTTGTTATCAGATCTTCATTCACTTTCCGGTGAATATTCAGAAATGATTCTTATACGAATAGTTGACGACAGTCATATTGAAAGGAGAAACACTGAAATGTCAAAGAACAAGAAAGTCGGAAGCATTGCGGTACCGTACCTTGTAACTATCTTCATCGGTATCCTCGTTATCGGCGGAGGAACATTCTTCTTCCTGCATAAGATAGGCGTCCTCGGAGGAGAAAAGGAGCTCTCTGAGCCGCCTCCGAAGCAGGTCACGACCACGACCTACGAGGATAACCACACGATCCTCTTCATACTCGACGAGCCGGATAAGAAGTGCTCGACGACGTTCCTGCTCATGCGTTCGATACCGAAGGACAAGAAGCTCGCATTTGTGTGCATCCCCTCAAATACTATCGCTCTCATCGACGGCGCTCAGCAGAACATCGCCCTCTCATATCAGCAGGGCGGAGCGACCTCGGCAGTGAAATTCACCGAGAGCATTTTCGGCATCACCATCGACAGATATATGAAGCTCGATTCCGCTGCATTCATCAAGATATGCGATATCCTCGGCGGCGTTACCTACCCGGTCGAGGAGGATATAGCCGGCTTCAACGGCGACGGCTCGAGCCAGTATCTCAACGCCGAGCAGATCGACAAGCTCGTTACCTACGCTATGTACGCAGGCGGCGAGACTGACCGTGCATTGAGAGCCTGCTCGATAATCACACAAATGGTGAATCAGTCAGACCTTGTGCGTGTTGCCGACAACTTCGATAACAGCTTCAACAACGTCGTAAATATGACCGAGACCGATATTACCGCTATCGACTACAAGAAGCACAAGGTAGCTATCAAGACGATGCTCGAAAGAGGTACAGCTATCGCTTCGCCCTTCACAATGGAGGGAACAGATGCCGATTCCGATTTCATTCCGAATCAGGGCTTCATAAACGATTTCAAGGACAGATTCTTCAAGGAAGCTGAAAACTGATATGAACAACATTTTCGATTCACACGCTCATTACGCGGACGAAGCATTCGATGAGGACAGGGAGGCGCTTCTTGCCTCCCTCCCTGAGAGCGGAGTCCGCTATGTTATGCTCGCTTCTTCCGGAGTCGCGGATACGGCTCAGAATGCCGCTCTTGCCTCACGGTACGATTACATCTACGCCGCCGCAGGTCTGCACCCGGAAAATGTGGGCACTGACCCCGAAGATTACCTCTCGGCTGTTGAGACAGCGGCAAGGTCGAACCCGAAGGTAAGGGCTATAGGTGAGATAGGTCTCGATTACCACTACGAGGGCTATGACCGCGAAAAGCAGATAAAGATATTCGAGGAGCAGATAGTTCTCGCGAGGGAGCTTTCTCTTCCGGTTATAATCCACAGCCGCGATGCCGCCGAGGACACGCTTGAGATACTGAAAAAGCACCGCCCCTTCGGCGTAGTCCACTGCTTTTCGTATTCAGCCGAGATAGCGAAAGAGGTCGTAAAGCTCGGTATGTACGTCGGATTCACCGGCGTCATCACATTCAAGAATGCAAAGAAGCCCTGCAAGGCGCTCGCAGAAGTGCCGCTCGACAGGCTGCTTCTTGAAACAGACTGCCCGTATATGGCTCCCGAGCCTTTCAGGGGCAGACGATGTGACAGCTCGCTGATAGCGTACACTGCTCAGGCAGCTGCCGCGATAAAGGGGCTTGAGGTGCAGGAGCTCCTCGACATAACCTGCGAAAATGCTAAAAGATTCTATTCGATATAAAGAGGTCACGTATGTTTTACTGCTGCGGTATAACTGAAAAAGGCATAATGTCTCATAACGAGGACGCTCTGCTCATCGGCAGGGAGGTCGTCACCGACGGCAGGAGCGAGCAGAGACTCTCTGCACCGTTCATAGCAGCGGTCTCTGACGGCGTATCTAACGAGAATGCAGGCGAGCTCGCATCACGTATGTGCCTTCAGCTCGTGAGGGAGGTCAGCGACTACCGCAAGGACGAGCTCAGGGAGGCGCTGATGAACGTTCACCGACGCCTTGCCGACCGCGGCGAGGACGACCCCGACAGCCACAATATGCAGACCACGCTTTGCGGTATCGCGGTCAGCGAGAACAATACCGTTGTTGCTTTCAACGTCGGAGATTCACGGCTCTACCGTTTCCGTGCAGGACGTATCCGGCAGCTCTCGCGCGACCAGTCGCTCGTTCAGCTCCTCATCGACGAGGGCTCGATAACTCAGGAGGAGCGCCGCACTCACGTCCACAGGAACATCATCTTCCCTGCGTTCGGAAACGTTAAAACTGACCCTATCATCGACATCGCCGAGATAGAGGACGGGATAGATTACGGCGATGTGCTGCTCCTTTGCAGCGACGGCTTGTCTGACTATATGTCCGCATACGATATACAGGAGATAATGGAGCTCCCGAAAAGCCTTCCAAAGCGGCTCGATATGCTCGTGAAGGAAGCTCTGCTGCGCGGCGGCACTGACAATATCACCGTTGCGGCGGTAGTTTATGAGTATGATGGCTGAGGTGAAGGGATGACTATGCGCGAGGAGTTTATACGCACAGAGATGCTGTTCGGAAGTGAGGCGATGGAGCGGCTCGCAGCTGCGAGAGTAGCCGTTTTCGGTATCGGCGGAGTCGGCGGACACGTCGTTGAAGCGCTCGCACGCTCGGGAGTCGGAGCGCTCGACCTCATTGACAATGACAAGGTCGCCAAGAGCAATATCAACCGCCAGATAATCGCGGCTCACAGCACGATAGGGGAGTACAAGACCGAGGCTGCTGCGAAGCATATCAGAGACATCGCTCCGGACTGCGTTGTGCGCACCTATAACACGTTCTTTATGCCCGACACTGCCGGAGAGTTCGATTTCACGCAGTATGCCTACGTTGTCGATGCGATAGACACAGTTACCGGCAAGATAGAGATTATCATGCGTGCGAAGGCGGCAGGAGTGCCGGTCATCAGCAGTATGGGTGCAGGCAATAAAGTCGACCCGACAGCTTTCGAGGTCGCGGATATATATAAGACGTCAGTGTGTCCTCTTGCGAGAGTTATGCGCCGCGAGATGAAGAAGCGCGGTGTAAGGTCGCTGAAGGTGGTCTACTCGAAGGAGGAGGCGCTCACACCGATAGAAGGTCTTTGCAATGACGGCGGTGCGCGGCGGAGCGTGCCCGGGTCGAATGCGTTCGTACCTTCTGTAGCCGGACTCATAATCGCCGGCGAAGTCATCAAGGACATAACAGGCTTTACACGATAAAAAAAGCCCTGAGACATAACTGCTGTGCTCTTACAGAAGTTTTTGCACGTATCTATTGAGGAAAACCCTTTTGAAAAAGGGTTCTTCCTCAAACTCCTTTCCTAAAACTTTTAACTCCGTTTTTCCCCTCCTATGGGGTCACGCTGACAGATTCAATGTTCTGTCTTTATTTGCTGACGTGACCCCATAGGAGGGGAAAAACAAAGCTGGAAGTCTTTGGAAGGGGGTCTGGGGGTGACTCCCCACAGTGTGGGGAGATGTCGCACAGCGACAGAGGGGACCGCCGCTGTTGGCGGAACCTTTCTTCAGAAAGGTTTCACCCAGTAAATGCGTATAAAGCCTCTGTAAGAATACAGCAGTTACGTCTCAGGGCTTTGCTTTTGCATCACGAACGCTTATCCAGCTGCATTTCCGTTACCATCGCTGAGATGAACATTGCGGCTGTCTGTGCGACAAGTAAGGCGAAGTGTGCGGCGTTCCCGGCGCAGAATATGGCTGCGGCAGTGAGCGATGCTCCGGCAGCTCCAATAATGAGCCAGTACATTCCGCAGCGTTTGTTCGCGAAGCTCCATGCATCATCGTCTGCCATAGCGCGTGATGTCCGGAAGCCTATCGTATGGTCTCCGGGTACATCGGCGACTCTGCGCATACAGAAGCCGCCGATCAGCATTGCGAGCGACACTATCACATTAACTATTATCAGTACCATTTCACTATCTCCCTCAGTTTATCCTTGTTTTTTTCGTTATAACAAATCCGAATCGCCGGTAAAGCTTTACAGCGTGTTCGTTCCATTCCGCGACGTGCAGCGTTACAGGCGAGCACGTCTGCTCTCTGATATGGCTGACAGCCCAGAGCAGGAGCTCTCTTCAGTATCCCTGCCGCCGGAACTGCCTGCTGACGATGAGGTCATCTATCTCAGTGCCGCAGCAGGTGACGCTTCCGATGATACTGCCGTTTTCAGTCAGCAGGAAAATGCTGTCTCTCTTTGCGAGGAGCTGCTCTTCACCGGGACAGCAGTCATACGGCATTATGTCGAGCGCTATCCGCATTTCCCGGAAGCATTCGTTGTATATCAGCCTGTACTGCGGATAAAGCTCCCTGCAAAACGGTATCGGCTGTATATTGCTCTGCTCCGCCGGACTTCCGGCATATTCCATCTCATAGACAAAAAACGACTTCATCGCTGACTCCTCTTCACCTTCATCAACTGATATGATACACCAACAAAAGCGTCTTGTCAAGAAAAACAGTGAAACCGCTTGCATTTTGCCCGGTAATGTTATATAATAGATATACTGATGTTTTAAGGAGAAAAGACATAATGGTATATAACAATATAATCGAGGCGATCGGACACACACCCATGATACGGCTCAACCGTATGAACAAGCCCGGAAATGCGGAAGTCCTTGTCAAATTCGAGGGACTCAACGTAGGCGGCTCTATCAAGACAAGGACCGCTTACAATATGATACTGCGCGCCGAGCAGGAGGGCAGAATAACCAAGGACACCATAATCGTTGAGCCTACGAGCGGCAATCAGGGAATAGGTCTCGCGCTTGTCGGAGCAGTCCGCGGCTACAGAACTATCATAATTATGCCCGATTCCGTAAGTGAGGAGCGCCGCAAGCTCGTCCGCCACTACGGTGCCGAGGTCATACTCATCCACGACGACGGCGACATCGGACGCTGTATCCAGGAATGCCTTGATACGGCACTCAGAATGGCTGAGGAGGACAAGAACGTGTTTGTTCCGCAGCAGTTCGCCAACGTCAATAACATATACGCTCACAAGTACCACACTGCACTTGAGATACTCGAGCAGACCGCCGGAAGGATAGACGGCTTCTGTTCCGGTATCGGTACAGGCGGAACTATCACAGGTATCGGCGAGACGCTGAAATCGCAGTATCCGGATATGGTTATATGGGCAGTAGAGCCCGAAAATGCGGCTATCCTCGCAGGCGGAAATATCGGTACACATCTTCAGATGGGTATAGGCGACGGTATAATCCCCGATATTCTCAATCAGGACATCTATGATGATATATACATCGTAACTGATGAGGAGGCAATACAGACCGCGAAGGACCTCGCTTCAAAAGAGGGGATAATGTGCGGTATATCGAGCGGTACCAATGTTGCCGCTGCACTGAAAATGGCGGAGAAGCTCGGAGCCGGCAAGACTGTCGTAACTATCCTTCCCGACACAGCCGAGAGATACTTCTCAACTCCTCTGTTCGACGACTGATACGATCAATATATTCATATGAAAAGGCTGACCAAGTGATCTCACTTAGTCAGCCTTTTTTCGGAAATAATGGGTCACCGAACCGTAAAGTTACGCCGCCTGTCCGCTATATTGCGAAACAGGCTGAAGGGGCACCCTTCATGCTGCACTTACAGGTGCGTATCTTGCTGAGGAGAGTATCATGTCCATCACAGCCTCGGGTGAGCACTCGCCGCCCATCACCATATCGAATACCGCAGGTGTGTAGCCTGATACCAGTGCAGCACCTGTCTCGGAGCGTGTCACAGGCATCGCATCGCTGCGCGAGTTCACGTTCCAGAATACGATCTCGGGGAGCTCGTAGCCGCTGCCGCGGTAAAGCTTTCTCATCTCGCGGAACATAGGCTCGTCATTTCCGCCGTCCACGCAGAAGTCGAACTGCATATCCGAGATGATGTAGAGCTTTGAAGGCATCTCATCACGCGGCACCTTATTGTTTATAGCGGTACGGAGTATCAGTGTGAAAACGGCTTCGAGGTCGGTATTGGCGATCTCGTCGAAGCTGCGGCAGAAGTTAGCCTTTTCAACGATATTCCTGCCCTTGATCTCAACAAGACGGGGATTCTCCGAGAATGTTATGAAGTGGTTCGCAAACTCGCCCTTGTTGTGCTCGGCGAAGTATATGCCAAGCGACAGAGCCGCATCAATAGGGCGTATACCGCCGCAGGTGCAGGTCATGGAGCCTGAGCCGTCGATAACTGCAAGAGCATTCTCGTGCTTTGCAGCAGTCAGGTCGGGCAGAGCTCTCCACGCTGCGTCAAGGGAGCGTGTCTCTGCAGCGGAGACAGTTTCTTTGAGTGCTGCACGAACGATGTCATAGGGATAGAGCCTGTCAGCATTCAGCTTTGCCTCGCCGGAGTTCACACGGTTCAGGTACTCGGTGTAGCGCTCGCCGTCGTTGCGTATGAACGCATTCCTGTACTTGAACATCGCGCAGGAGGGCTGTGTCTCGTAATCAAAGGTGTAGTCGCACTCGCGGAGACGGTTCTCGATGATGTCGGTATAGCGGCGGAGCGCGGACAGAGTTTTTCTGTAGGTGCGCTCGCTCATTCCGAGCAGAGCCGCGATACGTCTGCCGTTATTGCGTGTCGCAGCAGCAGATGCGTTCACGGAGGAAAGCCACTTTGCGAGCAGCGAGGCAGGCTTGCCCTCTGCCATTGCAGTGACGTCCTTTCCGAGCTGCGCAGATATGACCTTCACCGCAGCGCCCTCAAGGGGAGTCCCGAGGAGGACACAGAGGTCGTCGTATCTGCCGTATTCTGCGAAAAGGCAGATGTTTCTCTCAACGGCAGCAGGAGCTGTCTTCACGAGAGCTGATACAGCCTCGCGGAAGAAACGTCTCTCGCCGAGACCGCCTCTTGCGTCACGCGCGAAGAAGAGTATCTTCATAGTTTTGTCGGGGTCCTCTGCAAATGCGCGTGTGAGAGTGTCCGCGATCTCCTTTGCGGAGGCATTGCGCATCGCACCTGCCTTGAAGAACATATCGAGACAGAAGCCGCCTGTCGAACGGTAAGCAGTACCGCCGTTCTCGGTGAGTGTAAGATCTGATTCTCTCTTTAAGTAGCTGAGCATAATGATTCTCCTTTCAAGTCAGCATTTCCGTGCGTTTCCGCAGGGCAGGATTCGGACCTGCATAAGACCATTCATATTGATTGCTGTGGCTGACTTATGTGGGCTCGGCTCGTAAGTTTATGCAGCGCTTTGACCCGTAGGAAAGCTCTCTGCGTCCCTGAAGCAGCTTGCTGTAAGAGCCGAATGATGTGAATTCTGCAAGACGCTCCTGTTTTTTTCATAAAACCCTCAGAAATTGCTGTCAGCGTCTTAACAAGGCGTTTTTAGTTTATTGTACTAAAGAAACATGATCGAGATGTTTTTTGCAGTGAACGCCTTTCTCAGAGGGGAAGTGTTTTTCCCCTTCTGTGTTCTCAGTATAGCACGGACCGGAAGAAAAATCATATAAATTTTTCTGCACACACTCTTTTCCTGTTGCAAACAGGGGAAAATTCTGATAATATATATTTAGAAGGGAGTGGGAACATATGGCAGGATTTTCCGAGCTTATCAAGAATTTCGATAAAACACGCGGCTATGTGCGTGATTTTTTCATTTACGGCTGCAAGGTCAGGAGCGACTTTGACCGCAGGAGCGTCCGCACCTACGGTGACGAAAAGCGCCGTGTCGAGAGCTGGATGGGCGACTATATGCGCTATGACGATTCTGTCCGCGGAAGGAGCGTTTCTATCGCGGCGGACAGCGGACATATCCCGGAAAATCCGCTGTATAACGCCTATTGCTCCAAAAGCTTCACTGACAACGACATCCGCCTTCACTTCTTTATCACGGACATTCTCTGCGACGGAAAAAGCCGCACTATCAAGCAGGTCACAGACCTTCTCAGCGAGGGATATGGTCATATCTTTGACGAGCAGACCGTTCGCAACAAGCTCAGGGAATACGCGGAGGAGGGGATAGTTTCTGCCGAAAAACGCGGCAAAACTATGTATTACACTCTTACCCCCGACAGAGCGGATGAGTATATCTGCGAATACAGCGGACTCGCTGACGCGCTGAGATTCTTCTCTGAAACACAGGATCTCGGCGTCATCGGCAACAGTATCCTCCGCACGCTCGGGATGAAAAACGACCTCTTCTTCATCAAGCACAATTATATGATACACACCCTCGAGGACATACTTATCCCCGAAATACTGGAAGCTATGGACGAAAGGCAGTTCGTCACGCTCCGCACGTTTTCGGAAGAGAGCAAGCGTGCCGGCGAGCTTCCCGGGAGCGAGAACAGAGTCGTTCCACTGAGGATACTCGTATCAGTTCAGACCGGAAGACGCTATCTTGCGGCGTATATCCCCGGTGTGAAGAGGTTTTCCGCATTCCGGCTCGACTATATCCGCTCTGTGGAAAAAAGCGGAGAATGCGGCAGCTATGATGCTCTGAAAGCGAAGTTCGTAAAAGCTCTCGGGCGCTGCTTCGGCGTTTCATTCGGTATGCGCCGCGAGACCGGGAGCGTTTCTCCGATGAAGATAACAGTCTTTGCAGACGAGACAAAAGAGCCGTATATCATCGAGCGGCTTGAACGTGAAAAGCGCTGCTGCACGCTCGAAAAGTCCGGCGAGCACCTATACACGCTCACCGCAGACGTTTTCGACCCGAACGAGCTTATGCACTGGGTCAAGACATTCATCGGAAGGATAGTTTCCATCGAGGGCGGCACTGACAGTATACGAAGACGATTTTACAGGGATATTGAGCGAATGAACAAGATGTACAGCGGTGATGAAAATGGACATATTCAGTGAGATATACGGTACATATTTCCGGATAGCAGCAATTCTGCTCGAACGTGAAACGACAGACGAAAAGACCGTCCGCGAAACGGTGCAGCGCGAGGGCTTCCGCGATTCTGTGCTGTTTCTGCCGCAGAAGCTGATACCCGGCAGCGAGGACTGGGGACTTTTCACACGCACCTCAGGCGGCGCTCTCAGACGCAGAACGAAATATCCGCCGGTGAAGCTGCTCACGAAATTGCAGAAGATGTGGCTGAAGGCAAAGCTTGCTGACCCGAGGATACGCCTGTTTATGGACGATGATACGCTCTCGCGGCTCGACGGAAGACTTGCAGGCGTCAAGCCGCTCTACACGAGCGGTCAGTTCGGAACTACTGACCGTTTTTCCGACAGCGATGACTATCTGAGCGAGGACTATATCAGGCATTTCCGCGCGGCGCTCGATGGCGTGAAGCACAGGAAAATAATGGAGATAGAGTTCGTATCCGGTCACGGCAGCACTATCCGCGGCAGGTTCGTTCTGCTGAAAATGGAGTATTCACCGAAGAATGACAAATTCCGCGTGTATTGCTATCTGCTGCGGAATGACAGGATACGCAGCAGCAGTATCATCAACATCGGACGTATAACAAGGGTAGAGGACACAGGCAGAGTTTTCCGCACAAAGACTTCAATGGACGAGTATTTTTCAAGCAGAAAATGCAGTACGCCGGCTGTTGTTCGTGTAACTCCGGAGCGCAACGGCGTGGAGCGGTTCATGCTCGAATTTGCTTCATATGAGAAGCACACTGTCTGCGACCTCGAAAAGGGCGAGTACAAGGTAGAGCTGTGGTACGATGAGAGCGACGAAACAGAGCTGCTCATACAGCTTCTCAGCTTCGGACCTGTGATAGAGATAATCGGTCCCGAGCGTCTGCGCAGGCAGGCGGAGGAGCGCGTAAAACGTCAGGCAGAGCTGCTGAAGGAGAGGTTGGAAGATGATGAAGATGAATGAGCTCGAAGCTGTTCTGCTGAACGCCGGTAAGCCATCGGTCTTCTTTGAGCGTCTGCGGGAAGACGGGGAGCTTGACGCGGAGCTTCCCGAATTGAAGGCGCTCATCGGTGTTCCGCAGAACAAAAAATACCACGTCGAGGGAGATGTGTGGACGCATACGATGATGGTCACGGACGAGGCGGCTGAGCGAAGGGATATTGTGAAAAATCCGCTCGGCTTTATGCTCTCGTCTCTCTGTCACGATATGGGAAAGGCGGTCTCGACAACGGTCGATGAGGACGGAACAGTCCATGCCTACGAGCATGAGAAGCTGGGGATACCGATAGTGCGCACCTTTCTCGGACGGTTCACAAATGACGAGAAGCTGACCGGATACGTGCTGAATATGACCGAGCTGCATATGGAGCCAAACAAAATGGCTGCCGTCGGTTCAAAGCTGAAAAAAACAAACAGGCTATTCGATTCCTCGGCAGAGCCGTTCGACCTCATACAGCTTGCGGTCTGCGACGGTCTCGGGAAGCTGCCGAAATGCGATGATACCGAGGGATTCCTGATGGAGAGGTTCCGCATATTCGAGGAGATGATGAAGCAGCCGTATGTGACCGCACAGGACCTCGTAAATGCCGGTGCTGAGCCTTCTGCGGATATAAATGAAGTTCTTGCATATGCACACAAGCTCCGCCTTGCCGGACTTGGCAAGGACGAACAGCTGCGGCAGAGTCTCGCTTATGCGCGGACCATAAAAAGATAAGCAGAGCCTGACACGATCCTTGATAGCTGGAAATGACATAAATTGTGCTGCTTTTGCTATTGAAACATACATTGCAACTATTTATAATAAAAGCAGATATATTTGTTCGTGAAATACGACAGAGGAGGGAATCATAATGGGGATAAAGAAATTACTGGCACTGACTGCCGGAGCGGTCATCGGTACATCGGCTTTTTCGGGAACGGGTGTGAGCTTCGGGACTGCAAATGCAGCGGACGAATACCTTGTCCGCGACAGGTGGGGCTACTGTAAAACGGCGAATTACGTTGAATCCGAGCATTTCGTCATCTTCTACGGCAACAATGATACGACAGGGAAGGTGAATGAAGCTTTCCTCAAGCGAAATCTTGAGGAGTACGAGCAGCTGTGGCACTGCTACGGCGAGTACCTCGGAATGGAGAATATGAACGTAGACATCTACGGCAGGAGCACACAGAAGTACAAGACGAACGTCTATCTCACCTACACGGGTCTTGACCAGTATCCCGACGGCTGGGCATTTATGAGCGCAGAGGACGGCTATGGCATCGAGATAATCAGTCCCGAGGCGATGCTCGACGATCTCACTATCGCACACGAATTCGGACACGTTGTAACGATGCAGCAGAAGGCGTGGGTAGATCAGGGCATAACCGGCGCGTGGTGGGAGCCGCTCGCGAACTGGTTCCGTGAGATGTACCTCGGCAGCGAATACTACAAGGGAAGCGTGAAAACGGTATGGTTCGAGCCGTATATACGCAATCTCAGCCTTACGCTCCCTCACGGAAGGAACTACTACGAGGTGTGGCCGTTCCTCATTTATCTTTCGTACAATCCGGATAATATCGACGGTCTCGGCATCGACTTTGTGAAGCGTATGATCTCCGAAGCAAAACCAAATGAGCACCCGTTCGCGACGATAGCCCGTCTGAGCGGAAACAGCGCACAGTACATTTTCGGCAGCTATGCAAAGCGTATGGCAACATTCGATTTTGGCGCAAAACAGGCATATCAGGAGGAGTTCAAGAAGAAGCTCGCCGAGTCGCCTTACTACTGGAATCTGTTCTACACTGTCCCCGAGGACAACGGTACAGGCTGGCTCCAGTCTCCGCAGGAGGAGGCGCCGATGCAGGGAGGTATCAATGTGATACCGCTGAATGTGACCGGCGATAATATCTCCGTTGACTTCCGCGGCGTATCCGATGACAGCAATGCCGGCTGGCAGGCTTGTATCGTTACTGTTGACGGAAACGGCAGGGAGTCATATTCCAACCTGTTCGGAAGCGGCGAAAGTATGAGCGTTTCCGCGTCGGGAGCGGCTGCGGCTTATATCACGGTCTCGGCAATGCCGGCTGAGATACGTATGGCGAATGCTTTCAGCAAGGAGGACGCTGCGCCGTACAGGGAAAGTGACGAGCGCAGACGCTATCCGTATGAGATAAGGCTCACGGGCGCTGATGTGCAGCAGTCCGGCGGCTATACCAAGGGCAGGGGACACGTTCACCCGAACGGCGGTGGCTGGGTAGCTGACACTGCGAAGGTGGCAGATACCGTTTACGTCGGCAGGAATGCGATGGTGCTCGGAACAGCTGATGTTTCGGGAAATGTCCGCGTTGAGGACTATGCAGTCGTTGCCGGCAGCGCAGTCGTGAAGGACAATGCCGTGATAAGCGGTCACGCAGTAGTGAACGGCGGCGGCTGGATATATCTCAACGGCTGGGTATCGGGAAATGTTGAGGTCAGCGGAAATGCTGTCATAACCGACAGTGCAGTCGTTGCGACGGGCTGCAAGGTCTCGGGAAATGCGATGGTATGTCAGAAGGCATACATCAACGAGGCTGTGAATGTGACAGACAATGCCGTGATAAAGGGAAATTCCTACATTTACGGCTCAGGCACGTTCTCCGGACAGGCTATCACCGACGGAGACTATTCCAATGACCAGTCAAAGGACAGCGGAGTCGGATTCGGCTGGCTCGATGATAAAGGCTGGCACGCGACATCTGACGGCTACACGGCTTCATACGATTTTGCCGCGAGCTCGGGATACTGGGCAAAGGATAAGTATACCGCGACAAATGCCCGTTTGTCCGGCGCTGAATGGGCAGAGGAGCGCACTTCGGCGAAGGGAGTACTGAATCTCAGCGGAGGTGATGACTGCCTTATCCTTGACGAGTCGGCGCTGAGGTCTGAGGATCTTCAGATAAGTCTCGCGGCGCTCTGGAAGGGCGGCAGCGATACTCAGGAGCTTCTTCATTTCGGCGATGATAAGGCTTATATAAGCTTCACGCCCTCGAATAAAAACGGAAAGGCTGAGCTTATCATCACAGACGGAAATACGACCGAAAGGCTCACAGCTCCGGCTGCGCTGAGCAAGGGCGAGTGGAGCAGGATAACCGTCCGTATCATCGGCGGTAAAGCAACTCTGCTGATAAACGGTCAGATCGCGGACAGCAGGGAGGTAACACTTTCTGCGGCTGATGTGATGAGCGCATCAGAGCACGATAACGCGGTCATCGGCAAGGGCTTCCGCGGAGCGTTGGACTACGTGCAGCTGAGCTTCAAGGAGACTCCCGAGCCGGACATCACCTACTCCGGCAGCGAGGAACCCGATGACGGAGCTGTGCGCGGAGATGTCGATGCAAACGGCAGATTCGAGGCAGCCGACCTCGTGCTTATGAGCAGATGGCTCGTCGGCGCTCCGGACGCAGTGCTCAGGGACTGGAAAGCAGGTGACCTCTGCGAGGACGACAGGCTCGACACCTTCGACCTCTGCCTTATGAGAGAGCTCATCGTTGCGAAATAACGTAAAAAAGACAGATACTTCCGCGGAGGTATCTGTCTTATTTTTATTTTCCGTTCACGAATCTGTTTATGCCGTAAAACAGCGTAAGAGCGACCTTTTCCTGATATTCCTCCGTGTTGAGCAGCGACGCCTCCGCCGGATTCGAGAGGAAGCCGCACTCCGCCATCACAGTCGGATTGTCGCTGTAGTAGCAGAGGAAGAGCTCCTTGCCGCAGAGCTTTATCTCGCGCTTGTTATCGGGCTGGAGCAGCTCCGTAAAGCTCGATTGCAGACTTCTTGCGAGCTGCTCGCTTCGGCTGTCGGAGTTGGAATAGAACATCTGCGCGCCGCTGTATACCGGGTCTGTGAACTGGTTCTGATGAATGGATACGCAGACGGCATTGTCGTATTTGTTGAACAGCGCGAGGCGATTGTCCATATCGGAGCTCTTCTGATTTGACAGTCCCTCAACGCCGCTGTCGTGGATAGAAATATCGGAATCGCGTGTCACCTCGACATCATAGCCTGATAGTTCGAGCATATCCCTGAGACGCAGAAGGATACTGAGATTGATGCCCTTCTCCGGTACTCCCTCTGCCGATACGCAGCCGCCGTCGAAGCCGCCGTGTCCTGCATCGAGGATAATGACCGGCAGCTCATTGTCCTGCATCAGCGCTGCCGGAGCAGCTCCGCCGCCGTTTCTGCTGCTTACGACTGATACTGCTCCGACTGCCGCTGCGCAGAAGCACAGCGTTATCCCCGAAGCTATGAGCTTTATCTTGTTTTTGTTGTTCATTGTGAGCCTCCTGTTTTTTTATAAATACTATTCGCTCAGGTTCCGAAGTATTCCGGAAACGCAGATACTGTCACAGAATATGCCGAAACACAGAAAAACAGAGGAGCACTAAGCTCCTCTGTTATACTCGTTATTTATAGCGCTCAGTTCCGAAGAGCACCTTGTCGAAGAAGTCCTTTGTTTTCTCCTCGCCGAGGTTCTTCTTGAACACATCTGTGGAAACTCCGCCTTTTTCGACGAGGTCATCGCAGTATCCCTGTGTAATATCGTGCTTTTTGGAAGCTGCCTCATCGGAGAGAGTTTCAAGTCCGGAAGCCGATGTCATATATGTGCTTATCGCGTCTGAGAACATCTCCTTTATCTTTTCGTCGTCCGCTCTCTTGCCTGCCTTGTGGAGCGCCACAGTGAGGAGGTCATCATACCACGCAGGCTCGGTCGTGATGTTTTCGAGGTCTGAATACCTGCTCTCGAATCCGCGTATCTTGTCCATTACCTGAACGTACTGCGGAGCGGAGGCATCCTCTGTAAGGTCATAGAATTCCGCGTAAGCCTTGCGCTTGCCGTAGATGTACATAAAGTCCATTGAGAGCATCGGCATATCCTTCTCATAAGGAGTGATGATGTAGGATACCATCTGCATCATTCCCATATTGACCTTCATCACGGAAAGGTTGCCGAGGTCCTTGATGTCGTACTGTGAAACGTCGAATTTCATAATGCCGTACATTTTTATCTCGCTGTATTCGCCTGCGTCGACCGGTGTGACCTCGGTGAATCCCGAGAGAGTCTCCATACCCGCATCGAGAGTGCTGTTCATCACCTTCATATTTTTCGATGCATTCACTGCTGTAAAGCCGGCGACCGCACCGATGAGAAGTACGATGATCAGCAATACAGCGAGTATCACCCTGCGTATCCTGCCTTTTTTCTTAACTGTTTTTTCCATAGTAGTCCTCCTGTCAGAAATATCAAAACATTACAATTATAACATCTGACACGGGATATGTCAATAGAGCGCAGATGTTCCGGACTCTATGCCTTGCAATTGATGTACGGTTATGGTATAATTGAAAGGAATCAATAAGCGGAGGATAAAAATGAGCATACTTAATGTTGAACACGTAACGCACGGATTCGGTGCGAGACAGATACTGAATGACGCATCATTCCGCCTTCTCAGAGGCGAGCACGTCGGACTTGTCGGCGCGAACGGCGAGGGCAAATCTACATTTCTGAATATCATCACAGGCAAGTTACAGCCGGACGAGGGAAAGATAGAGTGGTGCAGACACATCACAACGGGCTACCTCGACCAGTACAGCACGCTCGAAAAGGGCAAGTCTATCCGCGATGTACTGCGCAGCGCTTTCGACCACCTTGCCGAGCTCGAAACAGAAATGCTCGCGCTTTATGATAAGATGTCGGACTGCTCCGAGGAAGAGATGAACGCTCTTATGGAGGAAGTCGGCGAGATACAGAGCATTCTCGATTACAGCGGATATTACACTATCGACGCGAAAATATCCGAATATGCGAACGGTCTCGGACTGAATGAGATAGGTCTCGACCGCGATGTGTCGGAGCTTTCGGGTGGTCAGCGAGCGAAGGTACTGCTCGCGAAGGTGCTGCTTGAGAATCCGATGATACTCATTCTTGACGAGCCTACGAACTTTCTCGACGAGAACCATATCCGCTGGCTGACGAATTTCCTTCAGAACTACGAAAATGCATTTATCCTCGTATCGCACGATGTACCGTTTATGAACAGCGTCATAAATGTGGTATACCACGTTGAAAACGCCGTGATGACGCGCTATACCGGCGATTATGACAATTTTGTGCGAATGTACGAGCTGAAGAAGAAGCAGACCGAGCAGGCTTATGAAAAGCAGCAGAAGGAGATAGCCGACCTTGAGGATTTCATCGCACGCAACAAGGCGCGCGTCGCAACGACGAATATGGCGAAATCGCGCCAGAAAAAGCTCGATAAAATGGACAGGATAACCCTTATGCGCGAGAAGCCGAAGCCGACCTTTTCATTCCGGAAGGCACGCACTCCCGGACGTGTCGTCATCGACTGCAAGAATGTCGTTCTCGGCTACGATGAGCCGCTCACGAAGCCTATCTCCATCAAGGTCGAGAACGGGCAGAAAATTGCGATCCGCGGCGTGAACGGCATCGGAAAATCGACTCTTCTTAAGACGATGCTGAAGATAATACCGCCTGTTTCCGGCTATGTCGAGCACGACCAGTTCGTCGAATACGGCTACTTCGAGCAGGAGGAGGAGAGCACAGACAAGACTGCTCTCGACGTGATATGGGAGGAATATCCGTCAATGACAAATGCGGAGGTGCGTGCGGCTCTTGCACAGTGCGGACTCACCACCGAGCACATAACCTCGCAGATGCGAGTCCTTTCCGGCGGCGAGAATGCGAAGGTGAGGATATGCAGGATAATGCTGAAGGAGGTCAATCTTCTCGTCCTCGACGAGCCGACGAACCACCTCGACGTTGATGCGAAGGAGTCGCTGAAAAAGGCGATAAAGGACTATAAAGGCACAGTTCTCATTGTCAGCCACGAGCCCGAATTCTATATGGACATCGCCGATAACATATGGAATATCGAGGAGTGGTCGACTAAAATAATATGAAATACGGAGGAAAAACAATGGATGCTATCGAAAACCTTATGACCAGAAGAAGTGTGAGAAAATTCAAGCCGGATATGGTGCCGAAGGATGTCATTGCCAGAATAGCCGAGGCAGGCACATACGCGGCTACGGGTATGAACTGGCAGTCGCCGGTTATCATTGCCGTTACAGACAAGGAGCTCCGCGACCGCCTTTCCGCGATGAATGCACGTGTTATCGGTATGGATACAGACCCGTTTTACGGTGCGCCCGTAGTGCTCATCGTGCTTGCGGACAAGTCGAGACCGACTTATCTCTATGACGGAAGTCTCGTTATGGGCAACCTTATGAATGCGGCGCACGCATACGGTGTTGCGAGCTGCTGGATACACCGCGCAAAAGAGGAGTTCGAGTCCGAAGAGGGCAGAGAGATACTCAGGAGCCTCGGTATCGAGGGCGATTACGAGGGCATCGGTCACTGTATCCTCGGCTATGTGGACTGCGAAATGCCTGCACCTGCACCGCGAAAGGAAAATTACGTATACTGGGCTGAATAAGCCGGAAATGGAAGGATAATGATATGAACATAAAAAAGGTACTGGCTGCTGTTTCGGCAGCAGTAACGGCTGTATTGCCGCTTGCAGGAGCCGGGAACACTGCATATGACAGCGCTGTAACGGTATCCGCTGCGGAGGAGCGTGCTCTCGGAGATGTAAACGCTGACGGCAAGGTCGACGGCAAGGACGCTTCGAGAGTGCTTGCGGAATACAGCCTGCTCTCGACGAAGGGCGAATCTGCTTTTACCGATGCTGAAAGGATAGCCGGAGACGTTGATACTGACAGCTCCGTTTCAGCCAAGGACGCCTCCTATATCCTCTCATTCTACTCCTTCCTCTCAACAGGCGGACAGGGCGATATAAGGACGTTTATGAACGGCGGAAGCGAGCCAGTCACAACAACTTCGACTTCTGAACAGACTACAACTTCTGCCACAGTTCTGTCAACAACGTATACTACCTCTGTCTCAGCTGAGACGACCACGGCTGCTTCGACAACAGCACCTTCTTCACGGCTCTCGAGACCTTATGTCACAACATCTTTTATCAGTGACACATCGGTGCAGCTCACGTGGAGGGAAGTCAGCGGTGCGGATATGTACCGCCTTGAAGTATCCACAGATCCCGATTTCAAGTCGATCTCCATAATCTCTACGTTCACGACGAACTATTACACGCTCTCGAAGATGACTCCCGGCAAGACGTACTATGTTCGTGTACGTGCGCAGGACAGCAGCGGCGACGAGCTGACAGCGTCGGAGTACGCGTTAGTCGAGTTCACTGTTCCCGGGGCAGGAACTACTTCAACAACAACGTCTGCCAAGCCTGCGACTACAACAACGTCCACGCAGACAACTTCCGCTGAAACAACGGCGCCCACAACAACTACGACCGCTGTTGTATATACTTCTGATCTGGCAAAGCCCGATGTTTCTCAGTATATAGACGCTGAAAACGCTGTACACATCTGGTGGGTGAAGAACGAGGGAGCTGACAATTACCTCGTTGAGTTCTCGACAGATCCCGATTTCAAAACGATCCAGAATAAGCTCACTGCTACAAATACTTCTGTAAAAGTGTCCAAGCTTGTCCCCGGCAGGACGTATTACGCGCGTGTCCGTGCACAGAAAAGTTCGGGGGACGGCGATGCTCTGCTCGTTTCGGAGTATTCGTATATAACATTCGTCGGACCTTCCGAGAGCGCTGAAACGACCGAAACTACTACTACTACCTCGACCACAACAGAGCAGACCACAACAACAGCAGCTCCCGAAACTACAACAACGACTACAGCTACGATACGTGTTGTGAGTCCGCTCCTGTCAGCACCGACGGTTTCGCTCGATTTCACCTCCACGACCTCCGTTCGCTTTACGTGGGACAAGGTCGAGGGTGCAGAGCAGTACGTGCTTGAGTTCTCGTCAAAGTCCGATTTCAGCTCCATAAACGGGACCGCCAAGACAAGCACAAACAGCTACGAGCGCAAGTATCTCACTCCCGGCAGCACGTATTATATGCGCATCTGCGCGCAGAAAAAAGGAACAGGCGAGCTTCTCGTTTCACCGTATACGACAGCAGAGTTCACGATGCCGAAAGAAATTGTTGTATCGACTGCCACCACGACTACACCGAAAGTTACGACCACAACGAAAGCCACTACAACAGCAAAGGTCACAACAACTGCTTCAACGACCACAACATCTCCTGTTACCGTTGCGAGAAATTATTCGTGGACTGACCCGAATACAGGCAAAAAAGTCGGATACACCCTGACCTTTAAGAAGGCGGTCGCAGATCACTACAGCACTATCCCGAGAATAAAGGAGATAAACAAGTGGACTGAATACTGCTCAGATGAGGTGAACAAGAGCCTCCTCAAGGAGTTCGCGGACTGGGTGAACAAGACCGGAGACAGCTACGGATACTCCGACTATCAGAAGGTGCTTCTTGCCGCACAGGTCGCTCAGAAGATACCTTACAAGACTGACAAGGAATCGAGGTACGTTGCCGAATATCCCAAGTATCCGTATGAGACCTTCTATGACGGCTGCGGAGACTGCGAGGACAAGTCGATAATCCTCGCCGGTATCCTCCACGAGATGAACTACGGAGTCGCTCTTCTCCATTTCTCCGACCATATGGCAGTCGGTATCTCGGGAGGAAACGGCATCTACGGACGCTATTACACTCTCTCCGGCAGCGACAAGAAGTATTTCTACATAGAATCCACTAACTTTGGCGCAAAGATAGGCGAATGCCCCGAAAAGTACAAGGATGAGATACCCAGAGTCTACATTCTGAAATTCTGATGATCAAAAAAATCCGCAGGAGTTTTTCCCTCCTGCGGATCTTGCTTTCAGTAATCTATTCCATTGAAGCCGACTGAGCCTGAGCTCTGTCCGCTGTATGGGAACAGCAGCAGATACCCGTAGTCTGAACGCCCCTGAAATGCGTTTATCTGGTCATATGTGCCGTGAACGTAGAGCGTGTGCTCGGTGAATTCGGGCGTGGTGTAGGTCTCGACGCTCGTGGCAATGAAGCCCTGCTTTCCGAGGCGTTGTGCCTCGGCGTAAAGGGAGGCGTAGTCAGTGACAAGGTTGGTGCCGTTTCCGCTCCATATCTGTACAGCTACGCGGTAATCGGCAGAGCTTCCGTACTCGTTCATCGCGCTCCTCACCGGGTATGCGAAGCAGACAACACCGTCCTTCGGTGCTGCAATATCGTAGTCTCCGCCGGGATAGGAGGTTATGAGTGTGCGGAACTCAGGCTGCTCGTCACCTTCACGGAGCGCAGGGGCATTCCCGGCAGGAGCAGTCTGCGCTGCAGCCGTTGAAGTCACCTCCGGCGCAGCAGTTGCTGCTGCGGCAGTCGTCTTTGCAGGAGATTCCGGCGGAGCGGTAGCTGCTGACGGTATTGTTTCCGTTTCGTTTTCAGCCCTGACCTCGTGCTCCTTCGCAGTGGTCGGGGCTTCTTCATTTTCTGCGGAGCCGGAGACCGGTACCCTATCGGCAGCCGGCTGTGGGGACGGTTTTTCAGTTGCCTTTTCCGTGACCTCCGCCGCAGCACTGATACCTGTTCTTGCTTCTGTCTTTATGCTCGTGTGAGCAGAGCTCCCGCTGCTTTCGGTGATGATACTGACGGAGGGAGCGACCTCCGCCGGCTTGAATGCGCCGCTGTACCATAATCCTGTTCCGACGGCTGCTGCCGCACAGACCGGCGTTACGGCTGCCGCGACCTTCGTTATCCTTTCGCGTTTCAGTTTCTTTTCTGCCTCGTACTCGTTTATCCTTCTGAGCACGTCCTCAGACATCTTTTCATAGTTTTTCATAGTCATAGCCCTCCGTTTCAAGCTGAGCTCTGAGTGATTTTTTTGCGCGGTACAAAAGCGATTCGACACTGCGCAGGCTCTTGTGCATAATAATTGCAGCCTCGCGGCAGGTGAGCTCCTCAAAATATACGAGCCACAGCACCTGTCTGTGATCGGGGCTCAGCTTCCGCATAGCCCTGTGAACGGTTATCTGCTGCTCTTTTCTGAGGTAGATGCGTTCGACCTCTTCCTCCTCGCTTATGAGCTCAGCGCTGTCATCGAGCGAGACAAAAGCCTGCCTTCTGCATTTGCGGAGGTGGTCTATCGCGACATTCCTGCCGATGGTGTAAAGCCACGTTTTGAACGAGCCTTTGCCCTTGTCCTTCGGCTTTTTCGTGCCGAGCAGGACGAAGGTATCCTCTGCGAGCTCCTCCGCTGTCTGAATATTTCCGACAATGCTTGTCAGGTACAGTATCAGACCGTCCTTGTAGTCTCTTATAAGCTCAACGAGACCGCTTTCGTCACCGTCATCACGGAAACGGCGGTAGCTACTTGCACCGTTATCCATTGACAAGCTCCTTTCCGAGAGCCGTTCATCTGCTCTCATCTATTACACGAAGGAAACGCAAGAAACTACGCGCACATTTTTCGGTATGGCAAAAAAATACCGAGCCGATCGTCTCAGGCTCGGTATTTTGCTTTAATTCAGAAAAAAGTTGGGTTTCTGCTCAACTGACTATGGTAGCATTTTGGATATACATATCGAAGTTGTCATAGAGTCCCTCATAGTTGACGTAGTTTTTCCTGAGGAGCTCACCGACGTACTCGATTATTTCCGGGTCATTGCGGCACTGGTCATAGCCGATGAGACTGCACAGCTCGATAAACCGAGCCTTGCCGTTTTCGTCGGGCTTTATGAGATAGATGCTCATTTCATTTCCGTCGAACCAGTGTATCTGAGAGCGGAGCCAATCGGCATTTTTCAATTCATCGGCTCTTTTCAGCAGATCATTTGTCTTAGCGAGAGTATCGCTGTCCATCTGCATTTCTCCGAAGCCCGAGTATGAATGAGCCATAAGAGCCTTCAGCTCGTTGTACCAGTCAGTGTCTTCCCTGAAGTTTACCAGCGGTATTGCCGGAGCTGTATGTGCGGAGCCGTTTTCGCCGTAAGTGGTGGTGCCGCCATCGGTATACATACGGTATGCGGCTCCTGTCTGGTCGAAGACGAGGAGGTCCTGACCGCTCTTTTTCCCGAGCTTGTTGAGGGAATAATCAACAGCGAGAACAGGCACGGGCGTATCGGTTATATCAGTGATATTCACGTCCTTGCTGACGAGCTTTTTGCGCAGCAGGACGAGGTCGTATACATCAAGGACGTTGTCGACACAGAGGTCAGCCTCAGCCCAGTCGAAATACGTGTCATTGACTTTTCCGAGCAGCCACTGCTGGAGCGTAACGGCGTCCGCCATAGTGACTCTGCCGTCGCCGTTGGCATCGCCGGTAGGCTGTATCCTCGCTTTCAGCTCAACATCTACCGAGCCGTCGTCATTTACGGTCACATCGGGCTGGAACTCAGTGCAGAAATTGAAAACGTCGGCGTTCTTGTACAGATCGGCGAGACCGTTCGTGTCAACAGTGGGATTCTTCGTAATTGTTACCATCGGACCTGTGCAGATGTCTTCCTGCTCATTGTAAAAATGAACATCAAGGCAGAACCAGAAGGGGTGCTTATCGAGGAGCTCATCCGGGATAAGCTCGCCTGTGTCAGCGTCGTAGACGGTAAATCGCATAATATCGCTTGCAGGAGCGGCGCTGTCAGACACGGCAGCTGAGCTGTCAGCGGCGTCATCAGCAAGCGCGGTCTGACCGCAGGTGAAAAGCGGTGCAAGAGCAGCCGCAGCAGCGATGAATGCGGCAGTGATTTTTTTTGAGATCATAAATGTCACCCTCCGTTCGGAATTCTTTTATTCCATTATAGCAGTTAATTCCGGAAAATGCAACATTTCCGGTAAAATTTGTTATTTCCGGAGAGGTTATCACGAGCGCTCGCTCAGAAAAGTTGTGATACGGTCATCGAGGATCCTGACAGCCTCCTCGGGAGTACGCTCGCCGGCGATAACGGGGTCGCATTCCTCGTCGATGAAGTAGGAGAGCTCGTCGGGGTAATAGATGTCGAATTTCACGCTGAAAATGTAGTCGCGCAGCTTTTCCTTGACCTCATCTGTAATGCGGAAGGCTTTTTCCTCTTCCCATTCTCCGGGCGGATAGAGGTCGCAGTTTATCGAGTTATGGTATGAGCTGCTGCGGTCGTAGTCGATGTTGAACTGGGAAACCAGTACGGGAATGCCGAGAGTATCGTCCCATGCGAATTTTTCAAGCGGCTTTCTGTAGCGCAGGAGCTGGGTCACGAGCTTCCACGCAGCCTCCTTGCTGCTGCTGTTTTTGAGGATACCGTAGGGCTGTGAGCTTATATTGTTCGTGAAGGTCTTTGCGCCGTTCCCGTCGCTGCTGGGCAGACCCACGAAGGTGAAATCCTCGCGGCTGAGGTTTGCGTAGGCGTCGTTTGCAAGCGAGTGATTGAAGCCGCTTATGTCGATACGGTATACAAGCTGTCTGTCGGTGCCTTTTGTGCCGCCGAAATACTCCAGCATCTCCTCCTCAGACATCGTGCTCATATCGGGAACATAGCCCTCCACGAACGGGTGCTCGGCGCAGAACCGGAGGGTATCGGTGAAGCTGCCGCCCGAGAAATCGCAGGTATAGTCCGTGTAGTCGATACAGCCCTTGCCGGGATTTCGCAGCATATAGAACGAGAGCGAGCGGTCCTCATCGCCGAGGAAGTCCATACCCTCGGGCATTTCGCAGTAGAACTGCATAGCCTGCTCGGGCGTCCAGTTCGTGAATTCCTCGCCGACATATTTAGTTTTGGCAACGGCAGTCGATATGAAGAAGCTGTCCACAACTGCCGGCAGCTCGCCGTTTATCGTCAGACCTTCAAGCACGTTCGGGAGGAAGTCCTCGCGCTCAAGACCGCCGTATTCGTCCATAAGCTCGTACATATCCGCCATTGCGCCCTTGCGTATATAGTTGTAGAGCTTATCGGGCGGCGCAAAGAGGACATCGGGCGAATCTCCCTGTATCATATCGAGGTCGAGCTGACGTGCGGCATCGTCGAAGGAAATATCGCCTTTCATATAGTTGCGCGATTCCACCTTGAACTCCTGCGGAAAGCCGAGAGTATCGGAAAATGCGGAGTCATAGAAGCCGAAGTTGCCGACGGTGATGATGGTCTTGCCGTCGTCTGAGGTCTTTGCCTCGTTCATCGTGATACTGCTCTCCTTTCCGGATGAGCAGGCGGTAAAAGCGCAGAGAAGCGCTGCTGCCGCAGAAAATGCGATAAGCTTTTTCATAGCTGTCCCTCCTTAGTAATTCTCACTCAGGAATGTCCCTATCCTGTCCTGAAGGTATTTCGCGGTCTGCTCGGGAGTCTGCTCGCCTGCATAGAGGGCATTCCGTTCCTCGTCGATGATGTTATAGTATTTATTGTCGTAAACATCGAACGTTTTCGGCGGTACTTCGGCATTTATTATGCAATCATAGATGAATTGTATATCTTCATCGGTAAGAGGACCTAAACCAATGGTCTTTTCGCCGTTGTTCCACGCGTACCCGTTGCCTTCCTGTTCGGGGAACTGCTTTTTGCCGTCAAATCTGCTCTTGTCGGCGAGCTCATAGAAGCCCTTCTCAGTCAGCGGAAATCCTGCTAAAGACCAACCGTTTCCCTCAAAATCGTAGGATTCCATAAAACTGATGAACTGCCAAGCCGCTTCGGGAGCTTTGCTGTCCTTTGTGATGCCAAAACTATTGAGCCTGAAATCAACATAGGTATGCGCCCCGTCTTCACGAGGCTGACCGAGATAGGCTATCTCTTCGCCTCCGAAGCTGCCTTTGATCTCGTTCATATAGTTATTGAAATTTCCAAGATTGAGGTTCATAAACAGTGTTTTGTCATTTCTGTACTGCATTCGCTCCATCATATAATCCCTTTGTATTTCCTCATCGGTGGGGTTCAGCGGGTCTTCATAGCGGTCTGAAAAATAATTATTGTCCGGGTCTGGGACGATACCGCCGGCGCAATAGCGCAGATAACGTATAAATGACTCCGAATCAAAATTACAGGTGTAATTATCGGTGTCTATCCACCACGATAAATTTGCAACTCCTGTTCTATCCCAGCAGGTATCGCTTTCATACCAATCGTCAAGGTTCATTCCCTCGGGGCGATTCTCGACGGCGTCCATATAGGTGTTGAAATTGAAATCGCCGTGAATGAGCTCGTCTGCCCATTTTTTCTTGCAGATATAGCCCATATCCACGCAGAATCGGTAAGGCATAGAGAATACCTTTCCGTCGGTAGTGATACTTTCGAGCACGTTCGGGAAGATGTCATCGGGCTTGACGTTCTCGTCCTTTTTCATATACGGCATAAGGTCGATGAGAGCGCCCTTTTCCGCCACATTCACGTGGCAGAACGCGCCGTTTGGCTGCACGCTGAGTATATCGGGAAGATTTCCTGCGAGCATATCCTCGTCGAACTGTGTGAACTGCGGCGCTAATGGGTCGTCACTCGTATTCTCGTAGACCACGCGCTCGACTTGGATATTCGGGTACTCGTCCGTGAAATAGCCTATCTCCTGTTCAAGTGCGTATTCGGAATCAACGCCTATCCTCAGCTTCCTCACACCACCGAGCTCTTCAGGGTCACAGGGGATATATCGGATAAGCTTGCTCTGCCACTTGGAATAATCGGTCAGGCAGATGATGAGGTTGCCGTCGCTGCCGAAGAAGAAGCTGTTGACAGTGTTGACATTGATGTTCGCTGCGTTCACGTCAAACAGCGCAGTCGGCTCGCTGTCCGCGGACTTTATGCCGTAGATAGTCGTTCTTGTGCGGATATAGAGCGAATATTCGCCGCTTCCGGGGCGGAGCTGCTGAACGCTCTCGCCGAGAACGTACCTGTCGCCGTCTTCGAGCTTGCCGGTCTTCGTATCTATCCGGCGAATGTCGACAGTGCCGTTTTCGACCTCAACAGCCGCAACAAGTGCGCCGGAGCTGTCGATGCTGACCTCGCATACAGTCTCGCCGTCTGCGGCTTCAAGTGCGCCGATGTAGCTTCCGTCCGTGGAGAAGAGCTCGTATCCGCCGTCGATGTTCACGGCGATGTGCGTGCCGTCAAATGCCGCATCACCGAGCATTGTGCGCTTGTCGGGCTCAGTGGGGAAGTCCGTTACAGTGACATCGGAGCTGACCTTTCCGTCTGCCGAGTAAACGACGAGCCGGACGCTGTATTCCGCTGCGGCATCGTATTTTGCAGCATCGTAGTCGGGCGATGAAGTGTCCGGGGCAGGCAGGTCGCCGTAGTCCGCGTGAACGACAAAGTCCGCGAATTCGCCGTCCTTGCTGAGCGCATACGTGTACGTGATACCGCAGTCGAAGTCAGGAAGGTCATTGCGCTCGAACTTCGTGAAGTCGCGGTCGCACGTCCAGAAAGCCGGACTCACCTCCGCCGAGCCGAACATACATATCTTCTCGCCGCCGGAGAAGGGGACGGCTCCGAAGATGATGCCGGCGTTGTCGGGCAGCTTGATCTTCTCCTGCTTGTACGCCGCGTCCGAGAGCTTCTGCGCCGTGAACGACTGCTGAGAGCTGCCGCCCTCCTCCGAGCAGGCTGCAAGAGTGCAGATGAGCGAAAGTGCCGTAAGTATTGCTGTTATCTTTTTCATAGTGTTCCTCCTTTTTTGGCTGATCTGAAAGTGTTCACTATATAGTGACTTCAGAAGCCGATTTAGACGAAATTTTTTTGAGATTTTTTCAACTTTGTATACCTGCACAAAATCAAAGGTGCGATATTGTCGGTTTCGCCTAAATCACGCTCAGCCGGAGAAATTTCTTGATTTATGTTACGTTTTGCGGTATCATTCACAATAGACAGAGTGAAAGCCATTAAATGCATTTATAGCTTCAAGGCGGTGAGGATATGACTCAAAATGAATTCCGTGACGAGCTGAAAAAGTCCGAAAAGCAGGCACATAAGCGGCTTTTCGAGAGCTATTCCAACTACGTTTACACGATAGTGTTCAACAGGCTGCGCAGCTGTGCGAGCCGCGAGGACATCGAGGAATGTGTCTGCGATGTATTTGCAGATGTGTACATCTCATACGATGAGGATAGGGACGTGAGCGGCGATATGTCGGGTTTTATCGGCACTATCGCACGCAGGAGAGCAGCAGCGCTCTACAGGAAGCGCACCTCTGCGGACGCTCCGTTAGCTATCGACGATGAGCTTGCAGAGCAGCTCAGCTCCGGCGAGGACGTCGAATCCGATTCGGACGCAAAGGAGCGCCGGAGACTGCTGCTCGACAGTATCGCTGAGCTCGGCGAGCCCGATTCCACGATAATCATACAGAAATTCTACTACGGCCGCAGCGCGAAGGAGATAGCGGAAATGGTATCGCTCACACCGGAGAATATCCGTGTGCGCAGCTCGCGAGCCGTGAAAAAACTGAGGGAAATGCTCGAAGACTCGGGATTTCCCCTGTGAGGAGGGTCATTTATGAAGGATAATGAGCTGGATCTTGATATGCTTGAAAATGCAGATGATGAAACAGTAAAGCGGCTTGCGGAGGAGTACAGAGCGGCTCCGGAGAGCGACCTCGTGCGGCTGTTCGAGAGATCCGAAAAGCGCTTTGCTTCACGTAAAGCAGACGATGATACAGGAGCTGAGATGACGGTCTCGGGAGTTGAGAGATACCGCCGTCCTGTTTGGACACGCATACTGACAGCGGCTTCTGTGGTCGTGCTTGCAGCCGGAGCCGTCACGGGCGGAGCTCTGCTTGTGCGGGATTTTTCGGACCGTCCCGATGATACGCTTTCAAGTGCAAGTGAGCCTGAGACGGCTGCCTGCCGAGCGGTAGCTCCATTCGGCGATATATCGGGCAGCAGAGTGCGGTGTCTGTCGGCGGCGTATGCACCATATATTTACGATGCACCGGCAGAAACAGCCGGAGAGCTTGCCGAGGCGTTCAACCTCTCTTCGTGGGACGAGCTGAACGGCGAGGCGGAGTTCTTTGACGGCGAAACTGTAACGATCTTCGTGGATGGAGCAGAAAGCCGCTTCCAGCTCACATTCTGCGGCGATAATACTGTCGAATACAAGACGGACGGCATCACAACGAGGTACAGTGTCTCGCAGGAGGCGAGCGCTGCTGCGTACAAGGCAGCAGCTCCGGCTGAGCTGTCCGGACACCTGATCTGGAGCAAGTTTGAAGACCTCACATTTGATGGTGTGTGGAAGAACAACGAGCCAGTACCAGAGGATATTTTCGAGACTCCGGCGCTCCCTGCCGAGCTTGAGGGCAAGTATATCATCGACACTGAGCCATTATACGAATACGCCTTTGATATGGAGAATATCGGGAATGACGCGCAGCACGCCGATGACTTCATCATCGGAAAGGTAACGGGTATCAGATTCACATCGAGAGGCGGAACAGCTTATACGGAAATAGATGTAGACGTATCGGAGGCACTCAAAGGCGAAACGGCAGGGGAGAGCATCACTGTTGCCATAGCCGGCGGATACGTCTCGATGAGGGAGGTCATCAGCCAGCCGGGTGTAGCGGAGCACGCTTCACCTGACAATTCCGAGTTGAAGGACTATGATGTCGACAACACCTATTATCACCACATCGTAGGGAGCGCTCAGGTGCCGATCATCGGAAAGGAATATGCCTTCTTCGTGTCTGAGATCATCGATGGAAGGGGCTGGGTCACCGGTGAGGAATACGGTATCCTCTACAAGTGCGACAACCTGTTTATCCAGCGCACCACGCAGGGATTCAATTTCTATGACATAGATGACATAAAGTCTATGATGGATCTGGAATAAAAATCAGCGGCACACAGAGGGACTTCCCCTGTGTGCCGCTTTTTTGGCTTTAACAGACCTTCGCTGAGCTCGTCAGTTGCTTTCAGAGCTGCCGGACTTGCTCTCGTGACCGGTGCTTGCTGTCTCGCTTACGGACTGCTTGTGCTGGTCGGTGTTGACCTCGACGCTGTGCTTTTTCTTGCTCATATTCTCACCTTCTCGGATTTATTGGACTGTGTCCTGCTGATAGTATGAGCAGAAATTTCCTTATTATTCACTGAGGTCGAGCGTGAATTCGGTGATGTAGCCGAAGCTCTGATGACCGTACTGGTCGTCGAATTCTATCGAGCCGTTCTCGTTGGACTGGCAGTTCTTGTCGCCGACCTTTATCGTCAGCGTTTTTGAGTCGGTCGAAACGGAAGCTGATGCCCATTCGCCGTCGGGCATATCAATGGGATTCATCGGCAGAGGTTCGATGTAGTTGCCGTCCTCGTCGAATACGAAGATAAGCGGATGAACAGCGTGGCAGTAGCCGTCCTCGGTGCCGTTTTCTATCTCCTCACGCATTGCTATGTCATAGCTCTCGGGATAGCCGCCGTGGCAGAGCATCATAGCCGGTGAAATGCTGTACACCGTGAAATAGAAGCCGTCCTTTTCGGCGGTCTTGTTTATCTGGCGGACAAGACTTGTATCGGCGGTGATGTTCTGGCTGAGTTCGAGCCTGCCGTCATCGTGACCCAACATAACATCATAGCTGTGCGGAGTGTCGGTGCTGTAGTCGTATGTCGAGATCTCATTTGACCAGATGTGGTCTATCTTCACGGACACCTCTGCTGTGTCGTCGAAGCGAGCCTCACAGGGGAGAATGCACGTCATACTGCCGGTGAAGCTGTTGCTCTCGCCCTCGTCGATGACGAATGTGCCCCACCAGTCCGTCATAAGGTTTTGTCCGTCGTAGCTCTTGGGGTGGTACAGCTCGCCGTTTACCTCGATAGAAGCTGTGAAGCCGAGCGTATTCAGTCCCTCTGTGTTGCCGTTTGCCATTTCGCCCGTGAAGCCGAGTATCAGCTCGATACCGTCGTAGTATGCACTGTCGAGGTCGACGCTGAATTTATCATTCTCTGCGTGGCTGACCTCCTCGAATTTCACGGCGTTCGGAGCTATCTTTTCGTATTCGTTGCGGTCGTACTTATCGAGCGGACCTGTGTAGCCGCTTTCGTAGGTGACAGTTCTGTCGCGCTTGTTCGTGAGCTTGTCAAATGCACCGAGCCGCGAAGCCGCAGCGAATGTCCCTCCGCACGCTGCAAGAGCTGCGGCTGACACGACAGCGATGATCCTTCCGGTGGGTCTGTGCCTTATTGCTTTTCTGTTGTTCTCATATTTCATATCCATTACCTTCTTCCGGCATTCACCGCTTGGATAAATGCGGTCGGACACCTTTTTGTAATCGTTCATATTCATAGTCGCATCTCCTCTCCCAATGCTTTTCTGAGCAGCTTCCGTGCGCGGTAGAGCTGTGTCTGGACGGCAGTTTCACTTCTGCCGGTTATTTTAGCGGTCTCCTGTACGGAATAGCCCTCGTAGTAGTAGAGATGTATCACAAGTCTGTATTTCGGAGGCAGTTCCATAACGGCGTGAAATACCGCGCTCTCTTCCGGAGTCTCGTACACGAGCTCTGCTTCTTCAAGAGGTACAGAGGTGTAGAAATATCTGTATCTCGCCGAGCGGAGCAGGTCCTTGCACTTGTTCACGGCTACCTTCATCAGCCACGCTTTTTCTGAGGCATCGTCGGAAAATTCAGTTTCCGTCCGGAAGCGTTTGATGAACGTCTCCTGTACGATGTCCTCGGCGTCGGCGGTATTCCGGCAGTAAGCGAAGGCTGCACGGTACACGGCGCAGCTGTACTTATCATAGATAAGCGCCATTTCCGTATCGTTCACGTCACCATCTCCTTTCTCTTTAGTTTTTGGGGGACACCCCTTAGAAGCGCTTCTGTATTATAAACGAAACAGGGGTGCGTATTATCACACATTACAGAAAAAAACTCTGCAAAGGAAGCTTGCACGCCTTTGCAGAGTTATGCTTTATTGTATAACGTTTATGAATCTGAGCCAGAGCTTCCTGAGCGGCTTAGAGCTGTCATAGAGCTTCTTTGCGAAGTCCTCAGCAAACTTCATATGTCTGTCGGTCTCAGACTTGTCGGGGACGTCGTCCGAGAATGCCGCGCGGAGAGCTGCATCTGTGCATTCGGTGAAGCCTCCGGACGGGAAGAGCCTGCCGCCGAGCGCCGAATCGACCTTCCTTGCGAAATCGGATCTGCTCTCGTTTTCCTGCGTTATGCCGGCGATACCGAGCAGCTTTTCCGTGAAGCCGTAGATGTAGCGCATACGTGAACGGCTGTCGCCGCCGGTGAAGTGTCTGCGCCGTATTCTCAGTATCAGCAGACGCCGCAGCAGCACAGCTCCGATGAATGCAGCAGCAAGGAGCACGGTATATATCGTGTACTTTACAGCCGGCGGTATCGTGAGCTTGTGTCCGCCGCCGCTGCCGTTTCCGTTACCGCTCTTTCCTGTTGCTGTAGTTGTCGCGGAAGTTGAAGCAAGAGTCGTTGCCGGACGTGTAGTTGTGCCGTGAGACTTCTTTGTGCCTGTGGTATCGGCAGTTGTGGTAGTTTCATCAATAGCGGTCGTCGTCGTGGACGGAGCTGATGTTGTAGTCTCAGCCGAGGTCGATGGCGTGGTATCTATGGACTGCTGTGAATATCCGGCAGTGAATTCGTAAGGCACCCAGCCGTAGCCGTCGAGGTATATCTCTACCCATGCGTGGCTGCGGTTGTCCTTGACCTGTATCGTGTAAGAGCCGCTCGCATTGCGGTTATCTGAGTTGAAATCGTCGCCGACGAGGACATAGCCTGTCGCATATCTTGCCGGTATACCAGCCATTCGCGCGAGCAGCACGCCTGCGGAAGCGAAATGCGTACAATAGCCCTTGTGGTTCTCGAAGAGGAAGTAGTTGACGAAATCACGGTTATTGGGAGTGCGTCCGGGATTGAGCGAATACTGCGACATTCTGAACACCTCTTCCCTGAGAGCGTCGAGCTCTGCGAGCTTTGCGCTTGCGGTCACGGTATCCTTTCCGTCGATGAGCGGAGCGAATTTCTGGCGTATCTCCTTGACCTCGGGAGTGTCCGGGAGCTGGAGATAGTTCTTGTAGACGAAGTCGTGATACTGCTTTTCCAGCGCCATTGCA
The DNA here is from genome assembly GCA_017534835.1 of Ruminococcus sp. Lineage (GTDB taxonomy): Bacteria > Bacillota > Clostridia > Oscillospirales > Ruminococcaceae > Ruminococcus. Next base: position 99,131 of record JAFXVT010000067.1, read on the forward strand.
AGGAGGACATCGGGATAGCTGTAGATGTACTCCGGCGACGGGTCGAGCGCGGTATCGAAGGCGATGAAGTCCTGATCATCGCGGATAAGGCTGCGGTCGCGGCAGTATTTCGTGACCAGCTCGCGCCATTCGGGGTCGCTTATATCCTCGGGGAAGAAGACACGCCTGTTCACTCCGAAAAGCCGTGGGATAACATTGTCCGGCGAATAGGGGGCGAATTTGTACGAGAACTCATTTTTCGAGTTCTTCTTTGATGTGACCTCACGGTCGTAGTTGTAATCGAGTATGCCGAGCGAATCAGTACCGTAGGGCGCGAAGCTGCGGTTGCTGCGCACCTTTGAGTTTATCCATATCGTGTAGTCCTCGTTATCGGGGAAGAGGACGTGGTCGAAGGTGTGGGGGAAGTCCTGCGGATAAACGGAATAGGTCTTGAAATCACTGAACAGCTCGTTATCGAAGGCAGAGTCGGGGAGCGCGGTCCACTTGTCCGATTCGTAGACCGAGCCGGTGAATTCCTTCAGGTAGATGGCGCCGCTGTATTCTTTGTCGATAGTAACTGTGAGGTCGGTGGTGTCCTTGTAGCGGAGCCTGTCGACGTTTCCGAGCTTGTGCGTATCGTAATTGAAGGTGAAGCCGAATGCGCTGGTGATATTGGAAACGCTTCCGGCGAGGTCGTCGATAGTGAACGAGTTCACCGCATCGCGCACCTTTATGCGGCGCTGGTTTATCTCGTCGCTGCGCTTGTAGCCGAGCAGCTTCATAGTACCGGAGGTGAGCAGCGTGATGAGGAGCACCTCTGTTATTATCATCATACCGCATTTTTCGGTGACCTTCAGCCGCATCTGCCGCTTCGGGAAGAAGAGGTTCTCCTTCCGGACGAAGCCGCTGCTTCCGCCGGAGTATTCGCCCATATCTATAGCTGTCATCGCGAAGAGCGCGAACCAGTAGGCGACGAGCATCATTCCCCACAGCACTGACACCTTCATACCGTTGTAAAGACCTATCTCGAGTACGGGGAAGGTGATGATGAGGGGCGGGAAGGAATTCGGGCGGTAGATAGTGAATGTGTAGATTATTATAGCGAGCGCCCAGATAAAGAGAATGAAGAACGCTGTGACACATTTTTCCTCGAGCAGCGGCTTCATTGACTTGTAGTAGGAGATGTTCGTGTGGTATGCGGCGCTGTATATCGCGTTATAGATATACTTATAGCCGAGCGCGAGCCGCTCCATATATCTCAGACAGGCAAAAAGTGCGACAAATACCGAGCCTGCCGCTATCCATATGCCCTTCTTCCCGAGGAGTGCGAGGGTGATATAGACAGCCGAGAAGAATATCGCCGCAAATATCACAGCCGGCCTGCTGTAGTTGAAGCTGAACATCGAGAAGAACGCCATTATCGTGGAAACAAAGCCGCACAGCGCGATGATAACAGCTTCGAGCGCCCTCAGATTCGGGCGTTTCTTCTTCACGGACATTATAATGCTGTCGCTTATTACAACGCCGTTGCTGTTCTTGTTTTTCCTATTTTTCATAATGTATCCTTTTACAGTTCAATATCCTTTACAGACGAGCTTATCCTGCCGATATAGACGGGAACAGCGTTGAGGTCGTGGAACATTCCGGCGAGCGAAGCGGCTTCCTGCTGAGAAGACACCACAACGAGGGCATTGAGGATGTCCGCGTCAACGTTGTCGTCGATATAGCTGAGCACCTGCGTATCGGGCAGGGACGTGATAAATGTAAAGGACGACAGCGACAGACCTGTGTGGTCTGCGAAATAGAGCTCAGGCGGCTCGCAGAAGAGGTTGTCCTGAACGGAGATTATCAGCTCCTGCACAGCTGCGGAGAGGTCGTCAGGGTCGGAGATATTGCGCTCAACGAAGCCGCCTGCCTTTGCATTGTAGAAGACGATCGAGTGCAGGCGCTCATTCTCGAGCATGAACTGTGAGACCGACACGAGCGATTCCACGAGAGTATCAAATACGGGGAGCGTGTAGCGCTGGTCGTTTTTTTCGTAGCATTTGAGATTGACGAATAGGGTGCAGGGAGTATCCACGGGGAGGCTGTAGTCCTTGACGATGAATTCGTCCTTTTTCGAGCTGAGCTTCCAGTGGATACGGTTGAGCTTGTCGCCGGGGTGATAGCCGCGCAGGTCGAATACCTCTGAGGGGTCATCGCCGGGCTTGAATTCCGAGAAAACATTGCTCTCCTCGTTTATCCTGTCGGTGTAGTTTATCTGACCGTCTATCTCGTGTCCCTCAGGCATAACAGCGACCTCGGCAGTGAGGTCCTTTCCGACCCTGAAGCGGAAGATGCGGAGAGGGTCATAGATGCAGATGTATGCACAGCGGATATTGATGATGCCGCAGAATGCCGAGCTCAGCTGGAATGTCACGCTCTGGCTGTTGAGCGGCTGTACCGGCATTTGAAGCTGGAACGTATTTATCTCGTTGTTGAAAACGTTATAGTATTCGATATGAGCCTCAGCCTTGCCGATCGGGAAAATGCTCCTGTTGTCTATCCTGATGAAAACGGGGAAGTCCTCGCGCTTGGAGGCTGTGCCGTCCTTGACGAGCATTTCCACCTTCATCAGCTTCTTCGTGATGAACGCCGTGATGAACATTATCAGCGGTATCGCGCACACCACGATGAGCAGGACAAGGGCGAAATCCCAAAGGTACATCACGTAGAACACCGCACAGATGATTATGAGCGCGGCGAAGAATATCTTCATCAGCACCATTGCTCAGACCTGCTTCTCCGAGATGCCCGGAGCAGGCACCTTCTTGATGATGTCAGCGATGACGCCCGCGGCAGTTACCTCCGAGAGCTTTGCCTTCGAGCTGAGAATGATACGGTGCTCGAAAACGTCGCCGCAGATATAGGCGATGTCGTCGGGGATAACGTAGTTTCGTCCCATAGCAGCGGCGATACCCTTCGATATCTGCATAAGTGCGAGCGTACCTCTCGGGCTGACGCCGAGCTTTATCATCGGGTGATTTCGTGTAGCTGCCGAGAGCTGGACGATGTATTCGTATATCCTGTCGTCAACGTAGATGTTGGCGATGTATTCCTGAAGCTCGGTGAGCATACGTGCATTCGCTACCTCCTGCACGTCATCAAGCGGATTTGCGTTGAATTTGGATTTGAGGATTGCGACCTCGCCGCCGAAATCGGGATAGCCCATACTGAGCTTTATCATAAAGCGGTCGAGCTGGGAATCGGGGAGGTTGTGAGTACCTGCCGAGCCTATCGGGTTCTGCGTGGCGATGACGGTGTATGGCTCGGGGAGCTTGTATGTGTTTCCGTCAACGGTGATGCTCTTCTCCTCCATAAGCTCGAGCAATGCGGACTGCGTCTTGCTTGATGTACGGTTTATCTCGTCCGCGAGGAAGAGGTTGCAGAAGGCGACGCCTGGGCGGAACTCAAAGGTGTTTTTGAGCTTGTTGAACACCGAGAAGCCCGTAACATCGGAGGGGAGCACGTCCGGAGTGAACTGCATACGGTTGTGCTCGAGTGAGAGTGCCTTCGAGAATGCGAGGGCGAGAGTAGTCTTGCCGACGCCGGGGATGTCCTCGATGAGGATATGACCTTTGCACAGGATAGCGAGCAGGGTCTTGATGATTATGGGGTCCTTGCCGATGACCGCTTTCTTGACCTCGGTCACGATGTCGTTTATCTGTTTTGCACAAGTAGTGTTGTTCATAATTGACTCTCCTGTAAAATACAAAATACACAATCATTATACCATATTATCACAAATAATGCAAGTATTAAGAGCAATTATCGGGTAAGGCGCTCCTGCTTGACTATTTTCCGCTATAATGCTATAATTTATCTGATATCCGAAAGGAGCTGTTAATTATGAAAAAAGCCTTATCTGCGGCACTTGCCATGTCTGTGCTGCTCACAGCAGGGACGTTTGGCGGAGCTGCTCCCACTGTATATATCACTGCCGAATGTGCGGAGACTGCCTCCGGTACGTGCGGAAAGTCGCTTTCGTGGACATTCAGCGGCGGCAAGCTCACCGTCAGCGGAACAGGCGAGATGTACAGCCGAGGCAGCAATTACACGGTGCCGTGGACTGACTTCAAGGAAGAGATAACGTCCGTTGTCATCGGCAGCGGAGTGACCTCAATAGGCGGTCAGGCGTTCGACAGCTGCAAAAGCCTCACTTCTGTAGAGCTGCCAGACACTCTGAAAAGTATCGGCACGTACTCGTTTTCGGGCTGCACATCGCTGAAAAGCATAACTATTCCCGACGGCGTGGCAAATATCGGCTCGAGCGCGTTTGCCGGCTGCAAGAGCCTCGCAGAGATTGAGATACCGCCCTCAGTGACCTATATCGGCGACATCGCCTTCGCCGGTACTTCGTGGCTGGAGGCGCAGCGCAGCAAGGAGCGCCCCTTCGTCATAGTCAACGGCATACTCATAAACGGCAGCCTATGCACCGGCGACGTCGTCATTCCCGACGGCGTTACGGACATAGCCGGAAATGCGTTCTATTACTGCACGGGCATGACGTCGCTGACCATTCCTGATTCCGTGACGGTTATCCGCGATAACGCCTTCAATTATTGCACGGGGCTGACCTCCGTGACTATCCCTGCTTCAGTCAGGGAGGTCGGTATGCAGGCGTTTGTGAAGTGCGACCTGCTCGCGGAGGTAACTGTCCTTGCCCCCGACTGCGAGATCTACGACCGCGCGACCACATTCTCCAACGACAACAAAGGCAGCTACAGCGGCACTATACGCGGCTACGAGGGCTCGACTGCCGAGACCTATGCCGCGAAGTTCAATCGCACCTTCGTATCGCTCGGACGCGCTCCTGCACTCGGCGACCCGAATGCTGACGGAAGCATCGACGCCAAGGACGCCTCGTTCATACTCGCCGAATACGCGCTGCTCTCGACAGGCGGAGCTCCGACGTTCACAGCTGCTCAGAAGCAGGCTGCCGACGTGAACTGCGACGGTAAGACCGACCCCAAGGACGCTTCTGTGATACTCAGCTATTACTCTTACATTTCGACCGGAGGCGAGAAAGGGATAGATGATTTCATTGATGAATAAAAACGGAGATGAACTATATACGCTTGAATTGAATATTAGCTTTTTGGAACTGTATAAGAGTATCGACCAAAATATAAAAGATGCGTATTCATCGGAAAATGGTATTTCTAAATACATCGATTTGATGTATGAGAACAGGAATGCCGCAAGAAATAATAGTTGGAATAATGATTTGAGGTGGCTGAAACGCGTGCGTGATATAAGGAATCAGCTTGTTCATGATGTCGCGGTCAGCTTTTACAGTGATATATGTTCACAGGAAGACTACGAATGGCTTGAAGGCTTCTATAACAGGCTGATGACAGCCAGTGACCTACTCTCCTTAGAGAGAAAACAGCGCGAAAGAAATTATCGTCAGCCGCGAAATTTATATGCTCCTCCACCGCAGGTACAGCAGCCTGTCATATATCAGAATGAACAGATACGCCAATATTCAGCGCCGCAGAACGATACCGTGCCGCATAATTCAGCTCCGCAAGAGAATGGCAGCTCATTTGGCTGCGCTGCCGCTTTAGTTTCAGCATTGATCCTCCTGCTCGTATTTTTGACCATTTTTGTGATAGTTATATTCGGTTTCGGTTATCTATCATCTAATTAAGGAGACTGTACGATGAATGATATATACTCACACTGCACCCTCTGTCCGCGCCGCTGCGGAGCCGACCGTTACAGCGGAAGGGGATACTGCGGAATGGGAGCAGTCCCGACGGCTGCAAAGGCGAGCCTCCACAAATGGGAGGAGCCGTGCATCGCGTACAAAAACGGCGCAGGTACGGTGTTTTTCACCGGTTGCAGTCTCCACTGCGTCTACTGTCAGAACAGCGTGATAAGCAGCGAGCTCTACGGCGCCGAGACTTCCGCGGAAGGTCTTGCAGACATATTCCTTCGCTTGCAGGAGCAGGGCGCGGACAACATCGAGCTCGTCACGCCGACGCATTTCGTACCCGATATAGCTGCTGCACTCGAAATGATAAAGCAGCGTCTTGCGGTGCCTGTTGTGTATAATACCGGCGGATACGAGCTTGTGGAGACTCTCCGCCGGCTCGACGGTCTCATTGACGTCTATCTGCCGGATATAAAGTATCACTCGCCGGAGCTCTCTGCGAAATACTCGAATGCTCCGGATTATTTCGGGCACGCCTCCGCAGCGGTGACGGAGATGATACGTCAGACCGGTAAGCTCCGCTTCAACGATGACGGCGGACTCCTCCGCGGCACTGTGATACGTCATCTCGTACTGCCCGGCTGCCGTCACGACAGTATCCGCATTATGGAGTGGATAGCGGAAAATACCTCACCGGAGCAGGTACTCGTCAGCATAATGAATCAGTATACGCCGTTCGATTTTATACCCGATGCATTTCCGGAGCTGAAACGCCGCGTCACGAAAATGGAATACAACAGCGTAGTGCGGCGCGCGTCCGAGCTCGGGCTCGACGGCTTCACACAGGAAAAGTCTGCGGTAGGGGAGCAGTACGTCCCCGATTTCGACCTCTCCGGCATAGTATAAAGGCTGTACGCTGATATTCTATACAGTAAGTTCTCACATAAAATGCACCCACAATGCTAAGCGTTGTGGGTGCCGCTTTTTATCAGGACTGCTCGCTGAGCATAAGAGATACGCGGTTCTGTATGCGCTGAGCACACTCTTCGGCGGAGACATCGCCCGAATCGAACGAGCCGTACTCTTCCATGATAATGCTGCTTATCTCATCATCGGCACTTATCAGATTAGTGCAGGTGCTGATATATTCCTTCAGCTTCGCAATGTCCTCGTCGGTGATATCAACTCCGAATTCTACGCTGGAATGAGTCTGTCCTGATTCATCCGTCCATGTAGTATGCTGTGAGCGGTACTGCCCGTCGACAAGTGTCTGCTCGAAGCTGTCCTTGCGTGTATGGAAAAAGCTTTGGGTTTGCAGATAGCTCCGCAGGAAATCGTCGCTCATTATGAAGTTGACGTAGTCCCAGCCGCCTTCCATACATTTTCCTGTTTTGAGCACGGAGAAGATATTGTCGTTCGGAGCACTAAAACTGCTTTTCGGGTCATCCGACGGAGTAGCGAGGTACACAACATCATCGCTGCTCAGACCTCTTTGTTCACGGATATCGCTCAGCATAAACAAACCGCCTATAGAATCTCCGTCTATGAGAGACTTCTCGTTTGCGACCGAATGCATTACTTCTGTGCTGTATACATGCTGCTCCTCATCAGACATGGATGCGTTGAATGCGTCCCAGTCTCTCTCGGGTGCAAGGCGGACAGTATGTGTGAACTCCAGCAGCTTTACGAATTCGGGCGAATCAAACCAGCACTCCGCGTTGTCGAAGTCTACCCATGCGGAGAGGTCGCCTGTGACGAAGTTTGCTATTACCTGTTCGTGACGGAACATCCAGTCTCCGCCGAGTGTCATATCATCGGGCATATTTGACGCTATATCTATGAATTCGTCGAGCGTGACATTGCCGTTAGGAAAGTATTTCTTCTTGCCGAGCAGCACTGGAAGAGTGAAGGTCTGGCTCATCATATACAGCCCGCCCTTGTATTTGTATGCCTCTACTATGTTGTCGAGTATGTCGTCCTCATTGAAGCCGCCGTACTGCTCCGAGAGCTCGTTCATATCAGCGAGCGCGCCGAGGTTGTAAAGCCTCGTCATATCGCGTCTGCCGTTGATGACTATGACGTCGGGACTGCTGCCGCCGAGAATATCGGTCGAGAGCCCCTCGATGCCGCCGGTGAAGTATTTCATCGAAGCCTCGTAGTTCTCATTTTTCTTGTTGTACTTCGTTATCATTTCCTCGTGATTTTTCGACCAGTAACCATCTTTTGAGAGCACGCCGACCTCGACCGGCTTTCTGTTCTCGACATAATCGTCGGGACGCACCGTCAGCAGCGAGAAATACGTGCCTGCGTCGTCAGAGCCGTACATTGCGAATTTTCCCTCGCCGACATATGCGGCAGCGTATACATCGGCAAGAGCGATACGCGAGCCGATATAGTCCAGCACCTCCACTATCTGACCGTCAGCCGTCAGACCGAAAATGCCGTCGTTCATCATAAAGAACAGCTTGTATGCACCTGCGCCGGCGAACGTTCCCTTGTTGAGCCTCAGAAAATCGCCGTATTCCTTCATATCCGCCGGCTCACGGAGAGTTTTTCCGTCCATATAGCCGTATTCGGTCGCGGCTGCGTAGATATACTTTCCGTCGCTGTCGACGCCGTAGGACTCAAATGTCATATCGTCGTCCGTATTGTCCTCGACCACGCCGTCCGCACCGATGAGATAGCGTCCGCTGTGACCGCCGATCAGCCACTTTTCACCATATGGACAAAAGAACGTGATGATGTCCTCATACGGCTTGATATAGCTGCCGAGGTCGGTGAGCTCAGTTGCAGAGAGCTCATTGCCGTCAGCGTCGAAGGTGCGTATCTCGAAGCTGTATTCGCCGTTCTTGAAGTGGTCGGGGTCGGTGACATCTGTGCTGAAGCTGCCGTGTATAACGAAGAATGACATCGTGCCGTCGGGAGAGATACACGCGAGCGAATGCATCATATCATCGGCAGAGAAGATCTCTGTCGGAGCGGACGGCACCATATCCTCGCTGTAGTCGGAAAAGCTGAATTTTCCGCCGGCTTCCCACACAACGCGCGTGCCTTTTCCCTCGATGTACGCCATATCTAAGAGCGAGCCGAAGCCCTGCGGTTTTTCGGCACGCTCCTCCTTGTATTTGACCTGCGAGACTGTCACAGTCTGCGGAGCCCTTTCAGATGAGTCGCCGCCGGAGCTGCATCCTGCCGAAGTGAGCATTGCCAGCGCCAGTATCAGAGCTGTAAGTTTTTTCATTGTATATTCCTCCTTTGCACTTTTTGAGTGTGCTCACTGTATAGTGATTTTCAGAGGCGAAAAAGACGAAACTTCATAAAAAATTCACATTTATTCTCTGTTATCACCAAATCGGGCTGTGTCTGGTAGTGCAGTATATACAACGTTCGCTTTACGACTGCTCACTGAGATAGAGCGAGACACGGTCCTGCATCGCCTTTGCGCATTCCTCGGCTGTGTATTCGCCGGCTTCGCAGCGCCCGAATTCCTCGTTCAGTATCGGGCTGACATTCATATCCCATTCACCGAGCTTGTCGCAGGAGAGGACAGCGGCTTTGAAATAGTCGAGCTGCTCGCGTGTGATATTGAGACTGTAAGTGTAATTGTAGCCGTTCATTCCGCCTGTTATCTCGTTGTCGTTCTCGTTGAACTGCTCGAACTTCTTTTCCCATATGTCCTCGAAGGCGTCCTTGCGCGTAAGGTTTACCGAGAAGCCGCCAATGTGCTCCATTTCATTTTCATAGCCGAGGACATAGTTTAGGTACTCCCAGGCGCCCTGCTCGCATTTGCCGGTGTTGAGGATGAAATACTCCGACATACCAAACTTGAAGGTCCCGTGACGGCTGCTGTTCGGCTGACCCACAAGAGTAATATCATCGAGCGATACAGAATGTGCAGCGGCGATGCCGATGAGCTGGTCGAGGTGGTCATTCGTTATACTGAAGGCGAGAAGAGCTTTTTTCCTGCCGAGCAGAGTCAGATCCTCGCGTGCGTCCCTTTGGCGCTCTTCCTCGGTAGTTGTCTCCCAGTAGTTCGGTTCGTAGCCTCCGATGCAGCTGGCATTTTTGCAGAATTCCAGCAGCTTTATGAATTCGGGGGAATCAAAGTGACATTCCGCTTTGTCGTAGTCTATCCAGTCGGAGTAGTTGCCAAGACACAGCCACGAGAATACCTGTTCAGGATTTTCGAGAAAATGGCGCTCGCTCAGGTAAGTATCCGCAGGCTGAGCGTCGACGATTTCGTAGAAGTCTTCGTAGTTCCAGTTTGCCTGCTCGCGACTGATGACCTCGCGGTTCGCCATATGGAGATCAGGACTGAAAAACTCCCCCATAGAGTAGAGCTTTCCGTTGTGTTTCAGTCCGTTCACGACATTCGGCAGGAAGTCGTCCTCGCTCATTCCGCCGTATTTTTCGTGGAGCTCAGCGAAGTCCGAGACAGCTCCGAGACCGATGTATTTTATCATTTCGTTGTGACAGGCAGGGATATACAGGTCGGGCGAATCACCGGAAAGAATGTCGAGCTTCAGATCTTCCTTCTCAAAGTCGTATTCGCGGAATTCGATGAAATAATCATCGTTGATATTGGTAAAATCAGCCGCCGTATCGCGCTCTATACTGCTGACTGTGTTGTGCTTGCCGATGATGACGGTCTCACGCTCTTCCTTGTAGTCGTCGGGACGGACAGTGAGCAGCGTAAGGCTTGGCGCGAGAACGGCGAATCTTCCCTCGCCGAGCGGACATACCGCGCTGACGTCCGAGCTCTTGATATGCGAGGCAGAGAAGTCGAGCAGCATTGCCTTTTTGCCGTCAGATGTCATACCGTATATGCCGTCCGCAAGTATCAGATACGCGGAAAAACGCTCGTCTCCCATCACAGGCGGACGGATGAAGCTCACATTGTCAGGATTCGCGGAGAGCTCTTTTTCTGACGGTACTTTGAGCTTATCGAGCCGTGTTGTGTAATGCATATTTGAGCAGATGATACCGCCCTCGCTGTCAAAGCTGTAGATGATGTTCATATCGACAGGAACAGACTCCCTGACATTGCCGTTTCCGTCAACGAGAAAGACGTCCCTTTCAAACGAGATGAGGGTGTCATCGCCGAAATAGGTAACAGCGTTCGGGGAGGTATACTCTGTGCCGAGCCTTCCGCCGAGGTCGCCGAGCTCCGTTGTGGAAACGAGCTTGCCGTCCGATGAAAAAGTTTTGACTGCAACGGCTGTTTCGGAGCCGGTCGATTTCGAGCTGAACGCGCGGAGGCTGCCGTCGTCGGTCACAGCGAAGTCTGAGAGCCATTCTGTGTCCGATTTTTCGACAGGGAAGCTGTTGCCTATCTTCATATCGTTATCGTAGTACACGCCGCGCAGTTTCATATCCATATCGTTATACACGAGCAGCAAGCCCTTCGGTGTGTTGAGCATACTTACAACGAACGAAAGATCCGCAGGCATCTCACAGCTTTCGCCCTTGTAAATGGTCTGTGTCACGGTGATCTCCGGACTGTCTGTTTTTTGGCTTCCGCCGCCTCCGCCGCACGCTGTACCGGATACGAGCAGTGCGAGTGCCGAGAATAAAGCTATCATTTTTTTCATAGTTGTTCCTCCTTTTTGTCTCAGAGAAAATGTCGCTCTGAGTATTTCTGTCAGTTAGTGACTTTCGGAGGCGAAAAAGACGAAACTTCATAAAAAATTCACATTTATTCTCTGTTATTGCTAAATCGGACAGCTCACATTAGTGCAGAATAGACAACAGCTTCAACCGGAAACAGGTGCAGAAGAATTTCCGGATTTGTTGCAGGAACAGCAGATCTCAGGTGGGATCCGGAGGCACTTACGCTTGATAAGATAGAGTATACGGAGCTCGCACCTGATAACACTATATATTTATTTTATATATACATTGTAGTGTATAGTATTGATAACGCATATTACATATGATATAATGAAAATGTAGGCAGTGATTTGTAAAAAATCACAAGAAAGGAATTATTTCCATGCAGGTACGTGAAAACCTTAAACGCGGAACGGTCGAAATGGTACTGCTCCACCTGTTACAGGAACGTGATAAGTACGGCTATGAGCTGCTTCAGGAGATGAATGAACGGAGCAAAGGGAAATTCACGCTGAAGGACGGCTCTATGTACCCTATTATGTACCGTATGATAGACAAAGGTCTGGTAACAGATAAGCAGGTACTTGTAGGTAAGCGCCGTACACGTGTATATTACAGCCTTACAGATGAAGGGAAACAGTATCTTGAAGAGATAAAAGCAGAATACTTCTTTATTACAGAAGGTATCAGCAATATACTGAATTATCAGGATGCTTAAGTAGTGCGCATCTAATGCTGATCTGACAAGGAGCCGCCTTGTTGTTTGATGGATTATTAAAGGAGGGAGCCCATATGAAGGAATTGCTTGAACGTAAAAAAGGACTTCGCAGAAACGTATTGATCGTTGATGACGACTATATCGCAAGAGAGATACTCGGAAAGATACTGGATAACCAATACGAGATCAGCTATGCCGAAAACGGCGTGATAGCCCTCAATATCATAAAGAGGGAAAAACTGAAGCTCTCACTTGTTATACTTGATCTGCATATGCCGCAAATGGACGGATACAGTCTGTTGAAACTGCTTCGCAGCGACAATGAGCTCAGGCGTATCCCGGTAATTGTGCTGACCTCTGAAAAGGGTGCAGAAGTTGAGAGCCTGAAGCTCGGGGCAGCGGATTTTATCACAAAGCCATTTGATATGCCGGAGGTCATTTGTGCAAGAGTCGGTCACTCTATCGAGCTTGCTGAGGACAGCGTTATTATCCATGAGACGGAGCGTGACGAGCTGACAGGACTGTTTCATAAGGAGTTTTTCTTTCAGTACGGCAAAAGACTTGACGAACTGAACAACCATATGCCGATGGATGCAGTTATGGTCGACATAAACCGCTTCCATGTTGTAAATGAGCTGTACGGCAGAAGGTACGGCGATCAGGTGTTGAAAACGATCGGTGAAAGCCTCCATGAGCTTGTCAGCAAAAACGGAGGGATCGCCTGCCGCCGCGACAACGACCAGTTCTGCGTCTATCTTCCTCACAGTGATGAGTTCAAGGACAAACTGCCGCAGTATATCGCTGTGATGGACAAGCGTATAAACGACAGCAGTATCAGTCTGCGGTTTGGTGTGTATTCCGACGACGGCGGCGAAAAGTGTATGGAACAGCGTTTCGATTATGCCAGACTTGCCTGTCAGAAGCTCAGAAACAGCTATGTATCCTGCTTTGATTTCTATAACGATGAACAGCACAGCAAAGAGCTGTACGCCGAAAGGCTCATAAATGATATGGACAAGGCACTGGCTGAAAAACAGTTCAGGGTCTATTATCAGCCAAAGTATTCAATAAGCGGCAGCAGACCGCAGCTTTCAAGCGCAGAAGCGCTTATCAGATGGTTCCACCCGGAATTCGGTATGGTAAGTCCGGGACAGTTCATCTCGCTCTTTGAGGAGAACGGTCTGATACAGAAACTCGACCAGTTCGTTTGGAACGAAGCAGCGGCGCAGATAAAGCTCTGGAAAGACAAGTACGGGATCGGTATCCCGGTATCGGTCAATGTGTCAAGAGTAGATATTTTCAACGCACATCTTGTGGGGATACTGGAGAGCATCACAAGACAAAACGGCTTGAAGAATCCCGATCTTCTGCTTGAGATCACTGAGTCTGCCTATACCGATGATTCCGACCAGATCATAGAAACAGTGAATACGCTCCGCAATATCGGATTCAGGATAGAAATGGACGATTTCGGCAGCGGTTATTCCTCATTGAATATGCTGACCGCTCTGCCGATAGACGCTTTGAAGCTGGATATGAAATTTATCAGGTATATCTGCGAAAAACCTAAAAGCGCACGGCTTGTAGGCATTATGATCGACATCGCAAGGCTCCTTGAAGTCCCTGTTATCGCAGAGGGCGTTGAAACAAAGGAACAGATGGAACTGCTGAAAAAACTGGGCTGTGACATCATACAGGGATATTATTTCTCGAAGCCTCTTCCGCCTGAAGAGTTCGGAGCTTTGATAGAAAAAGAACTGAAGGAGGCAGAGTATGCTTACAATTGATAAACTGAGAGAATATGGCGCTGATGTGGACGAGGGACTTGCACGGTGCATGGGTATGGAGGATTTTTATATCGGACTTGTCGAAAAGGCACTTGCTGACAACAGACTTCCTCTGCTCGAACAGCAGATCGGAGAAGGCGATCTTGATGCGGCGTTTGAGACTGTTCATGCACTGAAAGGTATGTACGCTAACCTGTCGCTTGTTCCGCTGACAAAACCGGTCAGCGAGCTGACAGAGCTGCTTCGCAGCAGAACAGAAACAGATTATTCTTCGCTCATAACGGAAGCTAAGTACCAGTTTGATAAACTGTGCAGTTTATAAACCGGTCTCACGAGAAAAATAATGATATGAAGAGGATAAATAATACAACAGGACTGTATGCAACCGTTATAGGCAGCCTGCTGATAGCGGCAATACTTATAATCGGCACATACTGGTCGGGGCAGAAGGCAAAGCAGGACACCGAAATGGCAGCGACATCCGTGAGCAAGCTGTTCCTTGATGAGCTTGCCGGCAGGCGCAAACAGGTGGTCGCATCTGCATTGAAACGGAACATCGGGAATATGCAGACGGCTGTCGGACTTCTGACAAGCGACGATCTCAGCGATACATCCCATTTGCAGGCATATCAGCAGCGTATGAGAAAGCTCTATACCCTTGAAAAATTTGCCTTCGTGGATACAAACGGACTTATCTATACCGCAGACGGCACTATGAACAATATAGAGCAGTACAGCTTTGACTACAACAATATCAGCGAGCCCGAGATCTCCGTAAGGAACGATGACAGCGGCAGCAAGAGCGTTGTTATCGCTGTTCCGGTCGACAGGCTTCCGCTCGGCGGGCAGACGCTGACAGTCTGCTTTATGGAGATCAGTATGAACACTATGCTGGAGGGTGTATCATTACAGTCTGACAGTAATAATACTACTTTCTGCAACATCTACACAAAGGATGGAACTGCTCTTACAGATATGGTCCTCGGTGGCCTTGCAAGCGAAGACAATCTTCTGATGGCTATGGAACACGCTGATTTTGACGATGATGTTACCGCTGATGATCTGCGGTCTGATTTTAAAAACGGCAGGGGAGGCGTCATCTCATTTACATATGACGATGTAAACGAAACACTGTCATACACCCCGATAGACGGCACTGACTGGATGCTGACATATCTTATCCGCGGAAGTGTCATAAGCGATAATATCAGCTCTGTATCACAGGGGATAATCACACGAAGCCTTGTACAGACGTTTTTGAGCGCACTTGTGCTTCTTGCAATGTTCTTGTTCATATTCCTGCAAAGCAAAAGGAACGCCGAGCTTGCCATTGAAAAAGAGACCTCGGTGGTCAAGCAGGAGGAACTTGAACAAAGATTACAGCTTCAGAATGAACTGCTGGAGCAGGAGAAACTGCGTACCAGACAGGACCATATGATAACCGCTCTCGCATCGGATTACAGAAGTGTTTACTATGTGGACCTTGATTCGGATGAATGTATCTGTTACCGTTCGGAGGTAACACCCGATGAGGGACCGCAGGTCGGCGCCCATTTCTCCTACATAGAAGCATTCACACGTTATGCAAACGAGGTCGTTGCCGAGAGATACCGTGAGAGCTTTCTGCATTTTATTGAACCTGACAATATCCGCAAGGGGCTCGAAAAGGAGCCTATCATCGCTCTGCGTTATCTTACAGTCCGAAAAAGCGGCGAGGAGACCTACGAGATGCTCCGTATGGCTGGAGTGCGGCACCCAGAGGACAGAGACGATAACACAGTACACGCTGTCGGAGTGGGCTTCACGGATATAGACAGCGAAATGAGAGAATCTATGGCACAGGGCAGGGCGCTCGGCGATGCACTTGCTGCCGCAGAGCAGGCAAGCAAGGCTAAGACAATGTTCCTGTCAAGCATGAGCCACGAGATAAGGACTCCTATGAACGCTATCATCGGGCTGAATGCTATAGCTCTTACTGCCCCGGAATTATCCGAAAGAACAAGGGGACAGCTTGAGAAGATAGGAAGCTCGGCAAACCACCTTCTGAGTCTTATAAATGACATTCTCGATATGTCAAGGATAGAATCGGGCAAAACAGTCCTGAAAAATGAGGACTTCTCTTTCACTAAGCTGCTCGAACAGATAAACACTATTTTCAGCGCTCAGTGTGCGGATAAGGATCTGAACTATAACTGCCGTGTTATCGGCACGGTCGATGATCATTATATCGGAGATGGTATGAAGCTGCGGCAGGTGCTTATCAATATTCTCGGTAATGCCGTCAAGTTCACCCCAGAGGGCGGAAGCGTGGAGCTTACCGCTGAAAGGACAGCACATTTTGAAAACAGATCAACTCTGCGCTTTACGGTATCCGACACGGGAATAGGTATGAGCCCCGAATACCTGCCAAAGCTGTTTGACACCTTCAGTCAGGAGGACAGCTCTGCGACCAACATATACGGCAGTTCAGGACTTGGTATGGCTATCACCAAAAACATAGTAGAAATGATGAACGGCTACATCGAGGTGCAAAGCCAAAAGGGGGAGGGTACTACATTTACCGTGACGGTCACACTGATGGATTCAGCATATTCCAGAAGTGACGCTAAGGAGCAGGATGTCAGCCTCGGCGAGCTGAGTGTACTTGTCATAGACGATGATCCCGTTGCTTGTGAGCATGCAAAGCTGGTGCTTGGCAAAGCCGGTATCGCTTGCGAGACAGTACTTTCAGGCAAGGAAGCGATAGAACTTGTAAGACTCAGACAGGCAAGACAGAAGCCATTTGACCTGCTGCTCGTGGACCTGAAAATGCCGGGAATGGACGGCGTTGAGACAGCAAGAGTGATACGCAGGATCGTCGGCCATGAAACTGCGATCATCATTATCACCGCCTACAAGTGGGACGATGTAGTTGAAGAAGCCGAAAGTGCCGGCATTGACAGCTTTATTGCAAAGCCGGTGTCTGCCGAGAATGTCATTGAGGAATATATGTCAGCTTACAGAAAGAAAAATCCTGCCGGAAGAAAAGCGGGTCACAAGGCAGAGCTTAAAGGCAGGAACATACTGCTTGCCGAAGACGTTCCCATAAATGCTGAGATCGTGAAGATGGTACTTGCCAAGCGTGAGATAAATGTCGATCACGCCGAAAACGGCAGGATAGCTCTTGAAATGTTTTCTGCAAGTGAAGTAGGTCACTATGATGCAGTGATAATGGATGTCAGGATGCCCGAAATGGACGGGCTTGAAGCCGCATCAGAAATAAGAGCGCTCACGAGAGACGATGCAAAGACGATCCCCATTATCGCTATGACTGCCAATGCCTTTGATGAGGACGTTCAGAGAAGTCTGCAAGCCGGAATGAATGCACATCTCAGCAAGCCGATCGACAACGATACTTTGTTTGAAACACTGGAGAGCTTGATAAGGTGACATCAGATCATCGCCTGTCATCTCCGACTCCGCAGTGTCAGAGCTGGCTTAGTGGATCTGACATTAAAGCAGCGGCACCTGTTATCAGGTGCCGCTGTTCTGGTAATATGGAGAGTTGGCTCTGAACGTTATTTATCAGCGTCCCATTTCTGAAGAGTCAGTGCATCGTTGGCAGTAACGCCTTCCACACCGTCAACGTCGGCGTTGATGAGTCCCTGCGGTCTGAGTCCGTATTTGTCGCGGTTGGCGATGTGCTGGAGAACAGCTACGGAATCAGAAAGTGAGACCTTGCCGTCGAGGTTTGCGTCGCCATTTATGATCGTTATACCTTCAAGGACATCTGCACCGTTTAGGTTTAATGCAGCGGGCACTGTCCCGGAGCCTTCCTTTTCCATCATACACTTTTTGAGATGCTCAGCCAATTCCTCAATCGCGACCGGTCTGGCGGTGTTTCTCTTGTAATAGGCTGCCAGCAGGTCGTAGTCGTTCATATCAACGATGCCGTCAAGGGAAACGTCTCCGTTTGCTTCTGTCTGATGCCATTTGTATTCCGAGAAGTAATCGTTGTTTTCCGCACTCTGACCTGTTTTATCCCTCATTACCGTATAAACAAGGACATCGTAAGCATCGAAGAAATCTAAGATACCGTCCTCGTTTATGTCAGCAGCAGACTTATCACTGTCGAATCGTGCAAAGGCTGCAAGCTGTTCATCTGTATATGTTTCGTCTTCTTCATATGCGTTGATATATTCGATATTTTCGCGCAGCTCACCGATATACTGAACGAATCCTTCGATGTCTGACGTGCTGACAGAAGAAATGAAAACTCTGTCAGTAAGGGCTGAGTATATCTCATTTTCGGTCGGGTAGTCTCCGTTTTTATACAGGTAGTATCTTGCGAGCATCTGAGCTCCGTATGAGCGGTCAGGATCGGTCCCGCCCGCCGATACCGGCATGAATCTGAATGAACCTTCGGCGTTGTAGCACCGAAGTATCCTGTCTGCTGCCTCTTCGCTGTAAAAAGCGGCGAGTTCGTCATATTTTGACTGGTCATGACCGTATTTTTTGAAACAGTATTCAAATCTCTCACCATACAGTCTCAGCTCAAAAACATCGCAGATATCAAATGTACCGTCTCCGTTTATATCAGGGTCAACGGAGATCTCGTCGATGATACCGTCACCGTTTTTGTCGATCGGTCCGGTGCGTTCGTATTCCTTGAAAATGCACAGCTCACTCTGTGAGAATTTGATATTGTGCTCGTTCGGTACCGTTCCGGCTGATGCATACATATTCGGAAGCGCTCCCGACATTGCAAGGATAGTAACAAAAGCAGTTATTTTTTTCATAGTGATCCCTCCTTGAGATGTGGTCACAGTTGTCTCTTGCGGGCGTTCCGATGTGCTCGGAACAGTTGTGGTGAGCCCTGTTTTCAACGTTGAAGTATCGACTTGCCTGAATGCAGTTGTCGTCCGGACAGAAGTCGCTTCTGAGGTCTCGGCAGATGTGGAAGGGGACTTGCCTGCGGCCGTGGTGTCAGTGACAGTGACCGTCGGTCTTGACGTTTCCGCAGTAGCCGCAGCTGTCACTAAAGGAGCATCCGTACTTGCTTCGATGATGATACCGCTGCCCGAAGGAGCCGGCTTCTTCGGCGGCTTCATCACCTGAGTCACAATACCGGTCACGAGCACAGCGGATGCAGTGAGTGAAAGAACGACAGCACGCTGCATAATTGCTCTGAGACGTTTGTTTTTTTCTATGACAGCGTCTCCTCGCTTCATTAGCTCTTCCGCTTTTTTTCGGATATTATCCACCGTTCTCACTCCTTTCAAGTTCCTTTCTCAGCGCCTCTTTGGCTCGGTATATCAGATCCGAGACCTGACGCGCTGACTTATTCATTACTCTGGCAGTTTCCGTGTTTGTAAGTCCTTCAAAATAGGTGAGATAAAGCACCTGTGCATATTCCGTTTTCAGTTTCCTTATTGCATTGTGCAGGGCTTTGTTCTCTTCGCCTTTGATGCACTCGGCTTCTAAGTCGGTTTCGTCTGACAGATAGAAGTAATCGTCCAGAGGAGCGTACCTGTCGCGTTTGATTTTTTTCAGATAGTCCAGTGCTGCATTTTTCCCGATGGTATACAGCCACGCTGTGAATGAGCAGCTCTCTTTGTATCTCGGCTTTTTTATATACAATTTCATAAGAGCATCATCGGCAGCTTCTTCTGATATATGGATGTCATGAACAAAAGTATCAATGAACAAAACAAGTCTGTTGCGGTATTGTGCCACTATCTCGACAAAGCCTTCTTTATCGCCATCAAGGAAACGGAGGTAGCTGAGTCCGCCGTGATCCATATGGTCCTCCTTGTGTAAAAGCTGTAAAATGATCATTTTTGCTTTCACTATATATACGACATTCAGCGTATGAATCTCGCAGTACGAGTTTTATTTTAATGATTTAGCTTTATTTTACCGCATTACAAAAGCTTTGTCAACGAAAACAACGGCACCTGCCGACCCTGATACTCATATGGAAGGTTTACACGCATTTATCGGTGGAAACCTTTCCTGGAATCAGGTGTTTATTCTCGTCTTTCATACAGTCATAAAAGCCCTCCCGACAGCGCGCACTTACGTGTGACCATCGGGAGGGCTTCGTTATTCCGATCCGGTATTACGTTATTATTATAGGCAACATCGCACAAAGCCCGCCTGACGGCTTTGCACTGAATCTACTTGCATATTTTCCGCCATCTTGCACAGAAATCCCTTGACATACGTCAGTATGCCTGCGGAATTTCTATACAATCTGACGAAAAATCTGACTGCGTATCTTCAG
>JAFXVT010000006.1 GCA_017534835.1 Ruminococcus sp.
CGTTGTAGTAGTTGTCGTCGTGGCAGTTGTAGTAGTAGTCGTTGTTGTGTTGCCGGACTCGATAACTATCTTGCCGGGATTGATAACAGCGTCGAACTCTATCTTGTTGATGCCGTCCTCAACAACGTGGAATCTTGAGAGGTTCCAGTCGTATTCGCCGGGAATAGCGTTCTCGGGGATAGTGAATGTCATTATCATTACCGGTTCTTCTTCGTTGACCGGTGTAGGATCGCCGCTTGAAAGCGTTGAGCAGTAGTATGTATCGCCGAGGAGCTCGAACTTGAAGTTGCCTTTTGCATCTACAGCGTAGCAGAGCGGGTCGTCAACAGTGTATGTGATGCCCTGCGGGAGGTCTGTATTGTCGAGGCGGACTATGTACTGACCTACCTTGTGGCTGTTTGCCTTGACGTATATCTCGACGTCAACAGTTTCGCCGGGGTGAGCGCTTACAGCAGAGGGAGATACGATGAAATCCTTCATTACGCTTGGAGCTGTTGAAGCTGTGGTAGTGTCAGTGGGCTTGGCTGTGGAAGAAGTTGTGGTGGGTCTGGAAGTTGAAGTGGTCGTTTTGGTAGTAGTTGTTGTAGGCTTTGCAGTAGTTGTGGTTGTCGTTGTTGTAGGTCTGGTGGTTGTGGTAGTAGTTGTTTTCTTTGTGGTCGAGGTCGTTGTAGCCTGAGTTGCGGGCGGCTGATACGAGCCGATAGACGAGAACGAGCGTCCGTACTTCTGGGCGTATGACTGTGCAGTCGAGCCGGTAGCTCCGCAGATAGTACCGCTGAACGATGATGAAGTTATCCTGCCGTTGCTGTAGGTGTAGGCGTTGCAGATAGTATTTTCCTGGTCGTAGATATTACACTCGGGATTTGCTATCTCTATCATCTGAAGATTCGGCAGACTTGCGAATGCGCCGGTTCCGATAGTAGCTACGCTCTGCGGGAGATACACCTTGTTGATGCAGGATACGCCGAGGAATGCATACATTCCCACGGATTTTACCTTTGAGGGTATCTGGAGCGTCGAAAGCGTGTTTATCGAAGAGCAGTTCGAGAATACCTCAGCGCCTATTGTCTGGAGATTCTCGGGCAGGTTCACGGTCTCGAGAGCCTTGCAGCCCTTGAATGCGTAGGACGAGAGCGTAACGAGTCCTTTTCCGAGTGAGACTGACTTGAGAGCCTTGCAGTCCTTGAACGCATTCTTGCCGATAGTTTTTACAGAATCGGGAATGGTCACCGATGTGAGATAGTTTCTGCCGAGAAAAGCGCTATCGCCGATGCTTACTACGGGCGAGCCGTTGTAGGTCGACGGGATAACTACATCGCCGTAGGTGTAGATATCGCTTTCGGTGACTTCATAGCCTCCGCTGACGGCTTTGAACGTCAGGTACTCGGCTCCGTCCGCGGCAGATGCTGCCGCAGGCTTTAGCTGCGGGATATACGGAGCGTTCATAGCCGTTCCGCACATCATCACAAGCGACATTGCCGCCGCCGTGAATTTTTTGATGTTCATATAGAATTTCCTCCTTGCTGCACGTTTTAAATGT
The DNA here is from genome assembly GCA_017534835.1 of Ruminococcus sp. GTDB lineage: Bacteria > Bacillota > Clostridia > Oscillospirales > Ruminococcaceae > Ruminococcus. Next base: position 1,541 of record JAFXVT010000006.1, read on the forward strand.
GCTGTATGCCCATTATAGCACAGAAATATCGATAAATCAATACAAATTAAATAAAAATAACTAATTTAATCAGCGTAACTGAACGTTAACATTTGAACTGCACTTTAATAATTAAAAGAGTAACATATTCTGTTCGGAGTTGCGTTCTGTTCTATTTTATGATATAATAGTATATTAGCGGAATTTACACGGGAGGTCGTGAGATTTGAACGATAATACAGCTATAATAAGCGAGATAAAACGTCTGCTCGGCGATGAGCCGAAGCTCGCTTACGTCAGGAGCTTCGGCTGTCAGCTCAACACTTCTGACGGTGAGAAGATAAAGGGCGTACTGAAAAATGCAGGCTACGGCTTCACAGAGGACGAAAGCGAAGCCGACCTTATCATACTCAATACCTGCGCTGTCAGGGAAAACGCCGAGGACAGAGTTTTCGGCATAGTCGGAAGCATGAAAAAGCTCAAGGAGCTCAAACCGGAGCTCATCATCGGCATTGCGGGCTGCATGACGGCTCAGAGCCATGTTGCTGAGAAGATAAAGCGCTCGTATCCGCAGGTCGATTTCGTACTCGGCACATCTGCGATAAACGGACTGCCGAGGCTGCTGCTCGATGCTCTCAACGGAGCAGGCTTCGAGGCGGATATCACCGAATACGATGATTTCTCCGGCACTGTAGAGCAGGTGCGCGGAAGCTCGTTCAAGGCGAGCGTGCCGATAATGTTCGGCTGCAACAACTTCTGCACCTACTGCATAGTGCCCTATGTCCGCGGCAGAGAGCGCAGCCGCCTCCCCGAGGACATCGTCTCCGAGGTAGAGGGGCTCGTGCGTGAGGGCTACAAGGAGATAATGCTGCTCGGACAGAACGTCAACTCCTACGGCAATGATTTGGGAGGCGAGATGACCTTCCCGCAGCTTTTGAGAAGACTCAACGATATCGAGGGCGATTTCTGGATACGTTTCATGTCCTCGCATCCGAAGGACGCCTCAAAGGAGCTCATCGACGCGATATTCGACTGCGAAAAGGTGGCAAAGCATCTTCATCTTCCTGTGCAGAGCGGCAGCGACGACGTGCTCAGACGCATGAACCGCCGCTATACAGCGGAAAAATACCTCGGCATCGTCAACGATATCAGGAGCCGCGACCCTGAGTTTTCGCTCACGACCGACCTGATAGTCGGCTTCCCCGACGAAACGGACGAGGACTTCGAGGCTACTCTCGACATAATGAGGACAGTGAAATACGACAATATCTATTCGTTCATCTACTCGAAGCGAAGCGGCACAAGGGCTGCGGAAATGCCTGACGCGGTAAGCGAGGAGGAAAAGGGAAAGCGAATGAGAAGGCTTCTCGAGGTGCAGCGCGAGATATCGACGGAATTCTACAAGCGCTTCATCGGCAGACGTATGAGAGTGCTCGTCGATGACAAGGCTAAGAAGCGTGAGGGCTTCCTCACGGGAAAGAGCAGCGAGTTCATCATTGTCGAATTCGAGGGCGATGAGTCGCTGATAGGCAGATTTGTCGACGTCGAGATAACCGGAGCGATGAACTGGGCAGTCACAGGCAGGGTGATATAAATGAAGCTGTTAAAGCCGACTGCTGAATATGAACAGCAGATACGCGCATACCGTCAGGAATTCCTCGACAGCGGCGATCCTATGGACGGCACAGGCGCTCTCAGGGAGCTTGCCGACCCGCGTGAATGGCTTGAATGGACAGAAGCCTGCACAAAGCCGGAAACAGCTCCGCAGGGATTCGTCCCCGCAACGCAGTATATATACGTGCGCGAGAGCGACAACAAAATCGCCGGAATGATACAGATACGGCATTATTTCAACGACTTTCTGGAGAAGTACGGCGGACACATCGGCTACTCAGTCGCTCCGAGCGAAAGACGCAGGGGCTATGCGTCAAAAATGCTTGAGCTGATACTTCCCGAGTGCAGAGCTCTCGGACTTGAAAGGATACTCATCACCTGCGACCGCGGAAACGAGGGCAGCCGGAGAACTATCCTCAGAAACGGCGGAGTATACGAATCCGAGGTGTATTTCTCCGATGAGGACATACATATCGAAAGATACTGGATAGATTTAAGGCAACACCGCACAAAGACCGCCTGACGTCTTTGTACTGAATCTGCTTGGATATTTTCCGTCATCTTACACAGAAATTCCTTGACATACGTCAGTATGCCTGTGGAATTTCTGTACAATCTGACGAAAAATCTCACGGCGCATCTTCAGCACAATCTTTGTGCGGGATTGCCTTAAAGGAGAGAACAAAATGAAAAAACTTATCGCAATATCATGTCTCGCAGCATTGCTGCTCGCGGGCTGCGGAACTGAAATCGAGGAGGAGAGCTTCTCTTCTCCGGAAAAGACAACTGCCGCTTCTGAAGGAGTTTCAGCTCAGGCTGAGACAGATGCTCCCGCGGAGGAAACAACTGCGGCGGAGGAAACTACCGAGGGGGGAGATGTTTCTGCCGGCGGCATAATGGATATGTATCCCGCGATATATCAGGAAGAGGTCAGCCGTGTATGGAATGAGACTGCCGGAGCTAACAACGGTCTTGTGAGCGTGGATTATGCGCTCCGCGACCTTGACGGCAACGGCGTGCCGGAGCTCCTTCTCAAGCACGGTACCTGCGAGGCTGACTTCATGACGGACATCTACACCGTGAATGATATGGGCGAGCTCACCAATGTCGGCTTGCTCGGAGGAAGTCACGCTGTATTCGCATACGACGAGACGAGCGGTGACCTTGTCATACTCAGCGGACATATGGGCATCGGCTCGCTGAGGTGGTTCAGAATGGAGAACGGAGCTCTTTCCGAGACGAATGAGGTCTCGTTTGAAATTGCTGAAAACGAGACCTACGACGACTACATGGAGAAAAACAACGTCGCGTATATGGAGTTCGTCAGCGCTTTCAATACCGGCGAGGGCGAGACTGAATCATACCTCTACCACAACGCTGACGACTTTGAAAAATACAGCGGACTTTACCTCGACTACATTAAATAAGGAGAAAAAACTATGGATATCATCGAAATGACAAGAGAACTCGGCAAGGCTTTACAGGCTGACGACAGATACATCGCGTATGCGCTCGCTAAGCAGGCGAACGATGAGGACCTCGAATTGCAGGCTCTTATCAACGGCTTCGAGAAGATGCGCTACGACCTCAACATGGAGCTCACAAAGGAAAACAAGGACACCGAAAAGATTCAGCAGCTCGACGAGAACATCAAGTCGAACTATCAGAAGATAATGAGCAATCCGCGCATGATAGTTTTTACAGCAGCGCAGAAGTCGCTTGAATCGCTCGTTGAGAATATGCAGCAGATAATCACCATGTCCGCAAACGGCGAGGACCCTGCTACCTGCGAGCCCTCTACCGGCTGCACAGGAAGCTGTGCGACCTGCGGCGGCTGCCACTGAGCGGAATAATTCGCAATTAAATCTACCGGCAGCGATATGTAGGGGCGGATATTATCCGCTCTTACGAATTGGAAATGTCCGATATATGAGCGGGGCGATGTGGGCATCGCCCCCTACAGGCGGAGCTGAACAGCCCGTCCCCTCTGTCAGCTTTGCTGACATCTCCCCACACTGTGGGGAGTCACCTCCGCAGGTAATTTCGCAATATACCGTGTACAAAACGGAAGATGTCGCCCGGTAACCATACCCGTATGTATCAGCGAGCGAAAGCAGAGTAGGTCTTTTGTACAGAGTAAGCCCGTGAGTTGGGTTGCAAGGGGCTATGTCCCTTGCCTGAGTCCAGAGGCAGAGC
>JAFXVT010000007.1 GCA_017534835.1 Ruminococcus sp.
ATACTGGGCTAATGTGTTCCTCGCAATATCATTTATCGCAGCTGTTTTCAACGGCTTCTGCTCGTACATTCTGCTCGACACGTACTACAATCCCCCTTCCGTACACTAGAGTTAATGTGCACATTCGATATAACATTGGAAGAAGCAAAGGCTTTCAGAGCCGCGAACGGACAAACGATAAAATCCAAAATATGGGAAGATATCAATGTTGAAGTTCGCATATGCGGATAACTAATGTTAATAACGATCCCCCTGAATCATTTCGGTTCAGGGGGATTTTATGCGTATGGAATACCGCCTTTAGGATCCTTTATTTAGTTTGCAGGAACTCTTTAAGCAGGAATGCACAAAAATACGGAAATGAATACACATTGTCCGAATAGCCGACATTACCATTGAACAGCTTAACACCGAATTTAATATCTGCGTATTTATCGGAGTTTATCAGCGCTCTCAGGGACTTCGCTCTGCCATTCTCAGCCTTTACTTCAACAGGCACAAGCGAATCCTTAGTACGCATGAAGAAATCCTGTTCAAGTGTGGAGTTCTCACGACGATAGTAATAGAGGTCGCAGCCGCTTTTGACCAGAGCCTCACCTACGATGTTTTCATAGAGAGCACCTTTATATACACCAAGGTTTTTATTTGCACGGAGGTCGTCCTGTGCTTCGTCGTCAAGCATTGCCACAAGCAGACCGCTGTCTGCAAAATACAGCTCGAACTTATCCTCATCGTAGTTTCCCTTTAGTGGCAACTCAGGAAAGTTTAGACAGTAACAGGGATTGACGATGCCTGCATCAACGAGCCAGTCTATACAGCCGCGGTAATCGCGGAAACGAGCTCCCGAGGCTACCTTTGAGATCTGAAACTTCTTGTTCTCCTTTGCAAGCTGCGGAGCGATCCGATTGAACACGTTAAGAATACGAGTCTGGTCAACACCTTCTGCATATTTACGAATATCTTCCTTGTAGTCCTCAAGAAGCTGTCTCTGCATATCGAGCGAGCCCTCAAATGTGCCGTTTTCGATATACTGTGAAACTACCGCAGGCATACCCCCGAGAACACAAAAATCGAGAAAAAGTGAACGGCAAACCGATAGCTCCAGCTCACTGAACGGCTTCTGCTCTATCATATGGGTGAACAGATTTTCACGGAATGAATCATCATAACCTTTCGCCCAGAGAAACTCCTCAAAATCAAGCGAGCGCATTATATAGTCTTTTTTGTAGCCAACAATGTTGCTCTCGATTTTCCGATAATTGATACCGAGCATAGAACCACTGCATATAACATCGAAACGACTATAAAAGGTGCTGTCAGGGGATACCCGACAGCACCTTTTTGCGTCTTTGTAAAGTTAAATGAAAAAATAATTGAAAGGCACTTGACAGACGGATTTATATTTGATACAATATAGTTGTAAACAACATAAAAGTAAGGACGTGATACTATGGAGTTCGACTACAAGGAGGCTATGAAGCTCGAGAACCAGCTCTGCTTTCCGCTTTACGCGGCGGCAAGGACTGTTACGGGAATGTACACCCCCTATCTGAAAGCACTGGACCTGACATATACACAATATATCGTCCTGCTGGTCCTGTGGGAAAAGGACGGTATCACAGTCGGTGAGATATGCAGGAAGCTTATGCTCGACAGCGGTACACTCTCTCCGCTGCTGAAAAAAATGCAGACGCTTGGCTACCTCGAAAAACAGCACAGCAAGGACGACGAAAGAGCGGTGCTCATCTATCTGACTGAGGAGGGCCGCGCTTTGCAGGAAAAGGCAAAGAATATCCCGATGCAGGTCGGACAGTGTGTGAAGCTCGCACCCGAAAAGGCTGAGCAGCTCTATACGCTGCTCTATGAATTGCTTTCAGCGGCAGACGAGAGCCACTGAAAAAACTGAAAGGAGTATTTATTATGAAAACAGTGTATGATTTTACAGTCAAGGACCGCACAGGCAGCGAGGTAAATCTCGGCGAATATCAGGGCAAGGTGCTGCTCGTTGTGAATACAGCGACAGGCTGCGGCTTCACTCCGCACTATGAGCCGCTTGAGGCTATGTACAAGGACCTCCGTGACAAAGGGTTCGAGATACTTGATTTTCCCTGCAATCAGTTCGCAAATCAGGCGCCCGGGGACGAAAATGAGATACACCAGTTCTGCACGCTCAAATTCGGCACTGAGTTCCCGCAGTTCGCAAAGATAGAGGTCAACGGTGAAGGTGCAGACCCGCTGTTCGCTTATCTATCAACAGAGAAGCCTTTCGAGGGCTTCGGCAAGGGAATAAAGAATGCTGCTCTCAACAAATTCGCGGATATGAACAACAAGAAGTTCGGTGACAAGGCATATATCAAGTGGAATTTCACTAAGTTCCTCGTTGACAGGACAGGAAAGGTCATCGCAAGATTCGAGCCTACAGTCGATATGGCGGACGTCCGCAAGGCTGTAGAGGAACTGCTGGGGTGAGAACGTGGCAGAAGGAACAGTTTCAGGCTTTGACCTTCAGGAATATCTGACACGCGGAGTCGAGAGCATCGTATCCGAATCCCTCAGGGCAGTCCTGAAGGACCCGAAGGAGAGCGCGTTTATGCTCAGATTCGCAGCTGCGAGCCGTGCGGCTTCAAAAAAGCGCCGGAAAGCTGAGGATAACGGCGAGCACATACCGCCGTTCCTGATAGCGAGCATTACAAGCAAGTGCAATCTTCACTGTGCCGGCTGCTATTCGCGCTGCAACCATGCAACGGTCGATTCCGAGCCGGTGAAGCAGCTGACGTCCGATGAGTGGCTGAAAATATTTGCCGAGGCGGACGAGCTGGGTATCAGCTTTATCCTCCTTGCCGGCGGAGAGCCGATGCTCAGACGCGATATAATCGAGGCTGCCGGAAAGAAGCAGAATATCCTCTTCCCGATATTCACGAACGGGACCTTTTTTGACGGACGCTATTTTGAGCTGTTCGATAAATGCCGCAACCTCGTGCCGGTAATGAGCATCGAGGGCAGCCGCGAGATCACCGACAAGCGCCGCGGCGAAGGGATCTATGACAAGCTCATCGCAAATATGGACGAGCTGAAAAAGCGCGGGCTCATATTCGGTGCATCTGTTACGGTAACAACTCAGAATTACCGTGAGGTAACGTCACAGGGCTTCCTCGGAGGACTCTCTGAGCGCGGCTGCAAGGCTGTCGTGTTCGTCGAGTACGTCCCTGTGACCGATGAGAGCCGTGAACTCGCACCCGGCGACACAGAGCGTGCGCACGTAATGGCTGAGATACAGCGTCTCCGCGAGGAGCACCCGGAAATGGTATATGTATCATTCCCCGGCGACGAGAAGAGCTCCGGCGGCTGTGTTGCAGCCGGAAGAGGCTTCTTCCACATCAATTCCCACGGCGGCGCAGAGCCGTGTCCGTTTTCGCCGTATTCGGACGTGAACGTGAAGAATACCTCCCTGCGCGAGGCTATGCATTCGCCGCTTTTCACAGCTCTGCGGAGCGGTGACATTCTCCTCGATGACCACGAGGGCGGGTGTATCCTCAACGAGAAAAGGGAGCTTGTAGAGGCTCTGCTTGCAGCAAACTCATAAAACAAAAAAGTCAGACGTCCGGCGGTAAAGCCCATACCGCGTGGCGTCTGACTCTGTTTATTATGGAGGTATTACCTTAGTATCAGAACATTCTACCGTATCCGCCGCGTCCTCCGCCGAATCCGCCTGTGGGAGGCTCTCCGCCGAAGTCACCCGTTGGAGGCTCGCTGCCGAAGCCGCCGTGACCTCCGCCCATCATCATACTCTGCGGTATCTCGGATACTTCCTCGCCGTTGATGATGAGAGTTCCGCCGTTGAATTCAGCTGTTCTGTCGTAGTCAAATGAGGACATCTGTGCTGTTATGCTGATAGTTCCGCCGTTGATGTAGACAGAGCCGTTCGCATCTATAGCGTCCGTATCTCCGGGGCCGACTTCAACATTGAGATTTCCGCCGTTTATAGTGACAGCGACCTCATAATCAGCAGAATCACCGGTCGCGTTGATACCGTCATCGCTTGCGTATATGTCGATATTGCCGTCGTTGATGACGATATTGGTCGCTTCGAATCCCTCAGATGCAGTGATGTCGAAGTCGCCGCCGTCTGTCTGGAGCAATGCACAAGCCTGTATACCGTCGCTTCCGGCACTTATAGTGAAGCTGCCGCCGCTGATGATGACAGTTCCCTCAGCGTTGTCATTTTCGCAGTGGAAGCCGTCCTTGTCTGCTTCAATGTCGAACGTGCCGCCGCATACTGAGATAGAATCGTTCGCCTCAAATGCATCGAGAGCACACTTTACGCTGTAAGTGCCGCCGGTTATCTTCATATCGTCCTTGCCGGTGATACCGTTGCCGTAATTGGAAATTATGCTGAGAGTGCCTGTGCCGTTGAGAACGAGGTCGTCCTTTGAGAAAATGACAGCATCGGTGTTGGTCTCGCCGTCCGCCGTGAACTGACCTGAAACAGTGAGTGTATTATCGGAGTCTGTCGTTGTGACGAACACCTTATCTGCTGAAATGACATAGATAACAGGGAAATCGTCGTTCTCGATGTCAACACCGTCGAGGACGAGCTGTACCTTTGCGGTATCGTCCGCATCGACTCTGACGGTGAAGTTCTCAGCGCTTCCGCTTATAACGTAAACGCCTTCTTCGGTAATGTCGACGGTCTTGTCATCTGTTGCTTTTATCGTTTTGGCATTGCTGAGGTCGGCAGTCTGCTCAAGGTCGCGCTCGGTGAAGAGGTCGTTCTGAGTGTTCGAGATCTGCTTTATCTCAGCTGAACTGTCCTTATTCTCAGCCTTTGCTGCTGCAGCTTCAGTCGTATCCTCAGACTCGTTTGTCTCAGCGGCCGCAGATACGGACGTTTCCGCAGCCGAGCTCTGTGAAGCCGTTTCTGATGTCTGTTTGTTTCCGCAGGCTGTCATTGCTGCTGCTGTCAATGCTGCAAGAACAGCAGATATTATATATGCTTTTTTCATAATGATACTTCCTTTCCAAACAAAGCTCTGTGACATATCGTCAGCTGAGCGCCTCCGGGAGTGTTTCCTTTTCTATGATCGTATTATAGCGCAGGTATTTGAGAAATAAATGTAGCGAATGTGAAATTATCCGGTAAAAATATGTAATTTCTGTCGGTGTGTGTGATAAACGAATGAAATTGCTTTCTCACATTCCGCACAGAACAGGCAATTGCACAAAAACCGAGCCGGTCCTTTGTGCATTGTTCCGAAAGTGCGGGGGAATGCGCACTTTCGTATTGACACGGTGTCAGAAAAGTGATATACTACAGATAGTGACACAGTGTCAACCAATGGGAGGTGAGCATTATGCCGGTCTCTTCATCAGAGCTTATCGAGGCGAGACGTGATGAGATAATCAGCGCCTGCGAAAAGCTGTATGAAACGATGAGCTTCAAGGATATAACTATCCGTGAGATAGGCAGGATAACGCCGTTCGGACGGACCTCGATATACAACTATTTCCAGACGAAGGAGGAGATATTCCTCGCTCTTATGCAGCGCGAATACGAGCTGTGGGCGGCGGAGCTGAGAGGTCTTGCGGAGAGCACAGAGAGTATGTCCCTTGCCGATTTTTCGGCGTTTCTCGCACATTCTCTCGAGAAGAGGGAGCAGCTTCTGAAGCTGCTTGCGATGAATCATTACGATATGGAGGAGAATTCAAGCTCCGAAAGCCTTACCGCTTTCAAGGTCGCATACGGCGCTTCGCTCGATGCGATGAGGGGATGCGTGAAAAAATTCTTCCCGGAACAGGATACTGAACGCTTCATATTCGTATTTTTTCCGTTCCTGTTCGGAGTTTACCCCTACGCCGTCGCGACGCAGAAGCAGCTCGACGCGATGAAGGCAGCAAAAATGGACTTTAAGATGCACAGTATCTATGAGATGATAGATTCCTGTGTAAGACAGCTTCTTGGAGGTGCAGAATGAAATACACAAAGCTTGGCAGCTCAGACCTCAGCGTTTCGCGCATATGTATGGGCTGTATGGGATTCGGCGAAGCTTCAGACGGACAGCATTCGTGGACTGTCGATGAGGAGCATTCCCGTGAGATAATCAGGCGCGGACTTGAGCTCGGAGTGAATTTTTTTGATACAGCTATCGGCTATCAGTCGGGCACGAGCGAGCAGTACGTCGGCAGAGCGCTGCGTGACTTCGCAAAGCGTGACGAGGTCGTCGTTGCGACGAAGTTCCTTCCGCGTACTCCGGCAGACATCGAAGCCGGCATAACGGGTCAGCAGCACATCGAGCGGATGATAAACAAGAGCCTTCAGAATCTCGGTATGGATTACGTTGACCTTTACATTTATCATATGTGGGACTGGAACACACCCATTTATGATATACTCGACGGCCTCAGCAGAGTTGTCAAGGCGGGGAAGGCACGCTATATCGGCATTTCCAACTGCTATGCGTGGCAGCTCGCAAAGGCGAATGCTCTTGCCGAGCGCGAGGGCTTCGCAAAATTCGTGAGCGTTCAGGGGCATTACAATCTCATCTTCCGCGAGGAGGAGCGTGAAATGGCGATGCTCTGCGCCGAGGACAACATTGCAATGACTCCCTACAGCGCACTTGCAAGCGGAAGGCTCGCGAGACTTCCCGGCGAGACATCTAAGCGTGCCGAGGAGGACAGCTACGCTAAGTTCAAGTACGATGCAACAAAGGAACAGGACGAGGTTATCATACGCCGCGTTGCCGAGCTGGCTGAGAAGCGCGGAGTTACAATGACAGAGGTAGCGCTCGCGTGGCTTCTCACTAAGGTGACAGCTCCCGTTGTCGGAGCAACAAAGCTCCACCACATCGAGGGCGCGGTAAAGGCTGTAGAGCTTGAGCTCTCGACCGAGGAGACAGCATATCTCGAAGAGCCGTATGTTCCGCACGCACTCGCAGGAGTTATGGCTCAGAACAAGCCTGCAAGCAAGGACGAAAAACACGTCTGGAGCACAGGCAGTCAGAAAATATGAGGAGGATACGAAAATGAGCGAAAAAATAGTACAGGCAGCAGGAAGAGACGCACTTGGTGAGTTCGCTCCCGATTTTGCGCATTTCAACGACGATATCCTGTTCGGCGAGAACTGGAACAACACCGACATCGACCTGAAAACAAGATGCATCATCACAGTCGTAGCGCTGATGTCTCAGGGCGTGACGGATAATTCTATCCGCTACCATATAACGAATGCGAAGGCTCACGGCGTTTCACAGAGGGAAATGGCAGCCGTCATCACACACACCGCTTTTTATGCAGGCTGGCCGCACGCCTGGGCAGTTTTCAATATCGCGAAGGAGGTATACGCGGACGATTCGCCTGCGCTCACCGATAAGGAAAGGTTCGCGAAAGAGCTTTTCTTCCCTATCGGCGAGCCGAATCCGTTTGGCGAATTCTTCGTTGGTCAGAGCTATCTTGCACCTGTTTCGACGGAGCAGATACCTGTATACAATGTGACATTCGAGCCTGCCTGCCGAAACAACTGGCATATCCACCACGCTAAGAGCGGCGGAGGACAGATGCTCATCTGCATCGGCGGACGCGGCTATTATCAGGAATGGGGCAGGGAGGCTGTCATGCTGACTCCCGGCAGCGTCATCAATATCCCTGCCGGTGTCAAGCACTGGCACGGCGCAGCTCCGGACAGCTGGTTCTCACATCTTGCGGCAGAGATACCCGGCGAGGATGGGAAGACCGAGTGGTGCGAGGCTGTTTCCGACGAGGACTACGGCAAGCTTAAATGACACGAAGGGAGCGTTTCTGATGAAGATAGTTGTTCTCAAAAGCAGCGGAAACACTCACGGCTCATCGAATCTGCTCGCGGACGAGTTTATCCGCGGCGCGACGGAGAGCGGTCACACCGTCACTGAGATAGACACCTTCCGCATAAATGTCAGTCCGTGTACAGGCTGTGTTGCCTGCGGATATGAGGGTACGTGCGCACAGTCCGATGATATGGAGACTGTCCGCAGCACTGTTCTCGCCGGCGATATGATAGTATTCGTAACGCCGCTTTACTACTACGGTATGTCCGCACAGCTAAAGACCGTTATCGACCGTTTCTGCGCATTCAATTCGAGCATAACGCGCAGGCATATGAAATCGGTGCTGATAAGTGCCGCGTGGAATGCCGATGACTGGACATTTGAAGCTCTTGAATCGCATTATAAGACGCTCGTGCGGTATCTGCACTTCGATGACTCCGGAAGCATCCTCGGATACGGCTGCGGAAGCGTCGGAATGACACAGCGTTCAGAATATCCCGGGCTTGCATACAGGCTCGGAAGATCATTATAATATCAAGGAGGAAACTACAATGAGCAAAAAATTAGTTGCATACTTTTCCGCAAGCGGCAATACAGCATCGCTTGCTAAGAAGCTTGCTGACGCAGCAGGCGCCGACATCTATGAGATAAGACCCGAAACTCCCTACACCGGCGCCGACCTCAACTGGCAGGACAAGCAGTCGCGCAGCAGTGTCGAGATGAGCGACCATTCCTCGCGCCCGGCATTAGCAGACAAGAGTGCGAATATCGCCGGTTACGATACCGTTTATGTCGGATTCCCGGTATGGTGGTACATCGCTCCGACCATCATCAACACCTTCCTTGAGAGCTATGACTTCTCGGGCAAGAGGATAATACTCTTCGCAACATCTGGCGGAAGCGGCTTCGGAAAGGCTGTTGAGAACCTCCGGTCCAGCGCTCCCGGTGCGGTGATAACGGAGGGCAGGGTGAATCCCTCCGCAGTCGACATCAAGGCGCTTGCTGATATGTAACGGAAGCAAAAAAGTGTATCATCTGAAGGAACTGCTTCCTCGGGTGATACACTTTTCGTTTATTTTACTGATGGCGGAGCATACTTCCGCGGTCTGATGAAAGCTCTGACCCTCCGGACGATACGGCGCTCGTTTGAAAGTGCAAATGCAGCGGCTGTGAAGACGAGCATCCCTGCGGCTGCCTCGAACGGGAATTTCAGAAGAGCACTTTCGGGAATGATGAACGGGAGCGTTGCAATTGCTCCGCACGGAGGGAAATACAGCTTCATTCTGCCGACTGCAACGAGTATCACCGCACACGAAACTGCCGCCGGTACAGCAAGCGGAAGTCCGAGCTTTTCTGCGAGCACGAATCTTGTGAGGACGCCGGTAACGGCTGCGAGCACTATCAGTGATACAGCCGTCGGAGCACGTCCGAGAAGCCTGCTCTGCGGTGACGACATCTCGAAAAAAGCGACGATGAGCGGCGGAGCTATGAAGAATATCTCCTTCGTAAGCGCCGGTATCACACATATAACACCTGCCGCAGCTATCTGCTTCAGGCGGAGGATATACAGCTGCTTATCGGGCTTTACGGGCGTGAAGGCATAAGGCTCGCGCAAGCCGCATCTCTCAAAAATGAGCTGTGCGAGCAGTATCAGCGATGTCATCACCACTACCGAGCCGATGTAAACGGGACTCCGTGTACCCAGCAGCACCGGGAGCACACACGCAGAGACCGCCGGCAGGAATCCCGTGCCCGAGACAGTCACGCAGGCGACCGCACACAGCAGTGCGAGCGGCAGCTTCAAAGCCAGAGCCAGCGGTACGAAGACCAGTCCGACTCCGAGCACCGCCGCCGAAGCTATCGTCAGCAGAAGTCTCAGCCGCGAGGTGTTCCAAGCCTGCTTCGGGGCAGCGAGAGCTCCGATAGCAACAGCTGTTATCTCGGGGAATATTATCTCTTTATCGTGCATAAGCTCCGATGCGGCTACCATACAAACTGCAAGTATGAGCGAGACCGCCGCCGGGAGCATTTCCTTGTATCTATTCAATCGTTTCACCTTTACTGCAATAGTCACAATCCTCATTGATGCCACATCAAATTATAGCACAGCATCAGAGCGATTTCAAGGGGCGCGGAGAAATAATTGCTCCGATATACATTGACAACAGAGGAGATCTGTGATATAATTTTAACGAAGTTTGACATCCGGAGGTGTATCATTGGATAAGATCAATGATTTTATAAGCACAGCAGACAGCTATGTGTGGGGACTTCCTCTCATAATCCTCATAATGGTATGCGGTGTGCTGCTAACGGCAAGGCTGAGATTCCTTCAGGTACGCAGGCTCGGAACTGCGCTGAAGTATATGGTCAGGAACGAGGAGAACGGAAGCGGCGAGGTATCGAGCTTTGCAGCTCTGTGTACTGCTCTTTCGGCGACGGTCGGAACGGGAAATATCGTCGGCGTCGCAACAGCGATAGCGGCAGGAGGTCCGGGAGCTCTTTTCTGGATGGAGCTTGCGGCTTTCCTCGGAATGTCTACGAAATACGCAGAGGGACTTCTTGCAGTAAAGTACCGCGTAAAGGACGAAAACGGCAACTACCTCGGCGGTCCGTTCTATTACATCGAGAACGGTCTCGGCAAGAAATGGAAGTGGCTCGGCAAGATATTCGCGGTATTCGGACTTCTTGCCGGAATAATGGGTATCGGTACGATAACGCAGATAAACGGTATCACGTCTGCGGCGAACACCTTTTTTGACCCGGATATGAAGCATAAGGTAACGCTGTTCGGTATGGATTATACGTGGACGACGGTCATCGCCGGCGCACTGATAACGCTTCTCACCGCGCTCATCGTCATCGGCGGTATAAAGCGCATCGCGACAGTTTCAGAGGTCATCGTCCCGGTGATGATAGTTGCATATGCAGGCTGCTGCCTTACTATCATATTCTGCCACATCACTGAGATACCGTCAGCGCTCTCGGCGATAATCGAGGGTGCATTCAGCACAAAGGCTGTTGCAGGCGGCACCGCAGGTACAGTTATGATGTACGCGATGAAGAGCGGTGTTGCGAGAGGAATATTCTCAAACGAAGCCGGACTCGGCTCTGCACCTATCGCCGCAGCTGCCGCAAAGACGAACGAGCCTGTTCGTCAGGGACTCGTCACAATGACCGGTACATTCATAGATACTATCATCGTATGTACGATGACCGGACTTGCGATAATAATGTCCGGCAGCCATAACACAGCTGAGCTCAAGGGCGTAATGATAACGATGGACGCATTCGATTACGGTCTGCCGTTCAGCGAGAGGGTATCGTCGTTCATACTTATGTCCTGTCTTGCGGTATTCGCATTCACGACCATCCTCGGCTGGAATTACTATTCCGAGCGCTGCCTTTCCTATCTTACAGGCGCGAACAAATATGTTACGGTCATTTACAGATGGGTGTACATCGCCGCAGTTTTCATTGGTCCCTACCTCGCAGTAGAGGCTGTATGGAACCTTGCGGATATATTCAACGGACTTATGGCTATCCCGAACGTAATCGCGATAATACTGCTCTCCGGAGTCGTTTCCTCCGAGACAAAGGACTACCTCGCAAGATTAAAGGCTGGCAAGGTCGAAGAATAACTGCTGAAATAATACGAAAATGTCCGCACGGGCTGCGAGTGGCTTAGTCACAGCACCTGTGCGGACATTTTCTAAAGAAAAGGGAAATATTACTATTTATTGAGGAGGTCTTTTCTCATAAGGCAGAGGTCGAATGTGTCGAGTCTGCCGTCGCCGTCGTAGTCGGCGTTCTTCCATTCAGCGAGAGCTGAGTCGGAGCTTCCGAGCAGCCATTTCTGAGTTGCGACGAGGTCAGCGACCTCGAATGTGCCGCTGTTGTTCACGTCGCCCATAACGGGAGTCGGGTCAGCCTGCTTTGGTGAAAACTCCTTGCCGCCTATCTCAAAGAGCTTTTTCTGCAGCTCCTGATCCTCCATTTTGCAGGTCTCGCGGTTGTAGTGTCCGCCGGGAGTTGCCCACATAATGGGGCAGTGACCGCTCTTGTAAGCCTCCTCGCACACAGATGAGAGGAAGCGGCGGACCGATTCGGGCTCTTTATTCTTTGTGGGACAGCCATATTCGCCGATGATAACGGGAATACCCTTATCAGTGAAGTGAGATTTGAGGGTCGCCATCTCACTTCTCAGCGAGGCATAGTCCTGATCGCTTCCCCAGGTGGGAGTAGCCTTGCCCCAGTCCGCGTCCTCCTCGAGGATAGCGAATCCGGCAGGCGAATAGTAGTGAACGGAAACTGCCATGCGGTTCGCCGGGTCAGTCGGCATTTTGAACATATCATCACAGGTGCGGTCGATAGCTGTATTATAGCCCGATATGAGCAGATGACGCTTGGAGTTGTTTCCGCCGGAGTCTCTTACGACGTCCACGAATCTTTGATTTATCTCGTTGCAGAGCGCATACGATTCAGCCTTGCCGCTCGTACCGCCCCACGGGTTCCATATGCTCTCCCAGCCGAGCTCCTCGTTCTGGGATTCAAACATAAGGTAGTCGCTGTATTCCTTGAAGCTTTCGGCTATCTGCTCCCACATATGAGTATAGCGCTTCATACTCTCGTCCTTGTCATCGGGGAACTTGTTCACCCAGCCGCCGTCCCAGTGGATATTGATGATAGCGTACATACCGCTCTCGATAGTCCAGTCAACGACCTCGTGTACACGTGCATCATAATCGGGGTCGATGGTGTATGTACCGTCGTGCTCCATCATATTCGACCACGCGACCGGTATACGGAGGACGCCGAAGCCCTCCTTCGCCATTCCCTCTATCATTTCCTTTGTGATAACGGGACTTCCCCAGGCTTTTTCGTAGTCATTCGGAGTTCCGGCGCTCCATTTGGCGATCCAGTCCTCCTCATACCAGTTCGGGCACGCCTCGAATGTATTTCCGAGGTTTATGCCGATACCCATATCCTTCACGAGTTCCATAGTTGTGATGTCCCTCATATCGCTGCCGGCAGCTTTCACGCTGACGAGCCCGGCATTTGCAGTGAGCAGCATAACAGCTGCGGTGAGCGATGAAACGATTTTTTTCATCTTCATTCTGATCATTCCTCCTTATTTGCTGAAAATAGACACGAACTATTTTGTCATAACTATTCTACGCTCAGGGAGGAATAATAGCAACCCATAATGTTGGCTTTTAGTGGACAAAACCGGCACTATCCCTTGATAAGGTTCCGGTACTGGAGCGCAGGTATGCCGACATTTGCCGCGAACTGCCGCTGGAAGTATTTATAGTCGAGATAGCTGCACTTCTCGGAAATATCGGAAATGCTCAGCGAAGTCGTGGCGAGGTAGTATTTGGCTTTGGCGAGGCGGGCATTTATGCAGTCCTGATGAAAGGTGATGCCGAAGCACGACTTGTAATTGCGGCGGAATGAGTCGATGTGTCCGGGTTCGACGTTGTCGCTGTCGCGGTCGAAGGTGGTCTCGGGCTCGGTGTAGATGCGGTTGCGGAAACCGAGCAATTCGCTGTAATACCTGTTTTTGCGCCTGAGGGAGAGTCTGCGCTGCTCAGCGCTGAGAGCCTCCTCAGCGCGTTCCATAAGCTCATCAAAGCTGTCCTCGCCGCAGGGGATAGTGCAGCAGGCGAACGAGTTCATTCCGGCGTAGCTTATGTACGCACGCTCTTGTATCAGAACGGAGCTCAGCAGGTCGGAGATCATTTCTGGCGCGGCGAGGCTCTGAACGATACAGATGAACAGGTCGTCGCCGATACGCCCGGAAACGTCGTGGTTGCCGCAGAATTTCGAGATAGCCCTTGCCGCGCCGAGGAAGGCATCGGTCCGGCTTCGGACGTCCTCCTCAGTGAATTGGTGCGGAAAGAGGTCGATACGGAGAGCGGCGAGGAAGAGGGTCTTGTTATCGTGTATGCGTATCGCCTGATAAGTTCGCCGGAGTCCCTTTTCGTTGTTCATTCCGGTGAGAGTGTCCCTGTATTCCGAGACATTCTGACAGCTTATAAGATAGCGTATATCGTTTTTCAGGCGGAGAAATTCCAGACCGATAGAGACTGATTTCAGCCAGTGCCTGTAAACGTCATCGTAGCTTTCGGGCGTGTCGTAGAGTATCGCCATATAGCCGAAGAGTTTCTGTCCCGAAAACAGCGGATTGAAGTAGCAAACTGCCGCGTCGCGTTCGTGAGCGAAGAAGGTGCGCAGGTCGAACCTGTCCGTTTCAAATGCACTGCTGAGACTGCCGCTTATCACGCTGACAGAGCGCATTATGCCGGACTTGTTCTCGCTCTGCTCATTCCAGTCGGAAAAGAGACTGAGATAGATATTCCGCTTGTTCCGGATCAGCCATTGATGCTCGCTGACGATGCGGATAAAGCTCTCCATATCGCGTGCGAGCGTGAGAAGCTGCTCCATTGTGCTGAAGAGGCTGAGGTCGGTATAATCCCGGCGCTGCTCAGCGTTGCGGAGCTCGGCGAGGGTGAGCTCGTTATCGGGTCTGCACGGACAGCTCCTGCCGAAAACGAAGCTTCCGCGCGGAGGGATGAATGCAGGCGGAGCGAGCCCCTCAATAAGGTGCTGAAGGTGCAGAGCAGCAGACCTTCCGAGGTCCCGGCGGTTCTTGCGGAAGCAGGTGAGCGGCGGAGAATAGTACATTCGCCTGTCGGAGTATTCGTAGCTGACAACGGTTATCTGCTCCGGCACATTTATGTGAGCGTCCGCGAATCTGCGCAGCATACCGTAAGCCATCATATCGCTCGCACAGATGACAGCCTGCGGCATACGAAGCTCGCCGCTGATGTAGCGCTGTGCGAGCTGCTCACCGGAGCTGAGCCAGAAGTCGCCGAAGAAGATACGGTTTCGGTCGGGAGTTATCCCGTGCGCTTCAAGTGCCCTGATATAGCCTTCTGTGCGGATATGTGAAGCCTCGATGCTCTCAAGTCCGGTGAGGAAGTCGATGTCAGTGAAGCCGTGCTTCTCAATGAGGTGCGAGGTGAGCTCTGCAACATCGCCTGCATCGTCTGTGGAAAAGAGCGTGTAGCTGAGCTCCTCGAATTCCGCGAGGCGCGTGCCTATGCCGACGATCGGAATGTCCCTCCCTGCGAGAACAGAGGCGATACGCCGCCTGCTGATGCCCTCGACGAATGACTCGCAGAGGAGTATGATACCGCTTATATCTGGAGAGCGTATGAGGTCGTATATCTCCTGCTCGCACATAAGGTTGTCATTTTGCTGGACGGTATTGTAAATATTCGAGAAAACGACGGTCGCAAAGCCATTTTTCTTATTTTCTGAGATTATGCCGCTGAGCAGCTCCTTTTCCGCGAAGCCGTTCGCGAGAGCTGTTACAACGGCTATTATCGGCGCTTTTGAGAGATTCATTTTCTGCCTCCGTGTATGTTATGTTAAGATAATTGTAGCATTTTCCGGCAGAAAAATCAATGGAAAATGCGAATTTTGTCCACTGCGATATCAAAATGTGGTAAGCTGCGGCAAAGCTATACACAACGGAAGTACCTCGCCGCGTCTCTTGCTATTTCTATAATTGTATGTTATAATAATGGCATAATCCAAGAAAGGAAGCAAGGCTATGATATATACAGTTACATTCAATCCTGCGATAGACTACGTGGTACACACTGACGGGCTGAAAACAGGCGGCGTGAACCGCTCATCCTACGAGGAGATATACATCGGCGGAAAGGGTATAAACGTCTCGGCTGTCCTTGCACAGCTCGGGGTGCAGTCGATAGTTCTCGGTTTCACAGCCGGCTTCACCGGCATCGCGATAGAGCGCGGAGTGTGCTCAATGGGCATCGAAGCGGACTTTGTACGCCTCAGGTCAGGCAATTCCCGTATCAACGTAAAGATCAAGACAGACGCTGAGACAGAGCTCAACGGACAGGGACCGGACATCGACGAGAATGCTGTGAACGAGCTGTTTGCAAAGCTTGACCGTCTCGGGGACGGCGATACGCTGATACTTGCCGGAAGTATCCCGAACAGCCTGCCCGATGACATATACGAGCGTATACTCGGACGCCTTTCCGGAAAGCAGATACGCACGGTGGTCGATGCGACAGGCGGACTTCTTCTGAATGTGCTGAAATACCGTCCCTTCCTTGTAAAGCCTAACAATTTCGAGCTTGAGGAGATGTTCGGCGTTACTCTCACAAGTGATGAAGAGATAGCAGAATATGCCGCAAAGCTTCAGAAAATGGGCGCGAAGAACGTGCTTGTCTCGATGGCTGAGAACGGAGCGCTCCTCCTCGATGAGAACGGCAGTATCCACAGACGCGGAGTCTGCACCGGAACGGTAAAAAACACCGTCGGAGCCGGAGATTCAATGCTTGCCGGATTCGTGGCAGGTATCGACAGCGGCTATGAATATGCGCTCAGGCTCGGTACAGCCTGCGGCGGAGCGACCGCATTTTCCGACTGGCTCGGAAAAAAGGAGCTCATCGACGAGCTGCTCGCTCAGCTCGACTAAAAATACAAGGGCTTGACCTCTGCGTTCAACACAGGTCAAGCCCTTATTTTTATTCCTTGTCCTCGGATTCGGGGACTGTATCTGTATGGAGCTTTTTTACGCGGCACAGCTCGACGCGGTGGTGATGTATCTCGAGCACATCTATCCGCAGACCGTCGCATTCGAGGTAGGTCTTTGAGCCGTCCTTCGGTATCTCGCCGAGACCTGCGATAACATAGCCGCCGAAGGTATCGAACTTATCCGCCGGAAGCTCTATCCCGAGCTCCTCGCAGATGTCGCTGATAGGCGTGATACCGGGTATCAGCCACTGGTCGTCTGCTATCTGTTCGAGCTCTGCTTCGGTCTCGCCGGTCTCATCGTCGTCGAAGTCGCCGACGAGCTGCTCGACGAGGTCGGTAACGGTAACGATACCGGTCATTCCGCCGTATTCGTCAACAACGACGGCAAAGTGGTCGGCGCCTTTTTTCTTCATCTGGGCGAACAGAGCGTCCGCCTTCATAGTTTCGTGGACGAAATACGGCTCGCGGACGGCGTTAGCCATTATATTCCCGCGGCTTTTATCATCGAGCCGGAAATAGTCCTTCGCGTTGAGGATACCGATAACGTTATCAACATTTTCGCCGCATATCGGGAAAACCGAGTGGCGTGTGCGGTGAATGGTCTCCTCCCACGTCTCGACGGGGTCGCGGCTCCAGAGCACGGAAACGTCGGTGCGGTGGGTGCAGACCTGCTCGGCAGTCGTATCGTCGAACGCGAAAACGTTCTTGATTATGCGGTTCTCGTCCTCGTCGATAGTGCCTTTTTCGGCACCGGCGTCGGACATCATCATTATCTCCTCCTCGGTCACGGCGTCCTCCTCCTTGTGGGGGTCGATGCCGATGATACGCAGGACGGTGTTCGCGGAGATATTGAGCACCCACACGAGCGGCGCAAGGACTGCCATCAGAAGTCCGACTGTGCCAGCCATACCGAGTGCAAGCTTTTCGGCGTGCTTGGCAGCGACCTTTTTCGGTACGAGCTCGCCGAACACGAGTATTATGTAAGCGATGAGCAGGGTGAGTATCACGACAGCGGCGATGTGAACGGCTTTTTCTGGGACACCGATACCCGTCTTCATTATCAGCTCAGTGAGCGGAGCAGCGAAGAAGTCGGCTGCAAAAGCCGCCGCAAGGAAGCCGGTGAGCGTGATAGCCACCTGCAATGTTGTCAGGAAGCGCGTTGGCTTTCCTGTAAGTTTTTTGAGCTTTACGGCTTTTTTGTCGCCGCCGGCTGCGAGCTTGTCCAGCCGTGAATCGTTTATGGTTATAACTGCGGCTTCAGCGCAGGCGAAGGCCGCGTTGAGCACTATCAGTGTAACCTGAATAATAATCTGCCAGACCATTATCTGTCTCCTTTGGTAAAAAGATATAAGTATGCACGAAAAGGCATAGCCTAACACCGGAAGCAGCGCAGACCATGCCTTGATATATCATTTATAGCAAAGGAATAGCGGTAATTACACCCGTCAGGGGTACTGTCCATTAAAATTCTCACCTCCGGAGCTGATTTTTTATATTATATCATATTAGTTAAGAAATAGCAAGAGGACGCGGCAAAAAACTACCGCACCGAAAAGCTTTGCCGCAAAACAGGAGGCACGGACACCGTGCAGCCGCTTATTCGAGCCCGTCCAGTGTTTCTATGACCGGGAGCCCGAATTTTTCAGCGAGCTTTTCGCAGACAGCTATCTGCTCAGTGCTGCTGAGGACGGCCGGGTCGTGTGCATCGCAGCCGATGATGACGGAATTGCCGACCTCACGCGCGATACTCAGAAAACGCTCGGAGGTGTAATTCCGGTACTGGCTTACACCGAGCAGATTTATCTCAACGGGGAGCTCCTTGCTTTTGAGGTAATTGCAAAGCCGCGTGAATTCCCTGTTGTATATCTCCCCGCTGCCTATGAAGTTGAAGAGGTCGGGGTGGGCGAGGTAAATATATCTGCCTGTCTCCATGCCTTCGATGACCGAATCCACGTACTTCACAAGCTCTGCCTCGTCATCGGACGGCGAGCCGGTGTAGGGGTAATAAGGCTCAGGACCGACAGAGTGCTGACCGAGTATCATATAATCCACCGGATAGTCCGCAAGGAGCCTGTCCTGCGCCTCAAGCAGCTCCGGGTGATACTCTGCTTCAAAACCGATGTATATTATTATATCGTCTGCGTATTCCTGCCGCAGGTCGGTGAGCGAGCGGAAATATCCTTCAAGCTGCTTCGGTTCCATTCTTGAAGCCGACGTGTAACGATAAGGATATACCCACGGACAGTGGTCTGAGAAGCCGAGCACGCGGAATCCGCCTTTTATGGCGCTTTCTATGTATTCCCTGTCCTCACCTGAGGCGTGGTTGCAGCGATAGGTATGTGTGTGATAATTAGCGATCATAATATCCCTCCGTTCCATTCTATCATACCACAAACAGAGCAGAATAGCAAGGCTTGCACGTTGTATTACATATGTAACATCAGAAGTGACATTTTCAATCTTTATACTTTCCCGATGCTGGGATATAATACGTATAGAGGGGGGAGATAAGATGAAAATGTCGTTGAACAAGGCGCTGCGCACAACAGGTACAGCCGTGGGAGCCCTGATGTTCACTGCACTGATACCGGCAGCGGCAACGCTGATAATATCGCTTATCACACGCGAACGCGGCAGCGATACCGTTCCGTTCATCACGCTTGTGTTTGACATTGTATTCGCGTCCGCCGCAGCTGCGCTTCAGGCAGCAGACCTCGCGATGATGGCTCTTTTTCTGACTGTCGGACGCATAAGGGGACTGATATTCAGGTCTGCCTTACTTTTCGGCGGAATGCTGACAAATATGCTTTTTTCCGGACTCTGTATGCTGATATATGACCGTGCCGACGGACTTCCCGTGCTCTACTGTCTTTCAACCGGGCTGATGTTCCTCATCTCAGCGCTAACGCTCAGCGTGAGTGAGGACGAGAGGGTAAAAAAAGAGCCGTAATGAGGGGGACACTTCAGCGCGCTTCCCTTAGCGGAAATCGTGGGCTGCCGAGCCGTAAACTTACGGCACATATCCGGTAACCTGCGAAACCGCCGAAGGGGGCACCCCTTTTACGGCTCTTTTCTATTCGGTAACGGCAGCAGCTCCGGTCGGCTCGGCAGCATCGGGAGTTCCTTTTTTGCTGTAGTCGCGGAAGCTGATATTCATATCGACTCTGCCCTCGATGCCTGGTACAGTGCCGGAGCTTGAATACTGCCAGATGTCGTACTTGTAGTAATATGTAGGCTTGTCGCCGTATTCAGCGAGCCAGAAGTCGTAATCCTTCAGACGCGGCAGGTCGAGCTTGTGCATAGCCGTTGTCTTGTTCTGATATATCATCGGAGTATATCCGGCGGATTTCACTCTCTCACAGAAGGCGATGCAGCAGTCCGCGAGGGTCTCAACGCTGACATCGTCTGTTCGTGCGCTGTCATCGAAGATGAGCTCCCAGTCGTAAACGACGGGATAGGTTATATCACAGCCGGAGATTGCATCAAGAACAGCGTCTGCCTCCTCGACAGCCTCCTCCTGTGTGGTAGCCTGCGAGAAGAAGTAGACTCCCGTTGCGATACCGGCGGCATTAGCCTGTCTGAGATTGTCGGTGAAGTTCTCGTCGATAGTGACAACGCCGCCGCCGTAGGTGCGGTAGCCGGCGCGGATGATAGCGAAGTCGATGCCTGCGCCCTTCACCTTTCCCCAGTCTATCTCGCCCTGATGCTCGGATATGTCGATGCCGGAATAGGAGGTGACAGCACCGTTTTCGGTGTAGAAAGCGTAGCCGTTGCGGCTCGTGATATTGTCGGTGTTGACGGTGCTTACCGGCACATCGCTGTAAACGGGCACAAAGACCTCGCCGAGCGTCGAATCGTGCATAAGTATCTTTTTGCCGTCGAGCTGATAGAAGGTCTCCTCCTTCTCGATGACAGCACGGGTGCGCACCTCGGGGTCGTCCTCGCTGACGGGGACAGCTTCATTCCTGCCCCTGATGAAGAAGACGAATACGAAAACGATAGCCATCAACAGTATGATAAGCGCTTCGAGGAGCGCTGCGATCCTGAAAAAAAGGTTCCTTTTGTTGTTTGCCGAAGCCATTTTGTCCTCCAACTGCTTTTTTATTTATGATAACATAAAAACCGGCTGTTGTAAACAGAATGTCCGATAATTTGCATTAATTTTGCAATTTTCATCCCTCTGCGGAATCAAGAGCGGCGCAGAACTCCCTGTACATATACAGCGAGCCGAGCGCGATGAGCGGTATTTTTTCCGCCTTCGCAAAGCTGTAGGCAGCCTTTACGCCCTCGCTGAGGTCTGCGAAGCTCTGAGCCGGTATATCCTCGTTCGTGAACACGACAGCGAGCTTATCACTGTCGAGAGCACGCGGATTATCGGGCTTTACAGTGAACACGCGGCTCACCTGATGACCGAGTATCCTCGGGTACAGACTGTAATCCTTGTCCGCCATGACCCCGATGAGAAGAGCTATTTTCCCGTCGCCGAAGCAGTGGCGGATACTTGCTGCCGCCTGACGTATACCGTCGGGATTGTGAGCGCCGTCGAAAATGACTACAGGCTCGGAGCGGAGCAGCTCGAATCTGCCGTGCCAGTGCGTTTCGGCGAGCCCCTTGCGCACAGCTTCGTCGGATATTTCGAGTCCTTCGCGGCGGAGGAGCTCAACTGCCGTGAGGACGTTTGCGATGTTGTATATCTGATACGTGCCGATGAGCGGTACACGCGCCTTGCCGAAGCCGTCGAATTCGAGCTCGGTGCCGCTGATACCGGTAGATGTGCCGAGAGTACGCATCTGGTCGGTCACGCTCAGGGGCGCATTCTTCTCGTATGCGGCAGCTGAGATGACCTCAAACGCGTCGAGGTCGGTGCCGCCGTAGAGAACAGGTCTGCCCTCCTTGATGATACCGGCTTTGTGGCGCGCTATCTCGCGGACAGTGCTGCCGAGAAAGGCGGTGTGGTCGAGCGCGACATTCGTTATAACGGACAGCAGCGGCGATTCAACGACGTTCGTGGAATCGGAATCCCCGCCCATTCCGCATTCGATTATGGCGACATTGCAGTCCACGCGGCGGAAGAGCTCGTAAGCCGCAGCTGTGAGCACCTCGAATTCCGTGGGCTTATCCTCCATAGATTCGCACGCAGGGATAATATCGTTCATCACCCACGTGAAGACATTCTGCGATACTTCGCGGCAGTTTATGCGGAAGCTGTCAGTTACGCCTGTGAGGGCGGGGGAGGAGAAGCTTCCGACAAGATAGCCGGCAGAGCGCAGGATATGGCTGAGCATAGCCGAAAACGAGCCCTTGCCGTTCGTGCCTGCAACGTGGATTATCTTTGTTTCGTTCTGAGGGTCGCCGAGAATATGGCAGAGCTCGGTGATGCGTTCAAGACCGAGCTTGCTGCCTCTTTTTGCAGCTATTCCGAGGTATTCAAGAACTTCTGCGCTGTTTGCCATAATTACACATCCTGTCTATCTGCTCGGAGAACGCTCTGTTCTTCATAAGCAGGAGTATTACAGCCGACTCAACGATAACGATGCCGATGTAAAGCGGAACGCGCCACATAAACATAATTGTTATCGGGTACTGACCGCCGAAGAGGTGATACAGACCGATAGTCTTTATTATCATCGAGCCGACGATATGTGCAGCAAGGTCAGCGAGAACGATGCTGAGAGTCTTGTTGCTTCTGAACATATACATTGATACGAGACCCGAAACTATGCCGATGCTGACGAAGCCGAGCGTAGTCACAGGGTTGGGGGGGAAGCCCTTGAGCAGGCAGCCGAACATATCTGCTCCGAAGCCGACTGCACCGCCGACAAACGGACCGAACCAGATGCCAGCCATAACTATCGGCAGATTTTCGATGCCGATCCTTGCAAAGGGCATAACGTCGATCGAGAGCACCTTTCCGACCGCACCGCTGAGCGCTGTGAGGAGCGCTGCGATGATGAGCACGCGGACATTGCCGAAAAGCTTTATGTTTCCGACAGCTGTGTTGTTCTGTTTGGTTGTATACATAAAAAATCCTCCTTTTCCACATCATACGACAAGAAAAGGAGGTATTCCTCTTATATATTGTCCTATGAAGCGGGATGCAAAGCGCGAACCGCGGCTTTATGCCTTCGTCCTGCCGACAACTCCCCGTCCGACAGGCACTTAACGAACTCGCTTTTACTCTTCAGTTTGCGGTGAATCCCTTTCACCGATACTATTATACGATATGCGGAGAAGCAAGTCAATAGCACTTCCGAAATTTGTTGTTTTTTACTATTTACGCGGAGTTTCAGCCGATTTTTTGTAAATGGTGTATTGTGCTCGCACCTGTTATCTTTGGGCAGTATATACATTATTGAGGGGGAAGATTCGTAAAAAATAACGAATATCCGACGTGGAAAGAATTAATTCTTTCTTTTTTAATAAAAGTGTGCTATAATGCTAATGTGGCTATCTATGTGACCGGAGGTGCGATAATGAAGAAAACGCTTTATGTTTCCGACCTTGACGGAACTCTTTTAAGTCCCGAGCCTGCGATAACGGAGCGTACTGCGGACATCATCAATTCCCTCACGGCGAAGGGGATGAATTTCACCTTTGCGACCGCGAGAAGCATATATTCGGCGATACCGATTACTTCAAAGCTGGATATAAATGTGCCGTGCATACTTATGAACGGCGTGAGCATATATGACATCGCGGCGGAGAGCTACATAAAAAACGAGTTCATACCAACTGACGCTTCGGCGGAGGTGCTACGCGCGTTCGAGCGGCACGGCATTCGCTGCTTTATGTACCGCATCGACAGCGGCACTCTCACCTGCTATTACTCTGAGCTCACCACAAAGGTGATGCGCAGCTTTGCAGAGGTCAGAAAGCACGAATACAAAAAGCCCTTCGTACAGGTGCCGCGCCTTGCCGACTGTGCAGACTGCCATACCGTCTATTTCACGACGACGGGTCCGCACGATGAGCTTTATCCGCTCAAGTGCGAGATAGAGCAGATAAGCGGCGTCAGCCACGCATTCTACCTCGACGTATACAACGGCGAGTGGTATCTTGAGGTGTTCTCATCTCAGGCTTCAAAGTCCAACGGTATCAGGGCTTTGCGTGAGAGATACGGCTTCGACGAGGTAGTGGCATTCGGCGACAATCTCAACGACCTCAGCCTTTTCGAGGCGGCGGACGTGAGGATAGCGGTCGGCAATGCAAAGGAAGAGCTCATAGCCGCGGCGGACATCATCATTGGAACAAACGCTGACAACGGGGTAGCCGAATGGCTCGCCTCCGCTTTTATATAATCATTTACACGAAAGGACTGCATAAAGATGAAAAAACTTATGCTTGGAAACGAAGCCTTCGCAAGAGGCTTATACGAGGCAGGCTGCAAGGTAGTATCGAGCTATCCCGGCACTCCCTCCACCGAGATAACAGAGGAGGTCGCAAAGTACGACGAGGTCTACGCAGAGTGGGCTCCCAACGAGAAGGTCGCAATGGAGACAGCTCTCGGAGCTTCCATCGCAGGCGCAAGAAGCTTCTGCGGAATGAAGCACGTAGGACTCAACGTTGCTGCCGATCCGCTCTATACAGCCGGATATACAGGCGTGAACGCAGGTATGGTCATCGCAGTTGCAGACGACCAGGGTATGCATTCCTCTCAGAATGAGCAGGACAGCCGTCACCACGCTATCGCCTCAAAGGTGCCTATGCTCGAGCCCTCGGATTCCACCGAGTGCAAGGAATTCGTCAAGCTCGCATTCGAGCTCTCAGAGAAGTTCGATGCTCCGTTCATCGTAAGGATGTCCACGCGCGTTGCCCATTCACAGAGCATCGTTGAAATGGAGGACAGACAGGAGCTCGGTCTCAAGCCATATGAGAAGACTCCCCAGAAATTCGTAATGATGCCTGCTTACGCAAAGGGCAGACACGTTTTCGTCGAGGAGCGCACAAAGAAGCTCATCGAATACGCAGAGACAACTCCTCTCAACAGGGTCGAAATATCGGACAAGGCTGAATTCGGCGTTATCACGAACGGCGCTGCTTACCAGTACGTCAAGGAAGCTCTCGGAGACAAGGCATCCGTGCTCAAGCTCGGTATGGTGAATCCTCTCCCCGAGAAGCTCATTCAGGATTTTGCCGCTAAGTATGAGCAGGTATACGTTATCGAGGAGCTCGACGGCATCATCGAGGAGCACTGCCGCAACATCGGCGTGAACAACGTCAAGGGCAAGGAGATATTCGGCTATATCGGCGAGCTTCCTCAGTCCGTCATCGCAGAGAAGCTGCTCGGCGAGAAGAAGGAGTTTTCAGCTCTCGAGGACAATATCCCGGTCCGTCCTCCTGTAATGTGCCCCGGATGTCCCCACCGCGGACTCTTCTACTGCCTGAAAAAGCTCGGTGTAACAGTTTCCGGTGACATCGGCTGCTACACTCTCGGAGCTGCCGCACCGCTCAATGCTATCGACACAACGATCTGCATGGGTGCTTCCATTTCCGGTCTCCACGGCTTCAACAAGGCTCGCGGAGCTGAATCCGAGCACAACACAGTTGCAGTTATCGGCGATTCAACATTTATGCACAGCGGTATGACAGGTCTTGTCAACATCGCATACAACAATTCAAATTCAACAGTCATCATACTTGACAACTCCATCACAGGAATGACAGGTCACCAGCAGAACCCCACGACCGGCAAGAATCTCAAGGGCGACCCTGCTGCTGCCGTAAATCTCGAGGAGCTCTGCAAGGCTATCGGCATCAAGCGCGTGCGCGTTACCGACCCCTACAAGCTTGCCGAAACAGAGGCAGCTATCAAGGAGGAGCTCGCAGCAGATGAGGCTTCTGTCATCATCTCACGCCGCCCGTGTGCTCTGCTCAAATACGTTAAGCACAATCCGCCCTTCAAGGTAAACACCGAGAAGTGTGTAGGCTGCAAGATGTGTATGAAGCTCGGATGTCCTGCTATCTCGATGAGAGACGGCAAGGCAGTCATCGACCACACTCAGTGCGTAGGCTGCGGCATATGCAAGGAGCAGTGCAAGGTCGGGGCTATTGAATAAACTGCCGGAGCAAGCCGCAGCCAAGCAGCCCGCGGGGGCTCCCCGTCTGCGGCATATGCAAGGAGCAGTGCAAGGTCGGAGCTATTGAATAAACTGCCGGAGCAAGCCGCAGCCAAACAGCCCGCGGGGGCTCCCCGTCTGCGGCATATGCAAGGAGCAGTGTAAGATGGCGCTATTGAATGATTATAACTTTAGGACAACTGAAGGAAGAAGTATGTTACAGATGAATATATATGAGGAGTTTTCAGCATGGCTGGATTCGCTCCTCGAAAACAATGATATGCCCGAAAGCACAAAGGCTTTCTGCTTCAACCTCTATGAGGAGTCAGATGAGGACCACCTCTACGCAGTCCAGCTCATCGCTGCCGGAAGCTTCGATGCTTCCGACGAGGAGGGCGACTGGGCTTGCGACGAGGTCTGGAGCTGCGGGGAGGACGTGTTCACGGTCGATACCTCGGACGAGGACGATACCGGCTGGAAGCACGCTCAGGAGCTCTTCTGCGAGATGATAGAGGAATACCTCGCAAGCGGGAAATACGGACATATCCTGAAGGACAGCAAGGGCGTTGCCGCCGGATTCGTCGACGGCGAGCTCACAGTGCTGTTCACTGCCTGACGGAAATAACTTCAAAGGAGTAAATATACAATGGAAACTAAATCAATAATGATAGTCGGCGTCGGCGGACAGGGTTCGCTGCTCGCTTCAAGACTTCTCGGAAACGTCCTCCTCGCACAGGGCTTTGATGTAAAGGTCAGCGAGGTGCACGGAATGAGCCAGCGCGGCGGCTCTGTCGTAACTTACGTAAAATACGGCGATAAGGTATACTCTCCCGTCATCGAGAAGGGCGAGGCTGATGCCGTTATCTCATTCGAGCTGCTTGAAGCTGCACGCTGCCTTCCATATCTCAAGAAGGGCGGTCACCTCATCACCTCGACTCAGCAGATAGACCCGATGCCCGTTATCACAGGCGCTGCACAGTATCCCGAGAACCTCGTTGAGAAGCTCAGGGCTGCCGGTGCAGAGCTCGTCGCAGTTGACGCTCTCGCGCTCGCTGAGCAGGCAGGTACCGCAAAGGCTTCAAACGTTGTGCTTATGGGCGTTCTCGCAGCACGTATGGACTATCCTATGGAGCTGTGGCAGAAGGCTATCGAGCAGTGTGTACCTGCAAAATTCCTCGAGCTCAACAAGAAGGCATTCGAGCTCGGACTGAGTGCAGAATCGGTATGATCGCGTAAGGATACAGTTCTTTTGGGGGAGGGACCTGCTATGAAACGCTTTCCGGCATTGTTTTTGTCACTTGTTATTGCCGCTGCGCTTGTTTCCTGCGGACCGTTCGACGCTGATATGAGCGAGTTCTACGAGCCGGAGGAGACCTCCGCCCCGGAAGCGGAGGAAACGACCGATGAGGAGGAAGAACTTCCCGGACGCTATGACGGGCGGCAGACCTGCTCAAAGACTATCTCCAACGAAGAAAAGCCGGAGCTCGTAAGAGTGAGCTTTTCCGGCTTCTGTGAGGATAATATCAGACGCCACGCGAAGGTCACTGACCAGTACGGCAAAAATGTCCTCCACAGCGGAGTTGTCGGACTTGTCGGTTCGCCGATAGAGCTGACATATGATTCGGTCGATGAACCGGAGATAGGCTTTTTCTATGATGCGGAGGAGCTGCGCGGAGTCCCGGAAAAGAACCTGATAATGCTCCATTACAGCGAAGATGATCAGTTCTACAACACCGTTGAGAACGCTGTCCTCGATACCGAAAAATGTGTGGTATCTGCAAGGGTCAGCGAGCCCGGCGTATATCTGCTCGCGGACGCATACCAGTGGTACAGCTGCTGGGGAATGGACGTGTCGAAGTACAAGTATGACGCCGACAAGTCCGCCTACGCGACCGACTGGGAGCGCGAATGTGATACGGGAAGCATAATGGAGCTCGCCGACAAGCAGTGGGCAAAGGATAACGCTCCCGATTTCCGCGTATCCACGCCGGAGCAGCTCGCATCTGTGGTCTACTATGTCAACGGTCTCAACACTGACGGCAGCAAGGTCAGTGTCACTCTTGAGGACGACATCGACCTCACCGGCTATGACTGGGAGCCTATGGGCTGGTACAACGGCGGAACTCACAATTTTTCGGGAACTGTTGACGGTCAGGGACATACTGTCAACGGTATGAAGATCGAGTGCGGCTACCAGAACTGCGGCTTCATCGGCTACGGTCTGGACGTTGCCATGCACGATATAAGCTTCACGAACGCCGATGTTTCCGGTACTGCGTGTACAGGTATCGCCGGCGGTGAGATATACTTCACAACGGTATGGACGAACGTCCATACACAGGGCAAGGTCAGCGGCGGAGGCGACGATTACGGCGCTATCATCGGCAGAGAGGCTTCCATTACATTCAGGGACTGCTCAGCCGATGTAACTGTTGACGGAAAGCCCTTTGAGTATCTGTCCTACAGACAGAAGCGCATAGACGAGGTCGAGGTCGTCGAGACCTTCACTCTGACGCGCAACGCTGACGGAACTATCACACGCGATGAGCACGACGGGTTCCGCAATTTAGGCTGGCACGTCGAGCTTGACGGCGCTCAGATACTTGAACGCTCAGCGGTGGATCCGCGTACCGGAGAACCGGAGCTCACACTTGAAACACAGTATCAGTGGCTCAAGGGCAGCGAGGGAAAGCATACGATCTACCTTGTTGCATACATCAACGGAGCGTATATCCGCGTCAGCAATATCATCGAATACGAGGGAACAGGCAACTGATGCCCTATGTATACAACATCTGTGCAAACAACTAAGGATATGCATAATATCTTAATTACAAGGAGTATGAAGTCCAATGGAAAAGTATTGGGATCAGGAGATCGAGACCATGTCCGTCGAGGATATGAAAAAGCTTCAGAGCGAGCGTCTTGTGAAGCAGGTAAAGCACGTATATGACAACGTGGCTTATTATCGCGATCTTATGGACAAAAAGGGCGTTAAGCCCGAGGACATCAAGGGTGTGGAGGACCTTCACAAGCTGCCCTTCATCAGCAAGGCAGACCTTCGTGATGCCTATCCCTATGGTATGCTTGCAAAGCCGCTGAGCGAATGCGTTCGCATCCATTCAACGAGCGGCACTACCGGCAAGCGAGTAGTTGCATTCTATACGCAGAACGATGTCGATATGTGGGAAAACTGCGTTGCAAGAGCTATCACAGCTGCCGGCGGCACAAATGAAGACGTTGTTCAGGTAGCCTACGGCTACGGACTTTTCACAGGCGGAGCAGGTCTTCACGGCGGCTCACACAAGGTCGGATGTCTCACGCTTCCGATGTCGTCAGGCAACACAGAGCGTCAGATACAGTTTATGCAGGACCTCAACGCAACTATCCTCTGCTGCACGCCCTCATATGCTGCATATATCGGCGAGACAGTTCAGGAAATGGGCATCTCTCCCGATGAGCTCACTCTCAAAGCCGGTATCTTCGGCGCTGAGCCGTGGACAGAGGAGATGCGCAGGACTATCGAAAAGTCGCTCGGCATCAAGGCTTACGACATCTACGGACTCACGGAATCGAGCGGTCCCGGCGTTGCGTTCGAGTGCAGCGAGCAGACCGGTATGCACATCAACGAGGACCACTTCATTCCCGAGATAATCGATCCGGAAACAGGTGAAGTCCTCCCTGACGGCGAGGTAGGCGAGCTCGTGTTCACAAGCATCACCAAGGAGGCGTTCCCGCTTCTCAGATACCGCACCCGCGACCTCTGCGTGCTCAGCAGGAAGAAGTGCTCCTGCGGACGCACACTCATCAAGATGAGCAAGCCTATGGGCAGAAGCGACGATATGATGATAATCCGCGGTGTAAACGTGTTCCCGTCACAGATAGAGACAGTTCTCATCGCACAGGGCTACGCTCCGAACTACATAATCGAGGTAGACCGCGTGAACAATAGCGATACCCTCGATATAAGCGTCGAGATGAAGCCCGAGCAGTTTTCGGACAAGGTGAAGGATATGCAGGATCAGGAGCGTGCTCTTGCACTTGCTATCAAGACGATGCTCGGCATAAACCCGAAGGTACACCTCGTATCGCCCAAGTCCATTACAAGAAGCGAGGGCAAGGCTGTTCGCGTTATCGACAAGAGAAAGCTGCACGATGCTCCCGTGAAGAAGTAAGGCGCATTGACAGAGTGATTCAGGCAGAGCTGCTGCCACGAATTATATACTAAACATATTAAAGGAGAAATTACTATGAAAATCAAGATCTTTTCAACAAGCTTCCAGCCCGCTCAGGAAAAGTACGAGAAGTTCGCTAACTTTGAGAACGACATCAACGAGTTCATAGCGACCGTAAAGGTCGTTGACATCAAGTACAGCACTTCCGCAGGTCTCTGCCACGATGCTCAGACTCACGTAAACGAGTTTATCGAGGACTTTTCTGCCCTCGTTATGTATGAGGAGAAGTAAGCTCTCCAAAAATAATATCTGCAAGGAGGAACTTCAATGGCATATGTAAGACAGATCTCAGTATTTCTGGACAATAAACCCAATCAGCTTACCGGCGTAATGAAGCTGCTCAAAAACCACACTATCAATATCAGAGCCCTCAGTATAGCAGATACGAAGGACTTCGGGATACTCAGGATGATAGTTGACGATACGGAAAAGGCTGTAGATGTCCTCAGAGAGGCATCATACGCAGTCACCGAGACCGAGATAGTCGCTATCACTATCCCTGATACACCCGGACAGCTCAGCCGCGTTCTTGACATTCTCGGCGAGCAGAACGTAAACATCGAGTATCTCTATGCTTTCCTCGGAAAGTCGGATAAGTCGGTCTCATTTGTAATACGTGTGGACGATAACGAAAACGCCTACAAAGCGCTCGAAAGCGGCGGGATCATCCGCCTCACAGCCAACGACATCTCTGAAATGTGACGTGAAATATGCAGGCAGCCGGGCTTTTCTCAGCGAAGCGGAGCTAAGCTGCCTGTTTTTTATTCTGTCCGGTTTTCGGACAAAACAGAGAAAAAATCCGAAACCCCTTGACTTTTTTTGATATAAATTGTATAATATATGTGCAGAGGCAGCGAGAACTTGACGTTCACTGCTGCGGGATCGGCATATAATACATTAGGAGTGATGAACGATGGGTCTTCTCGATAAGATCGGTGACGCAAGCAAGGGCTTGACCGATAAGACCAAAAGCATCTCGGAAGCAAATAACCTGAAGAGAAAGATTCTGTACGAGGAGGAAAGGATAGTTGAGATCTTCACCGACATCGGTAAGAAGTATTACAAGAATCCCAATGAGGATCCTGCAAATCTCAAGGTCCTTTGCGACGATATCGACACAAGACGCAGAAGAATAAAGAAGATGAGATTTGAGCTCAACGGCATCAGAGGCTACAAGATCTGCCCCAAGTGCGACGCTGAGGTCAATGAGCGCTTCCAGTTCTGCGGACGCTGCGGAGCAAGACTCCCCGATATGGAGGACGACGACTTTATGTCGCTCGAACCGAACGATTACTACACAGAGAGCAGCAATCAGTTCTTCAACGCTGATTCAAATCAGAACTATTGAGAAACTGTCCGCACCGTGTATTTCCGCGGTGCGGCAGTGCTCTTGTATCTATGGGCTGTTGCACACTGGTGCAACGGTCCTTTCTTTTTAGAGGGAATATGAATTTTATCGATCTAATATTACTGCTTCTTTTCTATAATCTCGTGCCGCTGTGGACAACGTTCACCTCTGTTCCGGTCGCGCTGAGAGTCATACTGACGATCGTGCTGAGTATCGCATACCTCGTGATACTGTTTTTCAGGCGAGAGAAGGTGCCGCTGAAGAGCTTCCGTATGCGCTCGCTCAGGCGCGGGCTCAGTCTTACGTGGCTCGCGGGAGCGTCAGTCGTGCCGGAGCTGGTGATACTGGTGCTCTACTTCATATTTACACCGAGGGGCGCGGTCGCAAAGACGTTCTCGGTGGTGATGCCGGTGCTGGCATTCCTGCTCACATTTACGGTCGCAGTTGTAAGAACAGCTATCGGCTCTAAGCAGCTAAAGCTTCACGATTATCTGCTGCTTTATCTGTTCTGGTGGGCAATACCGCTGAATATTTTCGTATTCGCCCACTTTTTCAGGAAGGCACGCCGCGAATACTGGTTCGAGGCGGACAAGGCAGAGCTCGACAGCTCGCGTGCCGAGAATGAGATATGCAAGACGAAGTACCCGATAGTGATGGTACACGGGATATTCTTCCGCGACTGGCAGCTTTTCAACTACTGGGGAAGAGTTCCTGCGGAACTCATTCGCAACGGTGCCGAGGTCTATTACGGTGGGCAGCAGTCGGCACGCTCTGTCCATGACAGCGCACTGGAGCTGAAAGAGAAGATAATGCAGGTCATCGAGGAGACCGGCGCGGAAAAGGTGAATATCATCGCGCACTCAAAGGGCGGACTTGACGCGCGCTATGCGATAAGCTGCCTCGGAATGGACAAGTACGTCGCAACTCTCACGACGCTGAACACTCCGCACAACGGCTGTGATATGGTCGATTTCCTGCTCGGAAAGGTGCCGGAGAAGATAGCAGCAGGCATTGCGAACAAGTACAACAGGGTATTCGGAGCGCTCGGCGACAGCACACCCGATTTTATGGCAGGTGTTCGCTCGCTCAGCGCCGTGAATATGGCGGAGCTGAACAGGCAGATGCCGGATTCGCCCGATGTTTCGTACAGAAGCTGTATGTCGGTGATGAAGTGCGCATTGTCAGCAGGATTCGTGCCGCTTGCGTTCAGCTATCTGCTGATAAAAAAGCTCAACGGGCGCAATGACGGTCTTGTGTGGGAGGAGTCCGCACGTCACGGCCGTTACCGTCTCATCGAGAACAAGCACCTCCGCGGCATAAGCCACGGCGATGTCATCGACCTGCTTCGCGAGAACGTCGAGGATTACGACGTCCGCGAGTTCTACACCGGGCTCGTTGCGGAGCTGAAGAGCGAGGGCTATTGAGTTGTCACAGGAGCTGACGGCTGATCCGGCGGCAGATGAAATAAGCCGGTATGCACAGCACGAACCACAGCAGGCTGAACAGCGGACAGACCTGTCCGAGAATATTCAGCGGCATATCTGAATAGTCCCACACCTGCCAGCCCATTATGATATTGTCGAAGATCCCGACGGCGAATTCGATGAGGGTAATGGCGGCTGCCCCGAGCAGACAGGTGACTGCGAGCCGCGCTGCCGGACGATTGCTGAGCGTATAGAGTATCATCAGGACTATACCGCCTGTCATACACATTGTCCAGTGGGTATAGCCTCTTCCGGCGACCTCGACGAGCCCGTAGAGGAAAAATCCCATAAGGAACACAAAAATATAACGTGAAAGCTTCATATCACACCTCTTTTACAGATAGTATGAGCCTTTGCGTTCAGTTTATACAGTTATACAAAGAGGAGTGAAACTAATGAGAAAAAGCTGCATAATAATGCATATATCGAGCCTTCCGTCGGAGTACGGCATCGGCAAAATGGGCAGACACGCCTTCGCCTTCGTCGATTTTCTGAAGGACGCCGGAGTGAAGTGCTGGCAGATACTGCCGCTCTCGCCGACAAGCTACGGAGATTCGCCGTATCAGTCCTTCTCCGTCAATGCCGGCAACCCCTATTTTATCGACTTTGAGATACTTGAGGGCGACGGGCTCCTCGAGCACCACGAATTCGCAAGCTTTATGTGGGAGAGCGAGCCGGGAAAGGTCGATTACAGCCTCATCTACGACCATTGCTTCGACGTTCTGAGGATAGCGTATTCGCGCTTCAAGCCGGCAAAATTCCCGGAATACAAGAAATTCTGCGACAAAAACAAGGACTGGCTCGAGGAGTATGCACTGTTTATGGCGCTGAAATTCAAAAACGGCGGCAAGGCGTGGTACGAGTGGGAGAGCGAGATCTCGATGCACAAGGGCAAGGCTGTTGCTGCCGCGAAAAAGGAGCTGAAAAAGGACATAGGCTTCTACAAATTCCTACAGTTCGAGTTCACACGTCAGTGGGGCGAGCTTAAAAAATATGCCAACGACAACGGCATCGAGATAGTCGGAGATATACCGATATACTGCGCTCTGGACAGTGTCGAGGCGTGGGCGGACCACAAGCTTTTCTGGTTCGACCGCAAGCGCAGACCCGTGTGCGTCGCCGGATGCCCGCCTGACAGCTTCTCGCCGACAGGTCAGCTCTGGGGCAATCCGCTCTACGACTGGGAATACCACAAAAAGACCGGCTACAAGTGGTGGATAGGAAGGATAAAGTCCGCCGCCGAGCTTTACGATATTGTCCGCATCGACCACTTCCGCGGCTTCGAGAGCTATTACACGATACCCTTCGGCAGCGAGGACGCTACCGTCGGTGAGTGGAAGAAGGGACCGGACTACGAGCTCTTCCGTCTTGCGGAGGAGAAGCTCGGAAGGCTCAATATCATCGCCGAGGACCTCGGCTTCCTTACTCCGGAGGTACACGAAATGCTCGATAAATGCGGCTATCCGGGTATGAAGGTGCTCCAGTTCGGCTTCTCGGACGGCGAAAACAGCTACCTTCCGCACAATTTCACAACAACGAACTGCTTCGCCTATACCGGCACTCACGATAATGAGACCCTTAACGGCTGGGTGGAGTCACTTGACAAGAAATCGCTTAAATTCGCGAAAAAGTACCTGAACGTCCGCAAGAAGAGCGAGATACCCGAGGCAGTTATACGTGCTGCGTGGGGAAGCGTTGCGGCTGTTGCGTGTGCGCAGATGCAGGATTTCCTTGACAGTCCGGGCAGCGACCGTATGAACACGCCCTCGACTCTCGGCGGCAACTGGCAGTTCCGCACGAAGGAGACTGACTTTACGCCTGAGCTTGCAAAGAAGATAAAGAAACTGAATGGGATGTATAACAGGTGAAAAAAATAATTCTAACACTTACAGCGGCAGTCATGCTTACAGGCTGTACTGCTAAAAATACTGAAACACCGGAAAAATCAGAGCCATCAGCAGTTACGGTCAATGCCGAAACCGAAACAACTGC
>JAFXVT010000008.1 GCA_017534835.1 Ruminococcus sp.
AAATTTGTTTGCCCCTGTCAGGTGATTGACTTCTGCTGTCAGTTCTCCTGCACAGGCAGAACCAATATGTGTCAGATAAAAAGCGATCTCTCTATGATCCCTTTGAAATGACCATATCGGTATATTTCCGTTACAGACACTTACTTCTGCAATTTGTTTGCATTCATATTGCGACAATAAATGTTCGTATATCTCCTTGGAGAATATTACAAGGCATATTTCAACGAGATGCTTTTTTTCACCATAGAAAGCCTCGAAATTTACGATCGGTTCACTTTCAATATCATAAGAATCAATTATCATATGAACCCTAACCACCTTTCAAATCCCGATTTATCTAAGCAGTGAGCGTCGTCATCAGCATTCCGCACGGTCTGTCAGTCCAGCAGCTCCTGCAAATCGCGGCGAGACTTGAATTCGCCTGTATACGTGCGTGTTTCGGTGCGCGAGGATGGATTGCGGATACCTCTTGCTGTCATACAGCTGTGTGAGCCGACTATCTTCACGCCGACATCGGGAGTACCTGCCGCCTCTGAGATTATCTCAGCGATGTCCCTGCCGAGGCGCTCCTGCAATTGCAGACGCTTGGCCGCCATATCGCAGATACGCGCTATCTTGCTGAGTCCGAGCACTTTTCCGTGTGGGATATATGCAACATTCACGTACATATCGTACATCAGCGCGAAATGGTGCTCGCAATAGCTGAAAACGCTTATATCCTTCATAACAACGGCTTCGGAAGCACCGTTTTCCTCGGCAGTGAACGTCTTTCCGAACATATGCGCGATGTCGTGGTTGCTGTACTGTATGCCTTCGAGCATTTCTTCAAGCATACCTGCTACGCGCGCCGGAGTCTCTATCAGACCCTCGCGCCCGGGGTCTTCACCGATAGCCTCGAGCAGTCCGCGAATGTGAAATTCTATCTTTTCCTTGTCCATATCAAACGCCTCTCTTTTCGGGGTCCCAGATGTATTTGTGCAGCTGGAGCTGCAATCTGACACCGTTCATTTTCCTTTCAAGCATAAAGTCCACTATACGCTCCGGCTCGATACCGCCGAAGACGGGACTGATGTAGACTCTGCACTTCTGAGTAAGTGCGTATTTTTCAGTTATCTCAGCGGCTTTTTCGAGATCGGCGAGCGTGCCGGAGACGAATTTCACCGCGTCACATTCCTTCAGGTATTTGTAATTGTCCGTTAGCATCGCGCTCTCCATACCGCTCGACGGAAGCTTGTAATCGAGCGTGAATGCAGGGCGGAACGGCTTTGCTGCGAGCTCTGCGACGGAAATGCTGCCGTTTGTCTCTATCTCGACATTGCAGCCGTTTTTCATCAGCAGCTCTATGAGCTCATATATCCCGTCCTGCAAAAGCGGCTCACCGCCGGTGAGGGTAACATTTTTGATACCGGTGCTGATGACGTATCCGGCAAGCTCCTCTGCTGTGAGCATCTCTGCCGGACAATCCGGCTTGTTCGCCCATTTGGTATCGCAGTATCCGCAGCTCAGATTACAGCCGCGGAAGCGTATGAAAACGGCAGGCTCGCCGGCGCGTATGCTCTCACCGTTTATGCTCGTGAATTTTTCTGCCACAGGAAAGCTCATTTTTCCACCTCATATACCGCGCAGTTTTCGGGAGTCTCGTATACGGTAACGGAGCTGACGGGGAGTCCCTGACCGGTGAGCCTTTCGCAGAAAAAGCGTGCGAAGTTCTCGGCTGTCGGGCGGAACGGCACCTCAATGAGCCGGAAGCTCTCCTCGTTCAGCGCGGCAACAGTTGCAGGTCTGAGCGAGCCCTCCTCGTATATGAGCGCGTGGTCGAAGCTGTCGGCGAGCTCGCGGACGGCTTTTTTCAGGTCGCCGAAATCTATTATCATACCGCGCTTTTCGCCCGAGCTTATCAGCTCACTGCTTTCGACCACGACCTCGAGCGTCCAGCGGTGACCGTGGATATTTGCACATTTTCCGTTGTATCCGGCAAGAAAGTGGGCGCTGTCGAAAGCGGCAGAAGTTTTGAGTCTGTACATTTCTTGTCTCCTTCTGATCAAAAAAATACGCCTACATTATCGCAGGCGTATCCGAACATCATAATAAGCGCGTGAATTCGCGCAAAAAGTGTGGACTGCCCTGGTTTTGTTTAACGACAGGATGGCGCAAACGAACTGTCGGCTAATATTATAGCATTTTTGTCAGAGAATGTCAATAGTTCACGTCCTGACGTATGTCCCAGCCGTTTTCATCAATGTATATGGTAGCAGGGAAGTAGAATCCCTCTATCATATCGTCACGGACGTTGTATATTATCGTGAGCTCGTTCTTGCCGGCTTGGATAGTCTGGTAGATGATGCCGTTTTCCGCGGAATAGTTCGGTTTGAGCCATACTCCGTTCATATTGCAGAAGACGTTCACTATCTTTGTCCCTGCAAGAGCACAGCTGTCTTTTGTGGTGATGACGTCCTTGAAAGCAAGCTGTGAGAGCCAGTAGTTAGTCAGCTGTTCGTCGGAGTTCTGGAAGTTTTCGTGGACAAAGCCGCTGAATGTCTCGTATTTACAGATTATCGAGTCTATCAGATTTTCCGAATCTCCCTCTATCGTGTCGAGGACATCTCTGTACCATTGTGCAAGCTCAGGGTCGATCTCGCCGCTGCTTCCGAGCTCTTCGCGTGACATATAGACATCTGACCTGATCGTATCGAAATTCCAGAAGGTATCCGAAAGAGTCGGGTAGAAGCTGGAGGAGGAACTGTCAAGTCTGTCAAGACCGGAGTTCATCTCGGCTCCGGTGAGCTTGACGGTATCGGAGCTGTAAAAGCGGATATAGGCTATACTCAGGTCCTCGGTCCAGATCACGCAGTCGAGCATACGCTTTTCACCGAGTGGGTTGAGGTATCCCCATTTTTCAACGTAGATATAGTCGTTGAGGCTGAATTTGAGCGAATTGCGAAGCGGCTGTGCATAATCACTGATACAGGTCTTTTCATTGTTCGTCGCCATCGCAGTTATCATCGCAGTCGCAATATCGCGGACCTCAGTGTTCTCGCGGGAATTGACCGTTTCCGAGGTCTTTGTCACGATAGACATAGGGTCAAACGGCTTTTTGTCCTCGGTGAGGTAAACGGCATTCGAGTCTGAGCGGTCACGCGGTATAACGGTCATCTCAGCTGAGTCAGTGGAGATGAAGTGACCGATAATATCCGCACCGTTGAATCCGAGCGCAAGTATAAGGGCGGTCAGCACCGCGAATAGTATATTGTGTTTCACAGGCATTCCTCCCCGGGTACAGTGATGAATACGGTAGTTCCTTCATTTGGCTGGCTCGATATTTCAAGCTTTGCGGAGTGGAGGTTCGCTATCTTGCGGCAGAGCGCGAGTCCGAGACCTGCGCCGCCTGCCTTTCGGCTTCGGGATTTGTCCGCCATAAAGAACGGCTCGAACGCCTTCTGCACTACCTCCGGCGTCATACCGATACCGTGGTCTGTGACCGTGATAACGGCATCGCCCTCGTACATAGCGGCGTTCAGAATGACAGTTTCGCCCTTGGGAGAGGCTTTTATGGCGTTCTCGATTATATTGTAGAGGAGAGACTTGAACAGCTCCTCGTCAGCGGAAATAGTTATCTCCTGCGACTGACATTCGAGGTTTATCTCGCGCTTTGCAAGCAGCGGAACGAGGGCGGTCTTCGTCTCATTTATGACGTCTTGCAGCTTCACCGGCTTCTTTTCTATCTCGGTACCATTCATCGCAACGATGCCCATAAGCTTGCCCGAGAG
The DNA here is from genome assembly GCA_017534835.1 of Ruminococcus sp. Classification (GTDB taxonomy): domain Bacteria; phylum Bacillota; class Clostridia; order Oscillospirales; family Ruminococcaceae; genus Ruminococcus. The sequence goes on from JAFXVT010000008.1 coordinate 3,768, forward strand.
CGAGCGCAGACGCTTCGTTTCCTCGACGATGACACCGGCGTATTCGACTCTCTCACTGTCCGAGACCTGCTTCTTTATACGCAGTATATCGGCGAATCCGAGTATCGAGGTGAGTGGAGTTTTCATTTCGTGCGAGAGGTTTGCTATGAAGGTCTGACGGTCCTCAGCTATCTGCTCAAGACGGGCAGCGTGGCTCTGGACTGCGTCAGCCATAACGTTCATATTGCCGGCAAGCTCGCGGAATTCACGGCTTCCTCTGGGGCGTATCCTTATGCGGTAGTTGCCCTCGGTGATAGCCTTTGTGTAGACGTTGAGCCTTCCGAGCGGACTGAGCATAATGAGCACAGTGATGAGCAGTATGAGCGAGATAGCACCGGCTGATATGACGCTGACCTTGCGGACGAAATCGGTCTGCTTCTTCTTCATCGCGTATATCTCGGAGATGTCGGACGCAGTGAGTATGCGGTAATCCGAGCCCTCAGCCGAGAGTGCAGACCCGATGACGAGCTTGTAGCCGTCGTCTGTGCCGTAGACGGAAACATTGTAGTTCTCGCCGGTCGAGTCGATACCGTCGATGAAGCCGTTCAGCGATATTTCCGGGAGTATCTTTTCCATACCGTTCACGGCAATGAGGCGTCCGGTGCTGTCATATACCGCTGAGTCGCGTGTACGCCCCGAGCCCTCGACGATACCCGAGGCGATCATGCGTATCTCGCTCGGAGTCAGGGCTATCTTATCGTCCGCGAGCTTTGCATAGATAACGGCATTCGAGAACGAAGCCGTGAAGTATTCGTGCTCGTTTATCGCGTGGGTCTGCTCTCTTTCGAGGAGCAGGCGGTTGCTGTTGTTGAGCAGGGTTATTGAGATAACGTTTATCGCGACGATTATCAGGGCGAGCGAGCTGAGGAATATCTTTTGCCAGAGCTTCATACGCTGTCACGGCTCTCGAGCCGGTATCCGAGCTTCGGTATCGTGATGAGGCAGTCCTTCAGACCGAGCTTGCGGCGCACCTGCTGGACGTGTATATCTACCGTCCTGCTCTCTCCGCCGAACTCGAAGCCCCACACGCTCGATAGCAGCTGTTCGCGTGATACCGCGATATTCTGGTGCTGGAGGAAGTATACGATGACATCGAATTCCTTTGGCGTGAGCTGTACGTGCTCGCCCCTGAGTGTTATCTCGTGCCTGCCGATGTCGACGGACAGGTCGCCGAAGGTTATGATGTCCTGAGTCTTGTTTGAGCGGCGCAGCACGACGTCGATGCGTGCAAGCAGCTCGAGAGCCTCGAACGGCTTTACGATGTAGTCCTCCGCGCCGAGACGCAGACCCTTTACCTTGTCCGAGACCTCCTGCATAGCGGTGAGGAAGATGACCGGAGTACCACAGCTCTTGATAGCCTCCATCACCTCGAAGCCGTTCATTCCGGGAAGCATTATGTCGAGAAGGATAAGGTCGTAATTGCCCTTCATCGCCTCCTCGGCTCCGGACGGACCGTCATATCGGCAGGTGCCGTTGTAATCGACCATCGAAAGGGTAGCGGTTATCATTTTTGCGATGTTCTCATCATCTTCGATAATAAGTATGTTGATCATATAAAAAGTCCTTCCGTTATATAAAATTCGGAAATGGTATTGACATTTCCGTGAAAATAGTGAATAATAATATGGACTTCCATTATATTTTACCAGTACATCGGCAGTATGTCAAAGGAATGCCGAAAAATTTGCAAATATTTTGCATCACACCGCCTGAAAGGAGGGCAGCGTGAAGAGGATAGCATTAGCATTTATCGCTGCACTTGCGCTTTGCTCGTGCAGCTCTGATATTGAAGAGTCGTCCGTTTATGAGGAGCCGACAGAGACGGAAACGGAGCAGGAGCAGTTCATCTATACAGGTATACCCGAGATACCGGCGTTTTCCTACAGCGGAGATGATACCGCGGCCGAAGCTGCGCCGGAGACCGGCGCGCCCGTGACGACGGCTGCGGCGGAGTCTGTCGTGAGCGATACCACAACGGTATGGCATTCCGCAGGCTCGGAGCCGACGACAGCAGTACAGGTAAGCGAGACTCCGCCGGAGGGCGTTACCTGTCTCGAGGTGCCGTACATATCACAGCAGGGGAGACCTGCCGGCTGCGAGCTCGCGAGCGCTTCTATGCTGCTCGCGTACTATGATTTCACGATCTCGCCGGACGAGCTCATAAGCGAGGGCTACGTAGACAGCGTGCCGGTCGACCTGTATGAGGACGCCGAGCACGGTCTCGTTATGCACGGCGGAGACCCGAACAAAGCCTTCATCGGCGACCCGTCAAATGAATACGGCTACGGCTGCTACAGCGGCGCGATACTCACCGGACTTCGCAGGTATCTCGACAACGAATACTTCGATGCGGTCGACATCAGCGGCATTTCGCTGAAAGACCTGTGTATGGAATATATCGACTTCGGTGAGCCTGTCATCATCTGGGTGAGTGTCGATATGGAGCCGACCTTCAAATCTGAGGCGAACACGTGGATAATCGACGAGACAGGCGAGACATTTACGTGGACCTCAAACGAGCACTGCTGCCTGCTTGTCGGCTATGACGAGGAGAATTACTGCTTCCATGATCCGCTCAGAGGTGCATATGCGCTGTATCCGCGTGCGGACGCAGAGGCGAGATACAGGGAAATGGGCAGTCAGGCGATAACTATTCACCCGTGGTGATGCTGCCGGGAGAGAATGTATAACCCTCTGCTTCCGCGAAATATCCGGCTGGAGCGGTCTCGCGCATCGAGAGTGCGGAGCCGTCGGGAGCTGTGATGATGTGGTCGGCAAGGATAATATCGAGCGAACCGAGCGCTGCTCTGATCTTCAGAGTGGCGCTCATATCATTTTCCGAGGGCTGCGGAGTCCCGGAGGTGTGGTTATGTGCGATGAAAACGAAGACAGCATTGTGGCGGAGAGCGAATTCAGCGGCTTTTCTGCCCGTAGAGGCAACAGCGCCGGAGTTCCCCGTGCTGAGCCTTTCAGCACTTATCACACGGAATCGGCCATCTGTCGCAGCGGCTATAAGAGTTTCGGTGCGGCATGAGCGAAGCTGTGCGAGGAAGAATCTCTTTGCAGCGTCCGCAGAATCGAGCCGCATATTGCCGCAGCCGGTTATCGCGCACCTGCGGCTGAGCTGAGGGAACAGCGTCAGGAGAGCGGCGCTTGCCGTGTTTATACCACACTCCTTCTTCAGAAATGCAGGGTCGGAATCGGCAGCGCTCCGGAAGCTTCCGTATGCGGCGGCTATCCGGTCAGCCGATACGTTTATCCTGTCTCCGCGCTCGGAGTAGCTCATCAGAAGGAGCAGCTTTTCCTGCTCGGTGAGACTGTCCGGACCTTCCGCAAGACAGCGTGCTCTGAGCTCGTTTTTAATATCGTTCATATCATCACCGCCCGAATGAGAATGCGCCGCTGCGCTTCATAGAGAATGCCTGTTCACTGCCGCATATCACGCAGTCTGCGACGGAAATGCCGATAGCTCCGAGCTTTTCGCTCATAGAGCGGAGAAGGGCATAGTCCTCGTCGTCAGGGACGGGAGGACGCTCCGGGTGCGAGATGCCGAGCGCGATACGGAGAGTGCCGTTCCGCAGAAGGGCAGAGGCAATACGCCGCATCTCGGCTCCGCTGCTCATCAGGCAGTGCGAGGTGAAGCTGACTCTGCCGGTTATGCCGAGATCCTCACTGAGACAGACTATCAGGCACAGCCCGTCAGCTCCGCCGGCGAAATAGCCGAGGAAGTAGCTGCAAAGGCTGTCGATGTCCGGCAGCCGGTCATATTCCGGGGCAAGCGTCTCGTATTCGCTGCACAGCTCACCGATGACCCTCAGAAATTCGGCAGTCGGTACGCCGACTCCCCTTACGCGCGTGAGCTCATCGACAGAGGCACTCAGGATAGCACTTATCGTCCCGAATTCGTTTATCAGGGCGTGTGCGAGCTCATTTGTATTTATCCTCGGGAGAGCGTAAAACAGTATGAGCTCGAGAAGCTCGTGCTCGCAGAGAGCGTCAGCACCGTAGGTCATCAGACGCTGACGGAGACGCTCGCGGTGTCCGCTGTGAAGCTTTTCGGTCATACTGTTCACCTCCTTTGTTAATATTCTTATTCTAACATAAATGCAGAGAAAATGCAATGCTGTGCAGAATAGTGCTGATACTGTGCAGGATAATGTGATTCTGTGCTGACGGAAAAAGCATTACTGCAAGAAAAAGTCATAAAGATGATTAGATTATGCATATTTTCTGTGTTGACTTTGTTAATTTGCTGTGATATACTTAAAACAAGAATAAAATTATCTGTAGGAGGGTAATTTATGGGATATAAGAAGTTTTTAAGCGCACTTACTTCGGCAGCAGTTTCTCTCTCGACTATCGCCGGAATGGGTGCGGCAATGACAAACACGGCAATGACTGCCGGAGCTGCCGGCGGCAACTGGAAGTTCGACTTCGGCGGAGCCGGTGCTGCGAGCGGGTACACAGGTGTTTCCGCTTCTGACGGCTATAGCGCTTCACGCGGATACGGCTTTGCACAGACCGGAAACGTCCAGAACGTCAGCGCGGGCGGCAGAGGTGCAGGCAGCGATGCCGTAAAGTTCAACAATTTCGGTACCGGAAACACGTTCAATGTTGACCTTCCGAAGGGACTTTACGAGATAACGGTCACGACCGGCAACAGTCCGAGAACGACTATCCGCATCGAGGGAATGGTGCAGATGATGAACCTCACCGGCAACAATGCTGTTGAGACGATACGAATCCCCGTTACCGACGGACAGCTTAACGTGCAGGCTATCGAAGGTATGTCCAAGCGCGACCAGACCATCTCCGCGCTCGAGATAACACAGATCAACACAACGTGTGAGATGAAGCCGACTATCTGGATATGCGGCGATTCCACCGTTGCCAATTACTACAACGTCGGCGATGCCTCTCAGCACGGCTGGGGACAGTTTCTCGGCAACTACGTTGATACTACTTACTGGGATATACGCAATCAGGCGACAAGCGGACAGTATGCGAAGGGCTTCTACGACGGCGGACAGTTCGCTCCTATAGAGACTTACGGAAAGCCCGGCGACATCTATATCATATCTATCGGTATCAATGACAGCAACTACTCAAATAAGGACGAGTATCGTCAGGTCGTTACGACAATGGTGCAGAAGGCTAAGGAAAAGGGAATGACAGTCCTGCTCGTCAAGCAGCAGGGACGTCGCGGCGATCTCCAGCGCAATCCGCTCCTTCCCGGCCGCTGGTTCGGCGGAGAGCTCGATACAGTCGGAGCAAATGAGAACGTGCAGGTCATCGACCTCTTTACTCCGTGGCAGAATTTCGGCTTATCTGTCGGCTATGACGGTATGTCATCATATTACGCAACACAGGCGAGCGGCGATCCCGACGACCTCCACCAGAGCAAGAAGGGCGCTATGAAGCTCGCGGAGATAATGTCTACTCTGTATGATTTCAGCGGCTCCTCCGGTGCGGAGATGAACGAGAACGTCTACTACGCCTTCAAGAACGTCAACAGCGGTCTTTACCTCAATGCTGACGAGCAGAATATGAACATCTGCCAGCAGGCAATGGGCGACCCCACACGCCAAATGGCATGGAGACTCACCTCCACAGGTGATGGCTACTATGCGATAAATTCAGCTATCACCGTTATGGACGCTGATTATCTGCTCGAGGTCAACGGCGGAAACGGCTCCAACGGACAGAATGTGGAGCTCGGTGTATATGGCACAGGTCCCGTGGTCGATCAGCTCCCTGCTCATAAAGACAGCCAGCAGTTCAAGTTCAAGCGCAATGCTGACGGCTCTTACACTATTCTCTCTAAGGTATCGGACGACAAGTCCGCAGTCGAGGTCACCAGTGCTCTCACGGACGCGGGCGCTAACGTCCAGCAGTGGGAAGTAAACGGTCACAACTGCCAGAAGTGGATGGCTGAGGTCGTAAAGCTCCCGATAAACGGACGTATCGTATCCGACCTTATCATTCTCGATACCGAGAACGATTCTGCGTGGGGAATGAAGGGCTATGCTTCATCAGGTATGAAGGCATTCGGCGACAGAGACTTCACGATAGATTCTCTCCCGTCAGTCCTTTCCAACACTGAGGCTATAATCACAGCCTGCAACTCCAAGAACGCAGCATCTGACGAGGCTAAGTTCAAGGTCAGCTCGGACGCTACGGTTTATATCGCACTTGATAACAGAGTAACAGTCCCCGACTGGATGAGCTCCTACACCAAAACAGCTGATTCCTACATATGCAACGGCGAGACCTTCAACATCTACTCAAAGGACCTCGCAGCAGGCGAGCAGGTTATCCTCGGATCTAACGGCACAAACTACAACTGTATGAACTACAGCGTTTTCGTCAAGGCAAAGCCTGTCGAGACTACCACTACTACAACGGAAGCGACAACAACTACTGCTACTACAACGACAACTGCTCCTTCCGGGTCCACTTCATCTGTCGGCAAGATAGTTATGGGCGATGCGAACTGTGACGGAAAATGCTCCGTTGCGGACGCTGTTGCGATACTCCAGCACCTCGGCAACCGCGACAGATACGAGCTCTCACCTCAGGGCAAGATAAACGGCGACGTTGACGGCGACCCCGGTATCACAGGCAATGATGCGCTCTTTATACAGATGGTTGATGCAGGTCTGAGAACTCTTCCGGAAGCTCCTTCGACACCTGTTACAGAAGCTCCAGTGACTACCACTACGACTACTGCCACAGAAACAACGACTACCACAACTACGACGACCCTCCCGTCAAAGTATTTCGCTGTTGACCAGCAGTGGAACGACGGCTGGGCTGAGAGCGACCATACCGGCTACACGAAGACAACTGCCGCTATGGGAAGCTCCGAGAATGTCGGATACGTGAACCTTAACAATATCGTCGGAAGCTATATCACATTCAATGTCACAGTTCCCGAGGAAAACAGATATATGGCTCATATCCGCTATGCAAACGGCTCTGATACGGACCGTAAGGCTGCTGTCTATGTCAACGGCGACACTCAGAATTACTGGATGCAGTCCTTCAACGGAACAGGCGGCTGGGACGTGTGGTCTGAGATGGGCATAGTTCTTCCGCTCAAGGCGGGACAGAACACCATAAAGCTTGAATCCGCAGTCAGCGAGGGCGCTCCGAATCTCGACTACATAGAGCTCGTACTTACAGACGAGCCCGTTGCCGAGCTCTATGACCCCAACGCAGGCAAGCAGACAGTTGACGGAAACAAGCCTGCCGTATTCCTTGCCGGCGACTCGACCTGTCAGTATTACAACGCCTCCAAGCAGGCACAGAACAATGGTCCGATACAGGGATGGGGCTACTACTTCGGCAATTATTTCACCGATGATGTGTCCGTTTACAACAATGCAGTTGCCGGCAGAAGCTCAAAGAAATTCTATGACGAGGGCAGATTCGCCGCTATCGTTGAGAATCTCAAGCAGGGTGACTTCGTGATTATCCAGTTCGCGATCAATGACGCAGGCGCTTCAAACGCTGACAGATACGCTCCGACCTGCGGAAACGTAGACAATCCTTCGTCCGGCTCTTATGAGTGGTATATGACATCGTTCATCAAGGACACATTGGCAAAGGGTGCAACACCGATAATTATGTCGAATACCCCGAGCCTGAAGGATTATTCAGGCGGAAAATTTGTTGTCAGCTACACCAACTACACAGACGCCGACAAGAAGCTTGCAGCTAAATACAATGTTCCGTTCATCGACTGCAACGCTATTACAGTTGCTCATTACAATTCAGTTGGCTACAACACTGCGGCATCTTATCATATGGACGATAAGAGACATTACAAGGAAGGCGGCGCGAATGTCATCGCAGGACTTATCGCAAACGCTGTAAAGTCGCAGAATATCAATGGTCTTTCCGGTTATGTAAAGTAAACGGAACGAAAAAAATCAGGACTGTCCGGAGCTTCCGGACAGTCCTTCTTGTAAAAGGAGAAAAAATGGATATAAGACAGATAACAGAAAAAGCGGAAAAGCAGTCTGTTGCACGGCTGATCCTCGAAGGTCTGACAGAGTGGTTCGAGGTAGAGGAGAGCCGCGAGAGCTACATCAAAGAGAGTGCCGGGCAGCGATTTTTCGCGGCATTTGATAACGGCGAGCCGGTCGGATTCCTCTGCCTGAAGGAGACGGGACGCGATACCGTCGAGCTCGCGGTAATGGGCGTAAAAAAGGAGCTCCACCGCGTCGGAGCCGGCAGGGAGCTGTTCAATGCGGCACGTGCCTTTGCCTCCGCAGAGGGCTACAGCTTTATGCAGGTCAAGACCGTGAAAATGGGAATATACGAGGACTACGACAGAACAAACAGATTCTATCTCAGCCTCGGCTTCAAAGAGCTTGAGGTCCTGCCGCTGTGGGACGAAGCAAATCCGTGTCAGGTTTATATTATGTACATAGGCTGATAAAAACGAGCGTACTCATAACTGTTGTACTCTTACAGAAGCTTTACGCGTATCTATTGAGGAAAACCCTTTTGAAAAAGGGTTCTTCCTCAAACTCCTTTCCTAAAACTTTTAACTCCGTTTTTCCCCTCCTATGGGGTCACGCTGACAGATTCAATA
>JAFXVT010000009.1 GCA_017534835.1 Ruminococcus sp.
ACAGCCGTAACAAAGGATATTATGTATTGCACGGTATACACCTCCTTCCTGACGGAAGAAGCCGACAATTAATGATAGCATTTTTTCAGCAGCTTGTCAATGCGGCAAAACATCGGGAGAATGCGGATGATTCGACGACACGGTAAGTCTTTCGGAGACGGTGAGCGAGTTTACGAGCGTCAACGAAGCTGGGTTGCAAGGGTCTGCGACCCTTGCCAGAGTCCAGAGACAGAGTCTCTGGCAGGTCAAGGGCAGCGCCCTTGGAAGAGAATCAAGTCCTAAAGGCAAGACACATTAGTTCTTTAGTTCTTTATGTCTTGACCGGCAGATACACAGGCGGAATATGAACAAATTGTAAACAATCACCTGCCGACTTGACTTGCGGTCAGAAAAGGACTATACTATAATTAGCACTCAGATACAGAGAGTGCTAAATCTATTAAATCAAAAGCTCTGAAGGAGATGTTCATAATGGGCACAAAGCAGTTCAAGGCGGAGTCAAAGCGCCTGCTCGAAATGATGATACATTCTATCTACACGCACAAGGAAATATTCCTGCGCGAGCTCATTTCCAATGCAAGCGACGCTATCGACAAGCTCTATTTCAAGTCGCTCACAGACGACAAGGTGGGTCTGAGCAAGGACGATTTCGCGATATGGATAGACGTTGACAAGGACGCCCGCACTCTGAAAATAACCGATAACGGCATCGGTATGACCGAGGAGGAGCTCGAAGCTAACCTCGGAACTATCGCAAACAGCGGCTCGTTCAAGTTCAAGAGCGAGAACAAGCTCGAAGAGGACAACCAGATAATCGGACAGTTCGGTGTCGGCTTCTATTCGGCGTTTATGGTAGCCAAGAAGGTGACGGTCATCTCGAAGGCTTACGGCAGCGACAAGGCTTTCCGCTGGGAGAGCGAGGGCGTTGACGGCTATACTATCACCGAGGACGACAAGGAAAGTGTCGGCACAGTCATCATACTCGAGCTGCTCGACGATACCGACGATGAGAAATACGGCGAATTCCTCGACGAATACCGCATAAAGGGACTTGTGAAGAAGTATTCCGACTATATCCGCTTCCCCGTGAAGATGAAGATGCAGCACAGCCGTCCGAAGGAGCAGTCCGAGGAGGACAAGGCTGCAAAGAAGCCTGTTGAGTATGAGGACTACATCGAGGTAGAGACTCTCAACAGTATGGTGCCGCTGTGGAAGAAGAGCAAGTCTGAGCTGAAGGAGGAGGACTACAAGCACTTCTACACCGAGAAATTCTTCGATTACAACGAGCCGCTCAAATACGCTCACGTCAAGAACGAGGGCGTTCCGAGCTACAATGCTCTGCTCTATATCCCGTCGAAGGCTCCCTTCGACTACTATTCAAAGGAGTATGAGAAGGGGCTCCAGCTCTACTCGAACGGCGTCCTTATAATGGACAAGTGCGCCGACCTCCTGCCCGATTATTTCAGCTTCGTGAAGGGTCTTGTGGACAGCGAGGACCTCTCGCTCAACATCTCGCGTGAGATGCTCCAGCACGACCGCCAGCTCAGGGTCATCGCGAAGAGCATCGAAAAGACGATAAGCTCAGAGCTGAAAAAGATGCTCAAGAACGAGCGCGAGAAGTATGAGGAGTTCTGGAAAGCCTTCGGGATGCAGATAAAATACGGCATCTACAGCGATTACGGAATGAACAAGGACAAGCTTCAGGACCTTCTTCTGTTCGCGTCCTCGAATGAGGGCAAGCTCGTAACGCTCGACGAATACGTCACAGCTATGCGTGAGGAGCAGAAGTATATCTACTACGCTACAGGCGAGAGCATCGCACGCATCGAGCAGCTCCCGCAGACCGAGCTCGTAAAGGACAGCGGCTTCGAGATACTCTACCTCACCGACAATATCGATGAATTCGCGGTAAAGGTGATAAACAAGTACAAGGACAAGGAATTCAAGAACGTTTCCGCCGATGACCTCGGACTCGAAACTCCCGAAAAGAAGGAGGAGCTCAAGGCAAAGGAGGAGGAGAGCGCAGATATGCTCAAGACCCTCGCAGACGCTCTTGAAGGCAAGGTAACGAAGGTCGCGCTCTCTCAGCGCCTTAAATCCCACCCCGTATGCCTCACCAGCGAGGGCGAGATAACCCTCGAAATGGAGAAGGTGCTCAACTCGCTCCCGAACGACCAGCAGGTACACGCACAGCGCGTGCTTGAAATAAATCCCGACCACGAGATATTCGGCAAGCTCAAAGCTATCAGCGAAGCCGGCGACACGGAAAAGCTCGGCAAGTATGCAAAGCTCCTCTACACTCAGGCTCTTATGATAGAGGGAATGCCCATAGAGGACCCCGTAGAGTTCTCGAATCTTGTGTGTGAGCTTATGTGACACCGGACCGGCGATTTTGTTGTGCATATCGCCGCAAGGCGATAGTGTAGAATTGTTAAAAATGCCAAAAAAGTCAGAGAATAAATGTTTTTTTGAGGTTTTCTCTTGACGAAACGTCAGTTTTACGGTATAATAACTACAGTGTTAAATAATCTTGAATTATTTATCACTCGTTTTGTTGTCTCCTTTCTTTTGTTCTACACATATTTTTCTTTTCATCTTATCTTCAAAACCCGGCGTAAGTCGGGTTTATTTTTTGCCCTGACACTGTGTAACAGCTTCGTTTGTGCAAAGTGGTGAAGGAGAGTGTTATTTTTTGGTCAATGTTACTTAAAATAGTAACTGGCAAAAAAAAGAGGTTTACAAAGCGGTTACTTTGTGTTATAATGTGAGGTGAAGTTATATGCGCTTTTGCGGAAGGTGAACTGCAAAAACGCTCATAACCCCTGAAAAAATCTTTACAGGAGGTCATTCCTATGGCTATCAAAAGAAAAATGAAAACAATGGACGGTAATAACGCCGCTGCATATGTTTCCTACGCCTTCACGGAAGTTGCGGGCATCTACCCGATCACACCTTCCAGCCCGATGGCAGACTATGTCGATCAGTGGTCTGCACAGGGTGTCAAGAACATCTTCGGCACGACTGTCAAGGTCGAGGAGATGCAGTCTGAGGCTGGCGCAGCAGGTACTGTCCACGGTTCTCTGAACGCCGGTGCTCTTACCACGACCTATACAGCTTCACAGGGTCTTCTCCTTATGATCCCGAATATGTATAAGATCGCCGGTGAGCTGCTTCCCTGCGTGTTCCACGTTTCTGCACGCTGCGTAGCTTCTCACGCACTCAACATCTTCGGCGACCACTCTGACGTTTATGCCTGCCGTCAGACAGGCTTCGCAATGCTCGCTGAGACAAACCCGCAGGAGGTAATGGATCTCGCTGCTGTTGCTCATCTTGCAACTATCAAGAGCCGTGTTCCCTTCATCAACTTCTTCGACGGCTTCCGTACATCCCACGAGATCCAGAAGATCGCTACATGGGATTATGAGGATCTGAAGGAAATGTGCGATATGGACGCTGTAAAGGCATTCCGCGACCGCGCTCTCAACCCCGAGAATCCTACGATGCGCGGCTCTCACGAGAACGGAGACATCTTCTTCCAGCACCGTGAGGCTTGCAACTCCTATTACAATGCTGTTCCTGCTATCGTTGAGGAGTATATGGGCAAGGTAAACGAAAAGCTCGGCACAGATTACAAGCTTTTCAACTACTACGGCGCTCCCGATGCAGACCGTGTTATCGTAGCAATGGGCTCTATCTGCGACGTTGCTGAGGAAGTTATCGACTACCTCAACAAGAAGGGCGAGAAGGTAGGTATCGTTAAGGTACGCCTGTTCCGTCCGTTCTCGGCAGAAAAGCTCGTTGAGGCTATCCCTGCCACTGCAAAGACCATCGCTGTTCTCGACAGAACAAAGGAGCCCGGCTCTCTCGGTGAGCCCCTCTACCTCGATGTAGTGGCTGCTCTCAATACTACAGGCAGAACAGGTATCAAGGTCATCGGCGGACGTTACGGTCTCGGCTCCAAGGATACTCCTCCTGCATCTGTATTTGCTGTATATGCAGAGCTCGCAAAGGCCGATCCCAAGCCGCAGTTCACACTCGGTATCGTTGACGATGTGACCAACCTCTCACTCGCTGAGGAGGATGCTCCCAACACAGCAGCAGAGGGTACTATCGAGTGCAAGTTCTGGGGCCTCGGCGGCGACGGTACTGTCGGCGCAAACAAGGACTCGATCAAGATCATCGGCGACCATACTGACAAGTACGTTCAGGCTTACTTCCAGTATGACTCAAAGAAGACAGGCGGTATCACTATCTCACACCTTCGTTTCGGTGATAAGCCCATCAAGAGCCCTTACTACATCAACAAGGCTGACTTCGTTGCTTGCCACAACCCGTCCTACATACTCAAGGGCTACAAGATGGTAAACGACGTAAAGCCCGGCGGTGTATTCCTTATCAACTGCCAGTGGAAGCCCGAGGAGCTCGAACAGCACCTCACAGCTGATACAAAGCAGTATATCGCAAAGAACAATATCCAGCTCTATCTGGTAAATGCTATCGACCTTGCACAGGAGATCGGTCTTGGCAAGCGTACAAATACAATTCTCCAGTCTGCATTCTTCTCACTCTCAAAGGTGCTTCCCGAGGCTGAGGCTATCGGCTATATGAAGGAGAAGGCTCAGAAGTTTATGAAGAAGGGCATCGAGATCGTTCAGATGAACGAGAAGGCTATCGACGCAGGCGCAAACGCTTACGTTAAGGTAGATGTTCCTGCTGAGTGGGCAAACGCTGTTGACAATTCAACACCTGCAAAGCTCGAGGGCGCAGAGAAGCTCGTCAAGATGGTTGACGGCATCATGAACCCTGTCGGCAAGATGCTCGGTGATACACTCCCTGTTTCCGCATTCTCAGACCACGTTGACGGTACATTCGAGCTCGGTGCTGCTGCATACGAGAAGCGCGGAGTTGCTGTTATGGTACCCGAGTGGAATCAGGATACCTGCGCAAAGTGCAACAAGTGTGCATTTGTCTGCCCGCACGCAACTATCCGTCCCTTCGCTCTTACAGAAGCTGAGGCAGCTGCTGCTCCTGAGAACATCAAGATCGCTCCCAAGCCTATCGTAAAGAGCGACTACAAGTATACTCTCGCTGTTTCCGCTATGGACTGCATGGGCTGCGGCGTATGTATCGGTGTCTGCCCGACAAAGTCACTCAAGATGGTTCCCAGAGAGTCACAGGAGTCACAGCAGGCAGTATTCGATTACTGTGTTGCTAAGGTAACAGAGAAGACAGATGTCGCAACAGACGCTACTGTTATCTCAAGCCAGTACAAGAAGCCTCTCCTTGAATTCTCCGGTTCATGTGCAGGCTGTGCTGAAACTTCCTACGCAAGACTCATCACTCAGCTCTTCGGTTCAAGAATGTATATCTCCAACGCTACAGGATGTTCTTCTATCTGGGGCGGTCCTGCTGCTACATCACCGTACACTGTTGATGCAAACGGTCACGGTCCTGCATGGGCTAACTCACTGTTCGAGGACAACGCTGAGCACGGTCTCGGTATGTATCTCGGTCAGAAGGCTATCCGTGAGAGACTCATCGAGGATGTCAAGGAGATCGCTGCAAACGACAAGACAGCTGCTGATGTAAAGGCTGCTGCTGATGAATACCTCGCAACTGTAAACGACGGTGCAAAGAATACAGCTGCAACAGCAGCACTCGTTGCTGCACTTGAGAAGTGCGACTGCAAGTGCGACGAGAAGACAGATATCCTTGAGAACAAGAACTACCTCTCCAAGAAGTCTGTATGGATCTTCGGCGGCGACGGCTGGGCTTACGATATCGGCTTCGGCGGTCTCGACCACGTTCTCGCAACAGGCGAAGATGTAAACATTATGGTATTCGATACCGAGGTTTACTCCAACACAGGCGGACAGGCTTCCAAGTCCTCCAACATCGGTCAGGTAGCACAGTTCGCAGCAGCTGGTAAGGCTATCGCTAAGAAGCGCCTTGCTGACATCGCTATGAGCTACGGCTACATCTATGTTGCACAGATCGCTATGGGTGCTGATATGAACCAGACACTCAAGGCTATCAAGGAAGCAGAGTCCTATCCGGGACCGTCACTCATCATCGGTTATGCTCCTTGTGAGATGCACTCCATCAAGGGCGGTATGACAAACTGTCAGGCTGAGATGGAGAAGGCTGTTAAGTGCGGTTACTGGAACAACTTCCGCTTTGATCCTCGTCTTGCTGCTGAGGGCAAGAACCCGTTCCAGCTCGATTCCAAGGCTCCCACAGAGTCTTATCAGGACTTCATTATGAACGAGGCTCGTTACAGCGCACTCACACGTTCCTTCCCCGAGCGTGCTAAGGAGCTGTTCGCGAAGGCAGAAAAGACTGCAACAAATCGTTACGAATATCTCACAAAGCTTGCTGAGAAGTAATTTTCAGCATAGGACCTCCCCGGTACTCAGGTATCGGGGAGGTTTTTTTGCCGCCCGGGAAGACAGCCGTATATTGACATTTTCCGGTATAAGTGTTATAATTAAAAAGATTACACTGAGAGGAGCGACACAATTATGAAGAAGATATATTTCACGCTCGCGGCTCTGTTTTTCGCGGCGGTAAGCCTTGTAACGCTTTATATGTACCGGAGCACCGAAAGAGCTTACGATGTTTCGCCGCTTTATGCCGGAGACATCGCCGTCCCTGTGGGCACGGACAAGCTTATGATAGTCGCTCACCCCGACGACGATATGATATGGGGCGGAGCTCACCTCCTCGACGGAGGCTGGTTCGTTGTCTGCCTCACCCACGGAGATGACAGCGTCCGCTCGGACGAATTCCGCCGCGCCGTTACCGAAAGCGGCAATACTCCGCTGATACTCAGCTATCCCGACAAGGTGAACTTCCGCCGCGACGACTGGTGCCGGGTCAGTGACGGCATAGAAGCCGATATAGAGACGCTGCTGAAGGCGAACGAATGGCAGACAGTCGCCACGCACAACCCACAGGGCGAATACGGTCATATCCACCACAAGCTGACGAGTGCGCTCACGACCTCCGCTTTCGGCAAAACTGGCAGCGGAAAGCTGATGTACTTCGGTAAATACTACTCTGTGAAGAAGCTCCCGGGAGCTGCTGCGGAACTCGATCCGCTCCCGGACGAAAAGCTCGCGCGGAAGAAGGAGCTCTGCCGGATATACCGCTCGCAGGAGCGCGTTATGGACAACCTCTCGCATATGTTCCCGTATGAGGAATGGAAGGAGGCTGAGCTGAAATGAAAAAATGTTTCAGCAGGGCTGATGTGCTTGCACTCGGCGGGATAATGCTGCTCACGCTGCTTATCATCGCAAGCTGTCTGTCGCCGGATACGGTCTACGGCTCGAAGGACGACTGGGCATCGCAGCACTACGCCATTCCCGAATACTTCCGCACGCTCTTCTATTCAACGCACAGCCTTTCGCCCTCATACGCGCCGAATATCGGCGGCGGTGAGAACATCTACTCGCTCTCGTACTACGGGCTGCATTCGCCTGTGATACTCTTTTCGTATCTGCTGCCTTTCGTCCCGATGGGCAGCTATATCATCGCCGCAAGCATAATTTCAGCCCTCTTCTCGGAGGGAGCGCTCTACTGCCTCTTCCGCAGGAGGTACGGGACAGCCGTAACAGCCTGTGTTACGCTGCTTTTCGCACTTTCCGTGCCGCTCATCGTCAACACTCACCGGCAGGTAGTATTCACCGGATATATGCCGTTCCTGCTGCTCGCGATGCACTGCGCAGACGGCTATTTCAGGCACGGCAGAAGGTCAGCGCTCATAATTTCGGCGTTCCTGATGATAATGTGCAACTACTACTTCGCGGTCTCGGCGCTTACCTCGCTCCTCTGCTGCGGAGCGTACATCCTCCTCTCGGATACTGACGCAAAGCCGCGCGAGCTTCTCCGGCGATTTATGCCGTATGCAGCCGCTCTCGGTGTAAGCGTGCTGATGTCGGCAGGGCTGCTGCTCCCGACTGCATATGTGCTCATTCACGGGCGCAGCGGAGCGAACTGCGCTCCTCTTTCCGACTTTCTTCCGTCGGTGCGCTTCGACAAGCTCACCTATTTCGGCAGCACTATGGGACTTTCCGCATTCGGCGTTTTTTCGGCGATATATGCGCTGTTCCGCGGCAAGAGAGCAACACGCTTCATCGCGTCCGGCGTACTTCTGAGCGCGGTCTTCCCCGGCATCACCTACCTGCTCAACGGCACGCTCTATTTTGACCCGAAGGTGCTGTTCGCATTCCTGCCGCTCGCACTGATACCGGCGGCGGAGCTGCTCAAGCGCTGCTTCTCGGAGCTTCCGGCACGCTTCGGCGGGCTTTTCAGCTGGGAGGCTCTTGCCGTATTCGGCGCAGCAACGGCAGTTTCCGCGGTATGCTGCAAATTCAGCGTATTCATCATCGCCTTTATCGTCGATGCGGCACTCTTCGTCATCGGAGCGCTCCTCATCGCAAAGACCTCGAAAAAGGGCTTCTGCTGCCTGTTTTTCGCGTTTCCGTTCGCAGCGACCGTGATAGGCGCGCACTACGATGCCCTGCAAACGAAGGAGAGCTACCGGCTGGTCAACTCCGCCGCTGTCGCCGGACTCGTCTCGGAGGTCTCACAGGACGATATGGTGCGCACAGCCATCGATACTACGCGGCTCTACACCGTCAACAAGGTTTACTCGGCGCGGCACTATCAGGACACGATATACTCCTCCGTTCACTCGCAGGACTACAACCGCTTCTACCTCAGCGAGATGTACAACGAGAACGAATACCGCAATTCCGCGCTGACAACGCGCTCGCGGAATATCCTTTTCAACTGCTATATGGGCGACCGTTACTACATAACGCACGAGCCTGTGAGCTTCTGCGGACTTGAACTGATAAAGCAGGCTCCCGACGGCTTCTGTCTCTATGAGAACCCGAACGCGCTGCCGCTTATCCGCACAGGCGCGGAGCAGATGAGTCTCAGGCAGTACAAAAGCATAGAATATCCGCATAATATCGAGGCTCTGCTGAAATACACCGTTGTTCCGGACGAGCTCCCCGATGTGGAGTTTTCACCATCAGCCGTGCAGGTCGATGCAGGCGATATATTCGACCTCGCAGAATGCAGCGTCGTCAGCGGCAATTACGAGACAGAGCTCGCGGACGGTGTAAGAACGATACGTCCCGAGGGCGGCATTCTTTCGTATACGTACACGCTCCCCGAGAGCGTTCGCGGAAAAATACTCCTCCTGCGCTTCCACGTCGGCGACGAAAAGCCGCTCAGCAGCTTCAGCTGGGAGCGCGGCGGCGATGTCCGCATAAAGATAAACGGCGTGAAGAACACGCTCACGAATCCGGAGTGGAAGTACCGCAACGGCAACAATCTCTTTGAATACGTAATATCCGATATGTCCGATGAACTGGACATCGAGCTCACCGGAAGAGAGCTCACGCTCTCACAGCTGACGGTATATGCGCTTGAGCCTGAGTTCCTTGACGGTCTCACAGACGGGCTCTCACCATTCAGGGCTGATATGGAGCGCACCGGCGGCGACCTCATCTGCGGCAGCTTATCGGCTGAAAAGGACGGTATCGCAGCTTCCGGTCTTGTTTATCAGGACGGCTTCACTGTCCTTGTGGACGGCGAGGAGGTCGCTCCTGTGAAGGTGGATACGGCATTTCTCGGATTCCCGGTAACTGCCGGCGACCACGAAATTGAGATACGCTTCACCGCGCCTCTGCTCGGTATCGGACAGCTCGCTTCCTCTTCCGGGCTCCTCCTTCTGTTAGCCGTATTTTTCACAGACCGGCTAAAAAAGAAATAAAAAAAGCTCAGCCGCTGCACCTGCCGATAAACACAGGTACAGCGGCTGTCTTAAATCATAATGAAGAAGAGTCATCACATATTCTTGTTGTAGTACGCACGTGCGCAGAGGGTAACGACAGAACTGAAAAAAAGCGCTCCGACAAGAGCAAGACACACCCTTACATCGAAGAATCCGGCTACGATAGCACCGAGCGCCATACCGATAATGCTGATGATAAAGCCCTTCTGTGCGGTCATACGCTCGATAGCCTTGATACGCTCATCGTTTTCCTTTATGTACATTTCCCTGAGCTTTTCCTCGCTGCGGAGCGTGATGAGCAGCCTTATGGTGTTGAATACGGCAACTATCTCAAGTCCGCAGAAAACGCCCATAGACAGACCTTTAGCGAATTCGTCCGCATTTTTCGTCAGGAAAGTGAGAGCAAAGTATATCGCGATGCTTGAAAGGCACAGCATTGAGTTTATCCCTAATCTTGTCTGAACTTTTTTTCTGAAATCTTCCATATTTATCCTCCTTAAAGGTTCTCGTCTTCCTCGAAAATGAACAGCTCCTCGATGCTTATCCCGAAGAACTGTGCCGCTTTGTGGGCGAGCGTGAGGGAGGCGTTGTATTTTCCGTTTTCGAGTGAGATTATCGTTTGCCGCGTGACGGATAGCGCGTCCGCGAGCTCCTGCTGCGTGACCTTCCGGGCTTTCCGCAGCTCCTGTATCTTATTTTTCAAGCTTTTTCTCCTTACCCTTATTATCGCAGTAAGTCACTGCAACAGCAATGCCGACCGCCAGTGCTATCCACGGCAGAGCAGCTTCTAAGAATTCGTGTATATTTACAGCCATAACAAGACCTCCTTTGATGTAAAGCACGCTTTACTTCTGCTGTGATTATAGTATAGCACGCTTTACATTTCCTGTCAAGCTTACTTTACATATTTTTTATATTTAACCAAAAGCTCCCCTGTGCGTCTGTATCGCGGCAGGGGAGCGCTTCTTTGTTCTGTTATTTAACAAGTATTTCCATCTGCGAGGTTATATCGCCTTCGAGACGGTACGCGACGGAGAGTGTCAGCGTGCCGTCCTTTTCATTTTCGGTTATCTCGCGGCTGAGGATCTCACATTCCGGCAGGAAGTTTTTCTCGTAGAGGAAGACCTTCTGCATCAGCTCGCTGCGGAGCTCATCACGCGAGAGTACCGTAACATCGCGGCTGAGCTCGGTATATTCATTCCGCGTAATGCTTATCGGGAGAGTCCTGCCGAACATCTTCAGCGGCTCCTGCACGCTTCTGACGCGCCTTAGCTCATACCCGTTCCTGCCGGGGGAAAGGGGAATATCGAGACTGAACAGCCTGAGCCGGCGGCGTGTCTCGCTCCTGCCCGTCGGGGTGAGCCGCTCCTTCTCGTATTCGCCGGAGAACAGGGCTTCATCGCGGTAAATGCCTGTTATCGTGCCCATTGCGTGGTGGAGGGTGGTGTGTCCGGTCTCATCTGATGTGACACCGCTGACGAGTAGGTCGCCCTGCATAACGTAGTCGCCGACCTTGTGCATCAGCTGACCGTCGAGGACGGTGGTATAGGTTATCTCCGCCTCCTTCGCGGCAACGAGGTTGCAGGGGATACGCTCGCGGAGCATTTCCGGCTTCTCCACGACCTCGGTCACCTGTACGACGAGGCGGTGTCCGGTTCGGTGCATACCAGCCCACGAAACGCCGTCTACCATAAGCTGAAGGCGGTTTTCGCAGGAGATATAGTCTATCTGACCGAAAGGCGTACCGGGACGGACGTCCATTTCGCTGAGTGCGGCAAGTATCACCTCATCGCTGACGGATTCGTTGCCCTCGATGTCGATAGTGACCACAACTCCCGAAAAATAGAGCGAAGCGGCGAGCACGAGCACAATTCCTATGACAATGCCAAAGCGTCTGCGTCGGCGTATGACCTCAGCTGAAAGCGTGTCATATTCGTAGCTTGTCAGCTCAAGACCGTGCTCCGCCGCGAGTTCGCTGAGACGCCGGAGGTCACGCCGGTATATCTCCGCACAGAAGCAGTCCTTTTTCACGTACTGGCTGAAGCAGCTGATACGGCTGTCGTGGATATGGTTGATGAAGCCGTAGATGTCGCGTCCCTTCGCGTTTATCTTAATGCATCCCCGAAGCTGGTCTCTCATTGCGAGGTCTTCTCCTTTCGGCAAATTCGATGCGCGTTATCCTGCCGCGGATAACGAGTCCGTGTGTCTTGAAGTCGAATGCGCGCAGACCGCTCCCCCACACCTGTACGCGGAGCTTCCCCGATATGAACTGCATAAAAATATCGTCGCATTCCTCTATCCTGCGGCAGTTTTCGACGATGAGCTCCCTGTTGCTGTCGATGTGTATCCCTGAGACCGGATTCAGCGCGTCGTCTGCTCTTTCTCTGAGCTTTTCTAACATAATATCACCCCTCAGATAATATGATTGACTGGGTGATATTTATGAAAAAAGCAAGAGGATTTCTTACGCCAGTTATACTTTCCGGCGCAGCAGTGATGTGCATTTTCGCCGCAGATACGGTCGGAGCAGCCGTATATTCGGCTTTGCAGAGGTGCCTCACCGCGGTCATACCGTCGCTTTTCGCGATGATAGCGGTATCGTCTCTGCTCATACGCAGCGGCACAGTGCAGTCAGCCGGACGTCTCCTCCACAGACCGGGAAGGCTGCTCTTCGGAATGGACGGCGACATTTTCCTGATATTCCTCTTCTCCAACATCGCCGGATACCCCGTCGGAGCGCGTATGCTGCTTGCCTGCCACGAGAGCGGAAGGCTCACAAAGCGCGAAACAGAGCTGCTTTCGGGTGTTTGCTTCGGCGCCGGACCTGCGTTTGTATACGGCTGTATCGCCGGACAGCTCTACCGCTCGCCGGGGACAGGGCTGCTCGTGAGCATCTCCTCCGCAGCCGGGAGCATAGCAGCTGCGGCAGTCCTTTCGCTGTATCTGCGCCGGCGCAGTCACGGAGCTCCGCCGGTTGTGAAAGTCAGCTTCCGCGCGGAGATGCTGCCGGAATGTATATCCTCAGCCGGACGCTCGATGGCTGAGATATGCTCAGCTATACTTGGCTTTGCGGCGGCAGCAGCGATACTCGTCCGCACCGGAGCTATCCCGGCGGCGGCAGAGCTGTTCACTCATCTGACCGGCAGAGACTTCGATATTTCTGCCGGACTCATATGCACTTTCCTCGACGTGACCGCCGTCGGCAGCCTTCCTTCGGGAGATTTCACGCTCCTTCCGGCGATAGCGGCGCTCGTCACATTCGGCGGAGCGTGTGTATTTATGCAGCTTTCGGCTGTTTACCGCGGCAGGCTGTCGCTCCTGCCTGCGATACTGATACGTCTTGCCGCTGCCGCTGTCAGCTTCGTGGTCTGTCGGCTGCTGCTGCCGTATTTCATCAGGGGAGAGATAGTGTCAGCCGCAGCCACCGTACAGATACACCGCGCCCCATCGGTCGTACCGTCGGTGATACTCATTGTGATGACGGTGATCGTCCTCTTCCGCAGCGGACAAAGCAAAAAGCACGCCGGGGTCTGAGCCCTCAGCGTGCTTTACAAATACTGCATTATAATCGGTGCCGTTGTCGGCGGAACAGTGAGCCGTTTGAAACTGGTGAGTCCGTAAATCGGGAGAATGCGGATGTTTCGGCGACACAGTAAGCCATTTGAAACCGGTGAGTCCGTAAATCGGGAGAATGCGGATGCTTCGGCGACACAGTAAGCCGTTTGAAACCGGTGAGTCCGTAAATCGGGAGAATGCGGATGTTTCGGCGACACAGTGAGCCTTTTGGAAACGGTGAGCGAGTGTAACGAGCGTCAACGAAACCGGGATGCAAGGGTCTGCGACCCTTGCCGGGGACGGGGGCAGAGCCCCAGCGGATTGTCAAGGCAGAGCCTTGACCGGGTCAAGGGCAGAGCCCTTGCAGGTTCCAAGGACAGAGTCCTTGGCAGAGCCCCTCGGAAGGAAGATCATTTCGCGCCTTCCATAACTCCGGCGAGGATAGTTTCGTTCCATGTCTGAGCTCCGCGGTTGTAGAGGCTGTAGCCGTCCTTGCCTGACTTCACGCCGTTGTCCCAGACGAAGCACTTGATGCCCTGAGACTTTGCGGAGGCGATGTAATACTTGTAATATTCGGCTCTTGTCGCGTCATCGGCAGTTGCCACACAGCCGAATTCACCGATGATGACGGGAGTTCCCTTGTCGATGAACTTGCTCTTTAACCTTGCGAATTTCGAGTCGAGCTCGGACTTGTCAGAGCCGCCGAACGTGGTCGACTGACCCGACGAGAACTTCCACGGTGCATAGTAGTGCAGCGAGAGGATAACGTGGCTGTCGCCGGGGATAACGACATCGTTCAGTGCAACGTCGTCGGCTGAGGCAGCATAGCTCGTGATAACGAGAGTTCTGTCGGCGTTGTTTCCGCCCGATGCTCTTACCGTATCAACGAAATCCTGCTCGTACTTGTTGACGATCTTGCGTTCGGCAGCCGTTCCGCCAGTCCATTCCGCTGAGCTTCCGACTGTTCGCGGCTCGTTCATGCCCTCGAAGAGGAGACGGTCGCCGTAGTCCCTGAATGCCGCAGAGATCTGCTGCCATATCTTTATGAGCTTTGCGCTGTCTCCGGCGTATTCTGAGTCGTTCGGGTCGAACCAGATGTAATCGTCGTGGTGCATATTGAGGATAACGTACATATCGTTATCGTAGGCGTAATCCACGACCTCCTTGACGCGCGAGAGCCATTCCTGCTGAATGGTATCGCCGTCCATATGCTCGTCCCACGTTACAGGGACACGTATCGCATTGAAGCCGGCATTCTTAACGCCTATTATCATTGCCTCGGTGGTCTTGAGGTTGCCCCAGCCGGTCTCGGTGGAGAGTCCGGACTTGCCGGTGTTGTAGCTGTCGAGCGTGTTTCCGAGATTCCAGCCGACCTTCATATCCGCAACTATCTCGGCAGAGCTGCGGAAGCCGGTATCTGATACAGCCGGAGCTGCCGGCTTTGTTGTCACGGGAGCGGAGGGTGCGGACGAGCCGTCGCCCTGACTGTACTTCACGGTCACGTCGCTGAGCGTGACTGTCGGCTGCTCGCTCCACCAGTAGCCGAAAATGAGCTCGCCGTCATCAGCGGCATAATACTTTGCCGCGTCCGGAACGAACCATGTCAGCGAGAGCGATGAGCTGTCTGTGAAAACAGCTGTGTCCGCGGACTGGTAGCTGCCCTTTGACGATGCATAGCCGAATGCGCCGGTGAATTTCCTGAGGCTCCCGGACGAGCTCACATTGAATGTGACCGCCTCGGGAACGGCTCCTGACGGGAGAAAGTCTGCTGTTTTTATCCTTATCGTATTGTCGGCGTCACTGTAGCTGACGCTTTTGCCTACCTGCTGCGAAACGGTGCCGTCGACGGGTATCTCACGCGAGCGCTGGCAGGTGCAGATGACCTCCTCTATCCTTATGCTGGAAGCGCCGCCCCACCAGTAGCCGAAAAGCACCTCTCCGGCAGGGGTCACATAGTCGCGTATATTTTCGGGAACATCCCATTTTATCTCGCCGTATGTGCCCTGAGTCGGTGCGGCGAAGTCCTCGGACTGATACCAGCACTTGTTGGTCGCGGCGGCACACTCAGCCGAAACGGAGATGCCGCAGCCGCCTTTGAATTCGCCTATATCGCTGCCGTCACCGGAATATATCACGAATGTGAAGGAGGTTATCCTGTCGCCCTCCTCGATGAAGTCAGCGAGCGGGAGCTTGATAGTATTGCTGTCCTCCTCGCGAAGTATGGTCCTGCTTACGGTCTGCTGAGTCGAACACTCGGCAGAGAGCGTTTCTGTCGGGCTGATGTGCTTTGTCGGAGCCTCGGTAACAGGCTCTGCTCCGGTCGCGGAGCTCTGTGTGGTTTCCTGCATAGTATCACCTGAGCTTGTTTGCTCTGAGCTTTCGGAGGAGTCCTCTTTCTTGTCGCCGCAGCCGCTTGCCGCCGCGATAAGACACGCTGCCGAAATGATTACAGAGATAATTTTTTTCATATGCTTTCCCTCATACCATTAATATACTATTATAGCCTGATTATAGCACAGAATCCTGTACAATGCAACGCCTTGAGGATATTTTCTCTGATAAATAAAGTGATAATAAGTAAAATGATAATCCAATGTCCATTTGAGCCCATATGTAAAATATATCCCCGATTTTCCGGGAATACTTGACAATACGGAAAAGATGTGTTATTATGATTGCGTTGTATTGTATCCTCTTACGAGGAATAATAACAAGGAGGAAAATTGAATATGAAAACAAAGTTCAACACCAGATCGATGGTGCTGCTGGGACTGCTGATGGCGATCGTACTGCTCTTTTCGCTGACGCCGATCGGTACTATCCCGATAGGACCGCTCTCGATCACACTGAACATCATCCCCATTGCCATTGCAGGCATCGCGCTCGGACCTGTCGGCGGTCTCATCGTGGGCACGTTCTTCGGTCTTTTCAGCTTCCTGCAATGCTTCGGCATCGGACCCCTCAGCGCTATGGGTGCGACATTCGTCGAGATAAACCCGTTCTTCGCGTTCGTGCAGAGAGTTATCCCGAGAGCCCTTGACGGACTTCTCGTGGGATTCATCTATCAGGGTATGACGAAGCTCAAGGCAAAGCGTGCTTACTACGCTGTTGCAGGACTTGTAACGTCATTCTTCGGACTCGCGCTGTTCCTGTCGATAATGCAGTTCGCATTCTCACACTCTGTTGTCGGCGACGACGGCAAGAAGGTATGGGTACGCGACGAGGCGATGGAAAACCTGATGTCATCAAAGGGACTTATCATATACATCTGCATCACAGTGGCTCTGCTGCTGTTCTGCATCGGGTATCTGCTCGTAAGCGGTCACAAGCTCACACGTATGCAGGTATCATGCGCCGTAACAGGCTTCTGCTCGGCATTCCTGAACACATTGTTCTTTATGTCGGCACTTGTACTGCTCTTCGGCAGAACTGACTATGTAAAGAATCTTATCGACGCAAAGGGCAACGGAAATGTGCTTCTGTTCGTAATTGCGTTCGTAGGCATAAACGCTCTGTTTGAGATGGTAGTATCTACCGTCCTCACGACCGCTGTCGGCTCGGCGCTCCACAAGGCAAAGCTTGTTGAGGGACCTGAGGAAGAGGTCGATGTAAAGGCAGCCGAGAAGGCTGTGAAGAAGGCTGAGAAGGAGCTTTCCGAGGCAAAGAAGGCTGCAAAGGACAGCGCAAAAGCGGAAAAGGCAGCAGAAAAGGCTGAGAAGCTCGCTGAGGAAGCCGCAGAGAACACAGACAACACAGAAGAATAATACGATACAACACAGCCTCCCACAAGGGAGGCTTTTCTTTGTGCAGCCGGATACGTAACGCAGGTTTACGTCTCGGCAGCCCACTTTTTCTGTTAAGGCAATACCGCACAAAGCTTGTGCTGGAGATGCGCCGACAGATTTTTCGTCAGATTGTATAGAAATTCCGCAGGCATACTGACGTATGTCAAGGAATTTCTGTGCAAGATGGCGGAAAATATGCAAGCATATCCAGTACAAAGCCTTCAGGCGGGCTTTGTGCGGTGTTGCCTTAAGGGAGATGTGCGGAAAAAAGCTTGCTATTCGCGCAGGATAGTGGTATAATAAATATGTATGTATCCTTATACGAAAGGAAGAACGATATGAAGCTTCTCGCAATTGACGGCAACAGTATCCTCAACCGTGCATTTTACGGAATAAAGCTGCTCTCGAACAAGAAGGGCGTGTTCACGAATGCCATTTTCGGCTTTATGAACATATATATGAAGAATTTCGACGATGTCCGCCCCGATGCGGTCGCGGTCGCATTCGACCTCAAAGCCCCGACCTTCCGCCACAAGGCTGTGGATTACTACAAGGCTAACCGGAAGGGAATGCCCGACGAGCTCGCACAGCAGCTTCCGCTGATAAAGGAGCTGCTCGGACTTCTCGGTATCACCGTCATCGAGTGCGAGGGCTACGAGGCTGACGATATTCTCGGCACGCTCTCGAAGCTTTGCAGTGACAGCGGAAACGAATGCTATGTCCTGACAGGCGACAGGGACAGCCTTCAGCTCATCGACGACAAGGTGACTGTCCTCCTCGCGACGAACAAGGAGACCGTTCATTACACTCCCGACCGCTTCCGCGAGGACTACGGCTTCGAGCCGATACGCCTCATCGACCTCAAATCGCTTATGGGCGACAGCTCCGACAATATCCCCGGTGTCGCAGGTATCGGTGAAAAGACGGCAAAGGCGCTGATACAGGAGTTCGGTACGCTCGAGGGAGTTTACGCCGGCTATGAGGGATCCGGTCTGACAAAGGGCGTGAAGGCGAAGCTTGCAGCCGGAGAAGCCTCCGCGAAGGAGAGCAAATGGCTCGCAACGATCGTCCGCGATGCTCCGATAGATACCGACCTCGGTTCGTATCTGCTCCGCGAGCCCGACAATGCCGGAGCAAGCCGCCTGCTGACTGAGCTGGAGATGTACAAGCTCCTCGATAAGCTCGGTATCCCGGCTTCTGCGGGCGAGGCAGCTCCAGAGGCAAAGCAGGAGGAGCACATTCCGATAGAGGTCACCGAGGCGGAGCTCACAGCCGGTGATATTGCAGCTTTCACCGATGTCAGCTACCTGTTTGACGGCGAAAAGCTGGCAGTCCTGAGCGGTACAACGGTGTACACCTCCGCGGACGAGGAGCTCATCGGCGCATTCTTTGCTTCGGACTGCGAAAAGATTACCTTCGATGCAAAGCCGCATTACCGCTGGGCAATGGCTCGCGGCGGTGAACTGAAGAATGTCAGGAGCGATGTGACGATTTGCGGCTATCTGCTGAACACTTCGGCTTCCGATTACGCCGTTGACAAGCTCTGCGCGGAGTACGGCACGCATTATTGCAGCGAAAACGGCGGGTTTGCCGACCTCGTTTCACTCCGCGGACTTGTCGGAAAGCTCCGCGCCGAGATAGAGCGCGAGGGTATGACAGACCTGCTCGATAATATCGAAATGCCGCTGACTGAGGTGCTCGCTTCCATGGAGCACTGCGGCGTTATGATAGATAAGGACGGCGTCCGCGAATTCGGTGCGTACCTCGCCGAGCAGATAGAGGAGACCCGTCAGATGATCTACGACGATGCCGGGCACGAATTCAATATCGCTTCGCCGAAGCAGCTCGGAACAGTTCTCTTTGAGGAGCTCGGGCTGCCGGCTAAGAAAAAGACCAAGAGCGGCTATTCCACGAATGCGGACGTGCTCGAAGAGCTGCGCAATTACTCGCCGATAGTGGACAATGTTCTGAAATACCGCCAGTACACCAAGCTCAGCTCAACCTACGTCGAGGGTCTGCTCGACAAGGTCGCAGATGACGGACGTATCCACACCTGCTTCCGCCAGACCGAGACACGCACAGGACGTATCTCCTCGACTGAGCCGAATATGCAGAATATCCCTGTCCGCACAGAGCTCGGCTCACAGATGAGGAAGTTCTTCACCGCCGGAAGCGGCAGAACGTTGATCGACGCCGATTACAGCCAGATAGAGCTGCGAGTTATGGCGCACCTCTGCGGCGACGAGAATATGATAGCCGCATTCAATTCCGGCGAGGACATCCACACCTCGACCGCGGCACAGGTATTCGATATGCCGTCGATAATGGTCACTCCCGAGATGCGAAGCGCCGCAAAAGCCGTGAATTTCGGCATAATCTACGGTATCGGAGCATTTTCGCTCTCGAAGGACATCGGCACCTCGGTCGCTCAGGCAAAGAAGTATATCGCGGATTACCTTGCGAAGTATCCGAAGGTGAACGCCTTTATGGAATCCACCGTCGATGAGGCGATGAAGACCGGAGTCGTCTCCACGATGTTCGGCAGGAAGAGACGTATCCCGGAGCTATCTTCCTCGAACAAGATGCTTCAGGCAGCCGGAAAGCGTATCGCGATGAACACTCCCGTTCAGGGTACGGCTGCGGACCTGATAAAGATAGCGATGATAAACGTGTACCGCCGCCTCCGCGAGGAGGGGCTCAGCGCCGAGCTGATACTTCAGGTACACGATGAGCTCATCATCGAATCCGACCTCTCCTGCGCCGACCGCGCCGCTGAGATACTCCGTGAGGAGATGATGGGAGTTTACGATATGAAGGTGCCGCTCGCCGTGGACGTGAATCAGGGCGAGAGCTGGTACGAGGCGAAGGGCTGATGAACAGCTCCAGAGCCGCAGAGGAGGCGGAATGATGGATATAGTCAGAGTCACGGCAGACGCTCCGGCAGAGGTGTTTGAGGAGCTTTCGGCTCTCGACCGCTCCTGCTTCGGGGCAGAGGGCTGGACCGCAAGGGCTTTCTCGGAGCTTGCGGCACGTGACGGCGGAGCGGTTCTCGCGGCTTACGCCGGGGACGAGCTTGCCGGGCTTTTTGCCGGTTTCACAGCCGCTGATACGGGCGAGGTGCTCACTCTCGCGACAGCTCCCGGGCACCGCAGAAACGGCGTTGCAAGGCTGCTTCTCGGGGAATTCCTCTCCTCAGTGCCTGATGAGACCGAGAATGTCGCGCTTGAGGTGCGGCAGTCGAATACAGCCGCTGTCGGGTTGTATATGAGCCTCGGATTTGAAAAAGCCGGAGTCCGCCGCCGCTTCTACAGCGACCCGGACGAGGACGCAGATATTATGGTCAAAAATATGAAGGAAAGTGCTGGAAAATGCTGATCTTAGGAATAGAAAGCTCCTGCGACGAGACTGCCGCAAGTGTTATCGGGGACTGCCGGACGATCCGTTCGTCGGTCATTTCGACACAGATAGAGGAGCACAGGAAATACGGCGGAGTTGTGCCGGAAATAGCCTCGCGCCGCCACTGTGAGAACATTCTCGGCGTAACGCGTAAGGCTCTCGGCGATGCAGGCGTCACGCTCGCGGACCTTGACGGTATCGCCGTCACATATGCGCCCGGACTCATCGGAGCTCTGCTCGTCGGCGTGAATTTCGCGAAGGGACTCGCTCTCGCGTCCGGAAAGCCGCTCATACCGGTACACCACATCGCCGGTCACATCGCGACGAACTACCTCAGCCACCCGGAGCTTGAGCCGCCTTATCTCTGCCTTGTCGCGAGCGGCGGTCACAGCCATATCATCGAGGTGCTGAGCTATACGAAATTCCGCGTTGTCGGACGCACCCGCGACGATGCGGCAGGTGAATGCTTCGACAAGTGTGCGAGAGCAATGGGATTCCCTTATCCCGGCGGAGTACACGTAGATGATGCGGCGCAGTCCGGCGACCCGAAGGCATTCAGGCTCCCGCACCCGGCAGTTGCAGGCAACGAATTCGACCTGAGCTTCTCGGGACTTAAAACAGCTGTGATAAATATGCTCCACCACGCCGAGCAGAAGGGCGAGGAGATCGACCGAAACGACCTCTCCGCAAGCCTTCAGGCTACGATAGCAGAGATACTCACGGACAAGACCATGCTCGCGGCAGAGGCTCTCGGCTATAAGAAGATAGCCCTTGCAGGCGGAGTTTCGGCGAATTCGGGAGTGCGCGCGGCACTTTCCGCAGCGTGTGAAAAGAGGGGATACAGCTTCTATATGCCCGTGAAGAGTCTATGCGGAGACAACGGCGCGATGATAGGCTGTCAGGGAAGCTACAACCTGCTCGCAGGGATAACAGCAGACGAGAGCCTCAACGCTGTTGCAACGCTTTCAATGGATGAGATATGAACCGGAGGATAAATATGAAAAAGATGATGAGTTTACTGCTCGCTGCTGTCCTTGCCGGAGCGGCATTTGCCGGCTGCGCGGAGCAGGAGTATTATGAAGAGAGTATGGAGAGTATGGCGAGAGTCAGCTCCGGAAAGCTCGACCCCGATATTATCGGTGAATGGTCAAACGGCAGCACCGGCTATATCTTCAAGGAGGACAGGATGGTGACGCTGCCGATGGATTTCTCATCGGCTGTCCACTTCAACAAGGACGGCGGATTCTCGATGGAGAAGACCACTGTCAGCAAGGACGAGATAGAGTATGACGGCACGAATCTGAAGGTCAGCCACCACTACGAGGAGGCTGAGGAGGAGCCCGATATACTCCTCCTCGATATGAAGCGCAGGGACGCTGCAAACAAGGACAGCTACGACGGAAGCTACGACCTTCTCGGCGGCTCATATCTCGATATGATAGCGTATAATCTCGCTATCGACACTGAGAAGATAAAGGTCGAGGCAGAGGTCGAGGGAGAGACCCTGAAATTCTCTGTCATCGACTACTGCCTGTACGAGACGAATAACGGCTCGCTCGAGATGTTCAGTGAGAATATGAACTACGTTGACGAAAACGCACACGGAGTGAAGTACACATATGTCATCGACGGCGACAAGCTCACGCTGACCTATGAGGACGGTACTCAGGAGATACTGACTAAGGTGAAATGAGAGGAAGAAATATGAAGGGTAAGATCACTGCAATACTGGTCTGCACAGCCGCGTCACTCGTGCTCGCGTCGTGCGGAGGGAAGGAGGAGTCGTCAGCTCGTCCTATCCAGACAGAGCCGGCTGCTTCCACGAGCGCGGCTGCTCAGGTGACGACTGCTGCGACCACCACCAAGCCCGCTGTTCAGCCCGTGACTCACGAGCGTCACGACTACGAGGACGGAGTTCTCATAGGACGCTGGGAGGGCGCCGACGCCGACATCGAGTTCAAGGAGAACGGGCTTGTATCGCTCGAATACGATATTTCTGAGATGATGATGATAAATGATGACGGAACATTTATGCTCAGCGGCGATACGTACTCGCAGGAATACGTGAGCTATGACGGAACTACGCTGACAGTGCTCACAAAGCCGGAGGAGGGCGAGGAGCAGACCGAGCTCATAAAGCTTGTCAGGAAGGGCGATCCCGACCCCGTAAGCTATGACGGCATCTACTCCATCGACAACGATTACCTGAAGGAAAGACTCGCCGGAGTTCTCTCGGGCGATGAGGTCGCGGATCTCGATGTCGAGATGAAGATAAAAAATGGGAACTTCATTATCTATCTTGAGGATTTCTGTGAATATACGCAGAACGGCGATGTTCTTGAGCTCTCTGTCGGCGACGAGGCAGGAGAGCTTGCAGAGGAGCTCGGAGATACGACCTTCGTGCTCGATGATGACAAGTGCGTCATCTACAATTCCAACGGTATAACCGAGAAGTTCTGGAAAGCAGACTAAAGGCAACACCGCGCAAAGCCCGCCTGACGGCTTTGCACTGAATCTGCCGGGATATTTTCCGTCATCTTGCACAGAAATCCCTTGACATACGAAAGTATGCCTGCGGTCTTTCTATACAATCTGACGAAAAATCTCACTGCGCATCTTCAGCACAATCTTTGTGCGGTATTGCCTAAAAAACAAGCGCTCCCGTGATGTTCACGGAAGCGCTTTTCTGTTATTACTTGTTTTTCTTTTTCGGCTGTGACGTTTTGCTCTCGTCCTTCTTGTCCGAAGCTTCCTCAGCCTTCGGAGCAGGTGCGGACAACTGTGCTATACAGCAGCCTGCGACAGTCCAGAACACCGGTGCGAACGAGGTGTTGCTGCATCCGATGAGGAATATCAGCACGCCGCCGGCTGTGAGTATGAACATACACTTCTGCGTAAGGCTGCCGGTCTTTGTCCTCTTCCAGCCGATGAGCAGTACAGCTCCGAGCACCGCGATGAGAGCGATGAGCGACGGGATACCGCGTGTTGCGGCTGTGTAGAGATATTCGTTGTAGACCTTGTCGAAGGTGCCCTTGTTGGCGATAACGATGTCGGAAATGGGCGAATCCTCATTTGCACCGCTGCTGCCGAAGGTGTAGAGCTGCGGTATGACGAGCTGCTCGGGACCAGTGCCTGTCAGGGCATGAGCGCCGATTATGTTCATCGTTTTACGGTTGAGCGTGTAGTAAACGTCATAGGTGTCGTCGATGTCGACATTTTTCAGGTCAGGCTCGCCGCTCGCCGAAATGCGGTAGTATGAATCCGCAAACCAGAGGATACGTCCGTCATAGAGGCGATAGCTGTCGATATTGCCTATCAGACCTGCCTGCACGATAGCGAAAGCAGCTGCGGCAGGAACTATGACCGCGAGCACAGAGGTGAGTGCGAGCTTCTTTGCCTTGAAGGCGAACACCGCGATAATTGCGGCGGCAACGGCGAATACAGCTCCGCAGATACCGATGAAGGAGTATGTGAACATTATCGTGAAGGAGCATATGCAAGCCGTGATGATGAAGAATATCCTCTCAGCGGTCTTCTTCGATGAAACTGCCGTTATGAGTGATGCAGTGATAACGAGCGTGAGCACCATTGCGAGGAAGAGCGGCGACTGTGATATACCCGAAGCCGCATTTGCCTGTATCTCGATAGAGATCATACGGAAGTTGCTGAGCTTGCCGGAGAATATCTGAACAAGCCCGAAGCCGGAGTTGACGAGTCCGAGGACCGCAAGACCGTAAACGATGGTTTTCAGCGCCTTTTCACGCCTTATCGAAGCCGCTGTCACGAAGAAGCAGAAGTAGAAGATGATCGCGAGGAGACCTTCGCCTCTGCCGTTGTAGCCGTAGAAGGAGATGCCCTTATCGTAGGAATCAACGAGCGAAACAACGCCCCACAGGAGCATTGCCGCGAATGCACAGACCGGGAAGATGAGCTTTCCCGAGACGTACTTCTTGATGAAGGCGATGAGCGCGAGTATCATGCATATAACGCCGCCTATCGCAAGTCCTGCTGATGTTATCTCGTAATACGAATCGTGCATTACGAGCGGAACGATAGTCGCGAGCGATGATGTGAACATCGCGGCGAGAAGTCCTATCGAAGCAAACTTTGAATACTGCTCCTCGGTCATATTCAGAATGAAGTTTGATTTATCGCTTGTGTTGAACAGTTGTTTAGCCATAGCTGTGACCTTTCCTTTTGATTAGTTTGCCCTGACGGTGATGATATAGGTATCATCTGCACCCTTTTGCACTGAGACTGATGTGCCGGAGTCGACTGTCAGACCGCCGTTCCCGTCATACCACATATATCCGGGCGTACTGCTGTTGATGACAGCGCCGTCGCGGAAGAGGTTGTCTGTTTTGTCATTGCCCTCGTTTACAAGGCGAATGAAGCGCTTGCCGCGGTTGTAATCGGTAGCCGCGTCGTTTCCGCTCTTGTAGAGGAAGGACGGATAGGTGCGATTGTCGTTGAGAGTAGCCTCGACGTGGAAAATACGCACGCCGCTCCCTGTCGATTTCCACCACAGGTCGGCAAGGCGTCTGTTGTTGTTGTCAAGTGAGGTATACTCAATGATGAAGAATTCCGAGCGGTATTTGTCAGCGAGCGTACCGCACGGGATGATGACGCAGTTTCCGTCGTCAGTCTCGCTGTTGCGGAGGGTGAATACATGTTCTCCCTGCGAGCTGTCGAAAATGCTCACCTGATCCTCTCTGTACCAGCCGAGCATCAGCTTTGAAGCTGCACCGAAATCGCCGACGGCATCGTCCATCATCTCGAATCCGCCTGAGCCGTGGAAGCCCTGAAAATCATCAACGTTGTAGAAGTAATAGTCGGGGAGCCCCATATTGTGTCCGAATTCGTGTGAATAGGTGGTTACGAACGAGCTGAAGCTGCCCTTTGATTCGATCGTGGTGTTTCCTACGGTGACGTGACCGATCTTCATACCGTCCGGCTTATAGCTGTGATCGCCACCGTATACGCCGGAGGTCGGCCACCAGTTGCTGTCTCCTGCGACGTCAGGGACGATTATCATTATCGCGTCTATCGTGCCGTCGTTATCGCCGTCGTAGTCGCTGTAATTTATCTGGTCGTCAAATGCAGCGAGCACCTCATTGATGACAGCGATGTGGAACTTGTCGCCCTCATAATTTGAAATGGGGAGCTTTGCGGAGTATTCGTAAGCCTTTCCGCTCAGGTGCATCGCACCCTTTGATGAGCGCTCGTAGAAAGCGGAGATGCTCTCAAGCGGATAATGTGGGTTCGAGGCGTCAGCCGGAGCGAACATTGCTTCCTCTATCTCTTCTGTGGAAGCTGAGTAGCTGAATTTGCAGTCCGGGAAATCGACCTTGAAAACAACAGCTCTTCCCTCGCCCTGAGAGGGGAGAGAGCCGTAGAGGTCGTATATCGGAGCCGAGATATAATCGGGCTTTTCGATCTCGGGCTCATACCAGCGGTAGACGAGCTCAGCATTTTCGTCCGGCTCGATCACTATTTTCCGCAGAGCGACAAGGTCGTATGTATCTATAACGCCGTCCTTATCTATGTCTGCGAGCTGGAGGTATTTGACTCCGCTTCTGATGTCGTCGTTTGTGAGGCTCGTTATCTGGCTGCGCACACCTGTGAGGTAATAGGCACCGTCCATATCGTAGACGCCGCTCTCCGGGATACCCGACGAACCGAGCACGAAGCGTGTGAGGATAACGAGGTCGCCTACGTTGAATTTGCTGTCACCGTTCAGGTCGCCGATATAGCCTATCTTCTTCCAGTCCGCGGAAGCAGACATCGAAGCCGGCACAGCGAGGGACACGGCAGCACCCGCGGAAAGAAGTGCGGCGGCAGCTCTTTTAAGTATTTTTTCCATTTTATCAGCTCCTTTGGCGAACGCGGATGTGGAAGGTACAAAAAAGCTGCGGACGATACCGTCCGCAGCTGACCGTTTATTTTGCGTAGTCGGAAACCCTGCTTTCGCGAATGAGGTTGACCTTGATCTGACCGGGATAATCCATCTCAGTTTCGATCTGCTGGGCGATCTGTCTTGCGACGAGCACCATTTTCTCGTCGTTGATGACTTCCGGAACGACCATGATCCTGACCTCGCGTCCTGCCTGAACTGCGAAGCACTTATCGACGCCCTCGTAGGAGGTGCATATCTCTTCAAGCTTCTGGAGACGCTTGATGTAGCTTTCATAGTTCTCGCTTCTTGCGGCAGGTCTTGCAGCGGAAATAGCGTCGGCAGCCTGAACGATGCAGGCGATGACTGTTCTCGGCTCAACATCGTTGTGGTGAGCTTCGACAGCGTGTATAACAACGGGATTCTCGTTGTATTTTTTACATACGTCAACGCCTATCTGGACGTGTGAGCCTTCGATCTCGGAGGTAAGAGCCTTACCTATGTCGTGGAGAAGACCTGCGCGTCTTGCCATATTAGCGTCAACGCCGAGCTCAGAGGCGAGAACGCCGCAGAGCTGTGCGACCTCGATAGAGTGGTCAAGGACGTTCTGTCTGTAGCTTGTACGGAACTTGAGACGTCCGAGGAGCTTGATGAGCTCGTGGTTGAGACCGTGAACATTGGTCTCGATGACAGCTCGTTCACCCTCCTGCTTGATGCGGTGCTCGACCTCACGGCGAGCCTTGTCGACCATTTCCTCGATGCGTGTCGGGTGGATACGGCCGTCAGCGATGAGCTTTTCGAGGGCGATCCTTGCGACCTCGCGGCGTATCTGATCAAAACATGAAAGAGTGATCGCTTCGGGGGTGTCGTCGATGATGAGATCGACGCCTGTGAGAGTTTCGAGGGTCCGGATATTACGTCCTTCCCTGCCGATGATCCTACCCTTCATCTCATCATTGGGGAGCGGAACAACAGAGACAGCAGCCTCCGAGACCTGATCCGCAGCCACCTTTGCGATAGCGAGGGAGATGTAGCTTCTTGCTTTTTCGTTGCACTCGTCCTTGAGCTGCTGTTCATAAGCAGCGACCTTGACAGCCTTTTCGTGTACAAGGTCATCCTCGAGGGTCGAGAGGATGTATTCCTTTGCCTGATCCTTAGTGAATTCAGAGATCCTCTCAAGAATATCCATCTGAGACTTCTTTATCTGCTCAGCCTCCTTGAGCTTTTCGTCGGCACTCTTTATCTTCTGGTTGAGAGTGTCCTCCTTCTTCTCAAGGTTGTCGGTCTTCTTATCGAGATTCTCTTCCTTCTGCTGCATACGTCTTTCCTGACGTGACAGTTCAGCTCTGCGATCCTTGATTTCCTTATCCGCCTCAGAGCGGAGCTTATGTATCTCATCCTTGGCTTCGATGAGGGCGCCTTTCTTCTTGCTGTCAGCGTCCTTCTCGGCGTCCTCGACGATCCTTGCAGCCTGCTGCTCGGCAGAGCCGACTATCGTCTCGGCATCGCGCTTGCGCTGTTCAACGCCGGCAGCCACACCTTTCTTGTAGGCGATGAGAGCGCCTACAGCTGCACCTGCGATGAGAGCGACAACGATGAGTATGATTGCGATTACAGGATCCATACAGTGCATTACCTCCTTTTTCATAAATTAGTTTGTATCATAAAACCGTTACTACTTCAGGCGGTAAATGCCGCATTATTTTATTCATTTGTAAAATATATTGAAAGGGTACCGGATATACCGGGACCGCTCGAAAATATTGGACATTCCGTCCGGCATTTTGTTCATATATTCATTAACTTCCGGGGGCAGTATATATTTTTATCTCCGCCGTCAGCATGATTTAAAACAAAGCTGCAATTACTGCCAAAAAGTAATATTTCTGCAAATAAATACAACATAGTTATTATACACTTTTTTTGAGATTATGTCAATAGATTTTCCGTGATTTGTTACTACTCTGCGAAAATTAAATCATAAAACTTGTGCGGAAAGCGTATTTTCAGATACGCAGGCGGATTTTTGTGAAAAAACAGTTGAATTTTAATAGGGTTTATGTTATACTATAAGGAGCGTACTTTTTTCGTTAAATATATTTGTCAATATTTGTCCGCTTCTGATGCGGAGATCGGAGATAAAAATGCTTGATCCAAGAATACTTTCAACAATGGCAGAGTCAGAGATAGAGAACCCTAACCTGTTCCCTTTCCCGTTCGGGATGCACATCACATTCGCGGTCATCGGTCTGCTCTTCTTCATATACCGCTTCATCACTGACAAGAAGCCGTATCAGCTGATATTTGCATTCGCGATACCGTTCTCGCTCACACTCTGGCTTTCCGACAGCAGAGCGTGGTTCTATACGCTCGGCGCTGTTGAAGCTGTGCTCGTTATCGGCGCATTCATCACGACCTTCATCTTCAAGGATAAGCCCGCGGAGAAGCCGGCAGAGACAGTAAAGACTGCGGAAAAGGCTGCTGAGGAGGTGTCTGAGGCTGCTGCCGAGGACAGCGACGAGCAGAGCGAAGAGGAGTAATATATGAAATTAGCAGTTCTCGACTGGTATACAGTAAGCGTAAGCGGTGATATTTCCACATCTGCGCTCGAACAGTTCGGCGATGTGGATGTGATCCCGCTCACGAAGCCGGAGGAGACCGCCGCCAACATCGGTGATGCGGACATCGTCCTCTGCAACAAGGTGCTCATCACAAAGGAAGTTATGGACGCCTGCCCGAATATAAAATACATCGGTCTGTTCGCGACCGGCTACAATAACGTCGATGTAGCGTATGCCGCACAGAAGGGGATAACGGTCTGCAATGCCGGACAGTATTCCACAAATGCCGTTGCACAGCAGGTGTTTGCGTACATACTTGACAGATACAGCTGTATCCGCGATTACGATAATGCCGTAAAGAACGGCGAATGGGAGCGCTCTCCGGCGTTCTCGTACTTCCCGATACCGACTGCCGAGCTCGCCGGTCAGACTCTTGCGATAGTCGGCTACGGCTCGATAGGCAGACGTGTTGCCGAGATAGGCGCGGCGTTCGGTATGAACATCGTCATCAGCACAAGGACAAAGCCGGCGGATTGCCCGTATGAGGTGACT
Organism: Ruminococcus sp.; assembly: GCA_017534835.1. Taxonomy (GTDB): domain Bacteria; phylum Bacillota; class Clostridia; order Oscillospirales; family Ruminococcaceae; genus Ruminococcus. The sequence goes on from JAFXVT010000009.1 coordinate 29,551, forward strand.
GACATCAGGACAGCCGCTTCAAAGGCAGATGTTATCACGTTCCACTGTCCGCTCACAGAGCAGACGAAGGGACTCGTCAACAGCGAGCTCCTCGGTGTGATGAAGCCGACGGCGACACTTATCAACACATCGCGCGGACCTGTGGTGAACGAGGCTGACCTCGCACAGGCTCTCAACAGCGGCACTATCGCCGCCGCATACGTCGATGTCCTCGAAAAGGAGCCGATGTCGCCGGATACACCGCTGAAAAATGCGAAAAACCTGAAGATAACGCCCCATACCGCATGGGCGGCATTTGAGACGAGAAAGCGCCTTGTCGACATCGTGTGCGATAATATACGCGCATGGCAGAGCGGCGCTCCGAAGAATAAAGTCAACTGAAGGAACCATTCTATGAGAAATATTTCCGATAAAAAGAGAATAGTAATAAAGCTGGGCACCTCTACGCTCGCCCACAAGACCGGAAAGCTCAATATCCGCCGTATGACGAACCTCGTCAGGGTCATATCCGACCTCCACAACGCCGGACGCGAGATAATCATGGTCTCATCGGGAGCTGTTGGGCTCGGTGCTGGAAAGCTCGGTCTGCCGGAGAAGCCGAAGCAGACCAATATCAAGCAGGCTGTCGCAGCTATCGGACAGTGCGAGCTTATGCACGTTTATGACGATATGTTCGCGAAATACAGCGTGACTGTCGCACAGATACTGCTCACAAAGGCAATAATCGACAACCCCAACCACTGCGCGAACTTCAAGACGGCAGTCGAGACTCTCGTGGGTATGGGCGTTATCCCGATAGTGAACGAGAACGACACTATCGCTATAGATGAGCTCGAGCTCGAGATAGGCGAGAACGATTCGCTCTCCGCGCTCGTTGCGGAGCTCTCGGGAGCTGACCTGCTGCTGATACTCTCCGACATAGACGGACTCTACACCGACGATCCGCGCACGAACCCCGATGCGGAGCCGATAAGCATCGTCGAGGAGATAACTCCCGAGATAGAGGGAGTTGCAGGCGGCGCAGGCACAAGTCTCGGGACAGGTGGTATGTCCACGAAGATAAATGCCGCAAAGATAGCGACGGAAGCCGGCATAGATATGGTCATTATGAACGGCAGAGACCCCGAAAAGCTCTACGACCTCTTCGAGGACAAGGAGATAGGTACCATTTTTAAAGCTAAGAAATAACAGATATATCAACTGAGGTGATATTATGAGCTATACACAGGAATTAGGCATAAAGGCAAAGGCTGCGGAGCCTGTTATCGCAGGTGCCGGCACAGCTAAGAAAAATGAGGCTCTTGCAGCTATATCAAAGGCGCTTATCGCGAATTCTGCCGAGATAATCGCAGAGAATGCGAAGGACCTTGCGGCTGCGAAGGACAACGGCATATCCGAAGCTATGCAGGACAGACTCAGGCTCGATGAGAGCCGTATCGCCGGCATCGCCAAGGGCGTTGACGAGCTGATAGCTCTGCACGACCCCATTGGCGAGGTCATCGGAGGCGGAGTCCGTCCCAACGGTCTGCGTATCACAAAGACGCGCGTACCGCTCGGAGTTATCGGGATAATCTACGAATCGCGCCCGAATGTCACCGTTGATGCGGCTGCACTCTGCCTCAAGGCAGGAAATGCGGTCATTCTCAAGGGCGGCAAGGAGGCTATAAACTCCAACATCTGCCTCGGAAGGATAATGCGTGAGGCTGTGGAGAGCGTCGGACTTCCGGCTGACGTGATTCAGGTAGTTGACAATACATCGCGCGAGACCACGAATGAACTGATGAAGCTGAACGGCTATGTTGACGTGCTTATCCCGAGAGGAAGCGCACGTCTGATACAGGCAGTCGTCACGACTGCGACTGTTCCCGTTATCGAGACCGGCGCCGGCAACTGCCACGTCTATGTTGATGCTTCTGCTGACATAGAAATGGCTGCGAATATCACCGACAATGCAAAAACACAGCGTCCGTCGGTGTGCAATGCTATCGAGAGCCTGCTCGTACACAAGGACATCGCGGCAGATTTCCTGCCTGTTATCGCCGAGCGCTTCAAGGCTCACAATGTGAAGATATACGGCTGTGACAGGACGAGAGAGATCCTTGGCGAGAGTGTTGAGAAGGCTGGCGAGACCGAGTACGCGACCGAATTCAACGACTATATCATCGCCGTAAAGGTGGTCGATACCATAGATGAGGCTATCGCGCATATCAGAAAATACGGCACGCGCCACTCCGAATGCATCGTTACGAGCGACCTTGCTTCTGCGGCTAAGTTCCGCAATGAGGTCGACGCAGCAGCTGTTTACGTGAACGCTTCCACACGCTTCACGGACGGCGGAGAATTCGGATTTGGTGCTGAGATAGGAATTTCCACGCAGAAGCTCCATGCAAGAGGACCTATGGGACTCACCGAGCTCACGACAGTAAAGTACCTGATCGACGGAAACGGTCAGATAAGATAATACAGCACAGCTGTAAAACACATCCAGGAGGGAATCATGGCTATCAGAAAAGACCTTGACGATATGCTGAATAACCTTAAAGGCAGCGCAGATGCAGAAATGTCCGCAAGACCGGCACATCCGGCACCGGCGCCCGTACACAGACCGACGAAGGCAGAGGACAAGATAAACCATATGTCTGTCGATGACCTTCTCAGCTCGCTCACTCACGAGCAGGCGGCTCCGCCTTCTCCTGCTGAGAGCGCGCCCGCAAAGGCTGCTCCTGTGCAGGCAGAGGCGCCGAAAAAGAAGAGGATAGTTATCTCCGGCGAGCTTCCGGACTACGAGGCTATCAGGAGAGCTGACCTTGAAAAGGACCGCGCTGAGGCTGAGAGAAAGGCTGTCGAAGAAGCTAAGCAGAAGCTGATAGAGGCTGAGCGCAGAGCTGCCGAGAAAAAGGCTGCTGAGGAGGCTGAAAGAGCCCGTATCGAAGCTGAGAGAAGAGCTGCTGAGGAAGCTGAAAGAGCCCGTATCGAAGCCGAGAGAAGAGCTGCTGAGGAGGCTGAAAGAGCCCGTATCGAAGCTGAGAAGAGAGCTGCCGAGGAAGCTGAAAGAGCCCGTATCGAAGCCGAGAGAAGAGCTGCTGAGAAAGCTGAAAGAGCCCGTATCGAAGCTGAGAGAAGAGCTGCTGAGGAAGCTGAAAGAGCCCGTATCGAAGCTGAGAGAAGAGCTGCCGAGGAAGCCGAAAGAGCCCGTATCGAAGCTGAAAGGAAGGCTGCCGAGGAGGCTGCTGCTGAGTCGGCACCGTATTCGTTCGAGGAGGAGATGAACGTTGTCACTTCGTCCCGGACTGAGGACAGCCTCGGCGGTGAGCCCAGCGTTGATGAGCTCATGGCGGCCGCGTTTGCGGCTGTAAAGGCTGAAAATGAGACCGATGAGCCGGAGACGGAAGAAGCTGAGCCGGCTGCGGAAGCCGAGCAGGAGTCCGACCCTGTCGGAAATATGATAGAGACCATCCGCGAGGATGCCGAAAAGAAGCTCTCAGACCTTGAAAAGCCTGCTGAGGAGGAGACTCCGGCGGAGGAGGAAGCCTCTGAGGAAAACGATGATGAGCCTGCTGACAAGTCTGAGGAGCGTAAAAAGCGCTTCTTCAGCAGGAAAAAGGAGAACGACGAGGCAGCTGAGTCCGCTGAGGAACAGGAAAAGCCGAAGGGTAAGCTGACATCGACTCTTGAAAAGATAATGGATGAGGACCCCGAGGAGATAATCGCTGAGAGAAGCGAAAAGACCGAGGAGGACGATGGATCCGACGAGCCGCAGAACGGAAAGCTCAAAAAGCGCCTTTACACTGTATTCGGCGTCGTATTTGCAGTTCTTGCCTGCGTCGGACTTATCACCGTTATCGCCAAGAGCATTGACCTGTTCAGCAGCTTTACTTCCGGAAGCTCCAAGAAATCAGGATTTGCTGACGTTGTATACCCTGCTGTCATAATGGACATCGAGTCCTTCGATGACCCGACACAGCTCACCTCAGACCAGGTGATAACTGCTGCTATATGGTCGATGATAATGACTGACGGTACTCTTGACCAGTACGAGAAGACCTTCGATGTCGTAAGAGTCCCTGCTGTAGATGTTGAGTCCTACGCAGTAAAGCTCTTCGGCGATGACCTCCCGGAGCTCACACATACAACAGTAGGTCCTGCTGAGTCGAGATTCTATTACAACGAGGAGAAGGAATCATACAATGTGCCGCTCACTCCCGTTACGTTCACATATGCGCCGGAGATAAAGTCCGTTACGAAGAACGGCTCCGATTACACTGTCGATGTGGACTATGTCGATGAGCTGCCTGAATGGCTGCCCAAGACATCGTCGAAGTCAGTACAGTTCAAGCTGAAGGAGACGAGCGAGGGCTACCAGATAAAGTCAATGAAGGTGCTCTCTGAGAACAACAACATATAAACGGTAAGCAGACTGCGGAAAAAAGCTCCGCAGCCTGCTTTTTTTCGGATCTGAAAAATTTTTTCAAAAAACGCTTGACAAGTCATCTGATTTCTGATATAATATTAAAGCAGTCAAATGAAACTGTAATGCGAGTGTGCTGGAATAGGCAGACAGGCTAGCTTGAGGTGCTAGTGTTGGAAACGACGTGTGGGTTCAAGTCCCGTCACTCGCACCAGCGCGGATACGAAAGTATCCGCGCTTTTTATTTTTCATCTACAGCGTAGACGATCATCGCCGGTATGCACACCGGAGTAAGTGCGCTGTGGGTAAGCGCAGAGTAGACTATCACTATTATAAGTATAACGTTAAAAGCTATAAGCCAGTTGTCCGCAAGGACACCGGAGCTCCGCTGCAAAAAAATCTCAAAAAACACTTGACAACCCCGTAATGGTGTGATATAATAATAAAGCTGTTTGAATAAAGCAGTTTATATCGTATTCTAAAGACAGCAGGCATTACCGAAAGGTCTGTAAGTCCCGCCGAGGAATTGCAAGTGATATCAATAAGCTATCATTGTCCTTTCCGCGCTGTCGGCAAGGATTTTTTTATTGCACTCTGAATACGATACACATTTTATTCGGAGGTGAATACACAATGCCAAGCAATGCAGTTCTCGAAGCTAAGAAGGCTAAGGTAGATCAGCTCACAGACCTTATCAAGAACTCGGTATCCGGCGTACTCGTTGACTACAAGGGTATCACTGTTGAGGAGGATACAAAGCTCAGAAAGGAGCTCCGTGAGGCTGGCGTAAACTACTTCGTAGAAAAGAACACAATGCTTCTCCGTGCTTTCCAGAATGTTGGTATCAACGGATTTGAGGAGGCTCTCAACGGTACTACCGCTATCGCTCTCTCAAATGAAGACCAGACAGCTCCTGCAAGAATTCTCGGTAAATTTGCTGAGAATGCAGGCGAGGATAAGTTCAACCTCAAGGCTGGTTTCGTTGAAGGTGAAGTTTACGATCAGGCTGGAGTTCTCGCTCTTTCCAAGATCCCTTCAAAGGACGTTCTGCTCGCACAGCTCGTTGGCTCCCTTCAGGGTCCCATGCAGAAGCTCGCAGCTACTCTCAAGGCAGTTGCAGACAAGAAGTCAGAGGAAGCTGCCTGATTTCTGTGAATTTTATTCCGCAGCTTGAATCATCAGCCGTATAACGGCAAATATTATTAAAGGAGATTATTATCATGGCTTCAGAGAAGATCACTAAATTTGTTGAAGATATCAAGACTCTTTCTGTTCTCGAGCTTGCTGAGCTCGTAGATGCTATCCAGGAAGAATTCGGCGTAACAGCAATGGTTGCTGCTGCTCCTGCTGCAGGCGGCGCTGCTGGCGGTGCTGAGGCTGCTAAGACAGAGTTCGACGTAGTTCTCACATCCTTCGGCGATGCTAAGATGGCAGTTATCAAGGTTGCTAAGGAAGTTCTCGGTCTCGGTCTTAAGGAGGCTAAGGAAGTAGTTGAGTCTGCTCCTAAGGCTATCAAGGAAGGCGTTTCAGAGGCAGAGGCTAACGAGCTCAAGGCTAAGTTTGAAGAGGCTGGCGCTACAATCGAGCTCAAGTAATCAGATATTACTTACGCTTTCAAAGGGACTGTACGATAGTACGGTCCCTTTTTGTTTTTGCTTAAATATGGCATTTCCTTTGTGATAAATGTTGAATGCAGGGCAGTGTTTGTTGTGTAATTCTACAATTTTTGTGCTGGTTGTTGACATAAGTTCTGTTAATATGGTATTATGAGGTTAAGTTTTACGGAGGAGGTCAGCGCAATGAAAAAGATGTTTGGCTTAGCGGCGGCAGTGCTCATTGCTGCTGGCTGTGCAGTTTCCGCAAACGCAGATGCGGCAGGTCTGAGTTCTGTTTCTCTCAGGGAACAGAATGTGTCGCTCTCGGAGGCTGACCTCGCAGAATATGCAAACAGAGTCGCGGTTCTGGTCAACAACGAGCGCCGCAGCAGGGGAGTCCCTGAGCTGAGAGTTCTGCCAAAGCTCCAGACCGCAGCGCAGATACGTGCGGAAGAGATAACGAACGTGTTCGACCATGTCCGCCCCGACGGAAGAAAATGCTTTACCGTGCTCGGCGACCTCGGTCAGAGGTACTACTACGTCGGCGAGAATATCGCTGCCGGACAGTCCACGCCTGAGATAGTTATGCAGAGCTGGATGAACTCAGAGGGGCACCGCTCGAATATACTCCTTTCCGATTTTATGTACATCGGCGTCGGCGTTACGCAGAAAAACGGTACGCTTTACTGGTCTCAGATCTTTATGCAGCACGACGAATATGCTGATGCATTCTATCCGACTTCGCAGAAGTGCGGCGATGTGAATTCTGACGGCAAGGTCGACAGTAAGGACGCCTCGGCGATTCTTTCCGAGTACGGAAGGCTCTCGTCCGGAGCAGCTGCAAGCTTTTCGGCTGAGCAGAAAAAAGCCGGCGACGTCGACGGCAACAGTATGACCGACAGCAAGGATGCTTCATACGTCCTCGCGTATTATTCTTACCTTTCGGCTGGAGGTTCGGCAGCGGACATCAAACAGTGGATGAAGTAGATGCGCGGCGAATTTGAGAAAAACCGGATTTTTTTCTCTGCGGCTGTTGATTTTTCAGATATGATATGATATAATAGTTCTTGCAGGGGAGCTTGTGTGACAGGCTGAGAGGAAGGTGTTACCTTCGACCCGTGACCTGATTTGGATAATGCCAACGTAGGGAGCTGAACGAAGATATTTTGCGGCAGCTTGTTGGCTGCCGCTTTTTGTTGGGAGGAATGAATATGCTGACTATCAACGGTAAGGAATATGACCTCAACGGCAAAACAGTTGCTGAAGCACTCGCTGAGATAGGCTATGCCGAGCAGCGTGTGGCTGTCGAGCTGAACGAATCCATCGTGCCGAAGGACCAGTATGCATCTACTGTTCTTTATGAGGGCGACCACCTTGAGGTAGTGCGCTTCGTGGGAGGCGGCTGATATGGCGATACCCACAAGAGAGGAGATGTACCGCGCACTCGAGGAGCGGCACGGGAAGGAGCTCCAGCGCAAGCTCTCAGAGGCGAGCATTGCGGTCTGCGGACTCGGCGGACTCGGGTCTAATATCGCGATACACCTTGCGCGTGCAGGAGCCGGAAGGCTCCACATAATGGATTTCGACCGCGTGGATATATCGAATCTCAACCGCCAGCAGTATTTTCCGGAGCAGCTCGGGCAGTACAAATCCGATGCGCTCTTTGATACGCTGTCACGTATCGCTCCGTATTGCGTGATACGACGGGACTGTTTGAAGCTCACGGCGGAGAATATCCCGGAGCTCCTCGCCGGAGAGGACATCATCTGTGAGGCGTTCGACAATGCCGACCAGAAGGCTATGCTGGTGAATACCGTTCTTGAAAGGCTGCCGGAGAAGTACCTTATATCCGGCTCGGGAATGGCAGGCATCTCCTCCGCGAACAGTATCGTCACGCGAAGGGTGACGAAGCGCTTTTATGTCGGCGGAGACGAAGTCAGCGATGTCGCGGAAGGTCTCGGGCTCATATCCTCGAGAGTTGCGGTCTGCGCGGCACATATGGCGCATATGGCGATACGCATAATTGCTGAAGAATTTGACGTTTAAGGAGAGTATAAAATGAAAGATGACAAGCTTATCATCGGCGGAAGGGAATTCCATTCACGCTTCATCCTCGGCTCGGGAAAATATTCGCTGAGCCTTATCGAGGCGGCTGTGAACTACGCCGGAGCTGAAATGATAACCCTCGCTGTACGCCGTGCAAATACGGCTGAAAGCGAGAATATCCTCGACTATATCCCGAAGGGCGTGACTCTGCTCCCGAACACATCAGGTGCAAGAAACGCTGAGGAGGCAGTACGCATCGCACGTCTTGCGCGCGAGCTCGGCTGCGGTGACTTCGTTAAGGTGGAGATAATGCGCGATACGAAGTATCTGCTCCCCGATAATCAGGAGACGATCAGGGCTACGGAGATACTCGCGAAGGAGGGCTTCGTCGTTATGCCCTATATGTATCCCGACCTCAACGCTGCCCGTGACCTCGTGAATGCCGGCGCAGCGTCGGTCATGCCGCTCGCTTCACCTATCGGCTCGAACAAGGGACTCGCCACACGCGATTTCATACAGATACTCATAGATGAGATAGACCTTCCGATAATCGTTGATGCAGGTATCGGCAGACCCTCACAGGCTTGCGAGGCAATGGAAATGGGTGCTGCGGCTGTAATGTCGAATACAGCTCTCGCTACTGCCGGCGACCTCCCTGCAATGGCAGAGGCATTCAGGCAGGCGATAGAAGCCGGAAGAAAGGCTTATCTCTCGGGTCTCGGACGTGTGCTCACACGCGGTGCTTCGCCCTCGGATACGCTCACGGGATTCCTGCGCGACTGACGAATAAAACGACAAAAAGGGAAGTAAGACTGATGGACAATAACTACTTTGTGGATTCGGACAAGCTCTCCGAAGCCGCACTTGAAAAAAAGCACCGTCTCGAGAATGACCCGTCCTCGCGTACCGACCATATGAAATATATGGAGGGAATGGAGCAGATAAGCTCTGATATACGCGAGCGCGTGCTCTCCGAGATGAAGAGCTATGATTACAGCAAATACACGCCTGCGGACGTGCTCCGCGCACTCAGGCACGATACCTGCTCTGTCGAGGACTTCAAGGCGCTGCTCTCACCGGCAGCCGAGCCCTTCCTTGAGCAGATGGCTGAAAGGGCACGGCTTGAGACGCAGAAGCACTTCGGCAACACCGTCTACCTCTTCACACCGCTGTATATAGCCAACTACTGCGAGAACTACTGCGTTTACTGCGGCTTCAACTGCTATAATGACATTCGCCGTATGAAGCTCTCTATGGAGCAGATAGAGCATGAGATGAAGGTCATCTCAGAGAGCGGTATGGAGGAGATACTCATTCTCACCGGCGAGAGCCGTGCTCAGAGCAGTGTCGAATACATCGGTGAAGCCTGCAAGCTCGCGCGGAAGTATTTCCGCCTTGTCGGTATCGAGATATACCCCGTGAATACGGACGAATACCGCTATCTCCACGAATGCGGCGTCGACTATGTGACCGTGTTCCAGGAGACCTACGACAGCGACCGCTACGAGCAGCTCCACCTTCTCGGACACAAGCGCGTTTTCCCATACAGATTCGAGGCTCAGGAGCGCGCACTTATGGCTGGTATGCGAGGGATAGCCTGCTCGGCTCTGCTCGGGCTCTCGGATTTCCGCAGGGACGCTCTCGCGAGCGCTCTTCACGTTTACCACCTCCAGCGCAAGTACCCCCACGCGGAAATATCACTTTCCTGCCCGAGACTCCGCCCGATAGTGAACAACGAGAAGATAAATCCGCTCGACGTCCACGAAAAGCAGCTCTGTCAGGTGCTCTGTGCCTACAGGATATTCCTGCCGTTCTGCGGTATCACCGTATCATCGCGCGAGAGCGAGAGCTTCCGCAACGGTATCGTCAAGATAGCTGCCACCAAAATATCCGCCGGTGTATCGACAGGTATCGGCGACCACGAGAGCAAGTACACAGGCAAGGAAAATGACGAAGCCGGCGATGAGCAGTTCGAGATAAGCGACGGACGCAGCCTCAGGAAGATGTATGACGATATGTCGGAAGAGGGGCTTCAGCCGGTGCTGAACGATTATCTCTATGTGTGAGATAGTCTGTGTTACGAACAGAGGTCTCTGCAAGGGAGACTTCACCGCTCAGCTCACGAGGATAGCAGCTGCGAAGCCGAGGGCAGTGATACTGCGCGAAAAGGACCTCACGCCGGAGGGATACAAAGCCCTTGCGGAGCAGGCTGTGCGTATCTGTGCAGAGTACGGCGTGAAGTGCATTCTCCACAGCTTTGCGGATATTGCCGCGGAGCTCGGGGCGGACAGCATACATCTTCCGCTGCATATCCTTTGCGGACTTCCGGACGGGATGAAGCGGAGATTCCGCATTATCGGAGCTTCCTGCCACAGTGTCGGCGACGCGCTCGAGGCACAGCGTCAGGGAGCAGCCTACATTACAGCAGGACACGTGTTTGCTACGGACTGCAAAAAGGGACTTCCGCCGCGCGGACTTGATTTCCTGCGCGAGGTCTGTGCTGCGGTCAGCATACCGGTCTACGCTATCGGAGGGATAACCGTCGGGAATTACGGCTCTGTCCTTGCTGCCGGAGCTGCCGGAGCGTGTATAATGAGCGGTCTGATGACCGCCGATGACCCGAGGGAGTACCTTCAACGATTCAGAAAGGAGAGCGACAGCGAATGAGATTTTTACCGAAAATGCTCACGCTTTATGCGATAACCGACAGAGGCTGCCTCAGAGGCAGAGACCTCGCGGAGCAGGTGGAGCTCGCACTTCAGGGCGGAGTTACCTGCGTACAGCTCCGCGATAAGGAGCTCGATACGGACGAGCTCGTGCAGGAGGCGCGTGTGCTTGCGGAGATATGCCACAGATACGGCGCTCCGCTCATCATCAACGACGACTACCGCGCGGCGATGCTCTCCGGAGCGGACGGCGTTCACGTTGGTATCGAGGACGCTTCGGTCTCAGAGATAAGGCGTATCGCCGGCGAGGAGCTCATTATCGGCGCTACTGCAAAGACAGTTGAGCAGGCGCGTGCAGCTCAGAAAATGGGCGCGGATTACCTCGGCGTCGGAGCGGTGTTCCCGTCTCCGACAAAGAAAAACGCCATTCGCATAACTCCGGATGACCTCCGCGCGATAACCGCAAGCGTTAAGATACCTGTGACGGCGATCGGCGGTATCACGGCGGATAACGTGAAAGAGATAAACGGCTGCGGACATCGCGGTATCGCTGTCGTATCGGCAGTTTTCGCTGCGGACGATGTCAGGGCTGCGGCTCAGCAGCTCCGCACAAAGGCAGAGGAGGGGATAGCTCTATGATAAAGGAAACAGCCGGAGACGAGAGGTTTTTCCGTATCTCCGACGTCGGGCGCAAACGGACAGCCCTGACGATAGCCGGGAGCGATTCCTCCGGCGGTGCAGGCATACAGGCGGACATCAAGACAATGACGATGAACGGCGTATTTGCGATGAGCGCGATAACTGCACTCACTGCGCAGAACACCACCGGAGTTACGGGCGTTCTCAATACGCCGCCGGAATTCCTCGCAGCGCAGATAGACGCGGTTTTCAGCGATATTCGCCCCGATGCGGTCAAGATCGGGATGGTATCGTCGGCAGAGCTGGCTGAAACTATCGCGGACAGACTAACCTACTGGGAGGCGGAGAATATCGTTGTCGACCCTGTTGCTGTTGCGACGAGCGGCTCGGCACTCAGCTCCGGACCTGCATACGAAGCCGTGAAGAGCCTGCTTTTTCCGATAGCAGCCGTAATCACGCCGAATATCCCCGAGGCGGAGCTTATCTCCGGTATGAAGATAGCCTCCGCGGACGATATGGAAGCGGCGGCAATGGCGATAGTCGACCGCTATGGCTGCGCGACGCTCTGCAAGGGCGGTCATATGATAAACGATGCGAGCGACTTCCTCTGCTGTCCCGACGGGACGTCACAGTGGTTCACAGGAAGGCGCATCGACAACCCAAATACACACGGTACAGGCTGCACGCTCTCAAGCGCGATAGCAGCCGGGCTTGCGAAGGGTCTTCCCCTTGAGGAGGCGATAGCGCAGGCGAAGGAGTATATCTCCGGAGCACTTGCGGCTATGCTCGACCTCGGAAAGGGCAGCGGACCGCTCGACCACGCATTCGCACTGAGATAAACGATAAAACTGAAAGGAATAATACCAATGAGAGAATACAGCACACAGATGGAAGCCGCAAAGAAGGGCATCATCACTCCCGAAATGAAGATAGTTGCCGGCAAGGAGAATATGGACGAACAGAAGCTTCGCGAGCTCGTTGCAAAGGGCGAGGTAGCTATCCCCTGTAACGTGAACCACAAGTCCATCTCACCCGAGGGCATCGGTACCGGAATGAGGACAAAGATAAACGTGAACCTCGGTATTTCGGGTGATAAGAACGATTATACACTTGAGATGGAAAAGGTAGATATGGCGATAAAGTACGGTGCTGAGTCGATAATGGACCTCAGCAACTACGGCAAGACCAACACCTTCCGTACAGCGCTCATCGAGAAGTCTCCTGCTATGATAGGCACTGTGCCGATGTACGATGCTATCGGCTATCTCGACAAGGACCTCCTCGAGATAACTGCACAGGACTTCCTCCGCGTTGTAAGAGCTCACGCAGAAGAGGGCGTGGACTTTATGACTATCCACGCAGGTATCAACCGCCGCGCAGTTGAGGCTTTCGTCCGCGACAAGAGAAAAATGAACATCGTTTCACGCGGAGGCTCGCTCCTTTTTGCGTGGATGATGATGACAGGCAATGAGAACCCATTCTTCGAGCATTACGATGAGGTGCTCGACATTCTCCGCGAATACGATGTAACTATCAGCCTCGGTGACGCTCTCCGTCCCGGCTGTATCGACGATGCGACAGACGCTGGTCAGATAGCAGAGCTCATAGAGCTCGGTGCTCTCACTGAAAGAGCGTGGGCAAAGGACGTTCAGGTAATGGTAGAGGGACCCGGACATATGGCTATGAACGAGATAGCGGCAAATATGAAGCTTCAGAAGCGTATCTGCCATAATGCTCCGTTCTACGTGCTCGGACCTCTCGTAACGGACATAGCTCCCGGATACGACCATATCACATCTGCTATCGGCGGAGCTATCGCTGCGGCGAGCGGTGCGGACTTCCTCTGCTACGTAACACCTGCCGAGCATCTCCGTCTGCCCGATGCTGCTGATGTAAAGGAGGGCATTATGGCGAGCAAGATAGCTGCACACGCTGCTGACATCGCAAAGGGACTTCCCGGCGCGACCGACATCGACAACAGAATGGCCAAGGCGCGTCACGAACTCGACTGGGAGGAGATGTTCAAGATCTGCATCGACCCCGAAAAGGCAAGAGCTTACTACGAGAGCACTCCCGTTACCGAGCGCCACACCTGCTCGATGTGCGGAAAGATGTGCGCTGTACGTACAACGAATATGATACTCAACGGCGAAAAGGTCGAGTTCTGTTCTGAAAAGTAAAAAAAGCCCGGAAGCTATAAGACGGGTACCCATATAGAAGTTTTGCCCCTGAGCATCTCAAAGTGCTCAGGGGCATTGTGAATATTTATGTTGCTAAGCTAAATCAGAATTTGTTTATGCATCGTAAATTTATAAAATATCAAATTTATCTGCCTAACACATCAAAAGCATTCAACAAACTTTCTATGCTCTCTACACCATCAGGTACTGCTTTACCAAATCGATTTAGCCATAATGGCTTAATACCGATTGAACTTGCACCTTTAACATCACTACTAATAGAATCGCCTATATGAATCACTTCATCTGCTGACAACCCACATTTTTTCAATGCCAGATTAAACAATTCTGCTCTTGGCTTATATGCCCTTGCATCCTCAGAAGTGAAAACACTTGCAGGAGATAATCCATGGTATGATAAAGCATTCATAATATCTGATGTATCAATATTGGATACAATAAATATCGGAACAGGGCTTTTCTCAAAGAATTCTTTCGTATCCTCGAAAATAGGTGGCTTTACCCAATGAGCAAACATAAGATTACTCAGTTCATCTGCGTTTTCTGATGATTGAAACTTTTCTAGTGTATGTACTAATGACTTTCGTTCCAATTCTCTTTGTGTTTCAAAACTGTCCCCATAGGAATTTGTAAACATTGTTTGAAAATCGTTCCACCAAAATGCCCCTACATCTTCTCTCTTTTCAACCTTTCCTGTTGCACAAATTATATCAGTTATTTTCTTAATAACCTCACCATCTTCATGTACCAATGTACCATAAAAATCTACAAAAAAAGCCTTTATCATTTCAGCCCTCCATCGACGATAAAATTGGAATTGACCGAGCTCTTTAGAGCGAGGGATGCTTCTTGACCGTCAGGTCAAGAAGATGTGCTCTCCTTTACAAATTCCGATTTTTGTCAGTAGCAATTATAGCACATCATCTTTGTACTGTCAATAGAAACGCCATAGTACTTCTGACCTTACATCAGAAATACTATGGCGTAAAACTTCTTTATGCGTATCGTACTTAAAGCTTCCGGGCTTTTTGCGTTATTTCTTGAAGATGAAGATGTTGAGCATAAGTGCTGCTACAGACGAAAGGCTGAGCAGGAAGCCTATGACTGCGAGTATCTTGCATATCTTGTTAGACTTCGACGCTCCGCTCATCAGTGCGATGAAGCCGGAAACGAGTCCGACTATCTCGGGAACGACGAGAAGTCCGCAGGTCATCATCGCGAGAAGTCCGCATACGAGCGAAAGTATCGGGAAAATGAGCTTTTTGACTGTCAGTCTTGCGTAGTCCTCTATGGGCTGAGTGTCTATGAGCTTTGCAGCCGCAGCGACCTTGTCGATGACGGGCGCAGACGCGATGTCCGGCGCTGTATCCGGCTGGCCCTTGAGGACCGAGGAGCCGTAGGTTATCTTGGTCGTGGGGTGGTCTGGATCGAAGTTCTCCTTTGCATTGCCGAAGGACTTGTTGGGCCTTACGTTGAGCTTTTCGACGGTGACTCCGTTCTGGACTGTCGGCTTGTTATCCGGCTTCTTTACCTCTACGTTCACCGGCATACTTGCAGCCGTTTTCTGAAGATCCTTGAAATAATTCGGGTCATCGAGTATGGGGTCATAGCAGTGTACGGGGTCGAGCACCTCTGTGTGCTCGCAGTAGGGACAGGTTATCATACCCTTCTTCCTGTCGACCTCCATTGTACCTGTACAAGCTGGACATACGGTATTTATCGGGTGTTCCTCACGCTTTCTCTGGAGTTCCTTTACAGCGTCGCGGTGCTTTTTGTCGAGACCCTTCTCGACGAATTCGCGGCGTGTTCTTTCCTCCTCCTGAGCTATGATGCGCTTGGTCTCCTCCTGTTCACGGGCGATTGCCTTCTCCTTTTCAGCCTGTCTCTGACGGTCGGCAGCGACCTGATTGACAACATTGTTTGCTGTTCCTAAAAGCGAAGCGATGAGAGCGTCTTTCATATTTGAGGACCTCCTGTAATTGATGTGCAGCTGAAAAGCCTGCCTGAATATATTATAATGCAAATGCCGCGTAAAGTCAAGGATTATTGATGGCCGTGAGCTGTTACAAAAATAACAAATGAGTGGGTGGGACTGCCGGATAGTCAAAAATTGCGGAGTCTGCTTCCGGGAGACTCTTTTTTGCTTAATTTCGCCTAAAATGCTTTGTTTAATTGACAATTTTGGGCGATTGTGGTATTATTAAGGTGAAGTAAAACGCATTGTAATGATACTATCTTATATATGTTCCTGCTGTTATCATACAGCTTCTTTCGGGAGGAGTGCTGCAAATGAAAAGGCTTGCTGCTTTAACGGCTGCTTTCACGGCAGCGGCTGTGATCATTCCGTTCGTTCAGCCTGCGGAGAAGGCTGCGGCTGATACTGACACTATAAAAATAATGTGCATAGGCGATTCCATCACAGACGGATATGTGCCGGAATATACCGGCTCTTACCGCAAGTTCATCTACCGCGGACTTACGGAGAAGGGCTACAGCATAGATATGGTCGGCGCGAAGGACGGCGGCTATGAGCCGTCTTATACTGACCCGGCAACAGGGGAGAGCTTTCAGTTCGACAACGAGAATACCGGTTACAGCGGCTATGCGGTAAAGGCTTATCCCGGCAGGAGCGGAATACTCGAAACGCTCCGTCAGACCGATTGCCTCCGCTCATCACAGCCCGACATCGTCACACTACAGATCGGTACCAATAATATAATAGATGCTCACGATATGGACGAAAACAAGAAGGACCTCGAAGAGCTTATCGTGTATATCCTCGATAATATCCCCGATGATTCCGTACTTTTTGTCAGCACTATCCCGGCTGCTGACCCGAACCGCGAGGGCGTGCGCGACTGGTTTATGAACTACCGCCACTCCGCTGACTGGCAGACTCAGTACGATGACAGTGAGGTCGAGCTTTCGGTACACAAGGCTGTCTCGGATTACAACGTGTGCATCGAGGATCTCTGGTTCTCGATGAAAAATGAGCACAAAAACTTCTTTGTATCGTATGCCGGCAGCAGGATAACCGACGAAAACAAGGCTGAGCTCCTGTTCGACGGAGTTCACCCGAATAATGACGGATACCGCGAGATAGGCAGTTTCTGGACAGATGTGATCTGTGAGTACCTCAGCGGCGGTCCGGCGAATGTCACGACAACAGCAGCAACTTCAACAACGACGACTGCAACAACAACTGCGGTCCCGGGAACTGCAAGCTTCACGGTTTCGGATCTCGTGCGATTCAGCCGCTATCTGCTCGGCGATAAGAGTGCGGCTGATGATCTCCGCGAGCGGGCAAGGACGTATGATGTGGACAGTGACGGTGTGCTCGATACGTTCGACCTTGTGCTTATGAGAAAGCTTCTTATCGAAAAAGCAGGAGCGCTCGGAGGCTGAGATTTCACATATTTTTCACGAATAATACAGATAGTTTACTAATTTCAGATAATACTTTAAGGTTATTTTAAGATTGGACATATATAATAATATCAGAAACCACGAAAGGAGTTGAGTGTGAAGCGGCAGGAACGCAGTCACGTTCCCCTGAAGCTGCCGTGTTCACGGACATATGGCTATAAATACCTTTGCAAGAAAAGAGATAAAGTTCCTTCTCGATATGCAGCAGTATGAAACTCTCGTCCGGGAGATACATAAGTATATGGAGCCGGATAAATACTGCGTCGGCGGCAAGGAATACGGCATATACAATATATACTACGATACACCCGACGATTTCCTCATTCGTGAGTCACTTTCAAAACCGTACTACAAGGAGAAGATAAGACTGCGCAGCTACTACTCTCCTGCGTCGCCGGATTCGCTCGTTTTCCTTGAGATAAAGAAGAAGATAGGCGGCATCGTTACGAAGAGACGTGTCTCGATGACACTCGATGAGAGCGCGGAGTATCTTGCAACACGCAGGAAGCCGGCTGCGAAAAAATATATCACAGGGCAGGTTTTCGCCGAGCTTGATGCCTTTCTCGACCACTATCCCGTTCAGCCAAAGCAGTATATAAGCTATCAGAGAGAGGCTTTCTTCGGCAAGGACAACAGCGACTTCCGCCTCACCTTCGACAGGAAGATAACCGAGCGCCGCTATGACCTCGGACTCGACTTCGAGAGCTACGGCAATCAGATAATCCTTCCCGACCAGCGCCTTATGGAGGTAAAGGTCGGCGATACGATGCCGGAATGGCTTATCCGTATGCTCTCGGACCTCGGCATATACAAGACCAGCTTCTCGAAGTACGGAAAGGCATACACCAATTTCGTGAAGGAGCAGGCAGCATCGAACAGCCGCATCTATATTTCAGGCATTTCGATGGTAAAGAACAATATCTTAGTGAACAGGAGTGTTTGAATATGATGACAGCAGCAATGACATTTTTCGGAAATATACTCGAAGAAGTAAGTGACGACCCTTCGAGCATCTTCACCAACACCACATCTGATACGACAGTCGGTGCAGGACAGTTCTTCATATGCGTAGGCGCTGCCCTCGTCCTCGGCTTCCTCATAAGCCTCATCTACATAGTCACCCACCGCAAGGAGGGCTACTCGCAGAGCTACGTTATGACTATCATAATGCTCCCGGCAATAATCGCGCTCATTCTTATCCTTATCAATTCCACCGCCGGAGCTCTTACGCTCGCCGGTGCATTCACACTCGTCAGATTCCGAAGCGTCGCCGGCGACCCGAAGGACATCGCCTACATCTTCTATGCAATGGCTACAGGCGTTGCGTGCGGTATCGGCTATATCGGATTTGCACTCGTATTCTTCATCGCTCTCGGTATCGTGATGTTCGTCCTCTCAGAGGTGAACTTCGGCGCTGCGAAGGCTAAGAATATGACACTCAAGATAACCATTCCCGAAAACCTCGATTATCAGGGAGTTTTCGACCCCGTACTCGACAAGTACACCACATTCCACAAGCTCAGAAGAGTTAAGACAACGAACTTCGGCACACTTTTCGAGCTCATCTACTCCGTTGACATCAAGGACGACATCGACCAGAAGAAGTTCATTGACGAGCTTCGCGCACTCAACGGCAATATGACCATTAACCTCGTATTCTTCAAGTATGATGACAAGGTATACGAGAGCTGATAAAGACTGATCACCCCCCCTTAAATATAATTACCCCCCCTATGGAGCTTGTCAGACCGGATAGTGCAGGTCTGACAATTTCCGTATATACGAAGGAGAATTGCTATGGATCACAGAAGGATAATTGCAGCGGCGGCAGTGCTCGCTATGGCAGCATCGGCGGTTTCGTGCGGAAGTGATGCCGGCGAAAGCAAGGCCGAGACAACATCGGCAGTTACAGTTGAAGAGGAGACGGAAGAGACCACAAAGACTGAAGAAAAATCGGCGAACGACGAGAAAAAGTCCGAAAAAACAACTGCAAAGACTGACGCCAAAACATCTGAAAAGACCACCGCTGCTAAGTCGGCGACTACAACAAAAGCTGCCTCCGGCAGCACCGGCAGCACATCGGGCGGAAGCGCGTCAGGCGGAAATTCCTCCGGCGGCAGTTCGTCCGGCGGCAGCTCCTCCGGCGGAAATTCGTCCGGCTCGGCTCAGACTAATGCGGCTTCCGGCGGCGGACAGACCTCCTCAGAGACTACTCCTGCGGCTGAAGAAGAGGTAAAGGAATATACGGCTGAGATAACTCTCGGAAGCTCTCCTAAGGTGACCGGAAGCAATGTCACTGTTGACGGCACTGTTGTTACAATAACAGCAGGAGGTGACTATATCTTCACCGGAAGTGTGGATAACGGTCAGATATGCGTTGATACAGGCGTTTCCGAGGACAAGGTGACAGTTGTTCTGAACGGTGTCACTATCACCAACACGTCAGCGCCTGCGATCTTCATAAGAGAAGCAAAGCGCTGTACCATAAAGCCGAAGGAGGGCTCAGTGAATACTCTTGAGAGCGGCGTGGAAAAGAAGGGCGTCAAGGATACCGGTGTCATCTTCTCGAACGATACAGTCAGACTCAAAGGAAACGGCGAGCTCAACATAAAAGCCACCGCCTCTCACGGCATCAACAGCGACGATGATGTTGTCATAGAGAGCGGTACTTACAACATTGATTCACGCAAGTCCGGCATAATCGCGAACGTTGGCGTTACGCTCAACGGAGGCAAGGTCAATATTACCGGCGGAACGAACGGCATCAAGGCGAAGGGCGATGAAGATGCTGTGGGTACTGTCACTATAAACGGCGGTGCTATGTATGTTTCCGGCGGCACTAAAGAGGAAAAGCACTCGATATACGCAGCTGAGTTCAACTATGCAGGCGGTACGGTCTTTGCCGCAGGAAACAAGTTCACACAGCCTACAACTTCGGCAGCTCCCTATGCCGGATTCGGCTTCAAGAACGGTGGAGCTGCCGGAAGTGAGCTCAGATTCTACGTCAACGGCATCGAAAAAGGCTCGCTCACACCTCATATGGACTTTATGTCAGCGGTGATGTTCCTGCCTGATCTGTGCGTTGGAGACACGGTGTCTGTCTTTGTCGACGGGAACAGTATGGGCGATTTTGAGATCACAGGCACAAAAAATGAATTCGTTGTAGGATAATTGACGATACATCAGCCGCAGAGGAGCAGAAGTTCCTCTGCGGTTTTTTTGAGGGTATCGACATTTGATAGACGGCTGAGAGGAATTGTAAATACAAAATGTGAATATTGTTTTATCATTTTTGAAACAGAGTCATAACAACTTATGAACAGCCAATTTATATTAATAAACGGTTAACGTGAAGCAACAGCAAACTTATTAACGAAAAATTAACAATAAAAACGGCGAAAAACAGGTGAAAAGTACACTATATTTAAGTTATGTGTATATATGTATATTGTCAAGAGCTGTCTTTTGCAATATAATAAATACAGCATTTGAAGAAAATTGGTATTCAGTATCAAGTACCCTCCCCTCTCATGTGCTTGATACTGGATATTAATTCAACTGCTCGCCATAGAAAAAGAATTAGTTTTTTCTTAAAACTAATCCCTTTCATTTGTAATTTTTTCATGTTTTCTATTCTCAATAACTTATTTTAACTATATCTATGGCTCGGTCCAACAGTGCTAAACGATTTTACAATCGTACGGACCGCATTCGCACCTCGCAAGGGGTGCATTTTTTTAGCTTCAAAAACTTGCAAACTTTATTATATAATCCGCTTGACAAATTATATAAACAATGCTATAATTGACTTGAAGGAGGCGAGAAGAGTTGAAGAAGAGCGTTTACAGCATCGTTCTGATGGACGATGTGATAAAAGCGGTCGACGAGCAGGCGTACAGAATGGGGACGAGCCGCTCGAACCTGATAAACCAGATACTTGCACAGCACCTTTCCTGCACTACGCCGGAAATGCGTATGCGCGACATCTTCGGCAACCTTGAGGAGCTTATCGGCGAGGCTATGCAGATACAGCAGCAGCGCTCGGCTTCGCTCCTGACGATGAGGTCGGCGCTGGACTACAAGTATCACCCGACGATATGCTACAAGGTCGAGCTCGAACGTGCTCCGGACGAGTATCTCGGTACGCTGAAGGTGCAGATACGGACGCAGAGCAGACGGCTTCGCGAGATATTCGACAGCTTCTTCGTGCAGCGTGTCCGGAAGGAGTCAGAGCAGCTCATGCGCGCCGGATACGAATATCCCGAATGGAAGCTGAGCCCCGGCTGCTTCACGCGCAGGCTCATTAATTCGGGCGAGTACACGGATGACCGCATAGGCGAGGCGATAGCACAGTACATCAATGACCTCAATTATGCGATACAGGTCTATTTTTCAGCTCCCGGCGAGCTGATGACAGACGGCGATGAGCTTATGTCGCGCTACACCAGAATGCTGAGCCGTTTCATCGTGTAGTTACAACTTTGGATAATTACCGCTGATAATGTAAAATTTATAAGTACAAATAAAGAACGGAGGAAATCAATATGAATGCAGAGAAATTCACACAGAGGTCCGCAGATGCCGTAAGAAAGGCGCAGAGTATCGCAGTTATGCAGTCGAACAATGTCATCGAGCCGATACACCTGCTGTCTGGTCTGCTGAAGCAGGAGAACGGTCTTATACCGCAGCTGCTGAAGAAAATGAATATAGATACCGACATCTTTGACGGCGAGGTCGATAAGAAGATAGCTCTGCTCCCGAAGGTCACGGGCAGCGGCAGAAGCAGTAATATCGGCATTTCCGTCGAGGGCGACCGCATTCTCACGAATGCTGAGAGCATAGCGGACAATATGAAGGACGAGTTCGTGTCCGTCGAGCACATCATGCTCTCGCTCATCGACTGCAAGGACAGAGATGTTTCTGCTCTGTTCCGTACATTTAATATTACACGCGACCCGTTCCTGAGTGCGCTGATGTCCGTTCGCGGAAATACACGTGTAACGTCCGAGAATCCCGAGGACACCTACGATGTGCTGAAGAAGTACGGTCAGGAGCTTGTCGGTCTCGCACGCAGAAACAAGCTCGACCCTGTTATAGGGCGTGACAGCGAGATACGAAACGTTATCCGTATCCTCTCGCGCAAGACCAAGAACAACCCCGTTCTCATCGGTGAGCCCGGTGTCGGAAAAACTGCCATAGCTGAGGGACTTGCCCTGCGTATCGTGGCAGGAGATGTACCGGACAGCTTAAAGGACAGAAAGGTGTTCTCGCTCGATATGGGCGCTCTTGTTGCAGGTGCGAAGTTCCGCGGAGAATTCGAGGAGCGTCTCAAAGCTGTGCTCAACGAGATAAAGAACAGCAACGGTCAGATACTTCTCTTTATAGATGAGCTTCACACCATCGTCGGCGCAGGAAAATCAGACGGCGCAATGGATGCCGGAAATCTCCTCAAGCCTATGCTTGCGAGAGGTGAGCTCCACTGCATCGGTGCAACGACGCTCAACGAGTACCGCCAGTACATCGAAAAGGACCCGGCTCTTGAACGCCGTTTCCAGCCTGTGCTTGTAAATGAGCCTACCGTTGAGGATACCATCTCGATCCTCCGCGGACTCAAGGAGCGCTATGAGGTCTTCCACGGCGTCAAGATAAGCGATAATGCGCTGATCTCAGCAGCTGTGCTCTCTAACAGATACATCACCGACCGCTTCCTCCCGGACAAGGCGATAGACCTCATCGACGAGGCTTGCGCAACCATCCGCACGGAAATGGATTCGATGCCGACCGAGCTCGATGTTATCTCGCGCAAGATAGTTCAGCTCGAAATAGAGGAGGCTGCCCTTAAAAAGGAGAGTGACAATATCTCGCAGGAGCACCTCGCAGAGATACAGAAGGAGCTCTCGGATCTCCGTGCTAAATTTGACGCGATGAAGGCTAAATGGCAGAACGAAAAGACCGATATTTCGGCAGTCCAGAAGCTGCGTGAGGAGCTTGAGGCTGTGAATGCACAGATCGAGCAGGCTGAGCGCGAATACGACCTCAACAAGGCGGCAGAGCTCAAATACGGCAGACTTCCTCAGCTGAAAAAGCAGCTCGAGGAGCTTGAACAGAAGGCTGAGGAGGATATGAAGGGCGAAAAGCTCCTGCGCGACAGAGTTACCGACGACGAGATAGCAAAGATAGTATGCCGCTGGACAGGCATTCCCGTTGCGAAGCTGATGGAGGGCGAGAAGGAGAAGGTGCTCCACCTCGGCGAGCTGCTCCACAAGCGTGTTATCGGTCAGGACGAAGCCGTTGAGAAGGTCAGCGAGGCGATACTGCGCTCGCGTGCAGGTATACAGGCACCCGGCAGACCTATCGGGTCGTTTATGTTCCTCGGACCTACAGGTGTCGGCAAGACCGAGCTTGCAAAGGCTCTCTCGGAGATACTCTTCGATGACGAGAAGAACATCATACGCATAGATATGAGCGAATATATGGAGAAATTCAGCGTGAGCCGTCTCATCGGAGCGCCTCCCGGATACGTCGGCTATGACGAGGGCGGTCAGCTCACGGAGGCAGTACGCCGCAAGCCCTATTCCGTTGTTCTCTTCGATGAGATAGAGAAGGCTCACCCGGATGTGTTCAATATCCTGCTTCAGGTGCTCGATGACGGAAGGATAACCGATTCTCAGGGCAGAACTGTCGATTTCAAGAACACGATAATCATTCTCACATCGAACCTCGGAAGTCCGTACATCCTCGAAGGTATCGGCGAGGACGGCAATATCACTGATGAGGCGAAGGAAAAGGTCGAGGCACTGCTGAAAAAGCAGTTCCGTCCGGAGTTCCTCAACCGTCTCGATGAGATAATATTCTACAAGCCGCTCACCAAGAACGAGATAATGAACATCGTAGACCTTATGCTCGCAGACCTTCAGAAGCGTCTTGATGACAAGCACATACGTATAAATGTCAGCGAAGAAGCCAAGAATTATATCGTGGACTGCGGATATGACCCGAACTTCGGTGCAAGACCGCTGCGCCGCTTCATTCAGAGCAGGGTAGAGACTCTCATCGCGAAGAAGCTGATAGGCAGTGACCTCTCCGCAGGCGATGTAATAGATGTTGACCTCACGGACGGTGTCCTCACGGCAGAAAAGGGATAAATGGTGTCCTCCAGCCGGTTTGACGGGGAAAAGTTGCCTTCGGTTTACAGTTTATGAGTCCTGCTTTTCAGCCGGCGGGCTCAGCGTAAAGCGCGTCATTTCATCGTTTGCGGCACATCACAACGGTAAATAGCCAAAAACTATGGTCGAAATCTATAAAAAGCAGCCTGCAAAAGGCGTAGAATCGGTCGAAATGTCTTTTTTTCGCAAATTCCTTGACAAATCGGGATAAAAGGTATATAATGCAAATATAAATTTTATAAAAATGGAGGATACAGATATGACAAAAACTGAACTTATCAGTGTTGTTGCTGAAAAGACTGACTTCAGCAAGAAGAACGCAGAGGTTGCTGTAAAGGCTGTTATCGAGGCTATCACAGAGGCTCTCGCAAGCGGTGAGAAGGTTGCTCTCGTTGGCTTTGGTACATTCGAGGTTCGTGACAGAAAGGCTAAACAGGTTATCAATCCTCAGACAAAGAAGAAGATGACTGCTCCTGCTTCTAAGGCTCCTGCTTTCAAGGCTGGTCAGGCTCTCAAGAACGCTGTTAACAAGTAATCTAACGGAGGTAAATTATCATGGCTGATGCTAAGAAGACTGAAAAGGCAGTAGAGACTGCTGCAGAGGTTAAGGCTCCTGCTAAGAGAACTGCTGCAAAGAAGACAGCTGAGAAGAAGACAGCTGAGAAGAAGGCTGCTGCTCCCAAGAAGGCTGCTGCTCCCAAGAAGACAGCTGAGAAGAAGGCTGCTGCTCCCAAGAGAGCTGCTGCAAAGAAGACTGCTGCTACAGTATATGTACAGTATCTCGGTGCTGAGCTCACAACAGAGGCTATCGTTGCAAAGGCTATCGATGACGCTGCTATCAAGGCTCCCAAGACTGTTAATGTATATGTAAAGCCTGAGGAAAACAAGGTTTACTACGTTATTGACGGTAAAGAGGGAAGTTTCTTCCTCGTTTGATTTAGATTATATTGAAAAGAGCTGTACGGTCATGCCGTGCAGCTCTTTTGATTATGCGGAAACGAAACAGAAAAGGGTGCCCTCTCAGAAAAAGGGCACCCTTTATTATACATCAGCGGAAGCTGTGGGCTGGTGAGCTGCAAAGCAGCGGTGCATACCCGCCAGACCGTGAGAACGCGATCAATACTGTATGCTCACCCGGTACTGAATTGGCGTCATCCCCACGACCATACTGAACTGGCGGAGGAAGTATTTGCTGTCGAGATAGCCGCATTTTTCGGATATTTCAATAACGTTGAGCGTCGTTGTCGAAAGATAGTATTTTGCCTTTGCGATACGTGCGATTATGCAGTCCTTGTGGAAGCTTATGCCGAAGCACTGCTTGAATACGCTTCTGAGGTAGCCGGTGCTGCCGGGGAAGAGGTCGTGGAGAGATTCGCTGTCGAAGGTCTCGGTCGGGTTTGAGTAGACATAGCTGCGTATCTCTGCCATTTCCCTGTAGTGGCTGATGAGCTTCTTCTCCTCGAGCTGCTTTGCCTTGACGTCAGCTTCGGCAGAGCAGGTTTCGTAGATGTCCTTGTATGCGATGCCGGAGCACTTTTCCGCGACGCATACGAACGAGTCAGAGCCATAGAATTCCATATATTTCTTGTGCTGGAGCAGTATCGACGAAACGCAGTTAGCAAGCAGTGCAGGAGCGGCATTTCGCTGTACCACGCAGATGAGGGTGTTGTTGTTTATCCTTCCGCATATGTCGTGGTTACCGCAGAATTCGTCGAGCGCACGTGATGCATCGAGGATAGCCTTTATCCTGTCATCGGCATTGGAGGAGACTCCGCTCTCAGAGAGACCAATGCGGAGCATAATGAAATAGAGCTCCTTGTTGCCGTGGATAACAGCGGAATTATAGGCTTTTTCAAGTCCTGAGGCATTGTACATTCCTGTGAGCGTATCGCGCTGCTCGGAGAGGTTCTGGCAGCTCGTGAGATAGCGTATATCGTTCTTCATACGCAGGAATTCGAGGCATATCGAGACAGATTTTATCCAGTTGCGGAAAATGTCGTCGTATGTGTCGGGATTGTCGTATCGCAGGATAATATGCCCGAGCAGACGCTGACCGAAGAAGATGGGGTTGAAATAGTAGACGGCAGGCGTCTGGCAGTGCGAGAATATCTCGGCAAAGTCGAGCCTGTGCGCCTCGAACGGCGAAGAATCGAGCCACGGCATAATGTGGCGGCAGGTCATTATCTCCGACACCTCTGCTGTCGGGTCATACCAGTTTGACTGTAGACACAGCACGATGTCGTAGACATCTCTGAGCAGCCAATGGAATTTTCCCAGTATTTCAACAAATTCGTTCAGGTTCTTGCTCTCGGTTATCTCCTGATCGAGTGAGCTGAACAGGTTCCATGCCTCGAAATCGCTTTTTATCTTGGCATTGTCGAGCTCTTTGTAGTATTTTTCCGAATCTCTGCCGCAGGGACAGCTGTCACCGAGCACGAAATAGCCCTTCGGCGGCTTGAATTCCGGGACCTCGGCACCGGTAAGACGGCTGTGGATAATATCAACAGCACTTCGTCCGAGGTCGCTGCGGTTGCGCTGATATGTCGTAAGAAGGGGAGTGTGCATCAGCCGCTTGTTGATATATTCGTACCCGACTACAGAAACGTCCTCCGGAACGCGGATATTGTTCTTCCTGAAAACATCGAGGACACCGTATGCCATATAGTCGTTCGCGCACGCCACAGCCTGCGGCATAGGAAGCGTTCCGTCGACGTATTTGCCTGCGAGCTGCTCGCCAGCTGACATCCAGAAATCGCCGAAATGTATCTTGTTCTCGTTTATCCTGATGTGGTGCTTGCGGAGGGATTTTCTGTAGCCCTCGGCGCGCTTCTGTGACAGCTCGAGATAGTCATAGCCGGAGAGGTAGTCGATGTCGGTGAGACCGTGTTCCTCGATGAGGTGGTCGATTATCTCCTCGGTATCGTCTTCGTCGCTGGTGTTGATGAATGTGAATTTCGGGTCCTGGAATTCCTCAAGCTGAGCTCCGAGAATTATCATCGGAACGTCCTTTTTGAGCATCGAACGGGCGATAGCAAGGCGTATCTGCTCATTCACGAAGGATTCGGAAATAAGTATCACAGCCGCTATCTGCTCAGAACAGACGAGCTCATATATCTTGTTTTCACATTCGAGCGAGTTGATGCTTATGTTCGGGTTGTATATGTTTGAGAGCACAGCAGTATCGTAACCGTATTCCTGTGCCTTCTCGATGATGCCATACAGTATCTGGCGCTGCTCGATACTGTTGGCTTCTGCGGAAACAACGCAGATTATCGGGCGTTTGGGTTTGTTCATTTTCTGACCTCCGGTCGCTTGTCCGCCAAATGCGGTTCATCCCTATCACTACATTCTGTAAAAAATTGGTTTTGTTCACCTCAACCGTAATAAACGAATGTACTATACTAATTATAAGATAAATGTTACGATGTGTCAATAGTTTTTGTAGATAAAAGCATAAAAAGTCAGTGGTTTTGTCCACCTTTCCTACACATTGTGGGTTTACCGTATATAAATATTAACGTATAATGAATATAACATAATTAAAATGCAATTAATATGCTATATGATATTATTTGGGGGATATGCGTTAGATTGCAATGTAATATGTCAGGTATGTAAGTTAAGGAGGAATGTCCAATGAGTATCCAGAAGAAACTCAGATCCGTTTTTGCAGGCATGGTCGCCGGAACAATGGTGCTTTCTGCGGCATCGGTAATGCCTGTGGACTTCGGAGAGCAGGAGCTTGAATCATATGCGGCAGGCGCCTGCACTATCAACACGAACAAGACATATCAGCGTATCCGCGGCTTCGGAGGAATGAACCACCCCGAGTGGCAGAGCTATAACGCTCAGAACGGAGCTCCCGGAGATATGACAGCAGCACAGGTACAGACTGCATTCGGCAACGGTGAGAACGAGCTCGGTTTCACTATCCTGCGAATCTTCGTAAGCGACCAGCAGAATGCGTGGAACAACGCTATCCCGACAGCTCAGAGAGCGTCAGCTCTCGGTGCTACGGTATTTGCGACTCCGTGGAACCCTCCGGCTTCGATGAGAAGCAACGGCTCCGGCGGTCCCCGCGGCGGTCAGTACGTGCTCAATAACGGCGCTGAGGCAAACTACGCAAAGCACCTCAACGACTTCATCAAGTTCTGCAACAGCAAGGGCGTTGAGCTGAATTCCATCTCAGTTCAGAACGAGCCTGACTGGTCAGGCGAGTGGACATACTGGGCACCTTCAAGATGTGCTTCGTTCCTCGCAAATTACGGTCCTGCCGTAACAGCAGGCACGAACACAAAGATGATGTCTCCCGAGAGCTTCAGCTACAGCAAGGACTACTACAACGCTATCCTGAACGATTCCAAGGCATTCGCTAACTGTGATATGTTCGGTACTCACTTCTACGGCACACAGCGCAGCGCTATGGACTTCCCG
>JAFXVT010000010.1 GCA_017534835.1 Ruminococcus sp.
GAGAAATGTATCCGTGACTTTATCACCAAGGCTAAGAGGTATGTAACAATTTCAAAGGTCACGCCTGAGCTCCTGAGAGCTTTTATAGAGCGAATTGAAGTCCACGAAAAGGCTGTAAAACGTTCAAGGACCTGCGGTAATCATATAGTCATTTACTTTACATTTCATCCTGACAAAGCGTTCAGGCTTGACGGAGAGATGGACGAGCTTGGCATGACTAAGTTTGCATAATAAAAATCTCCGAGGATGACCTCCTCGGAGATAATACATAATTAACTGCGTTAAGAACACCATACAGAAGAAAGGTTCTCCCCCAGACCCCCTTCCAAAGACTTCCAGCTTTGTTTTTCCCCTCCTATGGGGTCACGTTAGCAAATTAAGACAGAACATTGAATCTGTCAGCGTGACCCCATAGGAGGGGAAAAACGGAGTTAAAAGTTTTAGGAAAGGAGTTTGAGGGAGAACCCTTTTTCAAAAGGGTTTCCCTCAATAAATACCCGAGACAGTCCCGAAAAAACGCCAGCGGTCATTTGTTGTTTATCGTCATATTTCGGTAAATGCCGCCTCGTTACGTGCTTCGTAGAGCTTGTTGACGAGTGCGAGCTCGCTTCCCGACAGCTTTCTTCCTGCTGAATATATCAGCATATCGCGGAAGCAGTTATCCGGGAAATCACATTTCTTCTGCACGAGCCTGTACTTTCCGCAGAGACATTCCGGCACCGGAGAATCGAGCATGAACGAATCCGGCACAGTCAGCAGGAAATCGAGCGCACTTCCGCGGTCGAACATATAAACGCGCCTGACCTTCGTATCCTCGGGGCGGTTGCGGCTGAAAAGCTTTTCAACTGCTCCGGGGACGTAAGGGACGGCATCGTCGCCCTGTGCGACCTCTGCATATCTCGCAGAAAGCTCACCGTATGTGAGCTCGTCATTTGCGGCAGGGTGCTCCGCGGACATAACAGCGAGAGCCTGATACTCCCAGAGGAGCTGACTTTCGATATTCTTCTCCGCGAGGAAGTCCATAAAGTATTTCTCGAATGCGGTGTTGAAGCGTATAATGCCGAAATTATAGCCATTATCGCGGACATTTTCGATAGTTCGCAGAGAATTTGTCTCGCAGAAATATACCTCCATATCGTCAGAGGCATCCGAAGCGGCGATGAACTCGGAAAGCGCTTTTGAGATGTAGCCGGCACGCGGCACAGATATGCGCATTTTACGCTCTCTCGGCTTATCCGGCGAGCCTATCGCCTCCATATTGTCTATCTGCATAAGCACCTGCTTTGCACAGGCGAGGAATTTCATTCCCTGATCGGTGGGGATAACGCCCTTTGATGTGCGGCGGAATATCGTGATACCGAGCGAGTTTTCAAGCTCCTTTATCGCCTTGCTCAGGTTTGGCTGAGCCATATACAGATTTTCGGCAGCCTGTGTGATAGAGCGTGTTTTCTCTATCTCGACGGCATATTTGAAGTGCAGAGTATTCATAGCTATCCTCTCTGTACGCCTGCGGACCTGTGATCATTTCTTACCGGCTTTTTCTGCCTGCGCATCGCCGACAGATCTTACTACCTTGCAGGGATTTCCCACAGCGACCGAGCCGGAGGGTATATCCTTTGTAACGACGCTTCCGCCGCCGATGACGACGTTGTCGCCGATAGTAACACCGGGCATAACGCAGACATTTCCGCCTATCCATACGTCGCTTCCGACCTTTATCGGCTTTGCGTACTCAAGACCGCTGTTGCGCTGCTCAGCGTCGATAGGGTGAGCTGCTGTATAGAAGCCGCAGTTCGGACCGATGAACACGTTATTGCCGAATGTGACCTCTGCACAGTCGAGGATAACGAGGTTGTGATTGGAATAGAAATTGTCGCCGATTATGATGTTATAGCCGTAATCGCAGAAGAAATTCGGTTCAAGAACGGTATTTTCTCCGCGCAGAGCGAGAAGTCTGTCGAGAAGGCGCTCCTTCTTCTGATAGTCATTGTACTCGATAGCGTTGTACTCCGCACAAAGCTTCTTAGCCTTCACACGTTCTGCTGCGAGCTCCTTATCGTTCGAGAAATAGAGCTCACCTGCCTGCTGTTTTTCCTTTTCGGTCATATTTAACCCTCCTTTTTCATCGTTGACAGTGCTGTTATCGTCTCTGCAAGCAGCTTATCTGCCTGCGGAGCGCTTTCATCTCTTGCTTCCCTTAGAGCCGAAGCTTCCGCCCATTGAAAGGATATTCGTATCGAACGCATAGCTTATCTTAGCGGACTGTCTGTGGCGCTTCATCGCGAGCTGTATCATACGCTCGAGAAGCTCCTTGTACTTCACGCCCTTAGGCTCCCAGAGGTAGAATGCGAGCGAGCCGGGGATAGTGTTTATCTCGTTGATATAGACCTTATCGGTATCCATATCTATCATAAAGTCGATACGTGTGACGCCGTTGCAGCCGAGATAGCGGAAAGCGTCAACAGCGGTCTTTCTGATGAATTCGTCCTGCTCGGGAGTAATATCAGCAGGTATCTTTCTCTTGAGCGTAGCCATACCCTTGCTTCCGCCCTTTCCGCCGCCGACGTACTTCTGCTCATAGCTGAGTATATCGTCATCGCTTGCCTGTACGGGCTCCTCGCAGACGGAAGCCTCAGCGGACTCGCTGTCGCCGAGCACTGAGCAGTTTATCTCTTTGAGATTTGTAACGCAGGGCTCGATGAGGATACGGTCAGCGAACTCGAAAGCCTCCTCGATCGACTTGATAAGGCTCTCTCTGTCCTTGCCCTTTGAGATACCTACGCTTGAACCGAGGTTGATAGGCTTTACGATAACGGGATAGCCGAACTTGCTCTCGACCTGTGCCACCATATCATCTATCTTGTCGAGGTCGAATGAAGAGAAGCGGCAGCAGTCGAGCACAGGGAAGCCTGCGTCCTTGAGCAGTATCTTCATAACGAATTTGTCCATTCCCACAGCCGACGCGAGCACATCGCAGCCTACATAGGGAAGGTCGAGCGTCTGCAAATAGCCCTGAAGAGCGCCGTCCTCAACGTTTGTTCCGTGAACGATAGGGAATGCGATGTCAACATCGCTGATAACGTTTGTACCGAACATCTTCTTTTTAAGGCTCTGAAGCTGTACCTTGCCCTCAGAGCTGCGGACGAATACGCATTCAGTCGATTCGCCGAGCAGAGCGGGAATGTCCTTGAAGCTGTTGATGTCAAACATTTTTTCACTTGTATAGAATTCGCTCTTCTTTGTCATATAAACAGGGATTATGTTATACTTTTCCTTGTCCATGCTTGCCATAGCCTGAACGGCAGAGATGACCGAGACCTCATGCTCGACGCTTCTTCCGCCGAAAATCACAGCTAAATTTATCTTCATAATTAACCTCTCCTTTATATCGGGCCGTTAGCCTTTAGCTCTGAGCCATTAGCTAATGGCTTATTGTCAATAGTTATCGGGTAAATCATTCTCAAGAAGCACGACCTTCTTCTTGCCGGTCTGATAGGAATTCGCCTTCGCGAGCGCATCATTGAGCCCGTCCGCGACGTAGACCTTATCCATATCGAAGCCTGCGTCCTTTATGCCGTTATAGATAGGCTGAGTCTGAGCCTTTCCGACGAGGATGATATGATCGCACACCTTTGCAGCCTCCTGACCGAACTCAAAGTTGAGCTCCTCCTGCTTTGCGCCGAGCTCGACCATACCCGGTGTTACGAGTATGCGGCAGGCGTCGAACAGTCCGAGCACGGCAAGAGCTGCACGGCAGCCGCTCGGGTTGGAGTTGTAGGCATCGTCGATGTATGTGACTCCGCCGCCCTTGTCAAGGAGCTGAAGCCTGTGCGGTACAGCCGCGATACGCTTGACGGGAAGGACGAGCTTCTCCATCGGTATGCCCGTTCCGCACGCGTATGCGATAGCTCCGAGGAGATTCTGCACGCTGTGCTCGCCGAGGAGCTTTGTTCCGAAGCGGCAGGTCTTTCCGTCGGGGGCAGTAACGGTGAACTCCGTTCCCCTGTCGGAAACGGTCACATCGCTGCCGCGCCACATACTGCCTTCAGATGTGCCGTATGTGACAGCATTCGGGTACTCGCTCACCTTCTTCCGGATGAGCTCGTTATCGTAGTTGAGGTATATCCTTCCGCCGTTCTTCTTCACGCAGTCGGCAAGCTCGAACTTGGTATTGACAACGTTCTCGATAGAGCCGAAGGTCTCGAGGTGCTGCGGTCCGACGGAAGTGATGATACCGTCGTGGGGATCCGCGATGCCGCAGAGCTCCGCGATCTCGTGAACTCGTCTTGCGCCCATCTCGCAGATGAAGTATTCGTGAGTGGGCTTGAGGTCGCGGCGGACGGTTATCGTCACGCCCATGGGAGTGTTGAAGCTCTCGGGAGTTTTAAGTGTTTCATACTGCGATGAGAGCAGCTCGCTGAGGTAGAACTTCATCGAGGTCTTGCCGTAGCTGCCGGTGATGCCGACCTTGTGGAGGTCGGGCATGGCGGCGAGCTTTTTCTTCGCGTCGTTGATGTACCAGTTGTTGATAGCTGTCTCTATCGGCTTGTTTATGAGGTTCGAGAGCGGCACAAGCAGCGGTGTGAGATACAGTGCCGAGCCGACAAGGACGAACGGCAGGTTATTGACAAATCGCTGACTGCCGTTTATGTCGGTCATCTTCGCAGAGAAGAATGCTCCGACGAATATTGCCGCGATGAGGATAAAGAACGTGACGAGCATACGCTTCACGCGCGCGGTGTACTTGAAAGGCTTCTTGAACTTCTTGCCGGGCTTGTTGGAAACGGCGATAAACAAGTTCATCGCCGC
>JAFXVT010000011.1 GCA_017534835.1 Ruminococcus sp.
ATCAATTTCACGATAGAATAGTGTTACACGCAAAAGCGTGAATACTATTGAAGGAGGTCATTGAAATGACCAATTATCGTGAGATCCTGAGGCTCAGCTGTCTCGGGCTTAACAAAGCACAGATCGCAGGTGCCTGCGGATCTCTATCGTAAGTATCCGCGCATTTGACATACGGCACACCGTCTACATCGATATGCTCTATATTGATATTGTCGATATTCCTGGAATCGTCCCTGTCAATATACTTGGGTTCGCTCTTGGCAATATTGAAATCGATCTTGTCATACGCCTCATAGAAGTCGTTATTGATCGCATCGTCACGCTCTTGCTGACGCTTCTTCGCTATTTTCTCCCCTTCCTCGCGCTGCTTTCTGCGAAGTTCCTCTTCCTCATTTGCGCGCTTCGCAGCAACTTCCTCTTCGTACTTTTTGACAGTCTCTCTGAACCATATTAAACTTTGCAGAAGTGGAGATACATTGGTAAATTCATCGTGTGCTATGACGATAACACCTGATAAACATATACTATTTTTCTTCAAACAGATTATGAATTGTCGTTTACACATTCTTCAGCATCTTCAGATAAGAATGATTGCACCAATTGGAGATTATCTTCCTCGCTCCGGAACTCATTGGAACAGAGCGCCTCATAGTCAATTAACAAAACAAGTTTAAGCCAATTTAACATAGGTTTAACCTTTCGGTACTGTTCAAATTAACATCGACCTGCTATAATGATAATATCAGGAGAGTGATACTATGCTAATATACATCGTTGAAGATGATGATAATATCCGAGAACTTGAAGCATATGCAATGAAGAGCAACGGCTATGATACCGAGTGCTTTGAGAGCTCCAAGGAGTTCTATAAAGCGATAATAAAAGCTGTTCCCGACCTTGTTTTGCTTGACATTATGCTGCCGGGCGATGACGGACTGACGATCCTTAAAAAGCTGCGTGACGACCCCGTTACCGAAAGAATCCCAGTCATCATTATTTCCGCAAAGACAACAGAGCTTGACCGTGTAAAGGGACTTGACCTCGGTGCTGATGATTATCTGTGTAAGCCGTTTGGAGTTATGGAGCTCGTCAGCCGTGTGAAGGCAAGACTGAGAGGAAAAAATCAGAGCAATGAATACCGTTTTGCAGAGATCCTGCTGAATGATGATACCCGAAAGGTGCTCATTTCGGGCAGGCAGACAGAGCTTACATACAAGGAATTTGAACTGCTGAAAACACTTATAAAAAGCCCCGGAAAGGCTTTGACCCGTGACTTTCTCATTGATACCATATGGGGACAGGAAAGCACCGGACGGACCCTTGATGTGCATATCCGTACACTGAGAACGAAGCTTGGCGAGTGCGGAAGATATATCGGGACTGTCCGGAACGTAGGCTATAAGCTGGATAAGGACGAGTGATATGGAAAGAAAGATCAATCTCCACCTGTTCTATATGGGCGTTGTGACAGCGATCATAGGTATCCTTATCACTACTGTTACATATTATGATTTCTTCCGTAAGGAGGTAAAGGAAAATCTCGCACATGAATGTCATCTGGTGGCACAGTGCTATGACAGCGGTGATCCGATCACCAAGCTTGACCGCTTCACAGGCGAGGACTTCCGTATAACACTTATCGAAAAGGACGGTACTGTCCTGTTTGAGAGCAGCGGTGATCCGCAGGAAATGCCAAATCATCTTGACCGCCCTGAGATAAAGTCTGCTATCGAATACGGAACGGGAACAGACACACGTTTCTCCGACACCATAGGCACAGAGGATCATTACTATGCCCTGCGTCTCAGTGACGGAAATATACTGAGGATATCCATTCAGGCGGATTCGATCTTTTCGCTGTTTGAGCATTCCCTCGTCATCATACTCATCATTGTATTGGGTATCGTTGTTGTTTCACTTCTTGTTTCAATGAAGCTGACGAACAATCTGATAGCACCGTTTCGCAGAATACCTGAGCTTATCAGGACAAATGCTCCGCCCGAGGAAAGCGGTTTATACCCCGAAGTAATACCGCTTGTAGAGGAGATACGCAGTGCCAGAAATGCGCAGAGCGAGATGCGGCAGGAGTTTACGGCAAATGTTTCTCACGAGCTGAAAACACCGCTGACCTCTATTTCGGGCTATGCAGAGCTGATAGAATCGGGAATGGCAAAGGGCGAGGACAGCATTGAGTTTGCAGGCAAAATAAAAAAAGAGGCTGACCGTATGCTTGCCCTCATCGGCGATATACTGCGGCTTTCCGAGCTTGACAGTATCGGTGATACGCCCCTTGATGATGAAATTGAACTGAAAGCCGCTGCCGAGGACTGCAAAGAACGTCTGTCGCAGCAGGCTGAAAAGCGTGGTATCAGGATAACTGTCAGCGGAGAAAGTGCGGTCATCAAAGGCAGCAGGACGGAGATCACCGAGCTGATATACAACCTTGTGGATAATGCGATAAAGTACAACCGTGAGAACGGTAATATCGAAATAGACATCGCTGATAAAAAGCTGACCGTGACCGACACCGGGCTCGGAATACCGCAGGAGAGTATCCCACGGATATTCGAGCGCTTCTACCGTATCGACAAGAGCCGCAGCCGTGCAAAGGGCGGCACAGGTCTCGGACTATCTATCGTGAAGCATATCGCAGAGCATCACGGAGCTGAGATAGATGTGGAAAGCACAGTAGGTGTCGGAACAAGCATCACAGTTACATTCAGATAAGGAGAATCCAATGAACATTTTTTCAATATGTACCTTATGCGGAGGACTTGCCTTCTTCCTGTTCGGTATGCACGTTATGTCACAAAGTCTGGAGAAGATCGCAGGCGGCAAGCTTGAAGCGACTCTCAAAAAAATGACCTCAAACCCGTTCAAGAGCCTTGCCCTCGGAGCAGGTATCACCATCGCTGTTCAGTCTTCTTCGGCAATGACGGTAATGCTCGTCGGACTTGTCAATTCCGGCATCATGCAGCTTGAACAGACCGTCGGCGTTATCATGGGCTCAAACATCGGTACGACCCTGACGGCGTGGCTGCTCAGTACAGCCGGTATCAAGAGCGACAATGTGATCGTATCACTGCTCAAGCCCGAGAACTTTGCCCCGATAGTTGCTCTTATCGGCATTATTATGATAATGATGAGCAAAAAGAAAAAGCGTCAGGACATCGGTACTATCATGGTGGGCTTTGCGGTGCTGATGTTCGGTATGGAGCTTATGAAGAACGCTGTATCTCCCCTTGCCGAAATGGAAGGCTTCAGCAAGCTTCTTGTGGCATTCAAAAATCCGCTTCTCAGCGTTACATTTGGTGCTGTTTTCACGGGCGTGATACAATCATCTGCTGCATCAGTCGGCATCTTGCAGGCGCTTTCTCTGACAGGCACGATCTCATACAGAATGGCTATCCCGATCATTATGGGACAGAATATCGGTACCTGCGTGACTGCACTGATCTCATCTATCGGTGTAAACAAAAACGCAAAGCGAGTGACCGTGGTGCATATGTCATTCAATATCATTGGTACGATAATTTACCTTACCGTATTCTACGGACTTGATGCGCTCATTCATTTCAGCTTTGTGGATAAGCCGATCGGTGCGGTGGAGATCGCCGCTGTTCACTCCATTTTCAATATCGTCACTACGCTGATACTCCTGCCGTTCTCCAATCATCTTGTAAAGCTCGCCAAAAAGCTGGTACCCGATTCCAAAGAAGCCGAGGTATCTGTTCTGCTTGACAAGCGTCTTATCGCCACGCCGCCCCTTGCAGTTTCACAGTGCAGAGAAAAGACAGTGGACATGGCACAGGGAGCAAAGGAAGCACTCCATGAAGCACTTCGGGCAATGTTTGATTATTCGGACAAAGCTGTGTTGAGCGTGGAGGAAAAGGAGCAGCTCCTTGATGAAATGGAAGACCAGCTCTCAACGTTCCTGCTGGAATTATCCGCTGTCAGCCTGACAGACGAGGACAGCCGTACCGTCACCGAGCTTCTGCACACG
The DNA here is from genome assembly GCA_017534835.1 of Ruminococcus sp. Taxonomy (GTDB): domain Bacteria; phylum Bacillota; class Clostridia; order Oscillospirales; family Ruminococcaceae; genus Ruminococcus. Next base: position 4,004 of record JAFXVT010000011.1, read on the forward strand.
ATAAGCGACTTTGAACGTATCAGCGACCACGCTATCAATATGATAGAGATAGCGCAGGAAATGGAGCGTAACAGTCAGAGCTTTTCAGACAGTGCGAAGGACGATTTCTCAACGCTTTTTGCGGCTCTGACGGAAATTTCGGGTCTTACAGTCAAGGCGTTTGCAGGTAATGATACTGCTGTTGCACTGAATGTTGAGCCTCTTGAAGAGGTCATTGACGATCTCACTAAGACGATAAGAGACAAGCATATCGACAGACTTCGCAAAGGTGAATGCAGCCCTGAATTGGGAGTTTATTTGTCCGATCTGCTTATCAACTGTGAGAGAGTATCCGACCATTGCTCCAATATCGCAGTGTCTATCATACAGATAGCAAAGTCGAGTATGCGAAGCCATGTATACCTGAGTGAACTCAAAGCACAGCGTTCCGAGCAGTTTATCGGTGCTTACAATTCTTATCACGAAAAATACAGACTCTCTGCATAAAGAAATAACAGCCGTATCCCCGATGTGAGAATACGGCTGTTTTCTTATGTCAGCTTACTGTTTCAAGACGTATCGTGTTGGTGTTTCCAGATTTTCCGTTTGTCTGTCCACCCGTCAGTATCACGTTGTCACCTTTGGAAAGTCCGAATACCTGTTTTGCTTTCTGCATAGCATGATAGAACATCACATCAACGGAATTGAACTCCTCACTGAGGACTGGAGTAACGCCCCAGCTCAGGTTCAGCTTTCTCCACGCTTTCAGAGATGTTGTCATTCCGATAATATCAACAGGCGGTCTGAAACGGCTCACCATACGGACAGTCATTCCCGAAAGCGAGCTGATAACGATCCCCTTGGCTTTGGTATCTATCGCCATTGCACAGGTAGCGTGAGAAACAGCGTCAATATTATTCTTGATGTCATACTCTGTTGAAGCAAAGCGCTTTTTGTAATCTATTGCTTTTTCGGTGCTTTCTGCGATCTCTGCCATGTTTCGCACAGATGCCACGGGATATTTGCCCGAAGCTGTTTCACCTGACAGCATGATTGCTGACGAGCCGTCATATACCGCATTCGCTACATCTGAGATCTCAGCTCTTGTCGGGCGAGGCTTTTCGATCATGGATTCCAGCATTTCCGTTGCAGTGATTACACGCTTGCCGAGCAGCCTGCACTTCTTGATAAGAAATTTCTGTATCGACGGCACTTCCACAAACGGAATTTCCACACCCAGGTCGCCTCGAGCGACCATAACGCCGTCAGCGATCTCGCATATCTCGTCAATATGGTCAACGCCCGAACGGTTTTCTATCTTGGCGATAATGTCAATGTCGTTACCGCCATTATCGTTGAGGAACTGACGCAGGGAAGCTACATCATCTTTGGTGGAAACAAACGATGCAGCTATGAAATCCACTCCGTTTTTGATACCGAACAGCAGATCTTCCTTATCCTGCTCACTCAGATATTCGCTTTGCAGCACATGATTCGGGAAATTCATACTCTTGCGGTCAGACATTTCGCCGCCCACGATCACTTCACAGTTGACCGTATTGCCGCTGATGCCGGTAACTTTGAACGAGAGCAGACCGTTGTTCACAAGGATCGTATCACCGACATTCACCTCGTTTGCGAGGTTCTTGTAGCTGACCGAAACACGTTCATTCGTTCCGACACAATCATCAGAAGTAAACGCAAACGGATCGCCGTCATTAAGGTAAATCTTGTGATCTTCAAACATTCCGATCCTGTATTCCGGTCCTTTGGTATCGAGCATGATCGCTATGGGGAGATTCAGGTCATCTCTTACATTTTTCAAGGTGTCGATCTTCTCCTGATGCTCCTCATGTGTACCGTGGGAGAAATTCAGCCTCGCTACATTCATTCCTGCCAGACACATCTCCCTGAGTACATTTTCCTGCTCACTTGCCGGACCTATCGTGCAGATGATCTTAGTCTTTCTCATGCTCATCCGCCTCACTCTCGTCCTTCTTTTTTGCAGGACGGTTCATATCTCTCGAAATGAAGAAATCGAGTGCGACCATACCGATCATCATTAAAACACATAAAGCTACCATTACTATCTTAAACATATATTATGCCTCCGTTATATTGTTATTTGAGTTTTGTTCCTTTCACAATATACGGAGAAATGTTTTTGCGCCCATCCTGGTCGTGAATATACTTTATGATCGACTTCTGACTGTAATTAATACTGCTTCCGAGCAGTAATGCGGAAGTCAGTAGCAGCAGCGAGATCTGTAAAAGAACCAGACCTCCATTATAATAAATACTGAATGGCTGCGGTCTGTCAAATCGTCTTACGGAGTGTACACTCGTTATTCTCGATCGACTGATCGGGAGAAGTTCTTCTGTGTATGCAGCAACAGGAAGGGATACTATATTATTGGTCACTATCCTTGTATCAGGATACAGCGATCCAAATCGGGAATTATCAGCCCCTCTGATATTGCTGCCGGTAAGGAACAGAGGAAGAACGGATAATGCGATAAGCAGGGCAAATGCACTCATGAAATGCTTCGCTTGCTTTATATTCTCCCTCCCTTAAAATAGATAGTAATTGGTAGTGTCCTTCGTTTATAAGAACATATCTATTATATCATATTATGTCTGGAATAGCAAGGGTACGCGGCGATATACTTCCGTTCCGGAGAACTCAGCCGCGATACAGGAGGCGGCGACACGCCGCTTATATCATAAAAGGCTCACGATGGCAAGAGGAGGCTGTTTGATTTACGATCAACTCAATGACGTGAGATACGATCACGCTTCTTTTATCTGCTGTCGGGATATACCATTCTTCCGGATCCAGTATCTGCATTATATCTCGACTTATTTTTTATGTACTGTTAAGCTAAGAAAGGGACAGCTCTGAGTAAACTGTATCTTAGTCTGTCCGTTCGTATGCTGATAATAGCTGCTGCTTTAATCTACCACGATATGCAAAATAGTTAATCAGCACGGTACGCAATTAACATCTTTTTCAGCGCGTCCAGTATCAGCAGATACAGCATTCCCACTATCAGCAGCGCACAGAAAAGCGCCAGTATCCACCAAGCGCAGCCCATATACGGCAGCTCATCAGAAAAGCCGAATGCACCAGCCTGACTGCCCCAGTTCAGGAAGAAGTACGGATAATTATACCCTTCTGCGAACTGCCAGTTGCGGACATATCCGACGCCTGCGTATATTGCATACAATATCGGCGGAACTATCACCCAGAGGTCATTACGCTTCCTGATACTGCTGCTGATACCCGTCACAAAAAAATCCATTATCCCGGCAGCGGGCACTACAACGTGCGTCAGGATATTCTGAATGTTCCATGCTCCGTGTCCCATTGTCGGTGCAAGCACGAAACAGAACACAGCTCCGGTCAGTGTGATCGAGACAGTGCCGACAAATTTGATGATGTACCAAAGATCGCTGAACGGCTTGTCCTTCAGCATTTTCACAAGTCCTGCCAGACAGATGAGTGCCAGTGCGATATTTGACTGTATCGTGAAGAACATAAATACAGTCCTGCCGCCCATAAAGGAATCACGTCCGGCGTACCAGCTCAGAAATGTGCCGCTCACTGCTGACGCTATGGCAGCAGCTTTCAGCGTATAGGACAGCCTTTTTTGTACCGGTGAAATATTACCCATGACAGCCTCCATATAAAGGAATGATAGCAGATGTATTCTGCGGACGATTTACAATGTTGAAAGTTATCTTGCTCCTTATCTGACTATTTTACAGCGTGACCGTTGCAATATACTCAGTATCCTTGCCGACACTGATGTCAGGCTCTGCGACACTTAATACACCGCCGGCAACGCTCATAAAGTGGCATATCGCTATCCCGAGATCGACCTTCTGAACGTCCCACGCTGCACCGCCGCCTGCAAGATTCTTTTTCTCATAGAAATGATACGCATTGCCACACTTTACGATTCGCCACGGCTGCTTGTTGACTGCTGACGGTGCAAGTCTGACAGCCTCAAGTGCATTCATTATCGTAGGATCGTCAGTGTGCAGCGGTTCACCAAAGCCGTTCGCGAAAAACAGCTCCTCGTTTTTTATGCGCTTATCTGCTCTGATCGCCGTTCTCATACCTATCTCCTTGATAGAACGTTTCTTTGCAGGATAACCGAGAGGACTCACACAAGGCATGATCTCCCCTTCTCTTACGCCTGCTTTCTGCTCAAACAGCTCTCGCTTCATTGTACCGCCTATCCATGTTGTGCCGATGCCAAGTGACCACGCATAGAGTACCAGTTTCTCAAAGGAATACCCGAATGCTTCTGCACAGTGCTCTGTCAGCGGCACCTTTCCTGTAATATAAAGGTGTTCTCCCTGAATGACAGGACTGGAAAGACCATGTTCCGCAGCATCGAGCAAAACGAATTTCACGGGGATACCATACGGGTTTGTGATCGAATTGATGTATTCTGTCAGCTCCTTTATGTCATTTTCTGTCACAGCTTTGCCGTCAAAGGTTCGGACGCTTTTTCGTGTCCTTATGAGTTCCATCATATCCATAGTCAGCACCTCTTGTTTGATTTTTTACGTGAGATAGTCCCCTTTTCTGTTATTGACCGGAAGTAAGATCCAGCAGCTCATAAAGCAGGTCATAGAGCTGTTTTGCCTTTTCGGGCGCGATATTAACGCATTTGCCGACCTGAAGCGGAATATCCTTAGCTGCTTCCTGAAGTGCTCTGCCATTTTCGGTCAGCGTGATGATAAATGAGCGCTCGTCAGCAGGGCTCTGGCTCTTTTCGATATATCCCTGTTGGCGCAGCTTTTTCAGGACGGGAGACAGAGTTCCGCTGTCAAGCATAAGCCTCTTACAGATCTCCCCGACTGACAGACCGTCCTTCTCCCACAGCACAAGGAAAATGATATACTGAGTATAGGTCAGACCGATCGCTTTAAGATAAGGTGTATAAGCTGAGATCACAGAGCGTGCAGCCGCATAGATCGGGAAACACAGCTGATTATCAAGCTTCATCGCCTCTTTATAGTCATACTCCAAGTGAAAGCACCTCCGAATTAATATCTGTTACAACTATATTGTATCAAATCTAAATGAGCTTGTCAAGAGATAAATGATGTTTATTCAAAAAACACTTGCATATAGTACCGCTCTTCAAGTGTGACCCACACTAAAACAGCGGACGATGCTATGTCTTGGTCAGGCACCGTCCGCTTTCTCTTGACTGTAAGTGGCAGTATGTGCAATTCTTCAAGAAGTATTTATATTATTCTATTGACTGTCAGAGTAAAATGCTGTATAATATTCATACATTATTTATCTTGTAAAAAGGAGATGTAAAATGATAAAACGTATTATAGCAGGTACAATCAGTGCGGTTCTCTGTACCTCAGCAGCATCGACCGAGATTGCAGTTTATGCTGCCGGAAAGGATGATACTTCAACAGCAGCCTCCGATGCAGCTGTGCCCACTGAGAACGAACCGGTCTCAACAGCAAATCTCGGCGAAAACATTACAGCTTACATCTACGATGACGGCACTGTGGTCATCAGGGGCTACGGAGAAATGTCCGATTTCAGAAGCTCTCCGTTCGCCGAAACAAAAATGGAGCGTGTTATTTTTGAAAATGAGGACACTGCAAAAGGTCTCGTCATCACAAGCATCGGCGCAAATACTTTCAAAGCCTGTGGATTACTGACCTCACTCGGAGAAAAGAACAGCATCAAGGACAACATCGTTGCTATCCCCGACAGCGTCAGGACGATCGGCGATAATGCCTTTGCCGACTGCACTTCGATCAGTCAGCTTGAGCTCGGAAGCGGAGCTGAAACTCTCGGCAAAGGCGCTTTTTCCGGCTGCCTTAATCTTACCGCTCTCACAGTCCCGGAAAATGTGACCTCAATGGGAATAGCCGTATTCGGCGGCTGTATCGGGCTCAAAGAGCTGACTCTCCCATATGCGGCAACGAATGCGGAAAACGCCGAAACAGGTGAAGTGAACCCCGACTGCTCCGTAGCCGATCTCTTTTATGATCAACACTGGAACTGGGAGAACTCAGCGGCTGACTTTTCAGCATATCGACTCCGGAAGCTGACTGTCACCGGCGGAAAAACAGTGCCGCAGTACGCTTTCGCAAGAATGGCAAGCCTCACCGAGATCGACCTCAGCGGTACTCCGGTAACTGACATCGGCGGCTATGCCTTCTTCTGCTGCAGCGAACTCAAAAGCATTAAGCTGCCCTCAACACTGAAAAATATCGGCAACAGCGCATTCTCAAACTGCTTCTCAGTAACAGGCTTCGACATACCTGACGGGACTGAAACTATCGGACAATACACCTTTGCCGGATGCAAAGGCATCAGCTCGCTCGTTATCCCCGATACCGTGACCTCAATGGGAAGAATGTGCTTTAACGGCTGTACCGAGCTCACTGAACTCTCGCTGCCTTATGCCGCGACTGATGCTGTATGTGCTGCGGCAGACGGTCCGACCGACCCCGACAACTCTGTTACCGACCTCTTCTACGACCAGCACTGGAACTGGGAAAACAGAGACTTTGACTCATCTGTTTATAAGCTCACAAAGATAATCGTCAGAGGCGGAGAAAAGGTGCCGCAGTATGCATTTGCAAATATGCAGAACCTCAAAGAGATAGACCTCAGCGGTGCTCCGACTGCTTCTGTCGACGGTTATGCTTTCAGTAACTGCACATCTCTCACAGAGGTAAAGCTCCCCGAAACGCTCACAAATATCGGTGATTACGCCTATTGCGCGACACCTATCACAGAATTTCCCGACAACGGAAAGATAAAAACTCTCGGAAGCGGAGTTTTTGCTGACTGCACAGAGCTCAGAGCAACTACCCTCCCCGATTCATACGAAACTCTCGGACAGTATGTATTCAAAAACTGCACCGGGATCACAAGCTTTGTCGTACCGAAAAACGTCACCGAAATAGGAAGAATGTCTTTCTCCGGCTGTACCGAGCTTACTGAGCTTACCCTTCCGTTCGCGGGAACAAATGCAGCAGGGGCTTCAACAGAAGGAAGTGTAGACCCGGACTGCTCCGTTACCGACCTCTTCTACGACCAGCACTGGAACTGGGAAAACAGAGACTTTGACTCCTCACCGTACAAGCTCACAAAGCTGACGATATACGGCGGCGAAAAGATACCACAGTATGCATTCGCGAATATGCAGGGTCTCACCGAGATCGATCTCAGCAGCAGCTTCATCACAGACATCGACAACTACGCATTCAACGACTGTACTGCTCTCACCGACATCAAGCTCCCGTCAACGCTCAAAAACATCAAAACAGCAGCTTTCAGGAACTGCTCATCTGTAAAACAGTTCAATATCCCGGACGGGACTGATACTATAGGCGAATGGGCATTTTCAAACTGTACAGGTATAAGCTCGCTCGTTATCCCCGATTCAGTAACATCTATGGGCAGGATGATGCTGAACGGCTGCTGTACACTTGAAACCCTCACTCTCCCCTATGCTGCGACCTCCGCTGAGTGCGCAGCTGCGGACGGAAGCGTCGATCCCGACTGCTCCGTTGCTGACCTCTTCATTGACCAGCACTGGAACTGGGAAAATGACGCAATGGACTTCTCAACCTACGGCATCTCAAAAATTGTCATCACCGACGGAGAAAAGATACCGCGCTATGCCTTCTCTGATATGAGAACGCTCCGTGAAGTGGATATTTGCGGAGCAGATACCGCATCTGTCGAAGAATACGCCTTCAATAACTGTACAGCTATCGAAGCGGCTGAGATACCCGAAAGCGTTAAGACTATCGCTCCGAACGCATTTGCAGGTACGGACCCCGACCTCTACATCTATGGCAAGGACACCGAACTTGCTGAGAACGCGCTCAGCAACAACTACACCGGTACTATCCACGGCTACAAAAAATCATCCGCCGATACCTTCGCCGAAACAAATGAGTTTGATTTCAAGCCCCTTGACGGCGAGGCTATACTCAGTCCGAGTTCAGTTTCAATGGCTATCGGCGATAAGTATACGATAAAGACCGGCGTTAAGGGTATCACATTCAGCTCATCTGACAAGAACGTTGCAGCAGTCGACAAAAACGGCGTTATCTCAGCTGCCTCTGCCGGCAATGCCTCCATAACCGCAAAGACGTCGGACGGCAAGGAATACATGATCAGTGTTACCGTCAGACCGCCCGTGACGCTCTACACTCTCGGAGATGTGAACGAGGACGGTATGATCGACGCAAAGGACGCTTCGCTCGTGCTTGTGGAGTATTCAAAGGCTTCAACAGGCGGAAACGGCGAATTCATACAGGCACAGAAAAAAGCCTCTGACGTGAACAGCGACGGAATGACCGATGCGAAGGACGCTTCTCTGATACTCTCGTATTATTCATACGTCTCCACAAATTCCGGCAGTGCACTTACGCTCGAAGAATTCCTCAGAAAAACAGAATAAAAAACAGCGGCAGGCTCTACCGATCATCGGGACAGCCTGCCGCTTTTCTCATATTCACTTCTGATACTTTGCCTTGTCCATTTCACGGATAGCAGCACGGCGTATCTTTCCGCTTCCGACGGTCTTCGGGAGCTCGTCAACGAACTCGACGACACGCGGATATTTATACGGAGCAGTACCGTTCTTGACGTATTCCTTTATCTCCTTGACAAGCTCATCAGAGGGAGCTTTGTCCTTCGTCAGTACGATAGTTGCCTTTACTACCTGTCCCCTTATTTCGTCCGGAACACCTGTAACAGCACATTCAAGAACATAGGGAAGCTCCATAAGTACGCTCTCGATCTCGAACGGTCCGATACGATAGCCGGAGGACTTGATAACATCATCTACTCTGCCGACGTACCAGAAATAGCCGTCTTCGTCTACCCACGCGGTATCACCGGTGTGATAGAAGCCGTCGCGCCATGTCTCTGCGGTGTTTTCCTCGTCTCCGAAATAGCACAGTGCAAGACCGGGAACTCCGTATCCGGGAGCATTCGTATCCTTGAGCCTGATGCAGATCTCACCGGTCTCGCCGACCTTTGCAGGTGTACCGTCAGGCAGAAGCACCTGAACATCGTACTGCGGGTTAGGCTTGCCCATACTGCCCGGCTTGGGCTCCATTCCGACAACATTTGCGATAGACAGCGTTGTTTCGGTCTGTCCGAAGCCCTCCATTAGCTTGATGCCTGTTGCCTTGTAGAACTGGTGGAATACCTCGGGATTGAGCGCTTCACCTGCTATACAAGCGTATTTTAGCGAGGAGAGGTCATATTTTGAAAGGTCCTCCTTGATGAAGAAACGGTACATTGTAGGAGGCGCACAGAATGATGTGATGTTGTACTTTCTGAACATCGGGAGTATGTCGTCTGCGTGGAAGCGGTCGAAGTCATAAACGAATACAGCTGCCTCGCACATCCACTGACCGTAGAGCTTGCCCCAGAGTGCTTTGCCCCAGCCCGTATCGGAAATGGTGAAGTGCAGACCGTTCGGGTCGGCGTTCTGCCAGTAGCGAGCTGTTACATAGTGACCGAGCGGATACTGATAACTGTGCAGCACGAGCTTGGGATTTCCTGAAGTTCCCGAGCTGAAGAAGATGAGCATCGGGTCAGTTCCGCAGGGAGTATCAGCTGTGCGCTCGAAATGAGTGCTGTATGCTGAAAGCTCTGCGTTGAAATCATGCCAGCCCTCACGCTGACCGTTTACGATGACCTTCGTTTTCAGCGAAGGAGAATCAGCACAGGCAAGGTCTACCTCATTTGCAACATCACCATCGGCAGTACATACGATAGCAGATACCTCAGCTGAATTGAAGCGGTACTCGAAATCGTGCTTTTTGAGCATATTTGAAGCAGGGATAACGAGAGCTCCGATGCGGTGAAGTGCGATGATCGAGAACCAGAACTGGTAATGACGCTTCAGGACGAGCATTACGCGGTCGCCCTTTTTGATACCGAGAGACTTGAAGTAATTGGCTGTCTGGCAGGAATATCTCTTGATGTCCTTGAATGTGAAGGTGCGCTCGTTTTTATTGACGTCGACATATATCATCGCTGTCTTATCCGGACATTTCTCAGCCATAGCGTCCACGATGTCATAAGCGAAGTTGAATTTGTCCTGATTTTCAAAATTGACTGCGCTGAGGATACCTTCATTATTCGTCTCGCACTTGACGAATCTCTCGGCAACAGGGTGAAGAAGCCCGGCTTTATCGACGTTTGTGATGTGATGCTCAGCGACCTGCTCGCGGTACTCGGACATACCTGTAGCGCCCTTTGGAGGCATTACAAAAGCGTATATCTCGCAGTCCTCGCCTCCGAGTGCGACTTCATCGTGGGGCATAGAGCTGTCATAGTAGATACAGTCGCCTTCGTGAAGTATCTCAGTATGCGAACCGACAGTCATACGAAGCGTACCTCTGAGAACGATGTCCATTTCCTGACCGGCGTGGCTCGCCATATGGAGCGGCTGAGAAAGAGCCTCCTCTGAGTAAGGGATAACAACGTGGAACGGCTCAAGCGACTTGTTCTTGAATCTTGCAGCAAGACGATTGTAGATGAAGCCCTTTCTGCGGACGATCGGCACGCCTTCTCCTTTTCTTGTAACTGTGTAACCGCTGAGCTCGGGACTGCTTCCCTCCATAAGCTCAGTTATCTCAACGTGAAAGGCATTCGCGCATTTGTAGATAAATGTAAAGCTGAAATCCTGTTCGCCCGATTCAAGCCTTCTGTACTCATCGACTGAATAGTCTGTGACAGCTGCCATTTCCTCAACTGTCATTCCGAGATCCTCACGGAGAGCGGCAATTCGCTCTGCAACCTCTCTTATCCTTGTCTCTGCATTCTGTAAATTCACCATGTCGCTCATAATTATCTCTCCTTTTCACTTTTTTGGATAATAAAAAAACTCGTCTCAAAGATGAAACTTTGAGACGAGCATCATTAACTGAATACCCGCGGTACCACTCAAATTGTGCCGCTATTGCGTAACACCACTTCAGACTCCATCAAGCCCTATTCATTAACGCAGAATCACGGGAACACTTATTGGCTCTTTCAGCGTTCCGGCTCAGAAGGGATACATAGCATTGCTTATCACCGGCTCACACCGACCGCCGGCTCTCTGTAGACATTGGCAATCCTCTGCTTGTCTTCCTCACAGCTTATGTACGCATTATAACACTTCATAACGCATTTGTCAATACCTTTTCAAAACATTTTTTTGTATTTTCAGAAATGTGACTCAGTATACTTTTTCAGCTGCGCTCTGAGGTATTCATACCTCTCACGCTTCTCAGTTTTCGAGAAATGTTCCTCACGCAGCTGCTCGGCTGCATTGGAGTAGTCGAGCTTTTCGTCGCCGAACTGCTCGCTCGTAAGGTCGAATACTGCATCTCCGATGACGTTGAAGCAGTGATAATTTCCGCCTGGACGAAGCACACCGCAAACCTTTCCGCCGAAAATATCCTGCACTAAAAATGCGGTTATCGAGCACTGCCCGAGCGTGACATTCTCCTTGCTCCATTTACTGCGCAGACGAGGAGCACAGGTGTATTCGCACCATATCTCACATAAAATATCATATAGCTTCTGTGGTGTATCAATACCATTATATTCACCGCCAACTGGCGGAACAACAGCTGATTCCCAGCCATAGAATCTGTAGCTCATAGTTTCTTTTCTCCTTTGGTTTTTAACGGTATCACTGAACTGATTATATCACATTATGTCTGAAATAGCAAGGGGACGCGGCGATATACTTTCGTTCCGGAAAGCACTGCCGCGATACAGGAGGCGGCGACACGCCGCTTATATCATATTATGTCTGAAATAGCAAGGGGACGCGGCGATATACTTCCGTTCCGGACAGCTCTGCCGCGATACAGGAGGCGGCGACACGCCGCTTATATCACATATGACACCTGATTTCAAGAGAAATATATCTCACTGCCAAAAAGAAGACCCCCGAAGCTTCGGAGGTCAACTTTTGGTATTGGAGGGAAATTCTTTACTTAATAGCAAACGGACCTTATTTCTGCCCGTAGTATGCGTTTGCGCCGTGCTTGCGGAAGAAGTGCTTGTCAAGAAGTCTCTGCGGCATATCCGGAGTGTCCGGACGAAGCGTCTTTGTTATCCACGCCATTGCCGACAGCTCCTCAAGAACGACTGAATTGTGCACAGCCTCCATACAGTCCCTGCCCCACACGAAAGGTCCGTGATTGGCGACAAGTACAGCCGGGATATTCTGATACTCCTTGCAGCATTCAACGATCACCTTGCCGGTCTCAAGCTCATATTCGCCGTTGACCTCACTGTCAGTCATCTCGCGTGTACACGGTATCTCGCCATAGAAATAGTCGCCGTGAGTCGTCCCGAGAGGCGGAATTCCGATACAAGCCTGTGCAAATGAAGTAGCATATCTGCTATGAGTATGAACAACTCCGCAAACGCTGTCAAAATTTCTGTATATTTCAAGATGTGTAGGCGTATCGCTCGAGGGATTGAGCTTACCCTCGACCTTTTCGCCGTCAAGTGTGAGCACAACGATGTCGTCAGCCGTCATCGTGTCGTATTCTACACCGCTCGGCTTTATCGCAACAAGACCGGTCTCGCGGTCAAATTCGCTCACGTTGCCCCATGTGAATGTGACAAGCCCGTACTTCGGGAGCAGAAGATTCGCCTTCAGTACACGCTCCTTCAACTCCTTAACGTCCATAGATAATGTCTCCGATCATCATATCACGCTCGAGCTGATACTTGTTCGTATCCTTGTTGATGATAACGAGCTCGATGCCCATAATGCGTGCAAAATCGCGGACTGTATCGTTTGTTATATCGTAGGAGAGGACAGTGTGGTGAGCACCGCCTGCGATTATCCAGCACTCAAGACCTTCAAGGAAGTTCGGAGCCGGCTTCCACATAGTCCTTGCAACAGGGAGATTCGGCATCGACTGGAACGGCTTCTCGCACTCTACATCCTGAGCGATAAGACGGAGCCTGCCTCCGATGTCGATGAGCGAAAGTGCCTTTGCTGAGCCTGCCTTACCCTCGAAAACGACTCTTGCCGGGGGCTCCTTGCCGCCGATACCGAGGTGATGCACCTCAATGCGAGGTCTGTCAGCAGCTATCGACGGGCAGACCTCGAGCATATGAGATCCGAGAATGAGCTCGTGCTTGTAATCGTATGTGTAATCCTCCATAAATGAGGTGCAGCCGTCCGGATACATAGCCTTGACTATAGCTGTCATACCGGCAGTTTTCCAGTCACCCTCTGCACCAAAGCCATACCCCTTCTGCATAAGATGCTGGCTTGCAAGACCGGGGAGCTGCTTCATTCCGTAAAGATCCTGGAATGTATTCGAGAATGCCTTTGCACCCTCGCGGACAAGTATCTTCTCGATAGCGATCTCCTCGCGCGCCTGATACCTGATAGCTTCTTCATCAGACTTATCGTAATCGTAAAGCTCTGCATACTCCTTCATAAGAGCATCTATCTCAGCGTCTGTAACTGCATCCATGCACTTTACAAGATCGCCGACAGCAAATGTATTTACCTGCCAGCCAAGCTTGAGCTGTGCCTCTACCTTATCGCCCTCTGTAACTGCAACCTCGCGCATATTATCGCCGAAGCGAACGATCTTGAGGCTGCGGCTGAACATAACACCGACTGCCGCGCGCTGCCATTCAGCTATCTTCTCCTGAACAGCAGGGTCAGCCCAGTGACCTGCAACAACTGCTCTCGGCATACGAAGACGTGCGCCGATGAAGCCGTGCTCTCTGTCACCGTGAGCAGACTGGTGGAGGTTCATATAGTCCATATCTATCTCGTCATTCGGGATATTGTCGTTGAACTGTGTGTGGAAATGGAGCCACGGCTTCTGAAGCATTGAAAGCCCGTTTATCCACATCTTTGAAGGCGAGAAGGTGTGGCAGAACGTGATTATGCCTGCACACTCATCATCGTAGTTTGCCTCCTTGATGATAGTCTCGATCTCGCGCTCAGTCTTTGCTGTGAGCTTGTATTCTACCGGGAAAGGCAATCTGAGCCCGGCAACGATCTTTTTGGAATCCTCCTCGACCTGTCTGAGAGTTTCCTCGCCGTACAGGAACTGTGAGCCAGTAATAAACCAGAATTTCATCCAAATCAGTCCTTTCTTCATTCGCTTACGGAAGCTCTTACTGCCGGGAGCCCCGAAATGTATTTTTTCATATAGGCATTGATACCGTCGATGTCCTCCTGCTTCGGAGAAACAGTACTTTCTTTCATATCAGCAAATACTCTCTTGCTGAGGTAAGCCTCAAGGGATTCGCCATCTTCCTTGTTTGACATATAGGCTGCAAGAAGTGCGATACCCCATGCGCCGCCCTCGCCTGCTGTCTGCATTAGAGTTACATCAGCGCCGAGTGCTGCTGCGAGGAAATCCTGAGTCGGATGCGGAGTTTTGAAGAATCCGCCGTGAGCGTAGATGCGTTCGAGCTTTACGTGCTCCTGCTCTGTGAGAATATCCATTCCTGCCTTCAGCGACGCAACACAGGAATATACAAGGCTGCGTGCGAAATTGCGGATATTCATTGCAGAGTCCGGACTGCGCATTATAAGCGGTGTGCCGTTCTTAACGTCTGTGACCGGCTCGCCTGCATAGTAATTGTAGGATATTATGCCGTCACAGTCCGGAGCCCCCTCCGCAGCAAGTGAATACAGCATATCATAGAGCTTGCCCTTCGGCATTTCAACGCCTGCTTCACTGAGCAGACCGCCGAAAAGTCCAAACCACGCATCGAGGTCGGAGGTACAGCTGTTGCAGTGTACCATTGCTACGGGAGCTCCGCACGGAGTTGTAACGATGTCTATCTCGCGGTGTACAGCTGAAAGCTTGTTTTCGAGCACTATCATCGAAAAGATAGATGTTCCGGCTGAAACGTTGCCTGTTCTCGGAGTTATGCTGTTCGTTGCAGCCATACCGGTCTGTGCGTCGCCTTCGGGCGGACAGAACGGAACTCCGGGTCTGAATGTGCCCGTCGGGTCGAGAAGGAGAGCACCTGCTTCGGTGAGAGTGCCCGCACACTCACCTGCCCCGACTATCACGGGAAGCAGCTCAGCAAGCTTATGCGTAAGCTCGGTCCCGGACGCGAGAGTGTCAAATCTTGCAAGCATATCGCTGTCATAGTTACACGTTGCAGGGTCTATCGGGAAGATTCCGGAGGCGTCTCCGGCGCCGATGACCTTCTTTCCGGTGAGAAGATAGTGAACATATCCTGCAAGCGTAGTGATGAACGCGATCCTGCCTACGTGAGGCTCCTTGTTCAAGACTGCCTGATAAAGGTGAGCCACGCTCCAGCGCTGTGGGATATTGAAATCGAAGGCATCAGTGAGCCTGTCAGCGGCTTCCGCGGTCATCGTGTTTCTCCACGTTCTGAACGGAACGAGAAGCTCGTCATTGCTGTCGAATGCGAGATAGCCGTGCATCATCGCGGAGAGTCCGAATCCGGCGGCTGTTTCGAGCTTAACGCCGTACTGCGACTCAACGTTCTTCATAAGGTCCGCGAAAGAGGTCTGCAAGCCTGTCTTTACGCTTTCGAGCGAATAAGTCCACACACCGTCGAGAAGCTCGTTCTGCCAGTCGAAAACGCCCGATGCGAGCGGCGCGTGATCTTCACCGATGAGAACTGCCTTGATACGGGTCGAACCGAATTCGATACCGATTATCGCTTTTCCGCTTTTGATAAGTTCTGTACCTGTCATTTCTTCGCACCTTCTTCCTTCGGCTTTTCACCTGAAAGGTTTACCTTCTTGCGGCGTGCGATGATGATACTCTGGACTACGAGGAAGATACAGAGCATAGATGCGTTTGTGATACCGGTCCACCACGGCTGGTCAAGTCCCATAGAGGATACGATGTTCTGGATAAGTGCAAGCGAGAGAACACCGAACAGTGTTCCGAGTATGTTACCGACACCGCCGGTCAGCATAGTTCCGCCGATGATTGAAGAAGCGATAGCGTTCATCTCTGCACCGGAGGCGTGTGTTGGCGAGCCTGAGCCGACGTGCATAAAGTATACGAAACCGCCGATACCGCCTAAGATACCGCACATAAGATATGCGAGGAAGGTAGTACGCTTTACGTTTACACCGAGCATAAGTGCGCTCTGCCTGTTGCCGCCGACTGCGTAGAAGTTGCGTCCGGTCTTGGTCCATTTGAGGAATACGAACAGTGCAGCAACTACGATAAGAGCCACAACAACGCCGATCTCGATATAAGCGTCGATGTATTCGCCTCTCTTGTTATATGAGCCGAGTCCGGGAATGATTATTCTTGTTTCCTTGAGCTTGACGAACGCTTCATTCTGAACATTGAAAGGATTCGTGTTTACGATAGTCGTCATACCTCTTGCAAAGAACATTCCTGCAAGAGTAACAATGAACGGCTGTATGTCGAGATAAGCTACGAGGAAGCCCTGTATCAGACCGAAAGCAAGCCCGATACCGAGCGATATGAGGAGAGCGCCGATAACGCTTCCGCCGTGCATATCGAGATAAACGGCAGAGCTCATACAAACGAGAGCTGCCATACCGCCGACCGAAATGTCGATACCGCCTGTTATCATTACAAGGGTCATTCCGCTCGAAAGAATGATAAGGGCTGCATTTGCGTTAAGGATGTTGAAGAAAGTCTGAGGTTTCTGGAAGCCTGCACCGAGTCCGATTATCGCAAAGAGATACATCAGAATGAAAACTATTATAGTTATAGTCATCAGCAGGTTCGTGTCTGAAAGACCACCGAGGAGTTTACGGTGTTTCTTATCGGCGGTCAAAATATTCTGCGGCATAAATTATACCTCCATTCTGTGACCGCGCTCAGCCGTTGCTCTCTGCCTGTGCAGGAGAACGGAGCTTTTTGAAGGTCTGTCCGATCTTTTCTCTGACGATCGGAGCACTGAGGATAACAAGTGCGATAACGACTACAGCCTTGTATGCCGGAAGTGCGTCTGCCTGTACCTCGAATTTGTAAAGAGTCGTTGTAAGGAACTGGATAACGTATGCGCCGAGGATAGACGACGGGATATTGAATTTACCGCCGCTCAGCGAATTTCCGCCAAGTGCCACGGCGAGGATAGCGTCCATTTCGATGTCCTTTGCGACTACCGAGTAGTTTATAGTCTGGAGCCTGCTGACCTTGATAAAGCCTGCTACAGCTACGCAGAGACCAAGTATAACATAAGTTATGAACTTGATGAATGCCGGATTGAGACCGTTGAGGCGTGAGGTCTGCTCATTGATACCTACAGACTGCACATAGAGTTTAAGGTTCGTGAATTTCAGTACGAGCCACGTTATTATGAAACAGAGTATGGCGATAAAAAACGGTGTAGGTATCGGTACTCCGGGGATATAACCTCCGAAGACAGGGAATACATCGTCCTTTACTACCGGCAGCTCATTGTTGTTTATCCATGCTGCGATAGAACGTCCTGCTGTGAAAAGGATGAGAGTTGCTACCATCGGCTGTATCTTGAAGATAGATACGAGCACGCCGTTGAACGCTCCGAAAGACATCGCAACGATGCAGCTTACGAGGAATGCAACGATGATGGGAGCCTGTAGCTCATCAGGACGTGAATTCGTTCCGCAAAGAACTCTCAGCACTACGCTTCCGCTTATCGCTATAGCAGCGCCGACGGAAATATCCTGTCCGCGTGAAGCAGCGGTAACGAGAGTCATACCGATAGCAAGTATAGCGAGCTCTGAGCCGTAGTCGATTATAGAGATGATGTTGCCCGAGAGTATCGGGTCGCCGTTATTGTTCTGTCCGAGAGTGACCTTGAAAAATGAAGGGTCAACTATGAGGTTGAATATCGCAAGTATGAGCAGAGCAGCGATAGGAATGAATATCTGCTTCCTGAACATACCGGTTATTATCTCGGATGCTGTTTTTGATCTTGTATTCGGATTCACTTCTGCTCACCTCCTGCAATAGTATTCATAATAGTGTTCTGTGTCAGCTCGTCGCCTGTGAGGATACCTACAAGCTTGCGATCGCGCATAACGAGCAGGCGCGAACAGGTACGCAGCATCTCATCGGTTTCGGACGAGATGAAGGTTATGCTCATACCCTCAGATGCGAGCTTGAGAACGAGCTTCTGTATATCGACCTTCGTACCTACGTCGATACCTCTTGTGGGTTCGTCGAGAATGAGATATTTCGGGTGCGTAAGCAGCCAGCGTCCGAGAATGACCTTCTGCTGATTTCCGCCCGAAAGCGACTTTATGGGAGTATCAACAGAGGCAGTCTTTATGTCGAGCAGCTTGATGTACTCGTCAGCGAAGGCTATCGCCTGAGACTTCGAGAACGGCTTGAAGAAGCCTTTCTTCACCTGAAGCGCAAGAATGATGTTGTCGCGGACCGAGAGGTCGCCGACGATACCGTCACGCTTGCGGTCTTCGGGAAGGTATGCGATACCGTTCCTCATCGCGTCGATGGGCTTGTTTATCTTCACTGCCTTGCCTTCTACCTTGACTCTGCCGCCTGTGACCTTGTCTGCACCGAATATCGCGCGGACGCATTCACTTCTGCCCGAGCCGAGAAGTCCGGTGAAGCCGTTGACCTCGCCCTTGCGGATATTGAAGTTGAAGGGCTTGATACCCTCCGAGCTGCAAAGTTCCTCTGCTTCGTATACGACCTTAGCCTTCATCGCATCGAAGGTCGGAGCATCGTTCTTGATGTCCGCCATATCATCGAGCTCCTTGCCGAGCATCTTCGATACGAGCTGAACACGCGGGAGCGATCCTATCTCATATTCACCGACGAACTGTCCGTCACGAAGAACCGTTATCCTGTCGCAGACCTCGTATACCTGGTCGAGGAAGTGAGTAACGAAAATGATACCGACTCCGCGGCTTCTGAGGTCGCGCATAAGTTTGAACAGCTTTGCTACCTCGGATTCATCGAGCGAAGAGGTCGGCTCATCGAGGATAAGCACTCTGCAATCCATATCGACCGCTCTTGCGATAGCGACCATCTGCTGCACAGCGATAGAGCAGCTCGCAAGCTGCTGAGTCGGCTTTACAGCTATACCGAGGGAATCAAGGAGCTCCCCTGCCTTGCGGTTCATATCGCGCCATTTGACGATTGGAGTCTTGCCGCGTCCGAGGAAGATATTCTCCGCGACCGAGAGATTCGGGCAGAGCGATATTTCCTGATAAACTGTACTGATACCGGCATTCTGCGCTTCCTGCGGAGAATGTATCTGGACCGGACCGCTGTGTCCCTTGATGAAGATATCTCCGCTGTCCTTTACATGAACGCCGGTGAGGACCTTGATAAGTGTGGATTTACCTGCGCCGTTTTCGCCCATAAGCGCGTGTATCTCACCTTCACGAAGCGTAAAATCAACGTTTTTCAGAGCTTTTACGCCCGGAAATGACTTATAGATGCCTCGCATTTCCAGCAATGATCTATCCTGCATTGCTACTCCTCCTAAGTGAGATTCAGCCTTTTTCTTTCAGAAATACTCGAAAAAGCCTGTAAAAATAGTGCGGTGACAGATAACACATACGGAATTGTCACCGCACTCATCAGTTATTCAATATCGTGATGTCAGATACCGTACTTGGAAACGTCGTCATCAGTGATAGTTGTAGCATCAAAGCCCTTCTCATCCATAATGATGGTCTTCTCAGAGAGCTTCTCGCCCTTTTCGAGCTTGTTGATGATGTCTACAATGTAAGAGGACTGGAAGGGATTGCACTGTCCGTCGTAGTTCCAGTTGCCTGCCTTGAGCTCCTCAAGAGCCCACTTGTTGCAGTCGAAGCCGATAACAACGACATCCTTGCCAACGCCGTGAGAGATATTAGCCTTGTCAAGAGCAGCTACTGCGCCCTTTGCCATATCGTCGTTCTCAGCGTAGATAACGTTGAACTTCTTGTCAGAGTCGATAACAGACTGAACGATCTGCTGAGCCTTCTCTGAGCTCCACTCAGCTGTCTGCTGAGCAACGATGTTCCAATTGAGCTCCTTTGCTGTATCGTTGAGAGCGCCCGAGCGTCCCTTCTGAGCAGCTGAGCCCATTACACCCTGAAGGTGAACGATATCATATGTAGTGAGGTTCTGGTTCTTGAGCCACTCAACAGCCTGCTCGCCTTCCTTGTCCATATCGGAAACGATCGAAGCCTCGTAAAGGCTCTCATCAGCGTCTATAGTACGGTCGAAGAGGATGACCTTGACACCGGCTGTCTGAGCATCCTTGAGAACTGAATCCCAGCCGGCTGTATCAGCAGCGGAGAGGAGAAGATAATCTACTTCGTCCTGAATGTACTTCTGAGCAAAGTTGATCTGCTCTTCGTTCTTGAGGCT
Organism: Ruminococcus sp.; assembly: GCA_017534835.1. Classification (GTDB taxonomy): domain Bacteria; phylum Bacillota; class Clostridia; order Oscillospirales; family Ruminococcaceae; genus Ruminococcus. The sequence goes on from JAFXVT010000011.1 coordinate 24,344, forward strand.
GTAGGAGAATGAAGCGTCATAGCCGTTCTCCTTGGTGAATGTAGCCTTGAGGTCGTTCACGTTAGCTGTACGGTAGCCGGACTCGTTAGGGTCGTTGTTGATGATACCGACCTTGATGAGCTTGTCTGAAGAGCCGCTATTGCTGCCGCCTTCATCGCCGCAGGCTGCGAAAGCAGAACCGCAAAGCACCATGCTTGCTGCAACTGCAAAGATCTTAGTCATTTTCATAATAGATTCCTCCATCCGATTTAGTTTTGTTTAACGTCACTTCGTTAACTTGTACTTACATTATAAACATTTTGTACATACATTGATACCAAAAATGATACACAAAATGTTTATTTATTTGTGAATATAATAGTTTGTATATATATTCACGGTTCGATGTTCGCGTTGTTCTGGAACTGACGCGGAGTCTGTCCGGTGTACTTCTTGAATATCTGGCTGAAGTACCGGTAATCGCGGAATCCCACGTCATATGCGACCTCATAGATCATTTTCGATGTGCAGCACAGAAGCTCGCGTGCGTGAGCTATTCTTGCAGCTGCTATGTATTCAGAAAGGTTCTGTCCGTACTTTTTCTTGAACTGCGCGCTGAGATACGAAGGGCTTAGCCCTACCGCTTCGGCAACCACAAGAAGAGAAAGGTCATCGTTCATATAGTTCTTGTCGATATACTCACGTGCATTCGCAAGGATGCTCTTCCCGCTCTCCTTTGCCGTACCTATGCGCCATACGATACAGTCGTACACAAGGGAATGCAGGAACTCGACAGTTTCGTCGATATTCATAAGCTTGCCGCTTATATCGTCCGCTATCCCGAAGTGCTCGCAGAAAGTCTCATCGCTTACGCCGATCTTTTCCGCGAATGTATGAGCAGCAACATATATGTCCATACATACATACAGTCTGATGACAAGAGAGCCTATTTTACGGAAGTTGACCTCCTCGAGCACAGCGTCGAGACGCTCGCGGCAGTCATCGAGCCTGCCGCTCTGAAGAAGCTCCTCCACCTTCCTGATATCAACGCGTTTCACGTCCTGCATCATCTGTATTTTTTCGTCCATAAATTCCCCACCTATTCTGTATAGTCAGCGGAATCAGTTACAGTTTCTTGACAGAATCACGAATCTTCAGCTCGGGAGTAAAGATAATGTCGTCATCGTCCGTAGACGGAGCACATATCTTGTCTATCAGCTTCTCGGCGACCGCTTCACCGAGCTTTCTCTGCGGATGAGCGACCGTTGTAAGCGGTACATCGCATATCGAAGCGTACTTGGAGTCATCTATTCCTATTACCGATACCTCGTCGGGAACACTTATATCGTGCTCCTTGCAGAACTGGAGCAGCTTGATAGCGATATTGTCATTGTAGCATACAACTGCTGTTGCCTCGCTCAGAAGAACGAGCAGATTGTTCGCGCCTGACGTGAACACCGAGTTCTTGTCAGATGTTGCGAACCACAGAACATTGTCCTCTGCATTCCTGAGACCGTGAGCGATACAGCTCTTAGTGAAGCCGCAGTATCTCTTGTGTCCCTGAATATCGTCAAGAGCAAAGATACCGGCTATCTTTCTGTGTCCGCAGCCGAATGCGTAATCAGTGGCAAGTCTTCCTGCCGCCTCATCATCGAGCGACACGCAGGGATAATCCGACCACGGATACTTCGCATTAAAGAATACGACAGGGATATTCTTGCGCTTCAGCTCATCATACAGCTCCATATTCGGATTCGGCAGTGCACTCTTCGAGGGCTCAACGATGAGACCCTGAACGCCGCCTGTGATCATACTCTGAAGAGCCTGCTGCTCCTCAGCGACCTTGTTGTGTGTGATAGCGAGCTGCATAGAATAGCCCGAATCATTGAGCACGCTCTCTATGCCGGTAACTATCTGAGGGAATATATAGTCGGTGAAATAAGTCGATATGACACCGATATTCCTTACCTGCGCCGCAGATGAAGGCTGTGCCGATCCCATTGAAACATACGCACCGCTTCCCCTTACACGACTGATAACGTTCTCATTCTCAAGGCACATAAGCGCCTGTCTTACGGTCTGTCTGCTTACCCCGTGGATCTCGCACAATTCCTTCTCGGTAAGGAACCTGTCACGCGGCTTGAGACCGTTTGAGGCGATATAATTCTTCGCCCACTCGACTATTGCCAGATATTTGTAGTCTTCCATAGCATCCTCCAACGACCGAAATCACTTCGGATTTTTTCTTTATAATAACATAATTTGTATTGCTTGTAAATACAATCCTTTTTATTTAAAATAAAATTTGTACGTACAGACAATTTATCACTGGGTTTATTGTGCAATTTGACAAAAAATCCTGTACATCTTTATTATTTTTACCGATACTGCAAGTAAATCAACCATACCTATTTCCGGTATGGCTCAGTAATTGTACAGATTCTCATTTTGTTCACGGTTGAAAAACGTAAATATCTTCACATTTCCGTCTGCAAGAAAAAAACGTGAAGTATACCGGACAGTATCGCCGCTGCCACTTGCTATTTTCGGTCAAATATGGTATAAGCGGCGTGTCGCCGCAGCCGGTTTCGCGGCTAAGATTTCCGGAGCGGCGGCTTTTCGCCGCGACCCTTGCTATTTTCGGTCAGATATGGTATAAGCGGCGTGTCGCCGCAGCCGTTTTTCGCGGCTAAGATTTCCGAAGCGGCGGTTTTTCGCTGCGCCTCTTGCTATTTTCGGTCAGATATGGTATAATTATCCTATAAATAACAAGGAGGCAGCTATTATGGTCATAGCCTATTATAACACGCTGTTTATCCTGTCGGTCGTACTGCTTTTTGTCTATGTCGCTATGTGGCACAAGCACCTTGATGTCACCTTCACCATAGTTTTCACTCTTATACCTATCACCTGCCTCGGCTATGTGATGTTCTATCACGCAGATACGATAGGCGAAGCAGTAAGCGCCAACAAGATAATCTACCTCGGTGCAAGCTTCCTGCAATATTTCATATTGCTGAGTATACTCAACCTGTGTCAGATAAAGGTCCGGAAGGTCACGAAGCTGATACTCTTCATCTGCTGTATGATACTCTACGGCTCTGTGCTGACGACCGGCTTCAGGACTTACTTCTACAAGACGATCGAATTCAGCAAGGTCGGCGGCGTTCCCGTACTTGAGCGTACATACGGATTTATGCATCAGCTATATTTCGGATGTGTACTGCTCTTCTTCATCGCAAGCCTTACCGCGATAGTCTACAGCTTCTTCAAGAAAAAGCAGGTCTCACGAAGCATACTCTATCTTCTGCTTCTGCCTGACCTCGTCTGCATCGTGTCATATTTCATAAGCAAGAATCTCATCGAGAGCATCGACATAATACCGCTCTCATACATCTTCGCACAGGTGATGTACCTGTTCATTGCCTACCGCGTGAGCCTCTATGACGTGAACGATACTGTCATTGATTCTCTCGTTCAGACAGGCAACACCGGGTTTATCTTATTTGATCTCGGCAAGCGCTACCTCGGCAGCAACGCCACCGCAAAGGCGATAATCCCCGGGCTCCGCGAGCTCTCGATCGACTCCGGGCTCACAGGCTCGACCGAGATCTCACGTCAGCTCCAGAAATGGCTCAAAAGCTTCACCGAGAACAAGAATAACAACGAATACATTTATACTATCCCCTCTTCCGCCCCGGAAACAACTGACGATGAACGTATCTACGTCGTCAATATCGACTATCTCTACGGCGGTATCAGAAAGCGCGGCTATATGGTAACACTCACCGACGATACCCAGAACCGCAGGTATATCCGTCTACTTGACCATTACAACGAGGACTTGCAGGTCGAGGTCGAGGAGAAGACCCGTCACATCATCGAGATGCACGACAACCTCATTATGAGCCTTGCTGCAATGGTCGAGAGCCGTGACAATTCCACCGGCGGACATATCAAGCGTACAAGTGTCGGTGTGCGGATACTGATAGAGGAGATACTGCGCGACAACAAAATGCACCTCTCAGACGAATTCTGCCGCAATATCATCAAGGCGGCTCCGATGCACGACCTCGGAAAGATCGCGGTAGATGATGCGGTCCTCAGGAAGCCCGGCAGGTTCACTCCCGAGGAATTCGAGAAAATGAAGCATCACTCCGTTGAGGGTGCGCGTGTTATACACGAAATCCTGCTGAAAACAGATGACGAATCCTTCAAGCGTATCGCTGAGAACGTCGCACATTATCATCACGAGCGCTGGGACGGCTCCGGCTATCCGGACGGTCTCAGGGGCGAGGAGATACCGATAGAGGCGAGGATAATGGCTGTTGCGGACGTTTACGATGCTCTTGTCAGCAAGCGCGTCTACAAGGACAGTATGTCATTTGAAAAGGCTAACGAGATAATCACAAGCGGTATCGGTACTCAGTTCGACCCCGGACTCGCCCCCTACTACGAAAGCGCACGTCCGCGGCTCGAAGCCTACTACAGCAGCATCGAAAACTAAGCTCACGGAAAAGGCGTGATACAACTGAAACAGAACATCTCTCTTAAAGCGAAACTATTCGTTATCGCACTTATGCTCCTGATGATAGCGCTCACCTTCATCACATCTTTTGTTGAGACTTTCACATACTTCTATATGAAAAAACGCTGTTCAGCTCAGACTACAGCGATAGTGAGCAGTACATCTATGGTACGCTACCGTTCCTACCGGGAAACGCCGGAAACACAGTATATCAGCGAGCCGATGAAGAGAAAACAGCGTATGCAGCTGCTTGTCGATACTGACAGCAGATTCAGATACAAAAGTATTTACGCCGACAGCCGCGGCGAAAAAGCAGGGAACAAGCTTATTATCCACTATTCGCCGGCTGACCCCGATACCTACTATATCGGCGACAGAGTCAACGATTACAGGAACACAGCTATTATCATGCTTGTGTTAGGTGTGCTCGTTCTTTTCTCTTCAGCAGCGCTCACCATACTATTGTTCATCAGACCTCAAACCGCGAAATAAACGGATATACCAGAACTGCCCCGGGCTTTTCAGCTCCGGGGCAGATGTTTTATGTATACGTGTCGATTATCCTTATTGTAAGGTCATATCTCAGACCGTCGCTCGTACAGCCGGAGACGACGTTAATATACGTCTTGCCGTTTCTGTTGAAGGCTGAGATGAGACAGGTACCGGAATCCTCGGTAGTTCCGGTCTTGAGACCGAATGCGTCCGAGCGGTAGTAGCCGCTTCCTGTGCTGAGCAGCAGATTAGAGTTCTTCCAGTTGAATACCTGACCTGACGCTATCGTCACACGCTTCTGAGCGGTCGATGCGATCGTGCGTATCTGCGGTACAGTTATCGCATAGCGAGCAAGCTTTATCATATCCGCAGAAGTTGTATACTGACCGGATGCATCATAGCCGTCGGGATTGACGAAGCAGCTCTCTGTCATACCTATCTCCGCAGCCTGCTCATTCATCAGACGGCAGAAATACGCTACTGCATCCTTGTCTGACAAGCCCCAGTTACCGGAAGCAACTCTTGCAGTCGTGACAGCAACAGAGTAAGCTGCATCGTTTCCGGACGCCATAAGCATTCCGGTAAGCAGGTCATACATCGTGAGCCTGTGTCCGCGTGCAAGGAGACAAACGCTCGAATACGGCAGGACATAGCTCAGCTCAGAGCCGACAGTAACAACTGCACCGGGATCGACATATTTCAGAGCGACCGAAGCAGTGAGAAGCTTCGTAAAGCTCGCAGGTGATACACGTCGGTGTATATCGTGATACGAAATGAGCTGATCGTCCTCGACGCAGTAAAGCGCGTAGGTATTACTGTAGACGGACGTGATATACGTATCGGAAGAATCCGCCTGAGCTATACGCATATCGCCGAGCGTCAGCTTACTGCCGGTCGAGACCGCAGCGTAATACGTGAGGATATACGAGGCGTCACTCGAGTCCGTCAATCCGTCGAAGTTCACGTCTCCGGACTTTATCTGCGATGCGCTGAGAGTACCGCTCCCACCGGTAGAAACAGCCGAATAGTGGCTAAGGACAAATGAAGCGTCCATCGCGTCGATGAGTCCGTCGGAATTCACATCTCCCGAGCCTGCTCCGGAAGCATCTGCACCAAGAGGCGTGCAGAGCTCAAACAAAGAAAGTACAACGATAAGTAAGCTGATCAGCTTTCTGTTCATATCAGGTATTCTTGTCTACGGTATGGAACTTCTTGAGATTGCCGATCTTCTCATTGCGTTCGTCAAGCACCTTCTCGACGTCAGACCACTCAAGTCCCTGATTTGCGCAGAGCACCATTACATGGTAAAGAAGGTCATTTATCTCGTTCATAAGCTCGTTATTGTCACCGTTCTTTGCGGCGATGACAGTCTCGGTAGCTTCCTCTCCTACCTTCTTGCAGATCTTGTCTACGCCTTTGTCAAAGAGGTAGCAGGTGTAGGAATTCTCAGCAGCAGTACCGTTCTCGAACTGCTTCTTTCTCTCCTTTATAACTTCAAATATCTCTTCGTAAACCGTCATTTTTCATTCTCCTCCGTGTTATATAATTCATTGAAAAAACAGCTGTAGCTTCCGGTATGGCAGGCAACTCCCGTCTGCTCGACATTGACGAGCAGCGTATCGTTATCGCAGTCGCCGTAAATTGAAACGACCTTCTGAACGTGTCCCGATGTAGCTCCCTTGTTCCAGTATTCCTGTCTTGACCTGCTCCAGAACCACGTATAACCGGTCTCGAGGGTCTTTTTCAGGCTCTCCTTGTTCATATACGCAAGCATAAGAACTGTTTTTGTGTTGACCTCGTAGCATATAGCAGGGATAAGCTCTCCCTTTACGAAGAATTTATCGAGGTCGTTGATGTCGATCTTTATCATTTTTACTCCTTTGTGAGCAGAGCTCACATATATAGTCAGTTTTTTCGTCCATGACATTTCACTTTAAGTCCAAAGCGATGTGATGAACATAGGCGAAGCGTCGTCAGCCTTGCTGAATCCGCAATTCTCGTAGAAATGCAGCTCGTCATTGTAGGCTATAACAGCGATGCGCATATAGTCGCGGTAGTGCTCCTTTATCATCTCAACAAGCGTACGTCCGACGGTCTGACCGTGATACCCGGGGTCAACGAGCAGATAGTGAACGTAGGCGTTCATTATGCCGTCGTCCATTGCACATATCATACCGATGAGCTTTTCGCCGTCCCATGCACTGTAGACCGTACTGAAGTTCTCCATTGCGATCTTCAGCTTGTCAGGAAAGTGTCCGCTCGACCACTCGACCGAAAGAAACAGCCTTTCAAGCTCCTTCTCTGTAAATGTCTTTATGTCCTTGTACTCAATCATAATCTATCCACCATTCGGGAGTTATCTCTCCGAGTGTAGTCGTCTTGCCTGTGCGGTAGTCGAGCATTATCTCGATGTCCTTGTAGCTTGTCGGCATTAGCTGTACCATAAGTTCGCGGCAAGCTCCGCACGGTGCGCCTTTGCCCTCGATAGGAGCGATGCAAAGAACTCTGTCTATCTCATACTCACCGTTTGTTATCATATTGAAGATCGCATTTCTCTCTGCACAGATACCGAGAGTAGAACATGTGTCGATACAGACTCCCGTATATATCTTTCCTGATTTGCTGAGTACAGCCGCAGAGACCTCCCCGGCTGTCACGTACTCAGAGATACGTACAGGTCTGAGCGCCGCCTCGGCAGCATCGTGCATTTCTTTCCATATTCCGTCCATTGTAATTACCTCACTATAACACCCTTGCCGCGGCAATAGTCCTTTACCTCGCCGACAGTGAGCTCCTTGAAATGGAACAGTGAAGCCGCGAGAGCCGCAGTAGCTCCTGTTTTTTCAAAAACTTCGTAGAAATCGTTTATCCTGCCAGCTCCGCCGCTTGCGATTACAGGTATCGAGCAGTTGTCACACACAGCTCTAAGCATCGGTATATCAAAGCCTTCCTTAGTGCCGTCGGCGTCTATGGAATTAAGGCAGATCTCACCTGCTCCGAGCTTTTCGATAGTGTGTACCCAGTCGATGAGGTCGATACCCATATCTACTCTGCCGCCGTTTATGTACACGGTCCACTTGTTATCAGCTATCTTCTTTGCGTCGATCCCAACGCAAATGCACTGACTGCCGAAAATGTCAGCACCGTCCTTGACGAGCTGAGGATTCTTCACTGCCTGAGAGTTTACCGACACCTTGTCAGCACCTGCACGCAGAGCCTCGCGAATGTCATCAACGGTCTTGATACCGCCGCCGACCGTGAGAGGCACAAATACCTTCTTTGCAGTCTCGCGCACAACATCGAGGAAAACTCCCCTGCCCTCGAACGAAGCTGTTATATCGTAAAAGACCAGCTCGTCCGCGCTCTGTCTGTTGTACTCCTCAGCGCACTCTACAGGATCGCCGACATCGCGGACTCCCTCAAAATTGACTCCCTTTACTACCTTTCCGTTTCTGACGTCGAGACAAGGGATTATTCTCTTTGCAAGCATTATTTCACTTCCTTTATTTATCTCTTAACATCTTTGCCGTAGTATACATCAGAACAGGCAATGCAATAATGTTTATCAGACCAACGATACGCTTTACCGCATCAGGAACTGGTATACCTACTATATAAAACAGTATTGTCAGAATTGTGCAGACACCTATCACTATCAGTGAGACTGCCCACACTTTAGTCGGTTTTACGTTTTTCATATCACTTCACCGCATACTCAACGGCTTCTCTGAGGTCGAGAGTGCCCTTGTATATCGACTTACCGCAGATAGTTCCGTAGAGTCCCATTTCCTTGCAGGCGATAATGTCATCCATCGTATGAACGCCGCCGGAAGCAACGATATTCGCACGTCCCTCTGTAGCGTCCGCAAGCTTTCTGAGCTGTTCGCGGTTCACGCCTGAAAGAGTCCCGTCCTTGGAAATATCGGTGAAAATGAAGTATTTTACTCCGGTTTCTATCATCTTGTTCGCGAGGTCGATATAGTGTACATCGGAGCTTTCGAGCCAGCCCTCAGTTGCGACCATTTCATTCATCGCGTCTATCCCTACGACGATCTTCTCGCTTCCGAATTTTTCTACTGCCTCGCATACGAGCTTCGGATTTTTCAGTGCCGCAGAGCCGAGGATAACTCTCGTGATACCCATATCAAGGTACTCGCGGATTGTTTCAAGGCTTCTGATACCGCCGCCGAGTTCGACCTTGAGACCGGTCTTTTCGGCAACATCTGTGTATATCTTCGTGTTGACGGGTCTGCCTTCCTTCGCACCGTCAAGGTCTACCATATGTATCCACTCTGCACCGGCTGCCTCGAAGCCTCTCGCAGTTTCGAGGTAATCGGAAGCTACCTTCTCAACTGTCGAAAAATCGCCCTTGAACAGGCGGACGCAGTTTCCGTCCTTGATATCAATAGCGGGGAATATCAACATTTCTCTTCACCCTTTCTGATAAGGTCGAGAAGGGGCTTGAGGTACTCCTTCTTAGTCCAGTCACACTTCTGGTCCTTGGCTTCAAGGAAGGGCTTCTCCCATGCGCTTATCTCTGACGGGTCTTTCTTTTCGAGCATCTTGACGTACATCTTGCACATCGCCTTATCGCCGAATTTCATACCTTCGAGATCCCACATTCCCTGAAAATAGAAACAGGGAACTCCGGCAAGGTTATCCTTCAGATTCTTCTTTTTGACCATTTCGAGCACTTCATCGTCATACGGAGCAGCTCCGCAGCAGTAAACGATGACTCTCTTGCCCTTGAGCGCACCGATGTTCTTTTTCAGGAAAGCGATACCCGAAATTGCAGAAGCATATAAGCCTCCGCCGAGTATCACAAAATCATATTCTGCGACCTTTTTTATATCGGCATCCTTGGTGTCGATGACCTCGAAACCTGTCTCCTCCGATATCCAGTCAGCATATTTTTTAGAAGCGCCGTATTTGGAACGGCAAAGGATTATTCCAGTCATTTATTTTACTCCATTTATATTTGATATTATTGCTGAATACGCGCCCGACCAGTCCTTCTGCGGATCATCGAACACGATATGGTCTGTACCGAGTCTGTTCAGGATAGACACCTCACGCCGCTGACGCTCCTCAAGAGCGGCGATATACCCGTCGAAGCCGGAAAGTCCGTTCTTTCTGCCGTATTCTCCGTTGCAGTGATAATCAATGACTGAATTCAGCCACTCGTCACCGCGCTCAGCAGAAGCCTTCCTGACGCTGTTGTATACATCGTTGTTCCTGAGATACACAACAAACGGAGAAAGCGGAGCGATAATCTCGCTGATCTCGCGGATATAAGCCTCAGAGACTGCCTCGTCAAAGCCGAATCGCATCATCGTCTCGCACATCGGATTTTGCAGCAGCACGCAGTTGAACACGTACCTGTCACTGCCGGCATCACTGACGAATTCTCTCCATTTATCAAGCATCACCGGACGCTCTGTCTCCCACGGAAGGAGATCATATATCTTATACCTCAGCAGCTTATTGAACAGCTCGCCGCTGAATCCGCCGAGCGGTACGATATATCCTCCGCATTTTAATGCCGAATGAGCAAGTATGAGCTCACGCTCGTCTGTACTGAACAATGAAAGCTCGCTCTCCGTCAGAAATGCATCAAATTCATAGTCCGCAGGATGAGCACCGCTGCCTTCGTCGATGAAGGTCATACCGAGCTGCTCAGCTATATACTTTGCAGTCGTGCTCTTTCCCGAGCAAGGCAGTCCCTCGACTATAATGAGCCTTCTCATCTGATAAGGTCTCCGAAGCTGCGAAGTATCTTGAGTCCGGTCTCACCTGATTTTTCAGGGTGGAACTGTGCTCCGTAGACGAATTTCCCGTCGTATACGAGAGCCGGCACTCTTCCGCCGTATTCGCTGTAGGCTGCGATATTTCTGTCCTCGCACTGAGCCTTGTATGAATGCACGAAATAGACATATTCATTATCGCCCACATTCGCAAGCAGCGGACAGTCATTGAGCTTTTCGAGCTTGTTCCAGCCCATATGAGGGATTATCAGATCGGGCTCTTCCATTTTTATAACGGAACCGCCGATAAGACCGAGTCCGTCAGTCTCTGCGAACTCGTAACCCTTCTCAAAAATGAGCTGCATTCCGAGACAGATACCGAGAAATGGCTTTCTTGCGGCTTCCTCCTTGATGGTATCTACAAGTCCGGACTTGACAAGCATCTCCATTGCAGCCGGAAATGCTCCTACGCCGGGAAGTATGACAGCGTCAGCAGATCTCACGGATCCGCTGTCCTTCACGAGAGCGCATTCAAGACCGAGGTGGTCGAGCGCATTCTTGACACTGAAGATATTGCCGGCGCCGTAATCGATTATCGCTATCATTACAGTACCCCTTTCGTTGACAGGGTCGAGCCGTCGGAATTCTCCTCCACTGCTGTTTTAAGAGCGTGAGCGACTGCCTTGTATACAGCCTCGCACTTGTGGTGGTCATTGCTGCCGTAGAGGAGGTTGATGTGCAGAGTCATACCCGAATTGAAGGCGAATGCACGGAAGAATTCCTCCGTCATACAGAGATCATATCCGCCGCAGCTCTGATTTGTGAAGTCGCAGTTGAACACGAGGAAGGGTCTGTTTGAGAGGTCGAGGCTCGACATAGCAAGCGACTCGTCCATCGGGATATAAGCCGTGCCGTAGCGGACTATGCCCGACTTTGCACCGAGCGCCTGTCCGAGCGCCTGTCCGAGCGCGATGCCTGTATCCTCTATCGTGTGGTGACAGTCGACTTCAAGGTCGCCCTTGACCTTTACCGTCATACTGATACCGCTGTGTACCGACAGTGCAGTGAGCATATGGTCGAAGAAGCCGATACCGGTATCTATCTCAGCCTTGCCCTGTCCGTCTATATCAAGATTTACAAATATATCGGTCTCTTTTGTCTTGCGGACGACCTCGCCGCATCTTTTTATCTTAGCCATTCAGGATCTCCTCCAATGCTGAGAAAAGTGTATCCATTTCCTCGCGTGTTCCGACAGAGATACGCAGATAGTCCCTGATAACGGGCTTATCCCACCAGCGGACGAAAATGCTGCGCTTCTTGAGCTCTGTAAAAACGTGCTCTGCCGATTTTTTTGACGGTGAAGCAAAGATGAAATTGCTCATAGAATCGGGGAAAGTGAAGCCGAGCTCAGCGAGCTTTTTCTTTGAGTATTCACGTGTTTCGATTATCTTTCCTACCGTCTCGCGGAAGTATTTCTCGTCGCGTACTGCCGCAGCTCCGCAAAGCTGAGTGACTGTGTTCATCGTATAAGAATTTATCGAGAACTTGACATCGTTCATATACTGTATGAGCTTTTTGCTGCCGATGGCGAATCCGATACGCATACCTGCCATTGAACGCGACTTCGAGAATGTCTGTATAACGAGCAGATTCTCATATTTCCCGATGAGCGGCAGACAGCTCTGTCCGCCGAAGTCGATATATGCCTCATCTATCATAACAACAGAATCGGGATTTGCCCTGATGATCTCCTCTATCGTATCGAGGCTCTCGTAAACGCCAGTCGGAGCGTTCGGGTTCGGGAAGATAATGCCGCCGTTCTCGCACTTGTAGTCCTCCGGGTCGATAGTGAAGTCCTTGCGGAGAGGCTTTTCAATGTAATGGATACGGTAAACGTCTGCCCATACCGGATAGAACGAGTAGGTAATATCGGGGAAAAGCACAGGCTTATCCGAATTGAAGAAGGTCAGGAACGCCATTGAAATGACGTCATCGGAGCCGACACCGACAAAGACCTGTGAAGGGTCTACGCCGTATCTCTCGGCGATAGCCTCTGTGAGAACTGCCGCATCGGGAGTCGGGTAGAGTCTCATACGTGAGACATCGAAGGTATCGAGTATCTGTCTTACCTCCGGAGCCGGAGGATAGGGATTCTCGTTTGTATTGAGCTTGATGACGTCCGTGTTTTTGGGCTGTTCACCGGGAACATACGGAACGACTCTGCGGACGCTGCTCTCCCATTTGTTATCCATTTATATCACTTCCTGTTTAGCCAATTTTTGAAAACTCTATAATGTTGTGTTCGCTGTCTATCACAACAGCACTTGTGTACGGTGAACGATGAGAAGTCTCACTGTTATACATTATATACACCTTTGCATTATCGCTGCATTTAGCCCTGAATCTCTTATCCATACGTACATCGGCGTTCTTATTCGTTGGATTTGCTCCGTTTTCGTTTATCTGTATACTCAGGCTTTCACCGAGGTCGGCGACTGTACAGGTGTATATCGCGCCCTTTGAGTATTCGTTCATATATTGCTCAATAACATCATCAGAAGCCTCAAAGCTCATTGTCGTGTAACCGTCGCCCTGCATAATTGCCGGTAAATAATCAAGTCTGTAGTCCTTTACGCCATGAGGCAGTTTACTCGGGAAATAGTCAAAGGTATCATCACCGTTGAATATTCCGATATAAGCCTTTTGAAACGGATACCTGAACGAAAAATGCGTCTGATTCATTATCGGAGCCCAAAGACCGATGAACAGGAGAAACGCTGACATTACCAGTGTTTCTGCAATACATAGAATGAAATTCTGATATTTTTTCAGAATACAGCAGAACAGTGGAAACAAAAGCCATATCAGGCTGATCGAAAGCTTTATCAGTGCAGCGCCTGTGAGTACGAACACAATAAGAAATATAAGCACAAATGCTCCCGCAAAAGCGAGTTCAACCCAAGTAAAGCTTTTGTTCAGTTTTTCGTTACCAATGAGCCCGCTCATTCAAAGCGTACCTTTATAGCGTTTGCGTGAGCAGTAAGTCCCTCGCGTTCAGCGATGAGGACGATGTCGTCCTTAGCATTGCGGAGAGCGTCCTCAGTGTAGTAGGTGTAGCTCATACGCTTTGTGAAGCTTGCAACTCCGAGCGGCGAGAAGAAACGAGCTGTGCCGCTTGTCGGAAGAACGTGGTTAGGACCGGCATAGTAGTCTCCGAGAGGCTCAGAAGCGTAGTTTCCGAGGAATACAGAGCCTGCATTCTCGATGCTTCCGAGGAGCTCAAACGGGTTCTCCATAAGCACCTCAAGGTGCTCGGGAGCTATCTCATTGGCGAGCTCTACGCACTTCTCGCGGCTGTCTGCGATGATTATCGCGCCGTAGTCCTCGAGTGACTTTGAGATTATATCCTTGCGCGAGAGGTAAGCCTTCTGACGCTCTATCTCGGCGAGTGTGGCGTCTGCGAGCTTCTCGCTCGTTGTGACCATAATTGATGAAGCAAGAACATCGTGCTCTGCCTGCGACATAAGGTCAGCGGCAGCGAATTTCGGGTCTGCGGAGTCGTCAGCGATGACGAGTATCTCGCTCGGACCGGCTATCATATCAATGTCAACTACGCCGTAGAGCAGCTTCTTTGCTGTTGCAACGTAGATGTTTCCGGGACCGACTATCTTGTCGCACTTCGGTATCTCCTCTGTGCCGTAGGCGAGAGCAGCGATAGCCTGTGCGCCGCCCGACATAAACACACGGTCAACACCGCAGATAGCGGCAGCAACGAGAATATCCTTGTTGGGAGTGCCGTCCTTCTTGGGCGGAGTCACCATTATTATTTCCTTTACGCCTGCGATCTTCGCAGGGATAGCGTTCATCAGCACGCTTGAGGGATAGGCAGCCGTGCCGCCGGGAACATATAGTCCGACACGTGAAAGACCTCGTACCTTCTGACCCATTATGCAGCCGTCAGCCTTTGCATTGATGAAGCCCTGCTCTACCTGTCTGTTGTGGAAATCAGCGATGTTCTCCTGCGCGTTGAGGATAGCGTCCACAAATTCCTGGTCAGCCTCTGTGAGAGCATCGTTGATGACCTCACGCGGCACCTCGTAATACTGCGGCAGATTGCCGTCGAATTTGAGTGTATAATTCTTTACGGCAGTATCACCGTTAGCCTTTACGTCCTCTATGATAGCGGAAACTGTTTCCGTGACCTTCTTGTTTGTCTCGCCGGCACGCTTGCTGAGCTCGTCAAGGAAGGCTCTCTCGTCAGTTCCGTTTGCAAAAATTTTCTTCATATTTATCTTCTCCTGTCTTACAGATTTGCCTGTATCTTCTCGATAAGAGCCTCTATCTCAGCCTGACGCATTTTCAGGCTTACTGTGTTCACGATAAGTCTCGCGGAGATAGGTGCAACGTCCTCGATGACCTCAAGTCCGTTCTCCTTGAGTGTAGTTCCTGTCTCGACGATGTCGACGATACCGTCGGCAAGCTCGAGCAGCGGAGCGAGCTCAACAGATCCCTCTATCTTGATTATTTCGGTATCCATCCCCTTCTTCTCGAAGAAACTGCGTGCAACGTTCGGGTACTTTGTTGCGATCGTCTTTACACCGTAGCCCCTGTAGAAATCGTAGCCCTTCTTAGTAGCGAGAGCGAATTTGCACCTTCCGAATCCGAGGTCAACGAGCTCGAAAAACTTGCCCTTCATCTCCATTATCGTATCCTTGCCGACAACGCCCATATCGCATACGCCGTGCTCGACGTAGGTGATCACATCGTTTGCCTTTGCGAGTACGACCTCGAGATTGGCATCGGGTACAGGAAGTATGAGCTTTCTGCCCTTTTCGCGTACTGCGGTGCAGTCAAAGCCGAGCTTTTCGAGAAGTCCGACCGTATCTTTTTCAAGTCTGCCCTTTGTCAGAGCGATTCTGATAGGCTTATCCATTATTCTTCCTCCCTGCTCGCACCGTCTACAACAACGACCTTTGCGATCTTCTTCTCTTTTGCGTACTCACGCACAGTCTCTATATCATCGAACAGTGCATTCTCAACTGTCATTCCCTGCTCGCGGAGCTCATTTGCAGCCTTTATTGCGGCTATCTCACAGCCGGGCTCAGCATAAACGATAGCATCTGCCTTCGGCATTGCCGGATACAGACCGTTCTTCTCGATGACCTTCTGTATAGCATTTACATTTACCGCAAAGCCGACAGCAGGTACATCGTAGCCGAACTCGGATATGAGCTTGTCATATCTTCCGCCGGAAAGGACCTCCTCGCCGTGTCCCTGCAAATAGCCCTTGATGATGACGCCGGTGTAGTAGTCGGTCTTGTTCACAAGTCCGAGGTCGACAGAGATATTGCTGTCAGAGCCGCAGAGCTCGGACATATCGCAGTAGAGCTCGCGAAGCTCATCAAGGATGTGCTTTACGTTCTCATCAGGGATAAGCTCCTCAGCCTTGTCGAATACCTCGATACCGCCGAAAAGCGCCGGAAGCTTCTTCAGAGCTGCCGTAACAGGGCTGTTTCCGAGAGAATCGAGAAGGTCGTTGAGAGCCGGATAGTTCTTGCTCTCGATGAGCTTGCGGATACTCTCCTTGTCGTGATCTGATACTTCAAGCTTGCCAACGAGCTCCTTGAAAACACCGATATGACCGATCTCGAGAGAGAACTCCATACCGAATGCCTTCAGCGAATCTATAGCAGTCGAAAGAACTTCGAGGTCAGCTATCTTCAGCTGTGAGCCGATGAGCTCGATACCTGCCTGAGCTATCTCGTCACTTCTGCCCTTGAGAGCAGGCTCAGTGAGATATATCTTCTGATTGTAGCAGAGCTTGAGCGGAAGCACAGCATCGCGCAGACGTGTAGCAACTACTCTTGCGATAGGCATTGTCGAATCCGGGCGCATTACGAGCAGGCGTCCCTTGCTGTCGGTGAGCTTGTAGAGGTTCACCAGCGGAAAATAGCGTGAATTGAGATTGAACACATCGTAGAATTCCAGACCGGGTGTGATGATCTCACAGTAACCCCTGCTGCTGAATATCTCCCTGAGAGTATTCTCGATGTTGCGGCGTATGATGCACTCGCCGAAGAGCAGATCTTTTGTGCCCTCGGGAGTGATAAGATCGTAATTTTTCATAGTAAAACAGACCTCCGGTATAATACACTTTAGTTCGCTAATGTGTTACTATGGTAATATAGTAACATATTACCATAAAAAAGTCAAGTTAAAAGAAGCTCATCTGTGAAGATTCGGGCAAGTCGCCGAATGCTCCTATGCTTTTCAACATATCTATTGTCGTTTTTGACGCACCGCTCATCTCCTGGAATTCCTCGATAGAGATGAATCCGCCCTTCTGAGCTGCCTCGCGCAGACCCTTTGCCGCGTTCTCTCCGACGCCTGACATCGCAGAGAACGGTATTCTGAGCTTCCCGTCCTCGATGAGGAAGTCCTTAGCGTCCGACTTGAACAGGTCTATCGGCAGGAACTCATATCCGCGCGATAGCATCTCGTTCGTGATGAGCAGTATATCATAAAGGTCGCTCTCCTTCTTTGAGCGGTCGTTGCCGAGCTCTCTGAGCTCCCTCATCTTTGCGCGGACGACGTCCTTGCCCTGTACGGCAAGCTCTGCGTTGAAATCCTCGCCGCGCACCGAGAAGTAGGTCGCGTAGTATTCGAGCGGCATATGCAGCTTGAACCAGCCGAGCTTTATCGCCGCGATAACGTATGCTGCTGCGTGCGCCTTCGGGAACATATACTTTATCTTCAGACAGCTCTCGATGTACCACTCGGGGACATTGTGGCTGCGGAGCATCTCGATTATCTCCGGCGTGAACTGCTTCGGCGCCTTGCCCTTACGGGTCCACTCCATTATCTGGAACGCCATTTTCGGCTCAACGCCCTTATACAGCAGGTAAGTCATAATACTGTCACGAGTACCGATAACCTCCGAGATGGTGCAGACGTTATTGTCGATGAGGTCCTTCGCATTGCCGAGCCAAACGTCGGTACCGTGGGAAAGTCCCGATATTTGCAGGAAATCGCTGAACTTTGTCGGCTTTGCGTCGAGAAGCATCTGGATAGTGAAGCCGGTACCCATTTCAGGTATGCCGAGGCTTCCGGTCTTGCAGAATATATCCTCCGCCGTTACGCCGAGAACGGAGCAGTCAGTACACATACGTATAACGTCGGGGTCAGAGGTGGGAACGTCCTTTATCTTTATTCCAGTGAGGTCCTCGAGGTGCTTATAGAGCGTGGGAACAACGTGTCCGAGCTCGTCGAGCTTGAGGATAGTATCATGGAGGGAGTTGAACGTGAAGTGAGTAGTGATTATCTCAGAATCTGCGGTATCAGCCGGGTGCTGAACAGGCGTGAAATCGTACACCTCATAATCAGACGGAACGACTACCATTCCTCCAGGGTGCTGACCTGTAGTACGCTTGATACCGGTACAGCCGATAGCAAGGCGGTTCAGCTCTGAGTTATTGAGCGTGATACCGCTCTCCTCGCAGTATTTCTTGACGTAGCCGAACGCAGTCTTATCAGCGACAACGGAGATAGTACCTGCCTTGAAAACGTTCGATTTTCCGAACAGCTCCTCGGTATAGCGATGAGCCCAGAACTGATATTCATCAGAGAAGTTGAGGTCTATATCAGGCGCTTTATCGCCGTCGAAGCCGAGGAAGGTCTCGAACGGTATATCGTGACCGTCACGATTCAGGTCAGTCCCGCATTTCGGACACTTCTTCGGCGGCAGGTCAAAGCCTGAGCCATACACTCCGTCGAGCAGGAACTCGCTGTATTTGCACTCAGCATTCGGGCAGACGTAGTGAGGCGGCAGAGGATTTACCTCCGAGATACCAGCCATAGAAGCCACGAATGACGAACCGACAGAACCTCGCGAGCCGACAAGATAGCCGTTGTCAACGGAGTTCCATACGAGCTTCTGAGCGATGATGTACAGAACTGAGAAGCCGTGCTTGATGATAGAGCCGAGCTCACGGTCAAGACGCTTTTCAACGAGCTCCGGAAGCGGATCACCGTATATCTCGTGTGCCTTATCGTGGGTGATGCGGGTGAGCTCCTCCTCCGCACCGTCGATCGTAGGCGTGAAGGTGCCCTTCGGTATCGGGCGCACGACCTCGACCATATCCGCTATCGCATTCGTATTCGTGATGACTATCTCCTTCGCCTTGTCCTCACCGAGGTAGGCGAATTCCTTCATCATCTCGTCAGTCGTTCTGAAATACAGCGGAGCCTGATTCTCGGCGTCCTTGAAGCCCATAGTTGCTAGGATTATCTTGCGGAAAACAGCATCCTTCGGGTCGATGAAGTGGACGTCACAGGTCGCGCAGACCGGTATATCAAGCTTTTCGCCGAGCTCAACGACCTCGCGGTTGAGCTCCTGAAGCTCATCATCGCTGCGGACCTTTCCCTCACGGACCATGAATTCGTTGTTGCAGATCGGCTGTATTTCGAGGTAATCGTAGAATTTTGCTATCTCCTCGATGAACTCCGGTGAGCGCAGGTCAACGATAGAATGGAAGAGCTCGCCGGATTCGCAGGCGCTGCCGAAAATAAGCCCCTCGCGATGCTTGATGAGCTCTGATTTCGGGATAAGCGGCTTCTTGTAGAAGTATTCGAGGTTGCTCAGTGAAACGAGCCGGTAAAGATTTTTCAGTCCTGCCTGATTGCGGACAAGGATTATGTGATGATATGACTTCAGCTTTTTCTTCTCTATCTCGTCAACGAGGATATTGAGCTGCTGGATCGTCTTGAAGCCGCGGTCGGTCTTGAGTCTGCCGCCGAGCTCGATGAAGATTTTTGCGAGCATAAGCGCATCGTCCGAAGCGTGGTGGTGGTCGAAGCCGCCGAGCTTGAGCTGCTTTGCTACGATATTCAGCTTATAGCGTCCCATTTCCGGCAGCATCGACTGGCACATAACGAGCGTATCGACCCACGTATACGGGAAGTCGATGTTATTCCGCTTACAGACCATATTTATCATATTCGTATCAAAGCGTGCATTGTGCGCAACGAGAACAGGCTTGTCTCCGCAGAATTCCATAAACAAACGAAGAGCCTCAGCCTCGCCGGGAGCATTTGCAACGTCAGCGTCGGAGATACCCGTAAGCTCTGTTATCTTCTCGGGAATGTGGAAGCCCGGATTCACCTTCGTATTGAAGCTGTCAACGACCTGCAAATTCTTCAGCTTGAACGCGCCGATTTCCGTGAGCCGGTCGTGACGGAAGCTCAGACCAGTCGTCTCAACGTCAAAAACGATTATCTCCTCATCGAAGCTTCTGTCATCGTCACCGTAAACGACCATATCACGCTCAACATCGTTTACGACATATGCTTCCATACCGTAAATGACCTTGAAATTCTTGGGCATATTATACATACAGTCCGGGAAAGCCTGAACGTTGCCGTGGTCGGTTATCGCCATTGCCTGATGTCCCCATTGAGCCGCACGGTTTATGAGCGTAACGGGGTCGGTTACGGCGTCCATAGCCGACATATTCGTATGGCAGTGGAGCTCGACGCGCTTTTCCGGGTAGGTGTCCATTTTCGGTATACGCTTTACCTTGATAACAGAATTCGGCATGATACAGATGTCCTTTGCAAAGGAATCGAAATCTATCTTGCCTGCGACGAGAAGAGTAGTGCCGTTTTTGATGCCGGTAAAGAGCTTTAGCTCCTCCTCGTCGGAGTTATTGACGAAGGTCTTTAGCAGGAGCGAACCGCTGTAATCGGTAACACTGAGCGTGACAACAGTTCTGTCACCCTTTATCTCCTTTGCCTCGGAAGCGAAAACATCACCTACGATGACCACGCGCTGACCGAGCTGTCCCACAGCTTCGGATATAGCGACAGGCTTCTCACGGATAGGACGTCCCTTCAGCATCTCAGCGGATTCGGGGTCAAAGTCGGTATCGAGGGATGTCACATCGACAGGACGGGTCGGCACAGAATTGCGTATCTGCTCCTCGCGCATTTCCTCCTCTGATTTTTCGGGCATACGAAGCTCGCCTCTGTCCGGAAGAGCAGCCTCAGCCTCGGCGATGATGTGCTCGTATTCCTCGTTGGAAAACTGCTCGCCGCCGATGAGCTCGGAGGTGACCGTCTTGCCGTACATATTATAGATAAGCTGGTTGAGCTTTGCCGTGAAATGGTACTTTTCAAGTATATCTCTGCCGCTGTGCCTGAGAGTTATCGAGATCTTGCCGTCGTGCTCTCTTATGTCTGCCCCGTCGAGGAAGCCGTTCACAACGGACACATCTCTTTTGAGAAGAGCGAGAATGTCCGGGAACTGTGAGATATTGAACAGCGCCTCATCATATCTCGGATTAAGGCGCACAGCCTCGACGTTTATCGCCTTTGCGAGCGTATTCTCGAACGCAAAGATGTCCTCTGATGGGACAGCCTGTCCGAAGCTGACATAGAAGCTGAAATGATGCAGGTCAGCAGAATGAGTTATCTTGTACACCTCGCCTGACGCGACCGACTCCGGCAGCTCAGTACAGAATTCCTTCAGAAATTCGGATAAAACAATGTTCATATGTATACTCCGTATCTATACTTTAAGGGCGGACAGCGGACCGTTCCAAACAGTGAAAGTGTCCGCCGGGACAGTCCGTATCCACCCTTGATATATCAAAGCCTTTCGACCTCGGCAAGAAGCTCCGGAACTATCTCGTCCTCACGTATCTTGCGCTGAGTGCCGTCCTTCTTGAATATGATAGCACAGCCGTCGCCGCCTGCGATACCGATGTCAGCCTCGCGAGCCTCTCCGGGACCGTTTACGATACAGCCCATAACTGCGACTGTTATGTCCTTGTCAGTGTCCTTGAGAGCCTCCTCTACCTTCTTTGCCGTGCCTATGAGGTCGATGCGTGTACGTCCGCAGGTCGGGCAGGAAACGAACTTCACTCCGCCTCTCTTACCGATGCATTTGAGTATGTCCTTCGCCGCAGCTATCTCCTTCACAGGCTCGTCCGTGAGGGATACGCGGATAGTCTCGCCGATACCGTCGCAGAGCAGCGAGCCGATGCCAACGGCAGACTTGATAAGTCCCATACGCTCTGTACCGGCTTCGGTCACGCCAAGATGAAGGGGATAATCACACTTCTCCGCAGCAAGGCGGTAGGAAGCTATCATACGGTTCACGTCCGAGGACTTGATGGATATAACGATGTCGTTGAAATCGAAGCGCTCGAGCAGAGCAGCATGACCCATTGCGCTCTCTACGAGAGCTTCCGGCGTGGGAGAGCCGTACTTCGCAAGGATATCCTTTTCGAGCGAGCCGGAATTGACTCCGATACGGATCGGGATTCCGTGCGCACGGCAAGCCTCGACAACTGCCTTAACTCTGTCCATATCACCGATATTTCCGGGATTTATACGTATCTTGTCGACACCGGCAGCCGCCGCTTCTATTGCGAGCTTGTAATCGAAATGTATATCCGCAACGAGCGGTATCTTCACAGCCTCCTTGATAGCAGGGATAAGCTTTACAGCCTCCATATTCGGGATAGCTGCACGAACTATCTCGCACCCTGCTTTTTCGAGCTCGACTGCCTGCTTCACGCTGCCCTCGATGTCGTCCGAGCGGGCGTTGAGCATCGACTGTATGTAGATGTGTTTGCCGTCGAGGACACAGTCCCCGACCTTTACGGGTCTGACATTTCTCATATTACTAACTCCTTTATCTGTATAACTCTGTTGCCATATATCTGCCGTTCAGCTCGTAAACGGTGCATTTTTTGTAGCTGAACATTTCGTGATCGCCGTAGAATCCTTCACTTTTTATCGTTTTTCCGTCTGGCAGCCTTAAGATAAGCCTGTCAGCACGCTTAGGTCTTCGTATTACCTCTTCTATGTCGCATACGAGAGGCACGCCATTTTCAAGAAAGCGCCGCTTTTTCAGCTTATACGCAAAACAGCGCAATGTATATATCAGAGGAACGGCAAACAATCCGAACAGAAGTACCTTTCCTTTGAATCCCTCCTCGAAAACGAGTCGCCTCAAACACTCGATAGCGCTTATCCCATGCTTGCCCGCGGTGAAGATAATGGCTGCTCCTGCGATAAACAGGAATAACGCCCACAATACGGCAGCAGTCGATAAATCGCCCTGTGCTGCCTTGAATTCTGCTCTCTTGTTCATTTGTGAATGATACGCATTATATCGTTGAAGGTCGCGAATATCATCAGTCCGAAGAGCAGCACCATTCCGGCGAGGTGAACATATCCCTCGTGCTCGGGCTTAACGGGCTTGCGGCGGACGAGCTCGATGAAGCAGAAGATGAGTCTGCCGCCGTCGAGACCGGGTATCGGAAGAAGATTGAATATACCGACATTTATAGTGATGAGAGCGGTCATATACACGAGCATGAATATCATATCCTCGGTCGATTCCGCCTGCTGAGTAGTCTCGTTTATTGAGGTCACAACGCCGACAGGTCCCGAGATCTGATCCTTGCTGAGCTTGCCCGTTATCATCTGTTTGAGCGAGAGACCGACGATGTGTCCCATTGAAAGGAAGGTCTCGCCGGAGCATCTCATAACACTGAGAATGCTCTTATCCTCTGTGACAAGTCCGAAATCCATCATACCGCCGTTTGCTTCATCATGGAAAGTAACATCCTCGAGCTTGACACGCTTTCCGTCACGCTTTACAACGACATCGTGCTCCTCGGTCTTGAATGTCGCGAACATATAGTCAATGTCAAGGTAGCTGTAGATATTCGTGCCGTCTATCTTGACTATCTTGTCGCCGTGACGAAGTTTCTCGTAACTCCGTGCGTAGTATGTCTTTGTTCCGTCTTCGGCGATGTGTCCGCTGAATCCGCTGATAGTAGTGGTCGGGATAACATCGAACATACCCACCATTACCGTACACTTTACGATACCGAGCACGAAGTTCATACCTGCGCCTGCCGCGAGCACGAGCATACGCTTCCACAGCTTTGCATTGCGGAACGAGCGCGAATCATCGTTCGTGGTGTCCTCGCCCTCCATTGCGCAGAATCCGCCGACCGGCAGCAGCCTCAGCGAATAGAGCGTTTCGCCTATCTGCTTTTTAAGTATCTTCGGACCCATTCCGACTGCGAATTCAAGCACCTTTATGCCGCTGAGCTTGGCACAGATAAAGTGTCCGAATTCGTGTATCGTTACGATAAGACCGAAGATGATAAGTGCAAAAACAATACCCATTTATATCCTTTCTCTCCTCTGCTGCAATGCTCAGATAAGGCTTCTTACGTACTCTCTCGCACGCTTGTCAGCACTCATAACGTCATCATAGCAGTTTATCTCCGACTGCTCAAACTTATCGAGCACAGACGAAACTATCTCGCCTATCTGAATGAAGCTTATCTCGTCATTGAGGAAAGCGCGTACAGCCTCCTCGTTCGCGGAATTCACGAGACAGGGATATGCTCCGCCGCGTGTGATAGCCTCTATCGCGGCATTCAGGCACTTGAACGTGCCATAGTCCGGCTTTGCGAAGGTGAGAGTGCCGTAGTCAGTGAGTGAAAGCCTCTTTGTCGGGCACTCATATCTGTCGGGATAGGTCAGCGCGTACTGTATCGGTATCTTCATATCAGGCACGCCGAGCTGTGCGATAACAGCATAATCGTTATACTCGACAGCTGAATGTATAACGCTCTGACGGTGAACGACGATCTCTATCTGATCCGGCTCAAGGTCGAAGAGCCACTTTGCCTCGATGAATTCGAGACCCTTGTTCATCAGAGTCGCTGAATCTATCGTTATCTTGTTACCCATATCCCAGTTCGGGTGTTTGAGAGCGTCTGCCTTTGTAACGCTCCTGAGCTGGTCATAGCTGTAGCCGAAGAAGGGTCCGCCGGAAGCTGTAAGGATTATCTTCGAGAGCTGGCTCCTCTTGTTGCCCTGCAATGACTGGAAAATAGCCGAATGCTCGCTGTCAACGGGATAGATGTTCACGCCCATCTCAGCCGCATTCGACATAACGAGCTTGCCTCCTGCAACGAGTGTCTCCTTGTTCGCGAGGGCAACGTCCTTGCGCGCATTGATAGCTGTGAGCGTCGGAAGAAGTCCTACCATGCCGACAACGGAATTGAGCACTATATCGTTCTCACGAAGTGACGCGATACGGCACAGACCGTCCATTCCGCAGAGCACCTCGACATCCATATCGGCAAGACGCTCTTTGAGGTCGGTATATTTTTCCTCGTTGTATATGCAGACATATGAGGGTCTGAACTTTCTCACCTGCTCGCTGAGAAGCTCAACACTGCTGTGAGCAGCGAGTCCGACGATATTGAAGCCCATCTTCTCGCAGACCTCGAGTGCCTGTGTTCCTATCGAGCCTGTGGAACCGAGAACAGAAACATTTTTGTTCATTATATTATATCTCCTTTGGATGCGGAAAATTCATATTCCGGGAAATACGCTGAAAAAATGATTTTCCGAATAAGCACAAAAGGGACTATCCGTTTTCACGATTAGTCTCCTTTGAGCAATATTTCTGAGCATTATAAATACATATGTACTCCGAAGAATGCGTTGAATACATAGAAAGTAGGGAGCACGAAAAGAACGCTGTCAAACCGGTCCATAAGTCCGCCGTGACCGGGCATTATCTTTCCGTAGTCCTTGAAGCCTATCTGGCGCTTTACCATAGAAGCTGACAGGTCACCGATAGCACCGACTACAGCGCAGAAAGCACCTGTAACGAAGGCAATAGCAGCTCTTTTCGGAGTAAAACCGAAATAGACCGAGAAAGCAACAGCGTAAATGACAGCAGTTGTGAGGATCCCGCCGACAAAGCCCTCGATAGTTTTCTTCGGACTTATCTCGGGGCAGAGCTTGTGCTTGCCTATAGCAACACCGGTGAAATAAGCGCCGGTATCGGCTATCCACGCACCGCACAATGCCATAATGAGCAGGAACAGACCATTCTTGCTGTCCATGCGCTCAATGCGTATCATCGTTGTCATTGCCTGCGGTACGAGCACCATGCAGGCGAGCACGAAGAATACCTGCTCATAACGCATCTCCTTGTGCTTCCTGAGCCATGCAACGAATATGACGAACGCAGCGACAAGAGTTACAGCGAATACAATTATCTCCGGTGCCGCAGACAGTCCGAATATCTCGGTCCTTGCAACAGGCACCCCCACATCGAAGGGCGAAGAGGAGCCGTCAGCACTTGCGTAAAGCTCCTGCCTGTCAGTGAAGGAAGTGAAGCAGTAGAGAAGCGGCAGAACAACACCGCATATCTCAGCCGGAATAAGTACCGGAAGGCATTTTTCAAGCTTGACTGCACGTATCAGCTCGAACAGCATAACTGCTGTCATAGCCGCTACGGCTATCGGGAGCAGTATAGTTTCGTGGAAATAGAGCACGACGGCGAGCAGAGCTGCGCCGACTGCACCGGAAATTATCCTTGTAAGCATCAGACGCCACCAAACCTGCGGCTGCGGTTAGCGTAGTCGATGATAGCAGCGTTGAGGTCCTCGCCTGTGAAATCGGGCCAGAGGATGTCGGTGAAGTAATACTCCGCATAAGCACACTGCCAGATAAGGAAATTCGAGAGACGAAGCTCACCGCTCGGACGGATAACGAGATCAACATCAGGGAATCCTGCTGTGTAGAGCCCGTCAGCGATAGTCTGCTCGGTGATGTCCTCGGGCTGGAGCTCGCCGTTCTTTACCCTTTCAGCGATCTTGCGGCAGCTGTTTGCAATATCATCACGTCCGCCGTAGTTTACAGCAAGGAAAACGATCATCTCATCGTAATCCTTTGAAGCCTCCTCGACCTCTATCATCTTATTGCGGAGCTTCTCGGAGAATCTTGCCTTGTCGCCCATAAAGATGAGGCGTGTCTTCTCCTCGTGGAGCCAGTGTACATCACCAAGATAGTCGTAAAACAGCTTCATAAGACCTGATACCTCGTCCTCGGGACGGTTCCAGTTCTCAGTTGAGAAAGCGTAGAAGGACAGGTGCTTGAGCCCGATATCCTTGCAGTGACGGATTATCTTCTTGAAGGTCTTGGCACCCTCGATATGACCCATAGGACGCGGAAGTCCGCGCTTTTTAGCCCATCTTCCGTTGCCGTCCATGATTATGCCGACGTGCTGCGGGAGCTTCTCGGGGAGCTCAGTGAGAAGTTCTTCTTTCTTTTTACCGAATATAGCCATTGTAACGTTTCACCTCAGACAGTCATTATCTCTTTTTCTTTTTCAGATACAGCCTTGTCTGCCTCATTGCAGCTCTTGTCAGTTATGTCCTGTACCTTCTTTTCGCAGTCCTTGAGATCGTCCTCGGTGATCTCGGAATTCTTTTCCATTTTCTTGAGCTTATCCATAGTATCACGTCTGATACCGCGGATAGCGACCTTGCATTCCTCGCCGAGCTTCTTCACGCCCTTGCAGAGCTCCTTACGGCGCTCCTCGGTGAGCTGAGGGAATGCGAGACGGATAACGCTTCCGTCGTTTGTGGGGTTGATGCCGATGTCAGAAGCCTGTATAGCCTTTTCGATAGGCTTGAGCTGGTTCTTCTCCCACGGCGAGATGACAAGTATACGTCCCTCCTGCACGGAGATAGCAGCCATCTGGTTGATAGGAGTGGGAGTTCCCCAGTAGTCTACCATTACCTTGTCGAGAACAGCAGGATTTGCTCTTCCTGCACGGATAGCAGCAAACTCCTTGCTGAGAGCATCGAGGCTCTTGTTCATTTTTTCCTTAGCACTGTCGATCGTAGCTTTCATAATGATACATTCCTTTCTGTTTTAGAGTTTATTACAGTATATTGAGATTCATTCTTCATATACAACAGTACCTATGTCCTCGCCCATAACGGCGTCATAGATATTGTCGGGACGGCTCAGGTCGAATACGAGCATCTTCATATGGTTATCGCGGCACATTGCAGCAGCAGTGCTGTCCATAACACCAAGCTCGTCGCCGATGACCTGCGAGAATGTGAGAGTCTTATACTTCTTGGCGTCGTCGTACTTGTGGGGATCCTTGTCGTAAACACCGTCAACGAGAGTAGCCTTGAGGAAGATGTCGGCGTTTATCTCGGCAGCACGGAGCGACGCAGCTGTATCTGTCGAGAAGAACGGGTTTCCTGTGCCGCAGCCGAAGATGACGACTCTGCCCTTGTCGAGATGACGTACAGCTCTGTTGCGGATGTACGGCTCAGCGACCTGAGACATATTGATAGCTGTCTGAACACGCGTGTCACAGCCGAGAGATTCGAGAACATCGGCAAGTGCGAGCGCATTCATAGCAGTAGCGAGCATACCGATGTGGTCGGCTCTTGTTCTGTCCATTGCACCGCTCGAACGGCCTCTCCAGAAGTTTCCGCCGCCTACAACAACAGCGACCTGAACTCCTGCATCGACGACCTTTTTGATACTCTGGCAGATGTCAGTGATAACATCGTAGTTGAGACCGGTTTTCTTGTCGCCTGCGAGAGCCTCGCCGCTGACCTTTAACAATATTCTTTTATATTTGGGTTCCATAGTCTGCACCTCACAAAAATATACTGTATCTATTTTACACTAAAAACGCATTTCTGTAAAGTGCAAAATGCCGGAAAATGACAAAAACAGCATAATTTTATTTATTTAACTTTAGTCAAGAAGCTTGTCCTTCATCAAGTTAATTCTATTCGTCAAAACTAACAAAAATGTTGAAAGTTTCTTGTGATAGCATTTGCCTTACTTTTCCTTGACAACTCTCCCCTTCCGTGGTATAATAATAAAGCTGATTGACAAGAACAGCGATGTGGAGAGGTATCGAAGCGGTCATAACGAGGCGGTCTTGAAAACCGTTTGACTTAACGGTCACGTGGGTTCGAATCCCACCCTCTCCGCCAATATTTTTACTGGTACTTAGTACCGGTTTGCGGATTTACCCAAGTGGTGAAGGGGCTCCCCTGCTAAGGGAGTAGGTCGGGAAACCGGCGCGAGAGTTCAAATCTCTCAATCCGCGCCAATGATCAAAGCTCTGAAATGACGTAGATACGTTGTTTCGGAGTTTTTTTTCTTGATTTTAGCATTTGGGTACTACGGGTTAAAAAAGCAGGCTTGAAAGAAATTTCAAAGCCTGCTTTTTTTGATTATCCAGCCTTTGTGATGAGTTCGTTTTCAAGTATCTCGCCGAGAGCTTCCGAAGCCGCCGCTTCCGCCGAAGTCAACGCCGATGTTTATTCGGCTGAGCTCCGGCTTCGCAGATATGAGCATTCGCTTCTCATAAGACATATAGAAAAGACCTGAGAAATGCCGATGTGAGCATATCTCAGGTCTTTCTTAACTATTCATTTTTCTGTTGATGTTTGCTATTAGTTTTCACTTCAGCTTGATAGCAGCCACATCCACATGATTCGGAATGCTGTTGAATGTATAAGAATCCACTTTATCGCTGTTATAGACCACATACTCATTTCTGTAATTGAGCGGGATCACAACGCTGCTCTCATTTGCACTGTTCAGTGCCTTTGTGTAGATCTCCTGTATCTTCTCATTATCGTCATAGGTGTAAAGCCCCTTGATAAGCTCCTTTGCCTCATCATCTGACATGGTGGCAAGTGCTTTAGCCACCTGCGGATCGGTGGAGTAAATGCCGTCAGCCGATGTATAATCGGTGGAGGGATACATATTCGCTACAAAGGTGTAGGGGTCATAAGGGAACCAATAGCTGATGTATGCGGTCATCTCATAGTCCACCTGAGTGAAGATCTTGTCAAAGAATGTCATCAGGTCAAGGGGATCGGTCTTGATCCCGATGCCAAGTTCCCGCATGGTCTGCTGATAGTAGAGTACCACATCATCATACACACCCGTTGCAGGATAGGTAATTGTGTAGGAAAGCTCTGTGCCGTCCTTATCACGAATTCCGTTACCGTCGGAATCCTTCCAGCCGTTATCCTCAAGGAGCTTGACTGCTTCGTCAAAATCATACTCAGGTGTCTTGGTATCGTACTTGCAGAACGGCATATTTGAGGGCATTACCGAGTCGGCAGGAGTACGCAGTCCGGAATAGATATTCTCCGCAACAGAAGCCTTGTCGATTGCCATTTGAA
The DNA here is from genome assembly GCA_017534835.1 of Ruminococcus sp. Classification (GTDB taxonomy): domain Bacteria; phylum Bacillota; class Clostridia; order Oscillospirales; family Ruminococcaceae; genus Ruminococcus. The sequence continues at coordinate 54,154 of JAFXVT010000011.1, forward strand.
TAGCTGTGCGAACGTTCAGGTCATCAAGCCCCTTAACCTCGTCATTGAGTGCGATAAACTCTGTTACAAAGTTGAAGTCGGACACCTCGCCCTTTATTCCGTCCGTCTGTGAAAGTTCGAGATAAGAAGCCGCATCAAGTGTTTCCGAACCGATGATGAAGTCTACCTCGCCAGCTCTCATGGCAGTTACCTTCGATTCGGGTATCACCTTTACAGTAAAGCTTTCCGCATCGGGAGCGTCTCCCCAGTAATTCGGATTTTTAACGAACTTGTATTCAGTTGCTGTATCGTTTGCGCTCTCGAACATATACGGACCTGTGCCGGGCGTGTGGTCCATAAGATATTCTTCATTTACAGTGCCGTCCTCATTGAAAGCGGCAGGTGCGAGGATACCTCTCGGCATAGCCATTGAAAGATCATTGAGCACATTATAATAGGGACGTGACAGGTGGAAAGATACCGTGTAGTCATCATCAGCCGTGATCTCTGTTATCAGCGTATCAAGCTGACCGTAGTTGGTGCTTGCTCCCAGTGTGGGACGCATATTGTCAAAATACAGCTTGACTGCCTGTGCATTGAAGTCTGTGCCGTCGTTGAATTTTACTCCCTCACGCAGCTTGAAGGTGTAGGTAAGTCCGTCATCGGAGGTGCTCCATTCTGTTGCAAGGCAGGGAACGTATTCGCCGTCCTTGTATTTGACAAGCGGTTCATAGAAATTGTCAGCGTAGTAGGTGTTTTCATACACCATTACTCCCTGACCAAAGCCCATTGAAAAAGGTGCGCTCTGTGCGATGGTAACGGACTTTCCGCCGCCGTCAGACTTCTCGTTCCTGTTAGAGCTCTCGCTTTGGGAAGTCTCGCTCTGTGCTGACGATGTATCGGCAGATGAGCCATTTGATGAGCTGTCACCGCAGCCTGCAAGCATAGTCAGTGACATAATGAACGCCATCATCATTGTTGTTTTTCTTTTCATATAACATACTCCTTTTCTATCATTGAAGGGCTTGCCGCTTGTATTCAGCTGCCCTTACAAGCTCCTTTGAATAGTCCTCTTTAAAATCAAGAAAACTATGCGGTCTGTCAAGCGTTTCGATGATATTCCCCGAACGCATGACGTATATCCTGTCAGCCATGAACATTGCTGTATCCAGATCGTGGGTTATTATCAGAAAGGCAGTTTTCAGGTCTGCCCTCAGCTTTTTGAGCATCGTGAGAATACATCTTCGCAGAGTTACATCAAGTCCGCTGAATGCTTCGTCAAAGATGATATATTGGGGTTCGGCTGCAATTGCCCGGGCAATACAAAGCCTTTTCTGCTGTCCTCCCGAAAGCTCGGTGACCTTATTGTTCAGCTTATCCCTCGGAAACTGCACCATATCACACAGCTCATCTGTGCGTTTTGTTCTTTGCGATCTATTGAGATTCATCAGCAGTTTAAGCGGCTCGTCAATGACCTGACGGGCGCTCTGATGTGGGTCAAGGGAGCTTGCTGCGTTCTGCATGACAAGCTGCACAAGCCGTCTGTTCGACTTGGCGTACCTGCGGTCTGCCTCAGTGTCACCAAGCAGTATCCTGCCGCTGTCAGGCTTTTCTATCAGCGAAAGTATTCTTGCAAGTGTGCTTTTTCCGCTTCCGCTTTCACCGACAATGACCGTGACCGCATTATCTTCCAATTCAAGTGATACGCCGTTCACAGCAGTCTGACTGCCGTATTTCTTCATTACATTCTCCGCTTTCAGCATACGCCCTCCCTGAACAGCACGCTCGCTGCTGCAAGCTCATGAGTATATTCCGTCTGCGGTGACCGGAACACATCGAGGGTCTTGCCCTGTTCGATGATGCTTCCCAATCGCATAACGGCTACCCTGTCGCAAAGCCTTGCCGCAACGCCGAAATCATGTGTTATCACTATCATAGACATTCCGTTCCTCCGCTGTTCCTCAATCCGGTTCAGTATCATATATTCGCTTGCGGCATCGACAGCAGTGGTGCACTCATCAGCGATGATAAGCTCGGGCTTTTTCAGAAGTGTGATCGCTATCATGACACGCTGGAGCATACCGCCCGAAAGTTCATCGGGATAGCTGCCGAGAATCTTCTTCATATCACCGAGATTGACGCTTTTCAAGGCGCTGTCAAGCTGCTCGTAAAAAGTCTTTTTTGCATTTCTGCCTTTCAGGTCAAAGCCAATTTCTATCTGCTTGCCGAGCTTTATCATCGGTGCAAATGCTGTCATGGGGTTTTGCATTATCAATGCGATCTGCTGTCCGCGCCAGCCTTTTGGAAGCTTTGCTTTTTTGCCAAGCATCTCCTGACCGTTCCACCTGATACTGCCGTTTACTTTGAATATCCGACTGTTCAGCAGTCCCATGACCGCCTTGCTCGTAAGGGATTTTCCGCTTCCGCTCTCGCCGATAAGTCCCAGCGTTTCACCCTTGCCGACCTCAAAGCTGATACCCTTCACAAGCCGTTCCTTTGTGGAACGAGCCGTTATTTCAAGTCCGTTTACCTTCAGCATATCAGCCCTCCTTCGGGTCGCAGATGTCTCTGAGTGCTTCACCGAACAGATTGAATCCTGCCGCTGCAAACAATATACACAGTCCGGGATAAACGATCAGTTCAGGGTGACTGAACACCAGCTTGTTTGCATTTACAAGCATAGCCCCCCATTCCGCCGTTCCTGTTTCAAGTCCGAGACCGAGAAAAGCGAAGCCGGAGATCATGATGATAACGCCCGATAGTCCGGTGCTGTACAGTACAAGCAGATGCGGAAAGATATTCGGTATGATATGCTTTATGATGATACGAAGCTCCGAACAGCCCGACATACGGCAGGTGATGATATATGGCTTTTGCTTTTCACGGATAACATACGTCCTCACCACCTGTGCGTTCCACACCCACATCGCAGCAGCGATAGATATAACTATGCTCAGTGCCTTTGACTCAAAAAGTCCCACAAGTGTCATTGCCACAAGGAACGGAGGAAGTGCCATGAAAATATCAGATATTATCACAAACAGCTTATCCACTATTCCGCCGGCATAGGCGCACACTGTTGCAAGCAGAACGCTTATCACAGCGATAGCTGCTATCGTCGGCAGAGCTATCGACATCGACACTCTTGCACCGTAAATGAGTCTTGAAGCGATACAGCGCCCCATATCATCAGTCCCCAACGGGTACTGCTCGGACGGCTCGGCGAATTTCTGCATAATGTTGATCTTTTCGGGATCATTTGGAGCAAGCGCAGGTGCAAACAGCATCACCGCAAACACCGTCAGCATCATTAATAGTCCAAGTATCGCCTGTGGCTTTCGCAGTATCTTATGTATCATACGCACGCTCCTTTGAATGTGCTTTCGGATCAAGCAGAGTATTCACGATCTCAGCAAGAAAATTGACTGCGACAAATATCACGGCTATTACCAGCACACAGGCGTTTATTGTAACTGTATCTCTTGAACTCAGTGCCGTGACCAGCATTGAACCGACACCGGGGATAGAAAAAACAAATTCGATCATGGCACTGCCTGCGATCGTAAAGCCGAAGCTCTGCCCTAAAAGTGTTACCAGCGGAGGAAGTGCATATCTGCTCACCATTCCTGCGATCTTCCTTTCAGAAATGCCTCTCGCTCTTGCGTACATGACGAAATCACTGTTGTAGCCGTCAAGGAGAGATGAGCGGAATACTCTGATGTTGGCGGCGGCTGTGGGTATCGCTATCGCAAGGGCAGGAAGTACAAAGTCCTTCCAGTTCTCCGCACCCATTATACTGAACAGCGGTATGTTCACCGCAAGGGCGAGCATAAGCATGAAGCCTATCCAGTAATTCGGCACGGACATACATACGATACCAAACAGATATATGCTCTTGTCTGCAAATCCGCCTTTTCTTGCCGCCGATAATACTCCCGGCGGGATGCTCAGAAGTGCCGTGAACAGCAGAGCCATTGCCGCCAGCTTCAGTGTCGGTCTCATAGAAGCCGAAAGCTCGTCGATAATGGGTTTTCCCGTATTGTAGGAATTCCCGAAATCGCCCTTTACCGCCTTTGTGAGCCAGCCCGTATACTGTTTGATAAGCGGCTGATCGAGCCCGAGCTCCTGTCTGACCTGTGTGACCTGTTCTTCTGTGGGACGGGTATATCTCCTTACTGCAAGTGCCTGCGCCGCATCAACGGGCGAAAGACTTGTGTAGAAGAATGTCAGCAGGCTCACGCCGAAAAGTACGACTGCAAGAACGCCAAGTCTGGCTATAATGTGCTTTATCATATGTTCTGCCCTGCGATATGCCAGCTTTCAGCCTGCTCACGCTGTTTGATGAATCTTGAATATATACCGTCCTGCTCTGCAAGCTCAGTATGTGTACCTTTCTGCACGATATGTCCGCCGTCAAGCACAAGTATCTGATCCGCCTTGCGGACGGTTTTCAGCCTGTGAGCTATCATAATGATCGTCTTGTCCTTCATCAGCGCTTCAATAGCCGCTTGCAGTCTGTCCTCGTTTTCGGGGTCAACGTTGGCAGTAGCTTCATCAAGGATAATAATGGGAGAATCCTTGAGTATCGCCCTTGCAATGGACAGCCTCTGACGCTCACCGCCGGAGATTGAAGCTCCGCCCTCCTCGAGCACTGTATCATAGCCATTCGGAAGGTTCATTATGAAGTCATGACAGCAAGCCTTTTTCGCCGCTTCAACTACTTGTTCGTGTGTGGCGTCCGGACTGCCGAACTTTATGTTGTTTTCTATCGTGTCACTGAAAAGGTACACGTTCTGGAACACCATACTGATATTCTTCATCAGGCTGTCAAGTGTGAAGTCACGCACGTCCTCTCCGCCTATGGTGACTCTGCCGCTGTTCACGTCCCAGAAACGGGCAATAAGGCTGCACATGGTCGTCTTTCCCGAGCCGGACGGACCGACAATGGCAGTGGTAGTCTTTTCCTTTACGGTAAAGGAAACGCTGTCAAGTATCTTTCTTTCGCCGTAGGAGAAGCTGACGTTTTCAAATGCTATATCGTGAGTGTTCGGAGCGATAGCTCTGCCGCCCTCGTCCATAACGGGTACATTGTCCGTTTCGTTCGCCTTGTCAATAGAGCTTTCAGCAATACGGAGCGTCGCGATGCTTATGCCCGCGCTTTTCATCTGCTCAAATACCATAAATGCCGCCACGAACATCATCATAGCATTGGCAAGCTCCATTGAACCATTCAGATACAGTGCCGCAGTCACGATCATAATAATGACCGCAAACAGGTTCAGCACGATCTGCTGGAAGATCTGATAGGGCGTCATCTGCTTTTCAATTGCAAGGTTTTTGTCACAGCTTTGCTCTATGGCAGAGCTTACCGCACTCGAAGAGCTTTTGCCGAGATGAAAACTCTTGATAACGCTGATACCCTGCACAGCTTCAAGGACTTTTTCAACAAGTGTTTCCTGCGCACGCTGTCTTTCGGGAGCGCCCTTGCGTGAATGTTTCTCCTGCAAAGAGGTAGTCCAGATAAACGCAGCCATGCCGATAAATACGATGATACCTATCCGCCAATCAAACAGCAGCACCGAAAGCGCAAATACAACAGAATTGATAAAGCCGCCAAGCACCGTAACAAGTACAACTGGTGCAGTGTTCTCAACGTCTGTAAGTGTTGTGGTGGTGATAGCAGTCATCTGTCCGAGATTATTCTTATTGAAATATCCCATAGGAACTGATCTGAGCTTGTTGCCAATGGAGATACGCTTGTTTGCTACCATAAAATAGCCTGCGTGAACTCTCTGAAGCTGAGAGAAAGTGTTCAGAACTATCCTTCCTCCAATGCTCAGCACCATAATACCAAGGGCATAAAGCGCTGTAGTTTTTGATGTATCGCCGCTTGTAAGCGCTTTGAGTATCACGAACACTGCCGCAAATTGCAGCGCATAGAATATCGAATGAAGAAGTGCAAGAACGATAGACCTTTTGATATTCTTCTGTTCGCTTCCTGCGAAGTCCCATATCTTCTTGAATGCGCTTATCATTCTGATGCACCTCCCTTTGTACCTGTGTGAGCCTGCCACATACTGCGGTAAAGCTGAGAATTATCAAGCAGCTCATTATGCCTGCCGTGTGCGGAAACAGTCCCGTTATCCATAACGATTATATTATCCGCATCGGTTATGGTGGAAAGCCTGTGAGCGATAACAATGACTGTTTTGCCCTGCACGAGCTTAGCGATAGCGCTTTGTATCACAGCTTCATTCTCGGGGTCGATGTAAGCGGTTGCCTCATCGAGAATAACGATAGGCGCATCTTTGAGCATAGCTCTTGCAATGGCTATACGCTGCCTTTCACCGCCCGAAAGATGTCCGCCTGCGCTTCCGACCACGGTCTGATAGCCCTTATCAAGTCCTCTGATGAAATCATCACAGCCTGCTGCTTTCGCGGCATTTATCACATCTTCATCTGTTGCGCCAGCCTTGCCCTTGCGGATATTTTCCATGACCGTTTCATCAAACAGGAAGTTGTTCTGCTCAACGTAAGCGATCCGCTCGGTCTGTGCTTCGAGAGGAATATCACGGACGTTCTGTCCGCCTATTAGCAGTTTGCCGTCAGTCACGTCCCAGAAGCCTGCTATCAGCTTTGCAACAGTTGACTTGCCGCTTCCCGAATGTCCCACAAGTGCCGTGACCTTGCCTTCTGGGATAGGCAGGCTGATATTTTTAAGAGCATCGTTCTCGCTGTCATAGCTGAATGTCACATTTCTGAACTCTATGGTATTTCCGGTCATGTCTGCATTTTTATCTGTCCTGTTTATCTCAGGGCTTGAAAGAACATCGTTTATCTGTCCCATGACTGTGCCTACTCTTGCGATATTATCCGTGTAGTTCATAGCCGCTATGAGCGGTTCAAGCAGACCGAGGGAAAGAATTATCATGGTGACAAATGCCCCTGCGGAAAGGCTCACCGATGAATAAAACAAGAATCCGAATGGCAGTACCGTCAACAAAACCGACGGCGTTATCGCATTGTAGGCAGACATAGCCCACTGTGCGCTTTTCATCCAGCCGTAGAAAAATGCAGCGTTATCATTGACTGCTGTTTCATATTTTTCATAGGAGCGCTCGCCCTGACTGAAAGCCTTGATGACTTCTATTCCGCCCATATATTCAACGATTGCATTGGTCATTCTGCCGCCTATCGCGACAGATTTGCCATAGTTCTCGCCATAGCTTTTCATAGTCGAACTCATTACCGCCATTCCCACCGGGATAGTTATGAGTGATAAAAGTGCAAGCCTCCAATCGAGGGTCAGCAGATATATGAGCATCAGTACGGGGGCTAACACATTTGCAGTCATCTCCGGCAGCAGATGTGCAAGCGGCACTTCGATCCCCTCAACTCTGTCAACGATAACATCCTTGTAATATCCCGACGGAGAGCTGAGAATAGTTCCCATAGGCATTCTTGTGAGCTTTGCTATCAGTCTCTGACGTATCTCTTTCATCGTAAGATAGGTAGCCGTGTGGGAAATGCTTGTGGATAAGCCATTGAATATACCCTTTGCTATATATCCTGCGGCGGCAGCTATGCACCACAGCGCAAAGAACGAAATATCTTTTTCCTCATGACTTATCATAGCCGTTACCATTTTCGCAACTGTGAAATACGGCACCATTCCGCATACGACCGAAATGACCGCAAGCACGACCGAGCAGACATATTTGCTTTTGTACTGTTCTGCATACTCCATGATCATACCAATAGGCGATCGTTTCTTTTTCAAGTAAAACACCTCTTTTAAAAAATGTTTGCTTTTGCTAACAAATAGGCGTTTATAAAGGCAATGCTCTAAACATTGCCTTTATATCCTTTACGGATTGAACAGCTTATCCCAGCCGTGGGAGAAAAAGCTTTGAAGCTGTGCGATATGCACCTGGGCTTCCGACTTTGTCATATCATGGCGAATGACCTCAAAAAAGCCGTACATATATGAACTGCAAAGCTGATGTATCAGCAGCCTTCCCGCACGCCCGGAGGATATGACATCGTTGCCGGTGTCCTCAATATATTTGAGAGTATATCTTTCATCAAGCTCGGCTATATCCTCAATAAATCTGCTGTATTTCGTCCCCTCGGCACAGCAGATCAGCAGCTTGAATGCATCATAATTATCGTACATCAGATCAATGATACTCTGCATATAGCCCTTGTGTTCGTTTTCAAACTCCTCGTCATGAAACAGCTCGCGCTGCTCCTCAACAGGGCGCTGACTGTACTGTCGCATATGCAGTTCAAAAAAGTCGGTCAGCCCCTTCGCAGGCTCATCGACCAGCGCACAGAACAGCCCCTCCTTGTCCTCGTACCTGGTGTAGATCGAACGTGGGGTAGTCCCTGCATTTTCGGCTATTGTCCGCATAGATGCACAGTTATAGCCGTTCGCAAGAAACTCCTGCATTGCACATTCAAGAAGTTTTTCGGTAACGCCCTCAACTCTGTTAGCCATAAAGCACCTCCTATATCCGCAACAGTGATGTGAAACACTGTTGTGCAACAACGTTTCAAATATATCATATCCTTTCCATTTTGTCAATAGGTATTTGAAAAATCCGGCAAGATGTACAATGCCGATTATTCGTTCATTAATTGTTGTAGACACTTTCCAATATAAGTAATGGTGATGAACTAACGGAACTGCTTTGGACGGTAACAGGCTGCAATTCAAGCTTATTAAGCATTCGCCATATGCTGTATCTCGCTGCTCTTCCTACGTTATATCGCCTTGCTGCGGCGGTGACACCTTTTTTCTGTGCATATTTGATTACGGCTTGACGGCGAGTGGTAAATTGTGATCCTACAACCGGAGCGTAAGTTTTTCGCCGCGGCACTTGCTATTTTAAGCAGAGTATGGTATAATTTTATAGTTGAATTTTCGGGAAAAGTCAGAGCTTTTCCTTATCAGGAGGATAATTATGTCTGATGAGATGAATTTAAGAGACCCGGCTGCATATTTCGGCTGCAATGTTTTCAGTGATTCGGTAATGAGGGAGCGTCTCCCCAAGAATGTTTATAAGTCAGTTCAGCGCACCCAGCAGCTCGGTATAGCCCTTGACAAGGACATCGCAGATGTAGTAGCGAATGCGATGAAGGACTGGGCTATCGAAAAGGGAGCCACTCACTACACACACTGGTTCCAGCCAATGACAGGCGTTACGGCTGAAAAGCACGACGCTTTTCTGAATCCGGCAGGAAAAGGCGCTGTTATACCCGAATTTTCCGGCAAAGAGCTCGTCAAGGGCGAATCTGACGCATCTTCGTTCCCGTCCGGCGGACTGCGCTCTACATTCGAGGCACGAGGCTACACAGCGTGGGACCCGACCTCCTGTGCTTTCATCAAGGACAATTCCCTTTATATCCCCACAGCTTTCTGCTCATACACCGGTGAAATTCTTGATAAAAAGACTCCCCTGCTCCGCTCTATGGACGTTCTCAGCGAGCAGGCTCTGCGTATCCTCCGACTTTTCGGCAACACGAAAGCTACACGTGTCACAACGACAGTCGGTCCCGAACAGGAATACTTCCTCATCGACAAGAAATACTATGACGCTCGCGAGGACCTCGTCATTACAGGACGAACTCTTTTCGGCGCTAAACCGCCGAAGGGTCAGGAGCTCGAGGACCACTACTACGGCAATATCAAGCAGCGTGTATCTGACTATATGAAGGAGCTCGACGAGGAGCTCTGGAAGCTCGGTATATACGCAAAAACAAAACACAACGAGGTTGCTCCGTCCCAGCACGAGCTCGCTCCCGTTTTCACGACCTCCAACATCGCTGCCGACCACAACCAGCTGACGATGGAGATAATGAAAAAGACCGCGGTAAAGCACGGTCTGTACTGCCTTCTGCACGAGAAGCCGTTCGAGGGCGTGAACGGCTCCGGCAAGCACAATAACTGGTCGATGTCCTCGAATGACGGTCAGAATCTGCTCGACCCCGGCGACACTCCTATCGACAATCTTCAATTCCTGACCTTTCTCTGCGCTATCATCAAGGGCGTACATGAATATGCTCCCCTGCTCAGGCTTTCGGCAGCTTCCGCAGGAAATGACCACCGTCTCGGTGCCAACGAAGCTCCGCCGGCGATAGTTTCCGTCTTTGTCGGCACCGACCTTCAGGAGGTGCTCGATGCTCTTGAAAACGGGACAGAGGTAAAGTCCGCCGACAACAAGACCTTCCGTGTAGGCGTCGATGCACTGCCGGATTTCCCCAAGGACGCCACTGACCGCAACCGTACATCTCCCTTTGCTTTCACCGGAAACAAGTTTGAATTCCGTATGCTCGGCTCGTCGGATTCTATCTCCTGCACGAACACTATCCTCAATACTATCGTCGCTGAGGAGCTCTCACTCATCGCAGACAAGCTCGAAGGCTCTGCAAATTTCAGGGAAGACCTGATGTCCGTACTCGTCGACATCATAAAGGAGCACAAACAGATAATCTACAACGGCAACGGATACTCCGAGGAATGGCTGAATGAAGCTGTCAATGTGCGCGGTCTGCCGAATCTTGTCTCGACCGTCGATGCACTTCCCGAGTACGTCAGCCCGAAAAGCATCGCACTTTTCGAGAAATTCCACATCTATACCGCCGCTGAGCTCCGCTCACGCACAGACATACTTCTCGACAACTACAGCAAGGTAATAAACATCGAAGCCCTGACGATGATAGATATTGTCAGAAAGAAGATACTTCCGGCTGTTCTTCGCTACAGCCGCGAGATATGTGAGACAGGCATCGCCAAACAGAGCCTCGGTATCCCGGCTGACGTCGAAAAGGACATAGCCTCGGAGCTTTCCGGACTTACCGAGGGCATCTACAAAGAGACCAATGACCTCGAAGAAAAGGTCGCAGAGGCTCAGAAGCTGCCGTCCGGACTCGATTCCGCGCGCTTCTACAGGGACGAGGTATTTCCTCAGATGCAGTCGCTCCGTGCGACCGTCGACGAGGCTGAGGTAAACGTCAGCGATGACGTATGGCCGCTTGTCCCATACACGACTCTTCTCTTTTCCGTTTAATGGAGGCTGAACTATGAGAAGGATAAAATGGGGCATCATCGGCACAGGCAACATTGCCCGTGCATTCGCAGAGGGGCTCGCAGGAGTCCCCGAGGCTGAGCTTTATGCAGTCGCTTCACGCACGCCTGATAAGGCAGAAGACTTTGCAAAGCGTTTCGGATTCGGCAGAGCTTACGGCTCATATGACGAGCTTTTCTCCGACAGCAGCGTGGACGTTCTCTACATCGCGACCCCTATGGCATCACACTACGACATCTGCATATCCGCCCTTGAAAATGGCAGGAATGTGTTCTGTGAAAAATCAGTAACTCTCAACGCAGCACAGCTCCGGGACATACTTGCTCTTGCGGCAGAAAAGAAGCTTTTCTTCTGCGAGGCGATGTGGATGAAATGCCGCCCGGCTTATCTGAAAATGAAGGATTGGATAAGCTCCGGACGGATAGGTGATATTCGCTGTATCAAAGCGGATTTCAGCAATTTCGTCCCATACGATGAAAACAGCAGGCTCTTCCGTGCCGACTGCGGCGGAGGCGCACTTCTCGATGTGACTGTCTATCCCTTGACGCTCATTCACGACCTTCTTGGCGATCCCGATGAGATACAAAGCGCCGCTCATATCGGACACGACGGAGTCGACCTCAGTAATTCGCTCATTCTCCGCTATAAAAACGGCACCTTCGCTTCTGTTGATTCGGGAATGGAAATGCCGCTCAGGAACAATGCCGTTATATCCGGAACAGACGGTGTCATCGTCTTCGGCGACTGCTTTTTCTGCTCCGACAATGTCTCACTCTATGACAGGGAGCTACGGCTTATCGAGAGATACGATCATCCGGCGCGCGTGAACGGCTATGAATATGAGATAGAAGAGGTCCACCGCTGTCTCAGCTCCGGAATGACCGAAAGTCCGCTCATTCCGCACAGTGCTACTCTCAGGGTAATGGAGATGATGGACGGACTTCGCCGCGAATGGGGAATGAGATTCCCACAGGAGATGACAGACTGAGATACTACCCGTTAAGGAGGTGCAGTATGGCAAGGATACTTCTTACAGAAGACGACAAAACGCTCAGCGGAAGCATTGCACTCGCTCTGAGCTCGGACGGACACAGCGTAATACAGGCATATTCTGCTGAGGAAGCAGTATCCCGTCTCGCAGATGCCGACATCATACTGCTCGACGTATCCCTCCCCGACAGAAGCGGATTCGAGCTGTGCAGGTCTATACGCAGCAGCTCGGAGATACCGATAATATTCATCACCTCCTACGATGAGGAAGCCGACATCCTGCGCGGTCTCGACCTCGGCGGTGATGACTACATAACCAAGCCTTTCCGGCTGAAGGTGCTGCTCTCGAGAGTGAGAGCAGTTCTGCGAAGGTGTGCGGTGGAGACTCCTGATATTGAGCTCACCGCAGTCGAGCAGAAGCTTCTCGAATACCTTATGATGAACCGCGGCAGATTCCTGACACGCGAGCAGATACTTGCCTATCTCTGGGACTCGAAGGGCTGCTTCGTGAACGATAACACTCTTTCTGTAAATATAAGCCGGCTGCGTGACAAGCTCAGAAACAGCGGCAAGGGACAGATAATCACGAAGAGAGGTGTTGGCTACAAATGGACAGAACAGACAAGCTGATAAACAACCGCGAGCCGAAGCGAATGCTGCTGATGTTCGCGGTCGTGCTTTTGTTGGCGGCAGGAGCGTGGTATCTCATTTCCGGAGCTGTCGCAGATGCCGCTATGAGCGAACGTATCCGCGGAGCTCTGGCATTCTCCGGCGGACAGCGATTCACCGATGTCCCCGATGACGAATACGTACAGAAGGGCGCTGAGCTCGCCGCAAACTACGGCATATCAGCCGATATGAGCCCACGGCTCCTCGGCGGCTACTCAGAGCTGAGAACGAGGATATTCCTCTACGGCTTCGGAGCTCTTGCGGCGGCAGACCTTATATGGCTCATCTTCGGTCTGAGCCAGCTTTTCCGTGTATACAGCGGAATGGAGAAGGTACGTTTGCAGTGCCTTGAGCTTTCGGAGAAGCTCGGAGAGGCTCCCGGTGTTATCGGCGATGATATGAGCTGTATCCGCAGACTTTCCGACAGCGTCGCCCTGACCTCGCGTCGGCTCGGGTATATCAATTCCGAGCTGGCAGATGCAAGAAATGATATTGCTGATTTCCTCGCCGACCTCTCACATCAGCTCAAGACCTCGCTTGCCGTTATACGTCTTAACAGCGACATTCTCGCGGAGGTAGACGATATACCGCCCGAGCGCAGGACTCAGCTCACCGACGAGATGACAGGCAACATCGACGGTATGGAGGAGCTCGTGCTCGCAGCTCTGAAGCTCGCAAAGCTCAATGCAGGCGCGGTCGAATATGAGCTGGAGATGCAGCCGCTTGCTGAAACGTGCAGGGAGTCGGTAAAGCGTATCTCACCGCTGCTTCGCAAAAACGGTATCAAGACAGAGCTCTTCTGTCCGGAGGAAATATCATTCCCTCACGACAGAGCGTGGCTTTGTGAGGCGATAGAGAACTTGATCAAAAATGCCGCAGACCACGCTGAATGCAGCATTATCCGCGTGGAAGCAGAATCCCTTCCGTCTGCCGTGAAGCTGAGTATCACCGACAACGGCAGAGGTATTCCGCAGGAGGATATACCCCGTCTTTTCGAGCGCTTCGGAAAGGCAACAAAGGGCAGGAATATGACGAGTGTAGGTATCGGACTCTCTATCGCACGCAAAATAGCCGCGGCACACGGCGGAGACATCACCGTCTACTCCGATGAGGGGATCGGAACAAAATTTGTTTTAACCTTTCTTTTGTAACTTTACTGTAAGATTAGCGTGCTAAAATGACCTCATAAAAGAAAGGAGGTCTGTTTATGGACAACAATATCATTCTCAGAACAGAATCACTATTTAAACAGTACGGCGAGGGCGAGACAAAGGTAATGGCGCTCGACAACGTTTCAATGGCGGTAAAGCGCGGCGAATTCGTCGCTGTTACCGGCGAGAGCGGAAGCGGCAAGACAACTCTGCTGAACGTTATCGGCTCGCTCGATAAGCCTACATCGGGAAAGGTCTACTTCAACGACAAGGAGATGACCGGAAAGTCCGACAACGAGCTTTCGGCGTACAGGCGGCGCTCTATCGGCTTTATTTTCCAGAATTACAATCTCATTCCGGTGCTGAATGTCGAGGAGAACATCGTTCTTCCGCTCAATCTTGACAGCACTGAGCCGGATATGGCTTATCTTGAGGAGCTGCTCGAGCTCACGGGTCTGAAGTCGAAACGCAGGAGCTATCCGAGCGAGCTCTCGGGCGGTCAGCAGCAGAGAGTCGCATTCGCACGCGCTCTCATACATAAGCCCGAGCTCATTCTCGCGGACGAGCCGACCGGCAACCTCGACAGCAAAAACAGCCGTGAGATGATAGAGATACTCAAAAGCTCGATAAAAAAGTACGCACAGAGCCTTATCCTCATCACACACGACCTTTCCATCGCGGCGCAGGCTGACCGCATTTTCCGTATGCAGGACGGTATCCTCTCCGAAAGCGAGGGGACGCTGAAATGAAACACCTTTTCAGACTCGCTCTCAAATATGTAACGCGGCAGAAGCTCCGCACGGCGCTGATGTTTCTCAGCGTAACACTGGCAGTTTTTGTGCTGAACACATTTCTCGTCTACACCTCCAGCGGCATACGCACTCTCAGGAATACAGCTATCGAGGAATACGGCGAATGGGAGGCAGATATGAGCGGCGTGCTCGACGCCTGTGAGGACGGAGAGTCCGCGAGCGTTCACTCGGCGGTCGAGGCGGCGAATATAATTTCCGACCACGTTGCCGTCGACAAGAGCGACATATACTTATTTGACTCATATCATTTCGGCGACCAGCTAAAGCCGGGCTCACCTGCCGGCTTTTTCAATATTGAGCTCGATAACGGCACAAGCCGGCGTATGGTCTCGGTATTCCGCAACTCGCACACCGCAGACAATGATCTCCTTGACAGATACTCCGGAAGGTTCAGTACCTTGTCTAATGGACTTGCGCGCGACGAGGTGATAGTTCCGAAGTGGTTCGCCGCGGCTGGCTATAATATCGGCGACACCTTTACGATGACGATAACTCCCGAAACCGGAATTCTCGATGAGAGCACAGAGACGATGAAGTCAGTGCGCAAAGCACTTGCAAGGATGAATGCCGAATCAGACGATCATTACTATGTCATCGACGGAGAGGAGATCGACAGAACAGAGCAAAACGGCAGAATGCTCAAAAAAATGAGCCTGATAAGCCTTATCGACACCTACTCGGATATGAGCGATATAGAGCTGAAGGACCGCGAATTCAGCGCTCCGGTAAAGGTGACGGCTAAAATCGCCGGCTTTGACAAAACTCCGCAGGGCTCTTCAGTAACAACCGCAATGTTTACTACAGCCCGCGAATCAGACTTTGACCTCTCACAGCTCGACGATTCGCCGCTCAGCTTCAGCCGCGACCACAACGGCACGTGCAGAGTGCTGACAAATCCGAATACCTCGTTCGAGTACAATATGGAGCTCCTCCTCAGCGACCTCGGCTTCACGGACGAAGGCGCCTTCGATGATTTCAGATACGCAATGCACGGATACGCGATAAATATTAACACGGGATATATGCTGACCTCGTTCCGGAGCTTCGACGGTCTCGGAGAGCTGATGCCGTATGTTGCCGCGTATCTTGTACTTCTTCTTATCGTGTGGCTCTTTTCGCGATTCATCATCGACAACGCATTTGAAATATCGGTGCAGGAGAGAAGCGTACAATTCGCGGCTCTGCGAGTTATGGGAGCTTCAAAGGGACAGCTCGCTGCGCTTGTTTTCACTGAGGGGCTCTTCTACACATTTACCGCGCTCCCTATCGGCATACTGACATCTACACTTGCCTGCAAGTACGTTTTCGATTCTCTTCACGACATCGGAATGGACTATTTTGAGTTTTACGCAAGCCCGGTAACTATGCTCATCTGTGTTGCTCTCTGCCTCAGCGGTATATTCATTTCCACCTATACCTCGGCAATGTGGGCATCAAGGAAGCTCACTCCGGCAGAGGCGCTCAACTACGGCAAGCCCGTAACAAAGAAAAAGCCGAAGCGCTCAAAAAAAGAGGCAAAGTCCAAGCTTCGCCTCAGTTCCAAGCGCTTTATGATACGCTACACGTTCAAAAACATCTTCCGCACAAAGCGACGCTTCATCATCTCATCGGTAGCTATGGGGCTCGGTGTGCTTATATTCACAATATGCTTGCAGCTCGGAATGGCTCTGTATTCCGAGCTCCGTGAGGAATTTGACTTCGACGAGCCGCGCCACGATTTCTACATCTACTGCGACGCCCTCGACGCTGACAAGATACAGAACGAGCTTATGGACAGCGGAAATTTCGCCTACACAAAATACGAATGTCACAGCGGAGGATGGTTCGACATAAAGGAGCTTGAAAAGCTCGGCGACGACTTCAAGGTCATCAGCGCAAGAAACCGCTCGCAGTATCCGGACGGTATCGTTATCAACTATGATACCCTCGACAGGAACGCCTTCGAGTACAAGCAGCAGGCGCTCACTGACATAGAGTCGCCTGACCGCGAGGACGAAAAAACGAGCTATGCCGAGGTACTCGGTATGAGCTTCGAGGAGTACGAAAAATGCAAGCCTATCCTGATACTTCCGCAGGCTGATAACAGTGAATCGGTCATTTACGGCTACGGCTACAAAAAGTACGACTCTCCCCTGACACTTACAAGTCAGGAGGGTCATAAAATAGAGGTTGGCGGAGTTGCTTATGCCGGATACACTGTGAGGGTACTCGTCCCTATGAGCTGTCTGAAGGAGCAGATCAGCGAAGGAGCAAGCGCGTCCGCGAACCTGTTTATGACCGTGAAGGACTCGGAGCACTATGCTGCTGCGAAGGAGGCTGTCAGCAGGATAAAGGACGACGGAAACGAGGTATACGACGAATACCGCGTCGGCACGGGACTTCTCGAATTCATCAGAACTATCGTTGAGATAGCGCTGATATTTATGCTCTCGATATGGCTTTGCGGTATCGTTTCTATGATGAACACGATAAACACGAGCTCGCTCAACCGCAGCAAGGAGCTGCTGATGATGCGTGCGGTCGGAATGACACGCAGGCAGCTTACGGGTACGGTAGTTCTCGAAAGCCTGCTGTTCTCATCAGTATCAGCCATTGCAGGAACTATACTGAGTATCATCGGCTATCAGGTGATAATGCGCTGCATATTCGCGCGCCCGGATATGACGAGCAGTATCGTAACTCTCGCTGCATCTGCTGTTCTGAACATCGCGATCGCTGTCGCTGCCGCACTTCCCGGCATACGAACGATAAACCATACAGCTGCAAAATAAAAACAGCGGAGGGGTCATGGACCCTTCCGCTGTTTTTATTTACTTAGTGCCGAATATCCTGTCGCCTGCGTCGCCGACACCGGGAACGATGTACTTGTCCTCATTGAGGCCGCTGTCGATAACGCCTGTGTAGATCTCAACGTCCGGATGAGCCTTCTGAAGGGCTTCAACACCCTCGGGAGAAGAGATGATACACATAAACTTGATGTTCTTGACGCCAAGCTTCTTTATCTCGGTGATAGCAGCAGTTGCCGAATTACCGGTTGCAAGCATCGGGTCAACGATAATGACCTCACGCTCGTCGATGTCCTCGGGCATCTTTGAGTAATACTGAACAGCGTCATTCGTGCCGGGGTCGCGGAAGATACCGATGTGACCTATCTTAGCTGCCGGAACGAGCGAAGTAACGCCGTCTACCATTCCGAGTCCTGCGCGGAGGATAGGTACGATAGCAAGCTTCTTGCCGGAGATGACCTTTGTCTTGGCAACTGCGATAGGTGTTTCGAGCTCTATCTCCTTGAGCGGAAGATCGCGTGTTGCCTCGTAGCAGATGAACATCGCTACCTCGGATACGAGCTCACGGAACTCCTTTGTACCGGTATTCTTGTCTCTCAGAAGAGATATTTTATGCTGAACGAGCGGATGGTCTATGATATGTAATGCCATTGAAGATTCCTCCTTAATTATTGTTTTCAATATCGGTTATGAGGTCGATACGGCGCTGATGGCGTCCGCCCTCGAAGCCTGTAGTGACGAATATCTCCGCAAGCTCGCAGGCAAGACCGCTCCCGATAACTCTCGCGCCCATGCACATTATGTTGCTGTTATTGTGAAGACGGGTGAACTTCGTTGAGAAGCTGTCGGAGCATACGGCAGCTCTGATACCCTTTATCTTGTTCGCGGCGATGGACATTCCGATGCCGGTGCCGCAGATAAGGATACCCTTTTCACATTCTCCGGAAGTAACAAGACCGCATACAGTCTTCGCCATGTCCGGGTAATCGCACGGTTCACCGTCCGTACCCATATCACGGAGCTCAAAGCCCTTTTCTGTCAGGTATTCGATGACTGCCTTCTTCATCTCAACTCCTGCGTGGTCACAGCCAATTGCTATCATATTTATCCCTCCTTGTTTCCGAGCTTGTCCTGAAGGTCTTTTTCAGCCTTTACCTTTTGCAGATAAGAGACCTCAAGCTCATCAGCGCTCACAAGCTCCTTTGATACCGCCGCAAGACAGACTCCGTTCGCATTCTGGAGCCTTCCCATCGGCGGTGCTATATTCAGCATCGGTGAGCGGTAATCCGTAAAGAAATCCGCCGCACCGTCTCCGCAGAGCAGTGCCTCAGTCCCGTTGAACGCGAGGAACTGCGCGAGCTCATCGCGGCTTATTATCTGCTCATCGCAGATAGGCTCAAGAGCGTACCCGTCACTTTTGTATGAGCAGGTGTAGACGAGCTCTCCCCTTGCCTTCATAACAGAGCAGATAGTGCCCTTGTAAGCGACATTATTATAAGCGAGCCCCTCCAGTGTCGAGACTCCGCAGCACTTGCAGCCGAGAGCGAACCCCATCGCCTTCACAGCCGCGACGCCTATCCTCAGACCGGTATAGCTTCCCGGTCCGTCCGCAACGGCGACAGCCCCGATGTCATTGACCGTTTTGCCGGTCTGTTCAAGAATGTCCTTCACCATCGGCATTATGACCTGAGAATGCGTTTTCTGAGTATAGAGCGTTGACTCCGCGAGGAATATCTCGCTGTCCGTATCGAACAGGGCAGCGGAAGCCGTCTTCCCCGAAGTATCAATCCCAAGCAGCAGCAAATCTTCCACCGTCCTCTATGATTATCTCACGCTCGTTCTCGCTGAGCGGATCTATAGTTATGTATATCGTATTTTCTGGTAGGAACTGCGCGATATTCTCCGACCACTCTACAGCAGCGACGTTGTTCTCGAAATCGTAATCGTAAAAGCCGGTCGATTCGAGCCCCTCCTCGGTGCTGATGCGGTACATATCGAAGTGATACAGCGTTATCTCACTGCCGCGGTACTCGTTGACGAGGGCAAAGGTCGGAGAGCTGACATTGTCCCCGAGCCCGAGACCTATCGCAAGTCCCCGCGTGAACGTGGTCTTGCCTGCGCCGAGACCGCCCTTGTATGCTATCATATCTCCCGGACGGAGCATCGAGCCGAGCTTCTGTGCGGCTCTGACCGTCTCCTCCGGCGAATGTGTGACTATTTTCATATCAGAAAAGACCCGTGATATTGCCGTTCACGTCGCAGTCGATATTGAGTGCCGAGGGAACCTTGGGAAGTCCCGGCATAGTGAGTATATCGCCTGTATAGATGACAACGAAGCCTGCGCCTGATGAAACTCTTGCATCACGGACAGTGATATTGAAGCCCTTCGGCTTTCCGAGCAGAGCCGGATTATCCGAGAGCGAATACTGAGTCTTCGCAACGCATATCGGGAGGTCACGGAAGCCAATAGACTCTATCTCCTTGATAGCCTTGTCAGCAGCAGCGGTATATGTTACGCCGTCTGCGCGGTAAATCTCACGTGCGACCTTCTCTATCTTGTCCTTTATCGAAAGCTCCTTCGCATAGAGCGGACGGAACTTCTCGTCATTCCCGTCGGTGAGCGCGATAGTCTCGCATACCTTGTTTGCGAGGTCCTTACCGCCTTCGCCGCCCTTTGCGAACACCTCGCACATCGAGACCTCAACGCCCATTTCAGCGCAGAAGTCCTGAACGAACTTTATCTCCTGCTCGGTGTCGCTCTCGAAGCGGTTGATAGCTACGACAACGGGTACGTGGAATTTATGCATATTCTCGATGTGGGTCTGAAGGTTCACGATGCCCTTTTCAAGAGCCCACATATTCTCCTTGGCAAGCTCAGCCTTGGGAACTCTGCCGTTGTATTTGAGTGCGCGGATAGTAGCTACAAGAACAACGCAGGAAGGAGTGAGACCGCCGTAGCGGCACTTGATGTCGAAGAACTTTTCAGCGCCGAGGTCCGAGCCGAAGCCAGCCTCGGTTATGCAGTAGTCGCCGAGCTTGAGTGCGAGCTTTGTGGCGCGGATAGAGTTGCAGCCGTGTGCGATATTTGCGAAGGGACCGCCGTGGATGAATGCCGGATTATTCTCGAGAGTCTGTACGAGATTCGGCTTGAGAGCATCCTTGAGCAGAGCAGTCATCGCGCCCGTGCAGCCGAGCGACTTTGCGAAAACAGGCTCGCCGTCGAGGTCATATGCAACAAGGATATTTCCGAGGCGCTCTTTAAGGTCGCCGAGGTCGGTCGCAAGGCAGAGAATAGCCATTATCTCGGAGGCAACAGTGATATTGAATCCGTCCTCGCGGGGTACACCGTTTGCCTTTCCGCCGAGTCCTACAACGATATTGCGGAGTGCGCGGTCGTTCATATCCATACATCTCTTGAAGAGGATACGGCGCTGATCTATGCGGAGCTCGTTGCCCTGCTGGATATGGTTGTCGAGAATAGCGCAGAGCAGATTGTTCGCGGCTGTGATAGCGTGCATATCACCCGTAAAATGGAGGTTTATGTCCTCCATCGGAACTACCTGAGCATAGCCGCCGCCGGCAGCACCGCCCTTGATACCGAAAACAGGTCCGAGCGAGGGCTCACGCAGAGCAAGGACAGCCTTCTTCCCGATCTTTCCCATAGCCTCGGCAAGACCGACACTTACGGTAGTTTTGCCCTCTCCGGCTGGAGTGGGATTGATAGCAGTAACGAGAATGAGCTTGCCGTCCTCCCTGAAAGCGAGTGACGAATACAGGCTCTCCGAGAGCTTTGCCTTATAGTGTCCGTACGGCTCAAGGCAGTCCTCACTTATGCCGAGGTCAGCAGCGATCTCAGTGATCTTCTTCATTTTTGCGTTCTGTGCGATCTCTATATCTGATAGCATAGACATATCCTCCGTTCAGTTAATGATACTACTATTATATCACATCGTTCAACGAATAGCAAGGGCACGGGACAAAAAACTTCCTGCCGGCGATCCTTTGCTGAAATTAGCTGAGACTTGTCATATATTGTCAAATACCGCCATATACTTGACTTAAAGATCTTCCGGTGATATAATAAATATATACTACATCACGGAGGGACGTTATGAACAAACTTATCTCAACTGCAATATCACTTGTATTGACCGCTGCATATACTGCTCCAGCCGTTCTTGCCGCAGACGAAACGCCGGAATACATCCCTTCAATGTACTTCCGTGCAAACGAATCAGACGGCATCGCTCCCGGAAAGGACGGAAACGTCGTGCTCTTCCGCTCTGATCTGCCGGAGAACAGCGAGATAATTGTAAATGCTTCGGTGTTCATCGCTGACGAATCGCTCACCTGCTGGTACGTTCACCCTGTCTGGAAATGCGCGAGCGGACACGTTGTCCTTGACGGTCTCGTTGACCCTGTCCCGATGCAGGATGGTGTACCGAACCTCGAATACGCATACGCTGAAAAGGACGAAAACGGCGAGCTCACATCGAAGCTCTACGGCACTCTTGTCAGCCGCGATGAACGCTATAACACGCTTTCCTTCACAAGTCAGGTCGTATCGAAATCGAACCGCGCACCGATGGTACCCTACGGCGAAAAGAGCGACAGCTATCCGCTGACAAGCTTTGATATGCATATCGCTGCGGACGCTCCCGACGGTGTATACGAGGTCTATTTCCTCGCACAAGCCGAGGACTACGAGGACCAGCGCACAACTCAGGTCGGTATGCGGACCGAGGAAGCTTCGGTGATCGCCGCTCCAGAAATGACACCGCTGAAGGTGACGCTCACAAGTGAGGTATTCGGGGACGTGAACGGCGACAAAAAGGTAGATTCAAACGATGCATCAGCAGTTCTTGCCGCCTACTCGAAAGTCTCGACAGGTGCGGAACACGGTCTTTCCGACGTTCAGGCTGCCTGCGGAGATACTGACAGGGACGGTCAGCTCAGCTCAAAGGACGCCTCCGCTATCCTTTCGTATTACACTTACCTCTCCACCAGCGGCGAGGACGTAAAAACTCTTGCAGAATTTCTGAAATAACAAATGAACCGGCTCTCTCTTCGGGAGCCGGTCATTTTTATCTGTTTGCATCCTTTGCCTTTTTATATTCGATATACCATTCACGGTACTCATCATAGCTTGAAAAACGTTTGTTGCCGTCTTTATCACACAGCTGATCTACCGGTGGGACATACCCCCAATGTCCGTCTACCTTGTCTGTCCACCACATCCCGCTGGGGCTGAGTTTTCCGCTTATCGCTCCGCTGATACACAGCAGTGCAACTCCAAGGATAAAACTTGCTATGAACAATTTCGTAGCTGATGAGGCATTTGTAAAGTCCATTCGTATGTTCAGCTTTTTAGTTATAAAAACCAAAAGTATCATTGCAAGCACCGAAAAAAACACGATACCGAGAAAGGTCTTCAGACTGCTTCCGTTACGATAATAATAAAAAATCTCTACCTGATCGTTAGCCAGGATCATACATAAACACCTCCATTGATCGTTATGCTCCAAGCAGGTAAGCTTCAAGCCCCTGCAGGTCTGACTTCGTATATTCCTTGCCGCCGCCCGCTATGTGCTGACGCATAAGCACGAGGTCAAAAGTATCGAGCCTTCCGTCGCGGTCGACGTCCCAGCTGAAGCTGCGGAGCGTATATCCGTAGAACGCGAGCTCATTCATCGCACCGTCGCCCTTGACTATTTTCAGACAGTCAGTCGGCACGGAATCAGGCGTGAGCGTTACCGAGCGAGACATATAGCTGCCGAGGTCACTGCTCCACAGAAGCTTGTCCGTATGGGCGTCGTACACCTCTATCCCACCGGTACCAAACGTGTCGAACACCGCAAATCCGTTGAATACGCACGGCTGGCCGAAGTATACATACGATGTGATACCGCCCTTATTCACAGCTGTTTCGGGAGATTTGAGTTTGCCGGTATCGCCGTAAACCGTTTCAGGCATAGTCTGCGGCTCGTCGAACATATTGTAGAACTGGAGAAGTGTCGCTTCCTCCGGAGCTTTGAGGAGGTCGGCAGAAATGCCTTCCATGTCGGGTTTGAGGTATATCCTCTCCGGACGCAGCATCTTATTCCTGCCGTTGACGATCGTCATCTTTCTTTCCGTGAAGATCAGGAACGAAGGCGTTTCTGTTACTTCATATGTGAATTTTCCGTCCTTGACCTCAAGCTCGGTCGTTCTGCCCTCAGCAATGCCGTATTCCGGGACAGTCTGGTAAACATGGCAGCCGTCGGCTTTCATAGTCTCAGTAACTGTCTTGCCTGTGTCAGTCGGAGAATACACGCACATTATTTCTGCACTGATGTCCTCGACGTCTGACTTCCGGAAACCGATATGATACGGATCGTCAAAGGTCACCTCGACGGTCTCGCCGTCGAATGTAGTGATTTCAAAGGGCTCGCGGTCAAAAAGGTGATGATGCATAAATGAGATATGTGTACCTTTCAAGACGCTGTTGATACACGAAAGATAATACCACGCAAGCTTCTTGTCCCACTTGCCCTTCTGAGTGACGAGACCGGAATTGTAGT
Source organism: Ruminococcus sp. (assembly GCA_017534835.1). GTDB lineage: Bacteria > Bacillota > Clostridia > Oscillospirales > Ruminococcaceae > Ruminococcus. The sequence goes on from JAFXVT010000011.1 coordinate 78,191, forward strand.
ATACTCCTTCGCCCTCGTCGCGCAGCTGGAACTTCGTTATGCGGTCAGCACCGGCGGCATAAGCCGCAAAGTACGTCCTCGCAACTCTCTGAGCATATTTCAGCTGATAATCCTCATTGTCGTGCATATCACCCTCAGCTTCCGCAAAATCGCTCATCGGCACCTCAAATTCTGAGATCCACAGCTCTGTACCGGGAGCATTTTTATCTATCCAGCCGCGCAGCTCTGCAACTCTTTGCGCAAGGCTGCTCTCTTCGACGCAGTCGGTATCCGGTCCGAGGTGGACATTGATGACATCGACAGCAAACAAGCCGTCGCTGCGGTTGTAGTCGAACCACATCTTCATCATATCGAGGTACTGGATAACCGTCGAATAGCCGACAAGTCCGCCCATTGCGAGCTTCATATCGGGGTCAGCCATGTGAACTCCGGCATTCGGGATAGTTCCCTCGTGACCGTCATAGTCCGCGGAACACATCGCCGCAAGCTCATACGGCGAGAAATAGTTCGCCTTGCCAGCCCAGCTCTTGTTCGGCTCATTCGAGTTCTCGATAGTATTGAGCAGACCAAGTCCAGTCTTTACCTCCTGAGCTCCGCTGATACTGATAGTCTTCGCGTCAACATTTTTGTTGCTCCCGTAGCGTGCCGCTACCTGATAGAGCGCCTGAGCGTGTACCGCATAGCTTGCCGGGTCGAGCGTATCAGCTCCGGCAGGGACAGGGATCTCCGGTGCTTCTTCTCCGCCGGAAACTACTGTGCTCCCGCCCTGAAAGCACGGAACGACATCTATCCCCTGCCCTTGAAGAGCAGAATAGTAGCTGTCCATATCCCCCCACGTCCCCTGCGTGAACTTCACCTTGCCGTCATCGTCGAGGAGCCAGCTGAAATTGTGGTATTCGCGGACATTGCCGCCAGCCATTATCGCAGTTATCGGGTCGTCGATGAAGGCGTTGAAGCCGAAAGCCTGACCGATGTCAGTCCAGCGATTTTTTATCTCCTTCGGCTTCGGAGCAGTTTTTTTCTTCTGAGCCGCCGTAAGCTCCGACTCCTTGTATCCGTACAGAGCTATCTCGGCAACGCCGGTATCGCCCTTTCCTGTGCGGAAGAAGAGATAGCGCGAAGCCTCCGGCTTTTCAATTCTGACAGTCCGCCACGAATTGTAGTAGTTCATCTCTACCTCTGCGACCTGCTTGCGGTCGAACGGCTCGCCAACGGAGACTGTCCACGTCGGAGCACCGTTCGTATCGAGGAAGTCTATGTCGGTTATGACATAGTTCGCGCCGAGGTCGATATAGAACATCGCGTCTCCGTAATCCGCCTGCCAGTTCGGAGTCCAGTTGTGCCGGTCGATAGCCTTCATCACGTCTGTATCCACCTTCGCACCGGGAGCTGCCGGGAGCTTGTCCTGATCGTCGAAGAGAGTCATACAGTTATAGAGGTAGGTGCCGGCGCTGAGATGAACGAAATTTTCGTCATATATCGTGAAAGCCGAGACGTCGATGAGCTCCGGCTGCTTGTCTACCGCGTCCGCCGTGAAAGGCACGGACGCTGCAAAAACCGCGCAGGCAAGCGCAGCAGAAGCTGCCCTGAGAATATTCATATTGTCACTTCCTTATGTATCAGACGATATTGTTTTTTATAGCGAATACCGCAAGCTGTGTGCGGTCCTTCAGGCGAAGCTTTTCGAGAAGCCGCGATATGCCGTTGCGCACAGTTCCCTCCGCGAGGTAGAGCTTTCCTGCGATCTCCTTGTTGTCGCAGCCCTCGCAGATAAGGCGGATGTAGTCTATCTCGCGCTCAGTGAGGTCGAAATTCTTCGGGTCCTGCTGAACGGAGGCGCTGCTCTTTATGGACCGGAAAATGTTGTCGCAGAACACATTTATACCGCCTGCCACAGCCTTTATCGAGTTGATTATCTGCTCGTTGTCCATTTCCTTGAGAATGTAGCCGTCAGCGCCGCTCGCCATAGCCTTTTCCACCGTTTCCTTGTCATCGAACGTGGTCAGCACGAGCACCTTCACATTGCTGAGCTTCTCCTTGATCTGACGAGTGCCGTAGCCGCCGTCGAATTCGGGCATACGCATATCCATAAGCACGACGTCCGGCTGTAGTCGGACTGCCATTTCGTAAGCCTCCCTGCCGTTGCCAGCCTCGCCCACTACTTTTATGGACTCGTCCTGTGCAAGCACGGCTCTCAGACCTGCACGGAGTATCTGCACATCGTCAGCCAGTAATACTTTTATCATCTCTATCACCCTTTTCCTTTGGAATCTTTATTACAGTCGAAAAGCCCTCGCCCTCGACAGATGAGAACTTCACCGTACCTCCGAGAGCCTCTGTGCGCTCGCGGATACCGCGAAGACCGTTGTTTTCACTTATCGCAGCACAGCCCCTGCCGTTGTCGAAGATGTAAAGCTCGAGCTGCTCCGGACGGAATTTCACGATAATGTCTATCCTGTCCGCTCCCGAATAGCGCATAGCATTCGTGATGGTCTCACGTGTATTGTCATAGACAGTCTGTATGCAGAAGGCAAAGCTGCTGTCCTCCTCGCCCTGAGTGCAGACATCGATGTCGACGCCGCGCACGGCAGATGTAACGGTATTTATCGCCCTTGTGACCGAGGTCATGAACTCGTCCTCGCGAAGATTGTTTATCGAGCAGCGAAGCTGAGTAACACCGCTTCTTGACAAGCCGTCTATCTCGCTGAGGTAACCCTTTGTCTCATCGGGAACATCCTTCCCTGCGAGCTGTGAGCTGATTATCCTCGAAAGCGAGCTTATCATCGTGAAGGTGTGTCCGGCAGAATCGTGTATCTCCTGTGCGATTCGGTTGCGCTCCTGCTCAAGGGAGAGTTTTTTCTCAGCCGCAAGGAGCTCGTAATACTCCGAAACATTGTTGACGATGATTATACGCGCGATGCGTTCGCCCTTTTTGTTGGTGCAGTAATTCTGCCTGATGTTGAAATACGCGCCCTCATACGATATTTCGCAGGAGCTCGCTTCCTTGTCGGGAGCAGTACCCGTTTTCTCCTTCACAAGGGAGATGAGCTCATCGAGCGTTGTCCCGATACCGGCAGAAAACAGGGTCTCAGCGTACTTGTTGCGGTAGGTCATCACCTCGTCCGCATCGAATACGAGCACGGCACTGTCAATGCTGTCTATCGTGTCATTGATAGCGATACGGTTGATATTCAGGAGACCGTAGCGGCTTATCGCAATGAGTATCATAACTACAGAAAATGCGAAAAACAGCGGAGTGAGCTCTATCTTTGAGGTTATTATCTTCGTCACTGTGAGCGTGTTGATGCACAGCGGAACTGCTATCGCAAGCGCAAGCAGTACAGACTGGCTCGTCATACGTCTGCTGCTCTGGGAATGCTTGACGAAGATTAGGCATATCCCGGCGAGGATCAGAACATAATAGAGCACCTGAAACAGATAGAAGAGCCGTCCGCACTCGACGTTCCTGTGCTCAAAAACAGCGTAGTACAGCTTGTGGACGGGATTCGTTATAACGCACATAAATGCTATGACCGAAACTGCCGGGAGCAGCATACTCGGTCTTCTCAGATACTTCCGGTAGTCGGAATACTCCGCCGCGAACATCAGCCAGAACGGAGCAAATGTACTTATCCCGACATTCCCGACGACGTAGCTTATCCAGAACTGCCGCGTATCCACGGAGAAAAGTATCATCAGCTGAGAAATGAGCCATATCATAACTGCCGCCTGACACATTATAAATAGCCGCGTAAGGCGGTTGTTGTTGCCGCGGATCAGCACCCATGTAACGGTCGCGGTCATACCTCCGAGACCGATAAGAAGCAGTATTGCCGATATAATAGTTATCGTCATATTACACCTCCCATATGGTAATTATATCATATTATGTCTGGAATAGCAAGGGTACGCGGCGATATACTTCCGTTCCGGAGAACTCAGCCGCGTCACAGGCTGCGGCGACACGCCGCTTATATCATAAATAATACAGAATAGCAAGGGAGCGCGGTGAATTACTTCTTTAACATAAGTCCGCCGCTTTCTATATATCTTTCTTTAACGCTTTCTTTTAAATGTATATCTGTCAGTCCTGACAGTACATGTTCACTCAAGCCTGATAGTACGGTTCATTCAAACCTGACAGTACAGCTTATTCACCGCTGACAGTTCCTTCACAGTAAAAGAAAAGGCGCACAGTCTGAGCTGTACGCCTTAAAGCTTTTATTCTGTTCTGAGTGCTACGACAGGGTCTTTCTTTGCAGCGCTCTTTGAAGGGATTATACCCGATATGAGCGTGAGAAGCACACTTATCGCAATGAGTATGACTGCTGCCGGGATAGGAAGCACTGATTTGAGGTTCGTGATACCCGTGAGTGCCTTTATCACGGCATTTATCGGGAACGTCATCAGCCACGATACGATAACACCGATAAGTCCCGATGTGAAGCCGATAAGCATCGTCTCCGCATTGAACATATTGCTTACGTTGCGCTTTGAAGCACCGATAGCACGGAGGATACCGATCTCCTTTGTACGCTCCTGTACCGATATGAGCGTGATAACGCCTATCATTATAGATGAAACTATGAGCGAGATGCTGACGAATGCGATGAGCACGTAGGTGATAGCGTTGATGATAGTTGTGATACTGCTCATCATAAGACCGATATAGTCGGTGTACTTTATCTGCGCGAGCTCGTCCTTGCCCTCGTTGTAGTCCTTGATAGTGTCCTCGATAGCGTCCTTCTTCTCGAACGACTTAGAGTAGAGGCTTACCGTCGAAGGCTCAGCAAGGTCGATATAGCCCATTTTGCGGAGGTTGTCTTCGTAGGTGGAATTCGAGAACTCAACTATCTCGTCATAGAAATACGCTGCATCCGAAGCCTTCATATCCTTCATCATCGTATCGAGAGCTGCTGTCATCTGCTCAGGTGTGAGAGTTCCGATCTGACCCATTACCTGCTGTGCGTACTGAGCCTTTACCTGCTCCTGAACGCCCTGAGTATAGGCAGCTGTGAGGTCTTCATCGCTCATCTGCGCAAGGTAGCCGCGTATCTCGTCCTCGCCGATGCCCATCTGCTGTGTTAGCATCTGAATGAGACCGTTCTCCATATCCTCGCGCTTGACGTCCTTCATAGCCTCTTCTGTCATCTTCGCGAGCTCCTCGGGCTTGGGAGTGCTCATAAGCTGAACGTAGAGAGCAGCCTTATCTGTATCGCCCTTGCCGTCAACATAGGTGCGGAAGAGCTCCTGCTTTTCCTCGTCCGTGATAGTTCCGGCAGCCGGCTTGAAGGGCAGACCGGTCACAACGTCCTTTTCGGGAGCATCGAGCTGAGCCTTGATAACATCAGCCTCGCGTGAATTCTCGATGATATAGCGTGTAAGGTCGCCTGTATAAGCGATAGCACCTGTGAGCATCGCTGTCTTTGAGTCCTTGTTGGGACGGATGATACCACTCACCTTTACGTCGATACCGTTGTCATAAAGGTAAGTGAGACCTGCCTCAGTATCGCGGAGGTCGGAATAGGTGTTGGTGCTCTTGTCGTACTTGAAGCAGTCAGAGTTGAGCACGACGCGGTACGACCTGTTGCAGATGTCCTCATAGCTCCACGACTGCTGCTTGAAGTCTATCTTTGTGGTGCCGTCCATAGCAGCCTTCATTATCTGGTCTATCTCTTCCCTTGTCTCAAGACCGAGAGCGTAGAGCGCAACGTCATTGAGCTCGTTGTTGGAATCGAGGACGAGCACTACTTCGTCGTAGCTGTTCGGCCATGAGCCGTAAACAACATCGTACTGCTTCTCAAGGAGCGGGCTTACCTTCTTGCCGTCATCGCCTGCAAGCATTTCCTGCCACAGCTTCATCTGCATTCCGCCGCCCATCATTCCGCCCATCATAGAGCTTCCGCTCATGCTGGACATCGCAGACATATCGATGTTCATGCTCTCAGCCATGAGCTCTGTCATAAGCTGCTGAGCGTCTGATATGATGATGTCGCCGTCAACATTCTTGGTGTAAACGAGCATATCGTAATCGTATGCGTACTGAACGCCATTGAGAGCATCATGGAGCTTTGACTCCGTGTCAGCGTCCTGCTCCTCGATATAAGCCTTGAAGGAGCGGAGGTCGTTCTCGGAATTCTCCTTGTCGTTGAATGCATTCACTATCTCATAAACGGCTGAGCGCTTGTAGACAGCGTCCTTGTCGTGTTCGATCTCGCCGCTGCCGAGCTTCATAAAGGTCTCCATTATGGCGGAGAGGTCAGTGTTTGTCTTCTCTATCACAAGAGGATACGAGGAAAGTGTCTCCTCCTGAATGTCGTCGATATAGTTCTGGAAGCCCTGCGAGACGGCGTAGATGAGCGCGATACCGATGATACCGATGCTTCCTGCGAATGAAGTGAGCATCGTGCGTCCCTTCTTGGTGAAGAGGTTCTTCATAGAGAGTCCGAGCGAGGTCATAAACGACATCGAAGGCTTCTTCTTTTTCACGCCTGCTTCCTCGTCCTGAAGGGTCTTGTCGCGGACCTCCTCCATCTGTATCTCCTTCTCGGTGAGAGGAGCGGAGTCCTCCTGGATAACGCCGTCGAGCATACGCACGATACGTGTGGAATAGTTCTCGGCTATCTCGGGGTTGTGAGTTACCATAATGACAAGGCGGTCCTTGGATATATCCTTGAGAATATCCATTACCTGCTCGCTCGTCTTTGTGTCAAGAGCGCCGGTCGGCTCGTCAGCGAGGATGATATCGGGGTCATTTACGATAGCACGCGCGATAGCGACACGCTGCATCTGACCGCCGGACATCTCGGACGGCTTCTTGTTGAACTGAGTGCCGAGTCCGACCTGCTCGAGAGCCTTCTTCGCACGCTCGATACGCTCATTCTTCGATACACCTGAGAGCGTGAGCGCGAGCTCTACATTGCGCAGAACTGTCTGGTGGGGTATGAGGTTATAGCTCTGGAACACAAAACCGATAGAATGGTTGCGGTAAGCGTCCCAGTCGCGGTCCTTGTACTCCTTTGTTGAGCGTCCGTTGATGATAAGGTCGCCCTCGGTGTACTTGTCGAGTCCGCCGATGATATTGAGCATTGTCGTCTTTCCGCAGCCTGACGGACCGAGGATAGACACGAATTCCGACTGTCTGAACTTGAGGTCGATGCCTTTGAGAGCGTGAACAGTGTTCTCGCCGGCAAGGTAATCCTTCTTGATACCTTTGAGTTCGAGCATATATCTGCCTCCTATATTAGTTTACCCTTGCATTATATTCCGCTAACCTCAAATCTACCTCAACAAAGTGTTTACATTAAAAATAGTTTGTGTTATAATTGGAGCTATACTACTTATGAAGGTGATAATATGCCGGTCATGACCGAATTTGACGATATAAACCTCCCGGAGCTCGCAGTCTACCGGAAGCAGCACGAGACACAGCTTTTCCACTGGTTCGAGCCGGAGCCGGGCGTATTTCTTGCCGAGAGCCCTAAGGTCATCGAGCGCGCGCTGCGTGCCGGATACGAGCCTATATCCGTACTGTGCTGCCGCGGAGATATAGAAGGCGAAGCTGCCGGAGTTATCTCAATGGCGGATGTACCCGTGTTCACATCCGACAGCGATACGATAACTGAGCTGACGGGCTTCCGGCTTATACGCGGAGCCATATGTGCGATGCGGCGGAAAAAAATGCCGGCTCCGGAAGAGCTGTGCCGCGGACTCAGACGCATAGCCGTTCTTGAGGGCGTGGTGAATCCGGCGAATGTGGGAGCCATATTCCGCTCGGCAGCTGCTCTAGGTATAGAAGCCGTACTGCTTACCGCCACCTGCACTGACCCGCTCTACAGGCGAGCCTCGCGCGTAAGTATGGGAACAGTTTTTCAGGTACCGTGGACGTATCTACCCGGAGCCGTGACTGATATGGAGCTCCTTCGCAGACTCGGATTCAGAACGGCAGCAATGGCTCTCGTCGATGACAGTGTGGACATCGACGATGAAAAGCTCAACTCCGAGGAGCGGCTCGCACTGATACTCGGCGCGGAGGGCGACGGTCTCTCACCGGAAACTGTCTCCGCTTCCGATCACAAGGTCTGCATACCGATGTCGAATGAGGTAGATTCGCTGAATGTAGCAGCCGCATCAGCCGTCGCGTTCTGGCAGATATGCCGCGGAATGCGATAGAAGAAAATTTGTTCTTGCTATTTTCGCTGATATGTGTTATAATAGTATCATACCATCTGATTACACTGGAGGTCTAATATGGATCATTTCGTTCTGCACTCGGATTACGCCCCTGCCGGTGACCAGCCGGAGGCTATCGAAAAGCTTGCAGAAGGCATAGAAGCCGGCAAAAAGGAGCAGATACTTCTCGGTGTCACCGGCTCCGGAAAGACGTTCACGATGGCAAACGTCATCGCCCGTGTGAACAAACCGACTCTCGTTCTTGCACACAACAAGATACTTGCGGCACAGCTCTGCTCGGAATTCCGCGAATTCTTCCCGGAAAACGCCGTAGAATACTTCGTCTCATACTACGATTACTACCAGCCGGAGGCTTACGTCCCGAGCACCGACAGCTACATCGAAAAGGACTCGTCTATCAACGATGAGATAGACAAGCTCCGCCACTCAGCGACGACCGCACTCGCCGAGCGCCGCGATGTCATCATCGTTGCGAGCGTTTCGTGCATCTATTCCCTCGGAAGCCCGGACGAATACCGCTCCATGTGCGTCTCTATCCGTCAGGGAGCCGAAAAGCCGCGCGATGAGCTGATAAACGAGCTCGTGCGTATCCGCTATGAGCGGAACGATGTCGCCTTCGAGCGAAACAGGTTCCGTGTCCGCGGCGATGTTGTCGAGATATTCCCTGCTATGTCGAGCGATACCGCTGTCCGAGTTGAATACTTCGGCGACGAGATAGACCGTATCTCCGAGATAAACGTCGTGACCGGCGAGGTGAAGGCAACTGTCAGCCATGCCGCGATATTCCCGGCATCACATTATGTTGTCGGCGACGATAAGCTTGAAGCTGCCCTGAAGGAGATAGACCGTGAGCTCGCCGAGCGTGTCGACTATTTCCAGAAAAACAACAAGCTCATCGAAGCACAGCGCATCGAGCAGCGCACCCACTACGATATGGAGATGATACGTGAGGTCGGCTATTGCAGCGGCGTTGAGAACTACTCGCGCGTGCTCGCCGGACGTCCGCCCGGAAGCACTCCCCTCACACTTATGGACCACTTTCCGGAGGACTTCCTCCTCATCGTCGACGAGAGCCACGTGACTCTTCCGCAGGTGCGTGCGATGTACGCCGGCGACCGCGCACGCAAGACAACTCTTGTAGAATACGGCTTCCGTCTGCCGAGCGCAATGGACAACCGTCCGCTCAACTTCGATGAATTCAACGCACACATACATCAGGCGATATACGTCAGCGCAACGCCCGGACAGATAGAGCGCGAAAAGACCGATATCATCGTCGAGCAGCTCATACGTCCGACCGGTCTTGTCGACCCCGAGATAATCGTAAAGCCCACGCAGGGACAGGTCGATGACCTCTTCTACGAGATAAACGCGAGGATAGAGCGCCATGAGCGCGTCCTCGTCACGACCCTTACCAAGAAAATGGCTGAGGACCTCACCTCATACTATGAAGGCAGAGGCATAAAGGTGCGCTACCTCCACCACGACATCGACACGATAGAGCGTATGGAGATAATCAAGGACCTGCGAAACGGCGTATTTGACGTGCTCGTCGGTATCAACCTTCTCCGTGAGGGACTCGATATACCCGAGGTGAGCCTTATCGCTATACTCGATGCGGACAAGGAAGGCTTCCTCAGAAGCGAGACCTCCCTCATACAGACTATCGGACGTGCCGCACGAAATGCGTCCGGACAGGTCATAATGTACGCGGACACCGTCACAGGCTCAATGGAGCGCGCTATCACCGAGACCGAGCGACGCCGCGCGATACAGACCGCCTTCAACAAAGAGCACGGCATAACACCTAAGACCATTATCAAGCAGGTGCGTGACGTACTTGAGATAACCTCGAAGCCCAAGCTCGAAAAGAAGCTCAACAAGAAGAAGATGTCCGGAAGCGAAAAGCAGCAGCTCATCGACAAGCTCACGGCTGAGATGAAGAACGCCGCAAAGCTGCTCGAATTCGAGCACGCCGCTTACCTCCGCGACAAGATAAAAGAATTACAGGGCGAATGACCCGAAACTCACAAGGAGAAGATATGATAGACAAGATAATCATAAAGGGCGCACGCGCCAACAACCTCAAAAACATCGACCTCGAGCTGCCGCGCGACAAGTTCATCGTTATGACCGGACTTTCCGGCTCGGGCAAGTCCTCGCTCGCGTTCGATACAATTTATGCGGACGGTCAGCGACGCTATGTTGAGAGCCTTTCCTCGTATGCGAGAATGTTCCTCGGTCAGATGGAAAAGCCTGATGTTGACAGCATAGAGGGACTCTCCCCGGCTATCTCGATCGACCAGAAAACGACCTCGAAGAACCCGCGTTCAACAGTCGGAACAGTGACCGAGATATACGACTATCTCCGTCTGCTCTATGCAAGGATAGGCATTCCGCACTGTCCTGTCTGCGGACGTGAGATCTCACAACAGAGCATCGACCAGATCGTCGATACGATCATGGAGCTGCCTGCCGGTACGAAGCTCCAGCTCCTTGCCCCTATCGTCCGCAACCGAAAGGGACAGTATACGAAGGAGCTCGATTCCGCAAGGCGCTCCGGATTCGTCCGTGTCCGCGTGGACGGCATTATGTACGAGCTCGCGGAGGAGATAAAGCTTGACAAGAACAAGAAACACAATATCGAGATAGTAGTTGACCGTATCGTCATCAAGGAGGGTATCGAATCCCGTATCACCGACAGCCTTGAGACTGTTTTCAAGCTCACGGAGGGACTCGCTCTCGTGGACGTCATCGACGGCGAGGAAATGCTCTTCTCGCAGAATTACGCCTGCCCCGAGCATAACATAAGTATCGGCGAGCTCGAACCCGTGATGTTCTCGTTCAACAATCCCGTCGGAGCCTGCCCGAAATGTACCGGTCTCGGCGTTTTCCGCCATATCGACCCCGACCTCATCGTCCCGAACAAGGACTTCACCATAGAGGGCGGAGCTATCAGGGCGAGCGGCTGGAACAGTCTTGAAGAGACTTCCATCTCGATGATGTACTACCGCGCTATCTCCGAGAAATACGGTGTTCCGCTCGATGTTCCGGTAAAGGAACTGACAGAGAAGCAGCTCGGCTACTTCCTCTACGGCACAGGCGAGGAAAAGCTCGAACTCAAGCGTCCTAAGTCACTCGGCGGAGGCGTATACAATACCCCGTTCGAGGGCGTTATCAACAACCTCGAACGCCGCTACCGCGAAACGAACAGCGAATACTCCAAGAGCGAGATCGAGGAGTGTATGAGCGAGGTCAAGTGTCCTGTCTGCAAGGGAAAAAGGCTCCGCGACGAATACCTTGCTGTAACGGTCGGCGGAAAGAACATCAGCGAGGTCACAGACCTCTCAGTCAAGAACGGTATCGACTTCTTCAATGAACTCAAACTCACCGAGCATGAGAACTTCATCGGCGAACGCATAATAAAGGAGATAAGGGAGCGCCTCGGATTCCTCGGAAGCGTGGGTCTCGAATATCTCACGCTCTCACGTTCTTCGGCTACTCTTTCCGGCGGTGAAAGCCAGCGTATCCGTCTTGCAACACAGATAGGCTCGTCTCTCGTCGGTGTACTGTATATCCTCGACGAACCGAGCATCGGTCTCCACCAGCGCGACAACGACAAGCTCATCGCAACGCTGAAGCGCCTTCGCGACCTCGGAAATACGCTCATCGTAGTCGAGCACGACGATGATACGATGCTCGCGGCTGATTACATCGTCGACATCGGACCCGGTGCCGGCGTGAACGGCGGAAACATCGTCTTTGCCGGAACTGTTGACAAGCTCCTCAAATGCAAGAACTCTATAACAGGACAGTATCTCAGCGGCAGGAAGGTCATTCCGCTCCCGAAAAAGCGCCGCAAAGGCAGCGGCAAGTTCCTGACAGTTCACGGAGCGACCGAGCACAACCTGAAAAACATCGACGTTAAGATACCGCTCGGTGAGCTCATCTGCGTCACCGGTGTGTCCGGAAGCGGCAAATCGAGCCTCGTGAACGAGATAATCTACAAGCACCTCGCTGCAAAGCTCAACCGCGCAAAGATACGCTCAGGCAGCTTCGCCGATATGGAGGGAATCGAGGAGCTCGACAAGGTCATCTGCATCGACCAGTCCCCTATCGGACGCACTCCCCGCTCGAATCCGGCGACCTATACCGGCGTTTTCAATGATATACGCGACCTCTTCGCGCAGACTCCCGATGCCAAGGCGCACGGCTATTCAAGCGGACGTTTCAGCTTCAACGTCAAGGGCGGACGCTGTGAAGCCTGTGAGGGCGACGGTATCATCAAGATCGAGATGCACTTCCTGCCCGATATTTATGTTCCCTGCGAGGTCTGCAAGGGAAAACGCTACAACCGCGAAACTCTTGAGGTCCACTACAAGGGCAGGTCTATCTACGATGTGCTCGAAATGACAGTAGACGAGGGCGTTGAGTTCTTCGAGCACCTGCCGAAAATAGCCCGCAAGCTCAAAACTCTCCAGGACGTCGGTCTCGGCTACATCAAGATAGGTCAGCCGGCAACAACGCTCTCAGGCGGCGAGGCTCAGCGAGTAAAGCTCTCAACGGAGCTTTCAAAGCGTGCGACAGGACGCACTATCTATATCCTTGACGAGCCGACGACCGGTCTCCACACAGCAGATGTCCACCGACTCATCGATGTCTTGCAGAAGCTCACAGACCAGGGCAACACAGTCCTTGTCATCGAGCATAACCTCAACGTCATAAAGGTCGCCGACCATATCATCGACCTCGGTCCCGAAGGCGGAGACGGCGGCGGTACTGTCGTTGCAGAGGGAACTCCCGAGGAGGTCGCAGAATGCAAGGACTCCTACACAGGACAATATCTGAAAAAATATCTGTAAATAAATGTTGACATTTTTAAGGTGTGGTGTTATAATATTTTTAGATATAAATTCTATCTGACAGGATGATATTTATGAAGCACACAGCCAAGACCGCTCTTACAGCCGCTATACTTACGGCTGCCGTGTCACTGACAGCCTGCAACGGCGATGATTCCGGATACGTAACAGTTTACGGACCTCCTTCTGCATACGAGCCCGAAACAGAGGTGCAGGAGGACGTTTACGGTCCGCCGCCTGTAATGGAGGAAGAGACTGATCCGCCCGGGACTACCACTGTCATCGACATCAAGCCTGCCGAGACCTTTGCCACAACTGTTGAGAAAAGATTTCAGACAGTGTACGGTCCGCCGAGCGATATTGACTGACCCCACGACATAATGACGAAAGGAGCCGATAACTATGAAGAAAACCGACAAAACCGCTCTGACCGCCGCTGCTTTTGCAGCCGCACTCAATGTGATACCTATGGCATCACAGGCATATGACCCTGCCGAAGAGCCTGTTCAGGACGTATACGGACCGCCCGTTTACTTCGAGACGACAGAAATACCTCCCGAGGAGACAATAACCACCTCCCTCGAAACCACGTTCCAGACCGTATACGGTCCCCCCGAAGTAATACAAAGTATGTTAATTGAGCGCGGAGAAATCACCACAACTACTGAGACAACTGTGTCTGAGTTGGAGCACGAGTTCTTCCCGGTATACGGTCCTGCACCTATCCCCGGCGACATAAACGGTGACGGTCTCGTCGATACCTTCGACCTCGTTATAATGCGACAGTTCTACAACCGCTATATTGGTGAGGAACGTTATGTTTACAACGGAGATGTGAACAACGATGGCAAATTCTCTATTGCCGACCTCGTTGTGCTCAATAAGTACCTTCTCGGAAAAATAAACAAGATAGGTCCGAACTACAAGGCAGAAGTAACAGCTCCGCCCGAGGATCCGATCGAAACAACGCAGACCCGTATGGATCCCGTATACGGACCTCCTTCATGGTTCGGGAAGGAAGATAAATAATGCTTGACGTAAATGTAAAAAAAGACAATATGAAAACGCTCGAGGCTTACCGCGCCGGACTTATGGTGAAGCCTATGCTCCGCAACCTCTTCCTCGAGCTCACTCTTCGCTGCAATGAAAAATGTCTGCACTGCGGAAGCAGCTGCGGTGACGTTTCAAGCGAGGAGCTCACTCTCACGCAGTATCAGAAATTCCTCGCAGAGATAAAGGGCGACTTCGGCACAGACCGAAAAATGCTCTGTATCACCGGCGGCGAGCCGCTCCTCCGCAAGGACTTCTTCGATATTATGGATTGTGCCAATAACCTCGGCTTCAAATGGGGTATGACCAGCAACGGTACTCTTATTGACGAGAGCATCGCAAAGGAACTCAAAAGAGTCGGTATGGGCACTATCTCGATAAGCATCGACGGTCTCGAGGAAACTCACGATGCGTTCCGACGCACTCCCGGCGGCTGGAAAAAAGCTATGAACGGGCTCGAATGTCTTATCCGCGAGGGCGGTTTTCAGGCAATTCAGGCTACTACGGTCGTGACACATCAGAACATAGACCAGCTCGATGAGCTCTACAAGATATTCAACGAAATGGACATCGACTCATGGCGTATCATCAATATGGAGCCTATCGGACGTGCAAAGCAGCACCCCGAGCTTCTGCTCACTGATGACGACTATCGCAGGATGTTCGAGTATATCCGCAATATGCGCATAAACGGCGAGCCTGTCACTTACGGGTGCAGCCACTACCTCGGTATGGAATACGAACGCGAGGTGCGCGACTGGTACTACATCTGTACAGCCGGTACATACATCGCCAGTATTATGGCAAACGGCGACATCACTGCCTGTCTCGACATCGAACGCCGTCCTGAATTCATACAGGGCAACATTCTCCGCGACCGTTTCAAGGACGTATGGGAGAACGGCTTCAAAATTTTCCGCAAGAACCTCTGCGACGAAAACGAAAAATGCTCTGCCTGCCCGGAAAAGGACCGCTGCCACGGCGATTCCTACCACAGCTGGGATTTCGACAAGCACGAGCCGCAGGTCTGCTTCAAGGACATTTTATTCTGAAATACAAAAAGCCTCTCAAAAGCTTTCACTTTTGAGAGGTCTTTTCTTTATGTTTGTTCAGCTGATTCAAGCCTTGTTTACGCTTCCGAAGAGCTCCATCTTCTCCTTGACCTTTGCCTTGATCGCCTCAAAGCCTGGTGCGAGGAGCTTTCTGGGATCGAAGCCCTTGCCCTGCTGATCCTTGCCTGCCTCGATGTAGCCTCTTGTAGCCTCTGCGAATACGAGCTGGCACTCAGTATTAACGTTGATCTTAGCAACGCCGAGTGAGATAGCCTTTGTGATCATATCGTCCGGGATACCTGTACCGCCGTGGAGAACGAGAGGCATCTCGCCAACAGTCTTGTTGATAGCCTCGAGAGTCTCAAAGCTGAGACCTTCCCAGTTTGCGGGATATACGCCGTGGATGTTGCCGATACCTGCTGCGAGGAAGTCAACGCCGAGATCAGCGATCTGCTTGCACTCCTTGGGGTCAGCGCACTCGCCCTTGCCGATAACGCCGTCCTCTTCGCCGCCGATAGCACCTACCTCAGCCTCGATAGAAAGACCAAGACCGTGTGCAACGTTTACGAGCTCAGTTGTCTTAGCAACGTTCTCGTCGATCGGGAAGTGTGAACCGTCGAACATTATAGATGTAAAGCCTGCCTTGATGCACTTGTAGCAGCCCTCGTATGAGCCGTGGTCAAGGTGAAGAGCAACAGGAACAGTGATGCCGAGAGACTTATCCATAGCCTTTACCATAGCCGCAACAGTCTCAAAGCCTGTCATATACTTGCCTGCGCCCTCGGAAACACCGAGAATTACGGGAGAGTTGAGCTCCTGAGCTGTGAGAAGGATAGCCTTTGTCCACTCAAGGTTGTTGATGTTGAACTGACCAACTGCGTACTTACCGTCTCTTGCTTTTCTGAGCATTTCTGTAGCTGAAACTAACATATTTTGATTCCTCCAAATATTTCATTGTAGGGTACAGACCCTATTGTTATTATTATATCATAATACTTCACAAATTGCAAGGGGAACTTTGAATTTTTTAAGATTTATCGTAACATAACAAACATTCCTGTCAAACTCCAACTATTGCACAAAAACTCCGTATGCTTTTTGTCAGATATGACATTTTTTTGAAAATATTGCAATCGTTCATAGTTTATTCATTTTTATTTATTATAATCAAACAAATGGGATATTTCCCAATAATCAGAATGGAGTGATATTTTATGCCGGAACTCGATAATCCCAGCAATAACTTTTCAGAGAACGGAACTCTCAGCAGCACAGCAGATACTACACCCTCTCCTGCCCCTCAGACCAGTAACACGGGCGATCAGAAGCAGCCTAAGAATAAAAACCTAAAGCGTATCATGATCATTGCTTCAGCGATAGTTCTGCTATTTGTCGGCATATTTGCCATTTATGGTCTGAAATTGACTTCTGGCTTAGCGAGATCCGGAAAAATAAAAAGTCAGAATTCTGCATCAAACACGCTATATAAGTCCATTACCAATTCGCTGGACGAAATGAAGGAAAACGGCTATAATGTGAACGGCTATTACATTATCAGCTCTGATGATAAAAAGGACTGGAATTTGCCTGATAATTTCAGTAAAGAATTTTTCACCGACCGGCTCGATTATATTTTTTCAGACAACAAAAAGCTTGATTGGTTCGCAGTAATTGAACAGAGCGAAGTGACCTATATCGCCAACTCAACAAGCTGGAAGTCTGATATTATCGGTTTAATGCCGATCTATAATGATGATTCGACCAGCTATGCTGTAGAGGGACCGTCCCATGATTACATTCACTTCTATGAATCCCGCACTATTCTCAGTGATGATGAAAAAATATCTATCACCAAGCTCTACGATGATGCAAAAAACAAGGTAGAGCAGAAGGCTAAGTCATCCAATTGAGCAAATGTACAAATACCGACCTCTTTTTCCGTTAAATAATGCCATAATATAGAAATCTTCATTCAGGTCTTGAAATTTTTGGGATTTGCCTATATAATTATATAGTAAGGATTTTTTCCTATAATTTCAGATTGGAGTGATATTTATGCCATTTTGTCAGAACTGCGGCAGACTTCTCGCAGAAAACGAAGTATGTACCTGCACAAGCGGAGGATCCGCTGTCGATCTCAGCAAGGATCCGACTCCCACACCTCCTCCGGCTCCCGGACCGATACCTACGCCTCCTCCGGCACCCGGACCGATACCTACACCTCCTCCGGCACCCGGACCGATCCCTACACCTCCTCCGGCACCCGGTCCTGCTTTTGATAATACACAGAACGTTTACAACAACATAAACGGCGTTCAGCCCCAGAAGAAAAAGGGCGGCTTATGGTGGATATGGCTCATCATAATACCGATCATCCTCGTTGTTCTGCTCGTTCTTGCAGTCCTCGCAGCGATACTTGTTCCTGCTATGATAGGCTATACCAAAAAATCCAATGTAACGTCAGCAAACTCTGCCGCAAGCTCGGCTTACAAAGCTGTAAACACTGCTTTAACTGAAATGGATGAGGAAGGATACACGATCAACGGCTACTATATCGTATGCTCTGATGAAAAGTACAACTACAACATTCCGAGCAATTTAGATATGGATAAATTCTATGATAAGATAGATAGTTACTGGGTTGACAGCGACAGCAAGGATTGGTTCGTTGTCGTTGAGTACGGATATGCTTCGTACTCTGCTTGTTCCGAAAGCTGGTCAGATAATGTCGTAGGTACCTATCCGAAGGCGGCAACTGTAGATGCGCCCGCATACTATAACACCTACACAGTCTCGACGACCAAAGACAATGCTTCGCTTACAAAGCTTTACAACGATGCTGCTCCAAAGGTAAAGAGCCTCGCTGAGTCCTATACATATTATTGATGAAAAAGCCGCTGTCGGGGAAGTCCCGGCAGCGGTTTATGTTATGATTGTACAAATATGAGATATTATGCTGTTGAAGTACAGCATTTGATAAAAAATCGGAAAAACTCTTGAATTTTCCGGAGATTTGGAATATAATAGTACATATGGGCGGTTTACCCATGAAATAATTATAATAGGAGTGACAATTATGCCTTTTTGTCCCAACTGCGGCAAGATGCTTGCCGACAATGAAGTTTGCAACTGCACCGGCGGTGCAACTGCATCACCCAACAGCATACCCACACCTCCCCCTGCTCCGGCTCCTGAGTTCAACAACACTCAGAATGTCTACAACAACATAAACGGAGCTCAGCCCAAGAAGAAAATGAGCGTTGGTAAGATCCTTCTCATTATCTTTATCCCGATCATTCTTATCATTCTTATAATCGGCGGTATCCTTGCGGCTATCCTCATTCCTTCGATGTCAGGATACGTCAAGAAATCAAAAATCTCTTCACAGAACGTCTCTGCTTCCTCTGTATATAAAGGTGCAAGTTCAGCCTTGACAGAGCTGGATGCCGCAGGCAATAACGTAAGCGGCTACTTTATCATTGCTTCTGACAAGTCCAAGAACGTAAATGTTCCCAATGACAAATTCGACCTCAACAAATTCTATGACCAGATGGACAGCTACTACGCAGACAACAGCAAGTGCGAATGGTTCGTGGTTTGCTATTCAGGTACTGCAACATACGCTGCTTCCGCAGAATCGTGGGGCGATAAGGTCGTTGGTACATATCCCATGCAGGCTACGGTTGACAGAGGTGCTTGCCTCTACAATTCATACTCTTATGAAAAGTCGGCTCTCAAGGACATCTACGCAGACGCTAAGGCCAAGATCAACTGAATATGAAAATGCCCGGAAGCGGTCACGTGACTGCCTCCGGGCTCTTTTTTATTCTTTTACAAGCGACACCGTTTCGGCAGGCTTATCCTCTGTCCCGGGGACAGCACGTCCGAGGTAGAGCAGCGGTATTACCAAAGATGCGACGAATCCGATGACACCTACAATGGTGCCGATATAAGAGAATGTCTGGTGAAAAGAATTCGCATCTGCCAGCGAGAATGTGGCTGATCCAACTACCATACCAACGATGCCGATGAGCGATACGATCCTTTTTACAAGCATCAGCGCGACACTTAACAAGCCGCTGACACACGCAGAAGGAACTGCCGGGTGAGTTTTGTCCTCGCGGCGGAGGAATATGCTTACCAATATCAAAAACAACAGACCGTAGGACCACATACTGATCATCAGAAGCACATACGTTACTATGATAAGCGGCAGACTGCTTTTCCATTTGATCTTGTTCAAGAGCGCATCAAGGATTATCAGTGATATTGCAGCTGCTGCGAGCACAATCAGCAGATTCGTGATACAATTCCTGAAAAAGACCCAGAAATACATTTTTTTGACGCCTCTGCTCATATCCTCAAATCTACCTGAATACACCGAGAAGAAGTTCAGGAGCGGTGAAAGGATACCCGTCAGGAGAGAGCCGGCGAAAGAGACTATCACTGCGATAGATACCGGCTTTTTACTTTCCGGGGCGCGAAGCTTTCCGCGCAGGACGATCACCGCTATCACGATAAGAGGTATCGTAACAAAAATGAATCCTGTCAGGCTTAACGAGATATTCAGTATGATCACCGCTGCGCTGGCGGATCTGAATGCTGAAGCGACAAATTCAAGAACATTTATTATCGCGATGATCAAAAGAGCCAACGCGGATACCTTCTCAAGTACCGGCGTCAGGGAAGTTTTTTTATTCTCCATATGTCACCTGTCAGCCTATCTTAGGCTGATCTTCAAATGATCTGCTGAGGAATACGAGAGGGATAAGTGCAAGCGAGATAACAACGAATGCATCGTTGTAGCTGAGGAGCGTGCTGAAGATCGTCGTATTCTTGACGAGGAGATTGATAGGCTCGATGAATGCGTTGAAGAATGAGAACAGGAGAGCTGCTGCGATACCGCCGAAGCCGAAAAGCGAAGCGAACTTTGTATCGAGCTCCCTGCGTGAGAGCACGCTTATGATAAGAAGCAGCGGGAAGATGAATGCGCCTGCTCTTGTAACAAGAGAGATAGCAAGGAACATAACAACACCCACACCGGCATATGTCACGATAAAGGTGATATTCTTGCTGTTCTTCTTGATGAGGTGATTCTGCGAATCGTATACAACGAAGGCGAATACTATCGCTGCAACAGCATAGAGCAGAACGATGAACAGGTCTCTTACCGGGTGAGACATCTTACCGTATGCGTCCTTCTCGAGAGCGAATGAATAGATGAAGTCAGTCGCCTGATATACGATGAAGATTAGTGCCGAAGCAGCAGAAGCGATGATAGTGACCAGCTTGAGCTTGCCCTGACTTACCCAGCGAAGGATAAGTGCGACGCCGAGAACGATAACAGGGATAAACAAGAGTACCTTTTCGAGACTGAGTATGATATTGAATACCTTTGACACTGTTGTCCAGTCATCTGCGAAAGACTTGATGGGCTTTATGAGAGCGCCGATACCTCCGCCGAGCGCAATAAGTATCGCAGCTACACCTGCTGCTATCTCTGCTATTTTGCTGAAATTCACTTTGTTTGTGTTCATTTTCCGATCCTCTCTACTTTCATAAGATTTGTTGTGCCCGAAACACCGAGCGGTACGCCGGCTGTGATAGCGACAAGGTCACCGTCCTCGACGAGACGGTGAGCCTCAGCCTCATGGACAGCCGCCGCGAAGAGCTCGTCGGTACTGTTTTTTTCATCTATGATATAGGGAATGACTCCCCAGCTCATATTCATCTGTCTGCATACCACATCGCTGAGCGTGCAGCCGATAATAGGACAGAGCGGACGGTACTTCGAGATAAGGCGTGCTGTCTGTCCGCCGAGCGAAACTGTGATTATTGCTCTTGCGTCGAGGTCGTGAGCGGTAGTTACTGTTGCGTGAGCGATAGCCTCCGCGATACTTCCGTCGGGACAAGAGCTTCTCTTCGAGAACCTGCCCTTGTAGTCAATATTGTTCTCGGTGGTCTCAGCGATAAGAGCCATAGTCTTTACAGCCTCTACCGGATAAGCTCCGGCAGCAGTCTCGCCCGAGAGCATTATAGCGCTCGTGCCGTCGTATATCGCATTCGCAACATCGGTTATCTCAGCACGGGTCGGACGCGGATTCGTTATCATCGACTCCAGCATCTGTGTAGCTGTAACGACCTGCTTTCCGGCATTGTAGCCCTTGTGGATAAGGCGCTTCTGAATGGCAGGTATCTGCTCGAACGGTATCTCAACGCCCATATCTCCGCGCGCTACCATTATGCCGTCAGCAGCCTCAAGTATCTCGTCGATATTCTCGACACCGTCATTGTTCTCTATCTTCGCGATGATACGGACATCGAACCAGCCGAGGCTCTGAGTGAACTTTCTGAGGTAGTTGATGTCGGCAGCTGTGCGGACGAAGCTTGCCGCGATGAAATCGAAGCCCATTTTTGAACCGAATTCAAGGTCGTCCATATCTCTTTCGCTGAGATACGGCATCGAAAGCTTCACGCCCGGAACGTTGATGCCCTTATTGTTCGAGAGCTTTCCGCCGTGGATAACGCGGCACTGTATCTCGGTATTCGTCACCTTCTCGGCAACGAGCTCGATAACGCCGTCATTTATGAGTATACGGGTACCGATGCTGACATCTCTCGGCAGCTTCTTGAAGCTGACCGAGCCTATTTCAGCGGTACAGGGTACGTCCTCGGTAGTGAGGGTGTAGGTGTCGCCGTCCTTTATTTCGACAGGCTTATCGTTCACGAATTTTCCGAGACGTATCTCAGGTCCCTTCGTGTCAAGCAGTGTTGCTATCGGCAGATCGAGCTCTTCACGCAGGCGCTCCACCTGACGGAAGCGCTTCTCGTGTGTAGCATAGTCACCGTGCGAAAAGTTGAAGCGTGCAACATTCATTCCCGCAAGCATAAGCTCACGCATTATATTTTCGTCATCTGTAGCTGGTCCTATAGTGCAGACTATCTTGGTTTTTCTCATAGTGTGATCGCTCCTCCCGATGGCTCAGACCTTTCTGAGCTTTGCGTAATTTGCCATGATCTTCTTTGTGCCGACCTTTTCAAACGCTATCTCAAGCATCGAATCATTTGCCATCGGCTTCACGGAAAGGATCGTTCCCTCGCCGAAAATGCTGTGCGCCACGCGCTCACCGACCTCGTAGGAAACGGCTTCCTTCGCGCCTGTCTGACGCTTTTCGCGTGCAAGCTGCTGCTGGAGCGTGGACGAACGCACCTCGGTAACGGAGTTGTCGCTCTCCTGAAGGCGGTTCTTGACAGCTGCGGCGTTGTCATTCTTGATGATGAGGTCTCTGCCTATCTCCTTTATGAAACGGGAAGTTACGTTGTGCTGGGTCTGACCGAAAAGCATACGTCTGCCCGCACTCGTGATGAAGAGCTTCTCCCTCGCACGTGTTATCGCGACGTAGGCAAGGCGGCGCTCCTCAGCGATGTCCTCCTCACTGTCTATGGAACGTGAGCTCGGGAAGATACCGTCCTCAAGTCCGGTGATGTAGACGTTGTCGTATTCAAGCCCCTTCGCGGAATGAATGGTCATCAGCGTGACCCTGTCCTCGCTTCCGTCATCGCGGTCAGCCTCGGTATAGAGCGCTACTTCCTCAAGGAAGCCGCCTAAAGTCGGCTCCTCGGCAGTATTCATATACTGCACGGCAGAGGTGCGGAGCTCTTCTACGTTCTCTATCTTGGTATCGCCGTTCTCGAGCGTTTTCAGGTAGCTCAGATAGCCGGTCCTGTCAAGGACGATGTCGATGAGCTCGTCAAGTCCGGATGTATCGGCTGCTTCGATAAGCTCCTTGAACATAGCCGCAGCCGCTCTCAGTGCCGATGCCTTCTTCGCCAGCGGAGCGTAGTCCTCACAGTGGAGTATGACCTCATACGGTGTGAGCTTGAGATCGCGGCTGATGTCGTCGATAAGAGCTATCGTCGAATCACCGATACCTCGCTTCGGCTCATTGATGATACGTCTGAAACGGAGCATATCTCCGGTATTGTTTATGAATGCGAGATACGAAAGAATATCGCGTATCTCCTTGCGGTCGTAGAATCGCATACCGCCGTACACACGGTAAGGGATATTCGCGCGGACGAGCGCACGCTCTATCGTGTTTGACTGGGCATTCATACGGTAGAGCACGGCATTGCGCGAATATGTACCGGTCACATCGTGGTCCTTCTTTATCGAATCCGCAATGAACTGCGCTTCATCGTTCTCGTCATAAGCCTTGTACCAGTATATCTGCTCGCCCTTGCCCTTGTCTGTCCAGAGCGACTTTTCCTTGCGGCTCGTATTGTTCGAGATCACAGAATTCGCAGCATCAAGGATAGTCTGCGTAGAGCGGTAGTTCTGTTCAAGGCGCACGACCTTCGCGCCCTCGAACTGCTCCTCGAATCCGAGGATATTCTCGATATTCGCACCGCGGAAACGGTAGATGCTCTGGTCATCATCGCCGACAACGCAGATATTCCTGTGTACCTTCGAGAGCATCGAAACGAGCATGAACTGGACGTGGTTGGTGTCCTGATACTCGTCGACGAGGATATATCTGTACTTGTTCCTGTACTTTTCGAGCACCTCCGGAAAATCACGGAATATCTCCACTGTCTTGCAGAGTATATCGTCGAAATCGAGGCTGTTCGCAGCACGGAGCCGCTCATCGTAGAGCTTATACAGCTTCGCGATAGTCTTCCTGCGGTAGTCCTGACCGGCATCCGCGAGCATCTCATCGGGAGTTATCATCTTGTCCTTGGCATTGCTTATCTCGGCAAGCACAGCCTTCGGGGCAAGCTGCTTCTCGGAGACGTCGAGCTCAGTCATAACGTTCTTTATCATTCGCTGGCTGTCATCGGAATCGTAGATAGTGAAGTTGCTGGTATATCCGAGCACAGGTATCTCGCTTCTGAGGATACGGACGCAAGCCGAATGGAACGTGGAAGCGTGAACGTTGAGGGCGTCCTCGCCGAGCATCGCGGAAAGCCGCTCCTTCAGCTCGCCGGCAGCCTTGTTCGTGAACGTGATAGCGAGGATATTCCACGGCTTTATAGGGTCACAGGCAACGATGCCGCGCATAGTATCTGCATCGTCCTCCCTGCCCTCCGCGTAGGCTCTGAGGAAAGCCTCGTCCATCGGGTCACCGCTGCGCGACTCATCATAATAGGCATTTCCGAAGTTTATCATATTTGCGATACGATTTACAATGACCGTAGTTTTGCCGCTTCCGGCACCTGCGAGCACGAGAAGAGGTCCGTTCACTGTGAACACCGCCTCGCGCTGTCTGTCGTTCATACGGCTGAAATACCTGTTTAGCGCGGCTTTTTTAGCTTCGTTAAAAGTATCCATATTCATATATATCTTCTCCGTTAAAGATTGATTTGGTATTGTGTAAGTAAAATGGGCATATGAATTCATTATTGATTCTATTATACCACAATTCAATGGATTTGCAAAGGCTTTTTTGAAAAAATGTACTGCTTTTATACTATGACACAAAACTGTAAACTTTTTGTGTATTATTAATACTTTTCTATTGACGAGAAACAATAATTGGTGTATAATATAATATGTAAAGCTGCAATATAAACGCAGGAATAACTACAGATTGGAGTTGGATTTATGAACAATATACTTTTTGCTGCTTCCGAATGTGTACCATTCGTTAAAACAGGAGGTCTCGCAGACGTAGTCGGTGCTCTTCCGCAGTATATCAACAAGGACGAGTTCGATGTGAGGGTGATTCTCCCCTATTATACCTGCATTCCAGCTAAATACAGGGATAATTTCAAATACATCACTCACTTCTATATGGACTACGGTCTCCGTCCGGACGGCGTTCACGTAGGCATTATGGAGTATGAATACAACGGCATCAAGTTCTACTTCGTCGATAACGAGTATTACTTCAAATGCGACTACCCCTACACCTCCGATACAAAGTGGGACATCGAGCGCTTCACCTTCTTCTGCAAGGCTGTGCTCGCTATCCTTCCCGTTATCGGCTTCCGCCCCGATATTATCCACTGCCACGACTGGCAGTCCGCGCTGATACCTGTGTTTATGCACTCTACATTTGCCACGAATCCGTTCTTCAGCTCGACCAAGACCATTATGACTATCCACAACCTCAAATTCCAGGGCGTGTGGGACATCGACACCTTCAAATACAATACAGCTCTGCCGGACTATATGTTCACCTCCGACAAGCTCGAATTCAACAGGGCTGCCAATATGCTCAAGGGCGGTCTCGTCTATGCCGATTATATCACAACTGTTTCCGAGACCTATGCCGAGGAGATAAAGTATCCCTTCTTCGGTGAGCAGCTCGACGGTCTTCTCCGCGCGCGCTCAGCGTCTCTCCGCGGTATCGTGAACGGTATCGACTACAAGATATTCGACCCGTCCACAGACAAACAGATATTCGCTTCCTACACTGTCAAGGACGTCAAGGCAAAGAAGGCTGTCAACAAGCAGAAGCTCCAGGAGGAGCTCGGTCTGCCAGTCGACAAGGACAAGTATATGATAGCTATAATCTCCCGTCTCACCGACCAGAAGGGTCTCGACCTCGTCAACTACGCTATCGAGCGCATCTGCGACGAGAACACACAGTTCGTGGTCATCGGTACAGGCGAGCAGAGATACGAGAATATGTTCAAGCACTATCAGTGGAAGTACCCCGACAGAGTTTGCGCTATCATCAAGTATTCCGACGACCTCGCTCACAAGCTCTATGCCGCTGCTGATACGATGCTGATGCCTTCACTGTTCGAGCCCTGCGGACTCACTCAGCTCATCGCACTTCGCTACGGTACTGTTCCGATAGTGCGCGAGACCGGCGGTCTCAAGGACACAGTGCAGCCCTACAACGAATTCGACGGCACAGGTACAGGCTTCTCGTTCGCGAACTACAACGGCGACGAAATGCTCGGTGCAATCAACTACTCCAAGTCAGTTTACTACGACCACCGCGCAGAATGGGACAAAATGGTCAAGAGAGATATGGAGGCTGACTTCTCATGGAACAGCTCTGCCCGTCAGTACGAGGGAATGTACAGCTGGATGATAAACTGGTAAGGAGCGTATATCCCCGACCTTATGGATAAAATGATAAAAGGCGCCGTCTTCGATATGGACGGACTTATGACAGATACTGAAAAGCTGTATCTTCGCTACTGGAAGGAGGCTGCTGCCGACTTCGGGTACGATATGCAGAACGAGCACGTCTATGCTATCCGCAGTCTCGCGAGGAAGTATTCTATACCTAAGCTAAAGAGCTTCTTCGGTGAGGATTTCCCGACCGAGGAAGTCCGCGCACGCCGCACCGAGCTCATAAACGCTCACATCGAAAAGTACGGCATCGACGTAAAAAAGGGACTTTTCGAGCTTCTCGATTTTCTGAGCTCGAAGGGCATCAAACTCGCTGTCGCGACGGCAACTCCGCGTGAAAGAGCTCTTCACTGCCTCGAAAAGATAGACGCTCTGCGCTATTTCGATGCGGTCATCTGCGGAGATATGATAGAGAGCGGCAAGCCTGACCCCGACATCTACCTCACTGCCGCACGCGAGCTCGGACTTCCGCCGGAGCAGTGCGCTGCATTCGAGGACTCGCCCAACGGCATAAAGGCAGCTCATTCTGCCGGCTGTCACGCTATAATGATACCGGATATGACCCAGCCTGACGAGGAGACCATCCCCCTGCTCAGCGCAGTCTATGACGACCTTGAACAGGCGATCGCCTACTTTGAAGGGAGGGTTTGAGATGATGCTGTCAAAAACCAGCGTTTCCAAGATATTCGACATCCCGAAGTTCTACTATTTCGACAGCGGGAACGATTACTCCGGAAGCGTTGACGATTTCGCCTACAAGGTCTACACAGGCGAGACGCTGAGAGCTCTCACGTGGCACGGACGTCTGTGCTCCGACAAAGCCGAGATCGAAAATGAAAAAGAATTTGAACGCTCACAGGACGGCTTCGACGCGATGATAAAATGGCTCGAAGACGTTTACAACGGCAAAGCATAACAAAAAAGCCTTCCAACGGTCTGCTTACCTTGGAAGGCTTTTCTTATTCTTGATATTTTACCACTCGCCAAATTCGCCTGTGGGCTCCTCGATTATAACAGGAGGAGTCGTTTCAATGGGAGTAGTCTCTATCGGCGCCGGCGCTGCTGTTGTCTCGGGAGCCTGTGTTGCCGCCTGAGTTGCAGTTGTCTCGGGAGCCTGTGTTGCTGCCTGAGTTGCCGCCGTAGTTGCAGATGAGACCTTTGCGTCCTCCGGCAGATAGTAAACGATGAGCTTCTTTGAATCCTTGTTGCTGTAGTAAGTACCGGGATTAACGACCTTTCCGTCGACCATAAGCTGAGTTACACTGTTGGGAGTTCCCCATGTCTGGCTTGAAACGACCTTGGAATAGTTCGAGATACCGGCTTTTCTGAGCTCATTCTCATACTGTGATACTGTAAGACCTGTGAACTGAGGGATGTTTGCGCCCTCCTTGCCCTTGCTTACCTTTATCTTGATAGTCGAGCCCTGAGCAACTGTCTCGCCCGGTTCAACATCCTGTTCAAGGATAACGTCAGCGTCGTTCTCGTTGTCGTACTCGTATGTGACGTCGAACTTGAAGTAATCCTTGTACTTCTCCTCTGTGAGGCTGTAGAACTTACCTACGAGCTCAGGCATGACCGTATCGGGCTTTGATTCAGCCTCTGTCCAGTCCTGAGACTCGGAGGTCACGATATTACTTGAGATAGAAGACCTCGAAAACTCGCTCTCATCGTCACCGCCCGAACCGAACGCCTTCATAAAGAATACCACGATGATGAGCAGTATCGCAAGAAGGAGTATACCGATTATTATCGGCACCTTGATACAGTCTACGGTATTGACCTTTTCGTAGCTGTATTCCTCATAGTCGTCCTCAGGAGGATAATACTGCTGCTGAGGCTGCTGTCTGTACTGCTGCTGGTCGTAATACTGCTGCTGTACAGGCTGAGGCGGCGGAGTCTGCTGATATGCAGGCTGTGCCTGACGGACAGGCTCGTTCTGATAGCTGTCGGAATGTGCCTGCTCAAACGCAGGTTTAACGGCAGCCGGCTGCTCAAACAGCCTTGTGACGAGCTCTGTGATAGTCTGTATACGGTCTCTGCCGGAAAGGTTCATACCCTCCATTATAACGCGGGAAACGTGAGCAGGGATACTCTTGTTGAGCATCGCAGGCTCGCAGAGGTCATCGTGCTGCATACGTGTTACGGAATCGACAGGCATACAGCCTGTGAGAGTTCTGTAAAGCACAGCGCATATACCGTAAACATCTGTCCACGAACCCTGACGGCTGCTGCTGCTCGCAGAATACTGCTCGGGAGCTGCATAGCCCTTGAACAGCTCATAATCAAGACCGGCATTCGCCGTCCTTACAGCAGAGACACAGAATCCCGAGAGCTTGAGCTCACCCTTGTCGTTGATATAAATGGTCTCGGGGCTGATAGCTCTGTGGATGATCCCTGCGTTATGAAGGATACCTATAGTTGTGAAAAGCGGAGGGAATATTTTAAGAACCTGCTCCCAGCTGAGCTCACCCGCATTCTCCTTGAGGTAGTCAAGCAGCTTTACGCCGTTGATGTACTCAAAAACCGTGTAGGTGGTGTTGTTCTCGGCGAACATATCCAGCACCGGATCGATGTTGGAGTTGTTCCTGAGCCTTGCGAGCGACTTGTTCAGCTCGGTATACTCAGCCATAAATGCCTTGTACTTCGCAAGATTGTTGTAGTTGACACTGATAGTAGCTCTGTCCTTAACTCTTGTGCAGAGCTTGACAGGCATATACTCTCTCAGCATCACCTTGCAGGAAGTGGATATATCATATCCCATATATGTTGCGCCCTCGCCGTTATACTCAAGGAGCACACCGACGAGATACCTGTCGCGAAGAACAGTACCCGGGGCTATATACATGGAATTGTGCGGCGTTGTATCATCGAATCCGCAATGGGGGCAGATATGCTGATCCATGTCATACTTTTCCATACATTTGTAACAGAATCTACGTTCTCCCAAAGCAGTTCCTCCTTTACCCTAAATAATAGCGATACTACTTCAATGTATCATATTAATTTTAGCAGTAAACGCATCAAATGTCAACCTTATTTTGTAATAATGGGTTCATTTATAGCATTTTGTATTATTTCTGTAATAACTTTATTACAAACAGCGTCAGATTTGTAACAATTCGGCCGTGTCACATAATCTCGCGTGCAGCGAGCATTACTCCGAGCTTGCCGCTCGTATACGTGATACCGCCCTGCATCCATACAGCGTACGGCTCGCGGAGAGGTGCGTCCGCTGAAAGCTCAATGGAAGCGCCCATTGTGAAAGCTCCGGCAGCCATAATGACCTTGTCGGTGTAGCCGGGCATATCCCACGGCTCAGGTGTAACGAATGCATCGACCGGAGCACCGCTCTGGATACCGCGGCAGAACGCGCACAGCTTCTCCTCGTTTCCGAGCTTTATCGCCGTGATTATGTCCCCTCTCGGGTCGTCCTTGCGCGGAGAGCACTCGAATCCGAGCATTGTGAAAAGCTCGCTCGCAAATGCTGATGTTTTCAGTGCCGCAGCCACTACATCGGGCGCCATAAACAGACCGAGCAGCATTTCGCGGTTCATACCGAGAGTACAGCCGACCTCCTTGCCCATTCCAACGCAGGTGAGCCTGTATGAACAGAGCTCGACAAGGTCCGCTCTTCCGGCGATATATCCGCCTGTGCGAGCTATACCGCCGCCGGCATTCTTGATGAGCGAGCCGATGATGATATCTGCTCCGACCTCGGAGGGCTCGCGTGTCTCGACAAATTCACCGTAGCAGTTATCGACCATCACTATCGCATCGGGAGCGCCCTTCTTTATTGCCTGCACCATTTTTTCAATGTCTGCAACAGTGAAGGCGGGTCTGAGCGAATAGCCGCGTGAACGCTGGATATACGCCACCTTTGCGCCCTTCACGGCAGAAGTTATGCTCGCGAGGTCGGGCGTGCCGTCGGGAAGGAGGTCGACCTGTCCGTATTCAACGCCGTAATCCATCAGCGAGCCGCTGCCCTTTTCGCCTGCGAGACCGATGACCTCTTCGAGTGTATCGTAGGGCTTGCCTGTGACCGATACCATTTTGTCTCCCGTGCGAAGAACGCCGAAAAGCGCCGTTGAGAGTGCGTGAGTGCCTGAGACGAAATTGAAGCGCACGAGGGCGTCCTCAGTGCCGAGCACCTGCGCAAACACCTTGTCTATCACTTCTCTGCCGATGTCGCCATATCCGTAGCCTGTCGAGCCATAAAAGCACGGCTCGCTCACGCGGTTGTCAGCGAATGCCTTCAGCACCTTTGCTCCGCAGTATTCAGCCACGGAATCTATCCTCGCAAAAGCTTCGCGGCAGTTGTCCTCAGCCTGCTCTGCAAGCTCCATAAGTCTGTCATCG
Organism: Ruminococcus sp.; assembly: GCA_017534835.1. GTDB lineage: Bacteria > Bacillota > Clostridia > Oscillospirales > Ruminococcaceae > Ruminococcus. The sequence continues at coordinate 108,796 of JAFXVT010000011.1, forward strand.
AAGCCGTAAATGTTCTTTATAGCGTTGTTCATTATCTTTATCCTTTCTCAGTTCATTCTGCCCTTTGTCACGCTGTCCTTCTCGACGTCGATACGCTCGAGCACTATCTCGTGCTCTACCTCGCGGAAGCCTATCTCACGGTAAAAGCTGACTCTTACATCAAGTGCGAGCAGGAAGGCTCTCTTTCCGTTATTGTTGAGAAAAAGCGCGAGCCATTTAAGGAATTCGCGTGCATATCCGCTCCCTCTCGCTGATACCTTCGTCGCGACCTGTCCTATCAGCGCCTCATTGCCTATGTCAAAAACTATCGAAGCGGTGGTGCTGTTGCGATAGGTGAAAACGCGGCTGATACCGTGTCTGCACCTGTGAGAGGTATCGGTATACCACAGCGAAAAATCCGAGATATTCGGGAATCCCTCGCTCAGTATCGTATATACATCGGGGAGATACGGATCAAAATCTACGAACTCCTCCGCAAATTTATAGCTGTTCTCGTCCGGTACGAGCTCGAAAACGGTACGATTGAGCACCTGATACCTGTTGCCGCGCTTGATGCCGGAAAGTATCTTCTGATCGCCCTCGATACGGAACGGTCTGTTCATATCCACGAAGATCTGCAGCTCCTCGTCAGCCTCGAGCTGACCGTCTCCGCAGATGATAAGCGTGGAATTGATGATGAACATATAGCAAATGCCGTGGTTGTCGTACTCCCCTGTCATCTTGTAGAAGCGGCAGAAATCGTAGCCTGCTCCGTAAGCCTTCATATAGGCGAGCATTTTGCGTCCCGACAGCGTTTTGAGGAGAAGCTCGCGGTCGAGCTCGCTGTCGCTCTTTATAAGTCTTATCATAGCTCTTGTATCCTCTCGGCAAGCCTTTTTACGAGCTGGTATGAAGGCTCGATGTCCGCCTCTGCAATGACACACGAAGCGCTGTGGAGGTATCTGCACGGAAGCGAGACAGCTATCGTGCGCACACCCTTTCCGCTCACGTGTATAGCACCGGCGTCGTTGCCGCCTGCTATCTTTGACTTTGTCTGGCACGGGATACCGAGCTCCCTGGCGGTATCGAAGGCAAGCTCATAGAGCTCCTTGTCATAGATAGTCCGCCTGTCCATAAAGCTCACGACAGGTCCGTCCCCGAGACAGCATACCTTATCCGCTCCCTCAGCGCCGTCGATGTCGGCAGCGGTAGTTGCTTCGAGAACTATCGCAATATCGGGAGCTACGCTGAATGCAGATGCACCAGAGCCGCGCAGCCCTATCTCCTCCTGAACGTTGAAAACGAAATAGGTATCATATTCGGGCTGCTCCTGAATAAGACGGATCATCATCGCACAGCCGATACGGTCGTCAATAGCCTTTGACTTTATCTCGCTGCCGAGCTGAGTGAACTCCGAATCGAAGTATACGCAGTCGCCGGGCATAACGTGCTGCATCGCTTCCTCACGGTCGCGTGCGCCGATGTCGATGTACATCCCCGGATACTCCGGAGCCTTTTCACGCTGCTCCTTTGATAGATTATGTACCGCAGTCGAGCCGATAACGCCGGGGATAAGCTTCTTTCCGACTCTTACCTGACGTCCGAGCGCGACAGTTGTATTCACTCCGCCGACCTCGTCAAAGCAGAGCGTGCCGTCATTATTGATATACGTTACGATGAATCCGACCTCGTCCATATGAGCGCATATCATCAGCTTCTTCTCCGTATTTTTCCTGCCCTTCCGGAAGCAGATAAGACCTCCGAGAGGATCGACACTGTATTCGCAGTAATCCTTCACCTTGCTTATTATCAGCTCGCGGACAGCCGATTCATCGCCTGATACGCCGTTTTCAAGGCAGAGCTCCTTTAACAGTTCCTTCATCATTCGCCCTCCGTTATGTAGTCAGCAAGAAGCTGAGCTGTGAGTCTCACGTCTTCAAGGTCGATGACCTCAACAGGCGTGTGCATATTCCTGAGAGGCACCGAGACCGTACACGCCTTGCAGCCGCAGCGATTCACTGAATATCTGTCCGCATTCGTGGAGGTAAGTCCGTTCATCACCTCAAGCTGATACGGTATCTCCTTCAGCTTTGCAGTCTCGATAAGACCGTCGGTTATCTCACGTGATAGTGACGGAGAAATGCCTATCATTGGTCCTTTTCCAAGCTTTCCGCACTTCTTGTCGTTCTCGCCCGGAGCCATTGCAAAGCTGACATCAACAGCTATAGCAATATCCGGATCGAGCTGGAATGCGCCGATCTTAGCGCCGCGCTCACTGACCTCCTCCTGACCCGAGAAAATGACCGTCACGTTATACCTTGGCTTCCTGTCCTTGATAAGCTCAAGAGCATACAGAATAGAAGCAACTCCGCAGCGGTCATCGAGAGCCGCACCTGTAATGCGCTCACCGAGGAGCTGACGGCATTTCACATCGAATGTGACCGGGTCGCCCGGAGATACTGTTTCCGCAAGCTCACCGCGCGTAAGACCGGTATCTATCGCTGTATCTTCGTACTTTACGACATCCGCACCATTGCTGAGATGCGGCGGGACAGAGCAGATAACTCCGGGAACATCGCGTTTTCCGTGGATAATAACGGGCTGAGCCGGGACAAGTCTGCGGTCGATACCGCCGAGCTGATCGAACTTGATGAAGCCCTCGTCAGTGATGCTCGTAACGATGAAGCCGACCTGATCTATATGTGCATCGAGCACAAGCGAAGGGAGACCCTCACGCTTTTCGCCGAAAGTACCGATAACATTGCCGCTCTCGATACGCGCATCGGGGCACCAGTTACGGAGCATAACGCACGCAGTCATTGCAGCAGATGATTCGCTTCCCGAAGCACCGAAAGCCTCTGAAAGCGTGAAAACAACTTCTCTGAGTTCCATATGTACACCTCATTTACAAACATTACTTTCCATTATAGCATATAATAAATAAAATATCAAGAGAAGCGGAAATATAGTTCCGTTGCGTGAAAAAAACCGCTCAGAAGCTCTGAGCGGTTTTAGTGTTTATTCAGTTATACCGGCACGAATGCAAGCTCCCCGAAGCTTTCCTTGCTTATGATGAGTTTGCCAAGTTCGCCGTGCTTAGACGGCAGACCCCAGCTGCTTATTGAAGGCTGTCTGTTGACACGAAGCTCGCCGTCCTCTTCGTACAGCCAGTAAAGCATTTCGTTATCGGGGTCGTTCATCCGGTAAATAAGATCGTTCTGAATATCCCACACCGCGATCTCTCCGACTATCCTGCTGCTGAGTCCCCAGTCATAGGTCGTGCAGAGCTCGGGGTAGCCGTCGTTGTTGATGTCAGCGAAGTAAGCCTGTCCCATTGTAGCAACGCTTCCGAACTTCTCGCGGGTCTTCTTGCTGTATACCTCTATGGTGCGCTTCATTCCATTCCACGAGAATACATAGTCGGGGAACTGCTTTATCGTGATATTCTCGAATCCGCGGATGTCGAAGCTCGATACTGTCGCGTCATGCCAGCACCATACACCGCTGACATTTACGGGTCCGGACGGCTCGTTCTTGCCAAGCAGCGACAGGGTGTATGTATCTATCGCGAGCAGGTCGTTATAGTTCGCCTCATAGCCAGTGCCCTCGATAACGAAATACTTGTTGCCCGCGAGCGTGTATTCGTGGATAACGCCCTGATTGTCAGTTACGTAAATGTGCGTGAAGCTGCCGTCGAGGTAGCGCCACTCATCACCGACGCTCTTGGAGAAGCTGAGCTTCTGTATCATCGGTATGAGCTCCTTTATCTCGGAGTATCCGAGAGCAACAGGATAATTGTACATCGGGTGCTTGATCTCGACGCATCTGATGAAGTCGACATGGCAGTCCTTGATATTGCCGAGCACGTTTTCGAGATAACCGGGGTCTCCTTCCTTGCGGCGGCATTTTACCACGAAATCCCACACATCATCATAACGTATGTCGATGTGCTCCTGCTTGGAGGGATTTGTGTATTTGCCGTAGAAAAGCTCTACGACACCGCAGGGCTCTTTACTGTCGCCTGTCAGTGAGTTGACAACGAGAGTGAACTCGAACTCCATATCGCCGTTCTTGTTTTCCGCGTAGACGGGTATCGTCCAGACAGTTACTCCGGAGCCGATGTCCTCATGGTCATAGTTCTTGAAATCTCCGAAAGTAAGCTTGTCGCCGAATTCCGAGAGCTCCTGAACGCGGTGCAGCGTCATTCTGCCGTCAGCCGGAGCTTCCGGCTTCGGAGGAAACGTCGTCGGAGGAGCTTTCTCTGTCTTCGCAGTTGTAGTCGTCTTTGCAGGCGCAGTCGTTTTTGCTGTCGTTGTACGGGACGATGCTGCTGCCTGAGTGTTTGTATTGCGCGGTTTTTCGCCGGGACGTGCAGGTCCATCAGTATTTCGTGCTGTCTCAGCAGCAGCGGTCGGAGTTTCATCGTTCTCCTCGCTGACCACGACTGCGTGTGATACTAAAGTCTGTGTAGTAGTCTCATCAGGTCTGTCGCTCTCACCGGAAGAGGACTCGTTCTCAGAAGTACCGGTGGTGGGCGCAAGAGCCTCCGATTCGATTATTTCATTATCCGGAGCAGAGCCGCCGCGGTTCTTCAGATAGAATCCGCCGGCTGCCGTAACAGCTCCGATAATGATAACTGCCGATGCAATTGCCGCAAACCAGCGCCAGCCGCTCCTGCGGTATACCTCAACGCCGGATACTGTGACCTCGCCGCTTATTTTTTCGCCTTTTACAGCCTCCGAAACGGTATCGGAAGGCACTTCGGCTTCTTTTACAAGATCGTCGCCGATCATATTCATCGCTTCCAAAACCTTCAGCTTATTCATGATCAAAACCTTCTTTCCGCAAATAAACTCTTAGTTTTTCCCTCGTCCGGAAAAGATATGTCGCGACTGTTTTTTCGTTCATACTGTAAAGCTCCGCTATCCTCGCGAGCGAGTCGCCGTACCAGTAACGCCGCACGAAAACCTTCCGGTGCTTCTCGTCCTGTGTGCGGAGAAAGCTGCTTATCGCCTCAGCAAGCTGAGCTGCCGAAAGCTCCTCATCTGCGCGGTCGGGAATGCACTCCGCAAGCTCATCGAGCGAAACTGTCAGCTGAGCGCTCCGCTTATCCGCCGAGTTGTATTTCAGCCGGTCTATAGCCTTGTTCTTCACGATACGGCAAAGATAAGTTTTCAGGTCGTTCGGGATCTCGGGAGGTATCTTGCCCCATATATCGAAATATGCGGAATTCACGCATTCCTCCACGTCCTCGCGCCTTGAAAGAATATTCCCAGCCACATACGTGCAGAGCTTATCGTATTTCATTTTCAGTTCGGCGATCGCCTGTTCGTCTCTCTTCCGGAACAGTTCGATTATCATTGTATCCTCCAAATGATAAGCCCCCTTCCGTAAAGTGTTGAGGTCCTCTTGCCATATAAGTCGAAATGCGCGGAGAAATATTTCACCTTTATCATAACTTATCTCGAAAAAGATGTCAATAAAAGAAAACTCCGGGAAAAAGTTTATCCACTTCTATTCGCTTCCCATAGCAGAAAAAGTGGGCTGCCGAGCCGTAATCTTGCGTTACGCGCTCAGCAGCCCGCGAAACAGGCTGAAGGGACACCCTTCTGTACGCTTCCCTTAACGAAAAACAGTGGGCTACCGAGCCGTAATCTTGCGTTACGCACTCAGCAGCCCACGAAACAGGCTAAGGGACACCCTTCGAGTTTTTTTATCAAAGCTGTCGTTTTTTAGTCAGCGGCAGAGCTGCAATTACGAGCCCGACCGAAAGCAGCGCGGTCACAGCTGCCGAAGCGAAATAGTCTGAGGGTACAGCATTGCCAGTATAAAGCGGTGAGCTGTCGATAAGGTGAGTCGGGAGATATTCCTTTGCCTTTGCAGAAATACCTATCAGTGTCATAACGACATATGCTCCGCCGACTCCGAGCATCACGTGCGCTCCCGAACCGGCGAACGACGAGAAGAATACGATGCCGCAGAGCATAAATGCTCCGAACAACCACCAGCAGAACGCTGAAAAGAAAAGCTCATTCACAAGCGAATTGTCCCAGTAGTACGCACTGTAGAAATACGTGATACCAAAGCATAGCCACGAACCGGCGCTCCACGTTATAAGCATTGCCGCAAACTTTGCCAATACAGCCGAGCTGCGTGAAAGTCCCTTCGTCAGCAGCAATAGGAGCGTACCTTTCGTGTATTCCGAAGTGTAAATGCCGCTGAACATTATCAGTGTGACAATAAGTGCTATAGGCATATTTTTTTCAAACTGAGTCCAGCAATCGAGCGATGTAACCTTCACTTCACCTATAGTGACGCCCATTTCCGCCATACTTTCCGATGTCATTTCCAGTATAACAGGAGTAAGCTTCGCCACAGCCGGATTCATTATACCAACAACTACAAACAACCCCAGCAGTATCAGAAGGCGCTTCGTCCGGACGAGCTCGCGGAGCTCCTTTCGCAGAAATACAGCAAGATCTCTCATTTGCCGACCACCTCCATAAACAGGTCCTCGATGTCAGCCTCGTGACGTTCAAAACGAAGCACGGGTATCATCTGTGCGGCGAGAAAAGCCATAACATCGGCGCTGTCCTTTTCCGAGGCTTCACGGAAAAGTATCCTTCCGTCGGTCAGCTCCGCAGCCGGAAATTCAGCCATTACGCGCTCGATGTCCTTTGTGCGGACAAGGGTGAGTTCAAGCGCGGTATCTCTCCTCAGCGCGTGTATCTCCTCGATAGTACCGGTGAATGCGGTCTTTCCGCCTTCAAGAAAAGCAACACGGCTGCAAACACGTTCAACGTCCGATAGTATATGCGTCGAGAAAACAACAGATGTCTGCTCCTTTGCGGCACTTATCAGTTCGAGGATCTCCTTTCGTCCAACAGGGTCGAGCGCTGATGTCGGCTCATCACAGAGCAGCAGCTTAGGGCGGTTTATCAGTGCCTGAGCAATGCCGAGGCGCTGCTTCATTCCGCGTGAATAGCCGCTTATCCTGTGCTTTTCATTTTCAAGCCCGACGAGACTGAGCAGCTCAGAGCAGCGTTTTTTCAGCTCACTGCCTCCTATCCCGGTCACCTCACCGCAGAGAGTGAGATATTCGCTCGCATTCATATAGCCGTAGAATTCAGGAACATCGGGAAGAAATCCGATACAGCCGCTTTCAGGAGTCCTGCCGTATCTCACCTTTTCGCCGCAGACCTCTATCTCACCGCCATCTATCTGCAACAGCCCGAGGACAGCGCGCATTGTCGTAGTTTTTCCTGCACCGTTCCTGCCGATGAATCCGAAAACACAGTTTTCCGGAACTGAAAAGCTGACACCGTCAAGGACGTTTTTGCTGCCAAAGCTCTTTTTGATATTTCTGACTTCAAGCACGTTCATACTGCGTCACTCCTCTTCCCTGCCGATTATCAAATATAGTATGGGACCAATGAAATTCATTCCGAGAAGAACGACAACGAGCCATATAGCACGGTTACCGTGCTTGTAGGTCTTATGCGAAAATATGTGATAAAGTGTATACCCGAGCAATGAAAACTCTGCGATAACAAGCGGTATCAGAAGCGGTAAGAATTCTCTGAGCTCCGTATTCATAAAAAGTACCTCCTTGTATTTTGACAAACGTCTAAATATACAATTTTATAATAGACGGAGTATTTTGATTTCCGTCTAAATACAATATACCACAGTTTGCTTTCAATGTCAACAGTTATTTAGAAGAACATCGAAATATTAGTTAGTCAAACCTAATATACAAAAACAAAAACGAGCCGTAAGGGGAGCCCCCTTTGGCGGTTTCGCAGGATACCGAATATGTACCGTAAATTTACGGCTCGGTAGCCCACAAATTCCGCTAAGGGAAGCACTCTAAACCGGCTCGTTTCAAACTATTATTCAGTTTCCTTTGTGTTGAGGCAGTTGAAGGCATTATCTACTACCTTTTCCTCAGGCGCCTTTGTGAACATACTTACTACCGGCACGATAACGATAGAAACGATCATTGCGAATGCACCTGCGTTGATAGGCGACAGCAGATTGAGCGGGCAGTTCAACTCCTTTACTGCATCAGTAAGACCGGCAAATGCGGAAATATTGAGTCTGAACAGCACCATATGCACTACGCTGATACCAACACCGGTGATGAAGCTTGCCCAGCAGGCAGCCTTTGAAGCCTTCTTCATAAATAGTCCGAACAGGAACGGTCCGAGGAATGCACCGGAAAGTGCGCCCCATGAGTAAGACATAAGAGTAGAAATGGAAGCGTTCTTGTTGCAGGCGATAATTACCGATATTACGAGGAATACAGCGATGAATATCCTCATAATGAGCATCTGCTTCTTGTCATCGAAATTCTTGATACGGGGCTTGATAAGGTCGTTTGTCAGGGTAGTGCTCGATGTGAGGACGAGCGATGACAGCGTTGAGAGCGATGCAGAGAGAACGAGTACGACAATGAGTCCGATGAGAAGGTCGGGCATTGCGCTCTTGAGAAGCTCGGGTATCATCATATCGAAGATAGGCTTGCCGTCTGCATCAAATGCTGCACCGGACGGGTCGCTGTTGTAAAGGCGAACGAAACCGCCTGTGAAGTAGCAGCCGCCTGCAACTACAAGCGCGAAGAAGGTAGAGATGATAGCTCCCTTTCTGATAGCCTCCTCACCCTTGATAGCGTAGAACTTCTGCACCATCTGGGGAAGTCCCCATGTACCGAGAGATGTGAGGATAACAACACCAAAGAGGTTTATCGGGTCGGGTCCGAAAAGTGTACCGAGAGTGTGTGTCTTGCCGAAATCGTCCGCAATAAGGTTCAGTGCATCGGAAGCGGAGAAGAGTCCATCCTTCTTTGCCATTGTGATACCGACAACTGTACCGATACCGATAAGCATGATTATACCCTGGAAGAAGTCGTTCAGAGCAGTAGCCTTGTATCCGCCGAGTGTGACATATGCAGCTGAGAGCATTGCCATAAGCACGATAATGACGATATGTCCGTGCTCACCGAGGTTGAATACCATTCCGAAGAGTCTTGAAAGTCCGTTATACACTGATGCAGTATACGGAATGAGGAATACGAAAACGATAAGTGCCGAAACTGTCTTGAGCGAGCCCGAATCGAAGCGCTTTTCAAAGAATTCGGGCATTGTTCTCGCATTCAGGTGGTTTGACATAAGACGGGTCCTGCGTCCGAGAAGGAAGAACGGGATGAGACTGCCGATGATGGCATTTCCGATGCCCACCCACGAAGCTGACAGACCGTACATCCAGCCGAACTGTCCGGCATAGCCGATGAAAACAACAGCCGAGAAATATGTAGTACCGTAGGAAAAAGCAGTCAGCCACGAGCCAACGCTTCTTCCGCCGAGGATAAAGTCCTCGCTTGATTTTGTACGCTTAGAAGTGTAGATCCCAATGCCTATCATTACCGCGACATAAATCGCAAGTATGACAAATGTGGCAGTTTTAGAACCCATAAAGTCACGACCTTTCTGAGATTTTACAATATAAACCTGTAAAGCTTTAAATAGATAAATTCTACGTTTACTATTATAGTATATACCTATTGGTTTGTCAACACCTCTTGTATTATTTTAATAATTTACTCGTATCTTGTAAATAAACAAAATATATAAAAATATTCCTCTTGCCCTTGACAAGCGAGTGATTATAGTGTATAATATTACAAGTATCGAGGTGTGGCTCAGTTTGGTAGAGTACTACGTTCGGGACGTAGGGGCCGCAGGTTCAAATCCTGTCACCTCGACCAACGCCATTAAGACTGGCAGTTTCGCGGTTCAGTTTTTCTGAGCCGCGATTTTTCTGCGTTCCATAATAGCATATGTTTTGTAACAGTTTGGCAATGTAAACGCCTGTATTTTCACAGATGTGGAAACACAGGCGTTTTGTGTATACTATATGCGTGTACTTACTCAGGGCGACCGTATCGTTCTTTTCGGTTTCTTTGATAGGGGTATCATATTGGTTTTAGTATTGACACTATGATATTATTTTGATATACTTAGCTTACAAGGGGGAATCATAATGAAAGAAAAAAGAATAATAATAGCAGCAGCGGTTTTGCTCTGCACTTTAGGATCAGTCGTGTTTATCGCTTTTTCTTGCAATAAAGACAGCAATTCAGATAATTCAGAAACAAGAACACCGACAACGACTGCCGTTACAACAACAAGTATTACAACAACGACATCAGCTATTACTACAACCCAAACCACGACCAAGCCCGTAACCACATCAACGACAACAACCCACGTTGAGACCACAGCTCCTACAACCACAGAGATTCAGACAACCACCACACAGGCAGCACAGCAGCCTCAGGGCAACGGAAACTCTAACAACAGTGGCGGAACACCTCAGTATGTAGAACCTCCACAGCAACAGGTAACAGAGCCAGTTTACACACCACCAACAGAAACACCAACACAGCCTCCATATACTCCTCCAGCAAATCAGGGCGGTGGTGACTGGGATGAGGGATTTGATACACCTGATGATCCAGGAAACTTTGATGTACAGTTCGATTTTTGATGTACAGCTCCATTAATTAAACAGCATTCAAGAGGCACTCAAATGAGTGCCTCTTTTTCTTGTATCCCGAACCCCCCGGCAGAGCCGGGGGTTTTCATAATACAAGAAAAAACTCCGCGACTATTGCCACGGAGCTTTATGGGGTTGCTGATCGCAACTGGTCTGAGTGACGGGACTTGAACCCACGGCCTCTACCACCCCAAGGTAGCGCGCTACCAACTGCGCCACACCCAGTCAGTGTATTGAATACCCTGCAATCAACAATATAAATTATATCACTTGATAACGTGTATGTCAATACCCTGTGCGATATTTTTTTTATTTAACAATAACTGCTTCTGGTCTGTGAGTCATATCGAAGTCAAAGCTCTCTCCGGAGCTGATAGTATCGCCGTCCTTGACATTATTGTAGGTCTTTTCACTTCCGTCATCAGAGTAAAGTGTGAGGTCGAAGGTGTTCGGAAGAACTGAGATTATCAGTATCTCGTCTGATCTGAAGCTGTCATTCGTCTCCCCTGCTGTCATAAGAAGGTACTGCGTGTCGGAGCGAAGACACATAGTTTCAAGATCGCTTCTGAGCTGTTCCGGATCTGACTTGTATGCAGAAACAGTCGTATCGTCATATATCCTGAGGTAATCAAGGGTATACGGCTCTGCATAATGTATACCGCCATTATCCGGCGCATATATCTGCCAGTTCTTGTCGCAGTCGGTGACCTCCTCAGTCGCTACAGCTCTGTCAAAGTTCTTGTAGCGGCGGTCAACTGTTCCATAGTGGCCTCTCCAGTGGTCAACAGCCATATCTGCAAGCAGGCTCGAACCGAAAGTCAGACAGCACACCAGTGCAAGGAATATGATACGAAGATTCTTGTCCTTGAGGCAGCCGTAAATGAGGGACGCCGCCATACAAACAAGCAGGATAACGAAAAAATAGCTGTAGAACGATGATACGTACTCTATAGAGCCTCGTTTGAAAGCTAAAAGGTGCTGTTTGCTGACACTTGTGAGAAGATTTGGAACGAAAACGCCTATAATGACAACTATGAGCATCAGCTTTGACTTGATCTTATCTTTCGTCTTCGGTATCATCACCGCAGCGGCAGCTGTTATGAGTACAGCTTTGACGATACCCAATGCAGATATGCTGTGTACAGACGCAACAGGTGCTATATCAGAAAGACGCGTTACCTGATATAAAGGGAATATCGCAAAGGGGAAGGTGAAAAATGCCTTGAGCGATACGAAAGGCTCGTCGAGATATAGCTCTGTTCCTGCGTATGAAGGCGGATAGAAATGCTGCCAGAGCTTGTAGATGATCACATAGACAACAGCAGTTATCGTTAGGGGAAGTATCGCCTTGACGATGTCCGCTGTAAACTTACCGAATCCGCGCATCTCCCTGCTCGGAGCAACTGCGGCAGCTGCCGCATACACCGCGAGAAACGGCAGAAACGCCTCATATATCATACAGCAGAAAAGGTAAAGCACACAGCTTCCGGCTGTATACTGCCATTTGTGCTTGTCAAGACTCAGAAGGAACAGATGAAGTGAAAGGAAGAACATTCCTATCGGTATCTGATGACACAGCGCATACGAGATGAAAAGATTATGGCTCGCGGAAATTGTCGCGAACGCCATAAATGAAGCAGCCGACAGCCATGCGATATGTCTGCTGATATGCTTTTCACAGAACAGCCACATTGCTCCTACATCGAACAGGACCGCTGAATACGCGACAAGCTTGTAGAACCAGACCTTATTGAGTATGAACGGGAAGCCGAGCAAAAGATGATTCCACAAATGCGATATTCTGCCCTGCTTTGCGGAATGCAGCGCATTTTCGATGAGCTCGCCTCTGCGGACGAGGGTATAGTTGCGCATATCATCGTGAGTTCCGAAAATGACCGGATATATCGAATAGAAGAAGAACAGCGCCGCGAATGCAAAAACCGCGATGCAAAACCACTCCGAATAGTCGATCTTTCTTTTTTTCTTTTCCATTTGTATCTCCTTGATGTTAGATTACCATATTTACGGCAAATATTATTATAGCACTTATTAATTCAAATAGCAATAGCACACAACAAATTAGTTTACATCCGCGAAAAAACGGGACCGGATCTGACCGGTCCCATTGATAATATTACTTGAAGTAAGCAACGCCGCTCTCGAAGATACGCTGGTCCTTCTCTCCGGCAACGTTCTTGCAGATGTAGCTGCCCTTACGTTCGGAGTGACCCATTTTACCGAGTACACGTCCGTCAGGGGAAGTGATGCCCTCGATAGCCTCAACTGAAGTGTTGGGATTGTAGCGTATATCCATTGTCGGATCGCCGGCAAGGTCAACATACTGTGTAGCGATCTGACCGTTTTCAGCCATTTTCTGTATCAGGCTCGCAGGAGCTACGAAGCGTCCCTCGCCGTGCGAGATCGGTACAGTGTGGATATCGCCGACCTCAGTTCCGTAGAGCCACGGGCTCTTGTTGGAAGCGATACGTGTATTTACCATCATTGACTGGTGGCGGTTGATGGTATTGAATGTGAGCGTAGGAGAATCGTCCTTCATATCGATTATCTCACCAAAGGGTACAAGTCCGAGCTTTACAAGTGCCTGGAAGCCGTTGCAGATACCGAGCATAAGACCGTCACGATTCTTGAGAAGGTCGTGAACAGCGTCCTTTATCTGAGGATTGCGGAAGAATGCTGTAATGAACTTACCGCTTCCCTCGGGCTCATCACCGCCGGAGAATCCGCCGGGTATCATTATCATCTGCGACTCTCTGATAGCCTTCTCGAACTGCTCCACAGAAGCTTCGATGTCTCCTGCCGCCTGATTGCGGATAACGATGACCTCAGCTGCTGCACCTGCCTTCTCGAATGCTCTTGCAGTATCGTATTCGCAGTTCGTTCCGGGGAATACAGGGATGACTACTCTCGGCTTGGCGAACTTCTCAGAGGAAGCGAGAGTTACCGTATTCGTATATGTGAACTTAGCCGGAGTTGCATCTGTTGTCTTTATGCGGCACGGGAATACAGGCTCAAGCTTGCCCTCCCATACGCGCTGGAGATTGTCGAGTCCGAGAGTGTAATCGAGAGTGTCTATCTTATATGTGGAAGTAGTCTTACCGATAACGAGCTCATCGTCAGAAGCCTCGCCTGTGAGCTCGATGATGAATGCACCGTAGCAGGGCGAATAGAGCTGCTGCGATGTCAGACGTGAGGTGAACTCGAAGCCGAGCTTGTTGCCGAAGCACATCTTTGCGATACCCTCAGCAGCACCGCCGTAGCCGATAGTCCATACAGCGGCAGCTCTTCCGGCAGCGATGATGCCCTCTACCTTGTCGAATACTGCCTTTACGCTGTCAAATACGGGCAGACCATTCTCATCGTAATCGGGAGCGATATAGATGACCTTGTCCCCTGCCTTCTTGAACTCAGTAGAGACCACCTTATCCGCATTTGCAGTCGAAACAGCGAATGAAACGAGCGTTGGCGGAACGTCGATGTTCTCGAATGTACCGGACATTGAGTCCTTACCGCCGATAGAGCCGCAGCCGAGCTCGAGCTGTGCTCTGAAAGCACCGAGCAAAGCAGCCATCGGCTTGCCCCAGCGCTTGGGGTCATTCTTTGTACGCTCGAAGTATTCCTGGAAAGTGAGCCAGCACTTCTTATATGTACCGCCTGCCGCAATGACCTTTGCGATAGACTCGATAACTGCGAGCATCGCGCCGTGGTACGGGCTCTTGGTGGAAATGTCGGGATTATAGCCCCAGCCCATAAGTGAGCAGGTGTTCGTCTCTCCCTTGAGCACGGGTATTTTAGCAGCCATTGCCTGTGAAGGAGTCATCTGATAAACTCCGCCGAACGGCATAAGGACTGTGCCTGCGCCGATAGTTGAGTCGAACTTCTCGATAAGTCCCTTCTGCGAGCAGACATTGAGTCCACCCATAAGCTTTGTCCACGCCTCGGCGTTGTCGTCAACAGCCTCGGGAGATGTATCCTCGGGAAGCTCAACCGTGATATCCGTGAACTTGGGAGCACCGTTGGAGTTGAGGAACTCGCGTGAAAGGTCAACGATAGTTCTGCCGTTCCAGTTCATCTTGAGTCTGGGCTCTTCTACAACATCAGCAACGAGCGTAGCTTCGAGGTTTTCCTTTGCAGCCTCAGCCATAAATGTGTCAACGTCCTCGCGTGCGACAACTACAGCCATACGCTCCTGCGACTCTGAAATAGCTATCTCAGTACCGTCGAGACCGTCATACTTCTTGGGGACTGCATTGAGGTCGATGACCAGACCGTCTGTCAGCTCACCGATAGCGACAGAAACACCGCCTGCACCGAAATCGTTGCAGCGCTTGATGAGCCTGGTGACCTCAGGCTTGCGGAAGAGACGCTGAAGCTTTCTCTCCTCGGGCGGATTACCCTTCTGTACCTCAGCACCGCAGCTCTCGAGGGATTCGAGCGTGTGTGACTTTGACGAGCCGGTCGCACCGCCGCAGCCGTCACGGCCTGTCTTGCCGCCGAGGAGGATAACAACGTCGCCGGGAACGGGAGCTTCACGGCGGATATTCTCTGCCGGAGCAGCACCGAGAACAGCGCCTATCTCCATACGCTTGGCAACATAGCCGGGGTGGTATACCTCTGCTACATGGCCTGTAGCAAGTCCTATCTGGTTGCCGTATGAGCTGTAGCCGTTTGCAGCTCCGACAACTATCTTCTTCTGGGGCAGCTTGCCCTGTATAGTATCAGCGACGGGCACGAGCGGATTTGCCGCACCGGTCACACGCATTGCCTGATAAACGTAGCTTCTGCCCGAGAGCGGATCACGGATAGCGCCGCCGAGACAGGTAGCAGCACCGCCGAAGGGCTCTATCTCGGTCGGGTGGTTGTGGGTCTCGTTCTTGAACATAAGTATCCAGTCCTCGAGCTGACCGTCGATATCCACCTTTATCTTTACTGAGCAGGCGTTTATCTCCTCGCTCTCGTCGAGGTCGGGAAGAAGTCCGTCAGCCTTCAGCTTCTTTGCAGCAAGAGTACCGATGTCCATAAGGGTTATCGGGCGGTCGCTTCTGCCGAGCTCCTCGCGGACATTGAGATACATATCGTATGTATCCTTGATGTAGGGAGTAACGATGCTGACATTCTCGACATTCGTGAGGAATGTGGTATGACGGCAGTGGTCAGACCAGTATGTGTCTATCATACGTATCTCAGTGATAGTGGGGTCACGGTGCTCCTTGCCGCGGAAATAGTCCTGACAGAACTTGATGTCATCATAATCCATAGCAAGTCCGAACTGGTCAACAAAAGCGTGGAGGCCCTTTTCGTTGAGGTTGATGAAGCCCTCGAGAGTCTCGACAGTCTCGGGTATCTCATAGTTCGTATCGAGTGAATCTACCTCGTCGAGCGAAGCCTCGCGGCACTCAACGGGATTTATCATATAAGCCTTGAGACGTTCGAGGTCAGAGTCGGAAATACCGCCGGAAACGATGTAAACTCTCGCATTTCTCACACGGCAGCGCTCGCCCTGACGGAGTATCTGGATACACTGCTCACAGCTGTCTGCACGCTGGTCGAACTGACCGGGCAGGAACTCAACAGCGAAGACCTTGTCGCCCTCCTCGAGCTCGGGGAGCTTGTCGTACACGACGTCAACGGCAGGTTCGGAGAAAACCGTAGGTATCGCGGCTTTGAAGTCAGCCTCGCTGAGCTTGTCCGCATCGTAGCGGTTGAGAACGCGAATACCCTTCACGTCAAGTCTGAGGGATGTCCTGATGTCGCTCAGGATAGAGCTTGCTTCAACAGCGAACTCGGGCTTTTTTTCTGCATAGATTCTGAATACAGCCATGTTTATCTTCTCCTTGTATATAAAATTACGTTTAACTTGGCTAATGCGGCGGCTTCCGCAGCTTGTCCGCCGCACTCACTCCGCCGGAGCTTCTGTGAGCGTACCGAAGCAGCAGTCTTCGCCTACACCTTCTATTGTAACATAAAATATCTCATTACGCAAACTTTTTTTTGAATTTTTCCGTGAAATTTTTATTAAGGTGTAGTCCGGGGCGTGTCCCTGATGAAAATCTTCCGATTTTTCGCGTTCAAACAGCACAGGGACAGTTCTGCCGACAAGCCCCTCCATATAGCTCCGTGCGAGCCTGTCACCGAGAGCCTTCATACGGTCAGCCCTCCCGTGCTTTACCGAGGCAGGTATCTGAGGCATTTTTGCAGCCGGGGTCCCCTTTCTCGGCGAATACTGGAAAACGTGTATCTTCGCAAAGCCGATACGTTCCGCAAAAGCCATAGATTCGGAGAATTCCTGCTCTGTCTCACCCGGGAAGCCGACCATTATATCCGTCGTGAAGGAAGCATAGGGGAAACGGCTCCGTATCTGCTCGGTAAGTGAAGCGTACTCCTCGGGGGTATAGCGCCTGTTCATACGCTTCAAAGTCTCCGCACAGCCGCTTTGCAGCGACAAATGGAACTGCGGACAGAACTCCGGCAGCGCAGCAAGGCGGTCAAGATCCTCGGGGAGCATCATCTCCGGCTCTATAGACCCGAGCCGTACACGCTCTATCCCATCTGTCCGGCAGCAGAGCTCAACAGCGTCCGCAAGGCGTTTTCCCTCGCGGCAGCCGTAGAATGCGATATTGATGCCGGTGAGAACGAGCTCCTTTCGTCCGGCAGCAGCGAGCATCTCAGCCTCTCGTGCAAGGTCGGCGAGAGGCTTGCTGCGGAATCGTCCGCGCGCATAGGGTATCATACAATATGAGCAGTAGCACTCGCAGCCGTCCTGTATCTTCACAAAGGCGCGTGTATGACTGTCCGTCGGTGAATACGCGATCTCCTCGAAGGTCTCATCCCTTGAAAGCGGCGAAATATCTATGATACGCCGCCGATCTGCGAGAACATCGAGCACAAGAGACGGCAGCTTCGCGCGGTCCTTCGTACCTGTTACAATGTCCGCTTCCGCGACCTTCAAAGCCGCCTCCGGAGAAGCCTGCGGCATACATCCGGTCAGGACGATAACTGCACCGGGCAGCTCGCGACGAAGCTTCCTTACAGCGTAAACAGACTTATTATCGCCGCTCCCCGTAACAGTGCAGGAGTTCACAACAACAGCGTCCGCATCCGCTGACGAATCAGCCGGCACAAATCCGGCTTCTGCAAAGCAGCTTTTCAGCAGCTCGGTCTCATACTGACTGACCTTGCAGCCGAAAGTAATAAAATATACTTTATACATATTTCACCCTTTTATCACGTTTTTTTACCATAATTGTCATGTAAATACTACACAAAACTGACATACGGTTTTTGTGCAGTATAAATAATTATTCTTTATACCTAAAAAGTCAAAATTGATTTCATATTATTTCTACCAAAATGCCGAATTTCTGAAAATCGCCTTGACATAGCCTTTTATCCGTGGTAATATATAGTTGCGGACAGGGAAGAGTCCGCATGGAAGAGAAGAAATATGAAAAAACACGCAAGCCAAACAGGAGGTAATGAATTATGACAAAAACTACCGTTTTACTTCAGGCTATCAACGACGTAAAGGATTTCGTCAATATCGTAATGAAGTACGAATTTGATATTGACCTCGTATCCGGAAGATACGCTGTAGACGCAAAGTCTATCATGGGTATTTTCAGCCTGGACCTCTCAAAGCCCATCGAGCTCAATGCTCACACTGACGACGCTGATAAGTTCCTCAAGGACATTTCAAAGTACATCGTAAAGTAAAGAAATAAAGAAATAACAACTGCACACCCTGTTAGCGCTTCATATGAAGCGCTATTTCTTTTTCCAGCAATTTCCTGTTGTAAATCAGCGAAGCTCCGGCATAATAGTCTCAGACGCTTATCAACGTTGCGCACGGAATAAACGTCACGGAAAGAGGTGTCAAACTATGTGGGATAAACTCGCCCTCATACTTCTTATCGTCGGAGGCATCAACTGGGGACTCGTCGGGATATTCGACCTTGACCTCGTTGCATTCGTATTCGGCGGTGCAGGCACAGTTCTCGCAAGAGCGGTCTACATTCTCGTAGCCATCTCTGCGGTCTGGTGCATTTCGTTCCTCTTCCGGAGGAACGAGGAGCTCGCGGTCAGCACAGTAGACCGATGAGCAGATTCTGCCGCCATGATGCCGCGGCGGCGGATATACTCACAAGTCGCGTCCTGTTCCGGCAGGGCGCGATTTTTATGCAAAATAAAAAGGGAGACGGAAAACGTCTCCCCATATTTATATTATTAGTCGCTAACGTAAGCCATAAGAGCAACCTGTCTTGCCTTCTTGATAGCAGATGTGAGCTCGCGCTGATGGAAAGCGCAAGTGCCTGTTACTCTTCTGGGAAGGATCTTAGCTCTCTCTGTTACGCACTTTCTGAGCTTAGCGAGGTCCTTATAGTCGATTCTCTCGATCCTGTCAGCGCAGAACATACAAACCTTCTTGCGCGGTTTCTTAGCGGGACGAGAAGTTCTTTCCTTTTCCATGACAATTTCTCCTTTCGTAATAATTGATCAGTCCGTTGATCAGAACGGCATATCGTCTTCGTTGAGGAGCTCTTCATACTCCCCTAAGTTACCATAGGACATATTATCGTTTGCAGGAGCCGGCTGCTGAGGAGCAGGTGCCTGCTGTCTGGGAGCCTGATAAGTGTTATTCTGGGGCTGTGAGCCTCCGTCGTTCTTTCCGCCGACGAACTCAACATTATCAACGAATACCTCAGTTGTGTAATGTGTAACATCAGCGTGGTTCTTATCCTGATACTTGCCTGTCCTGATGCTGCCCTCAAGAGCGATCATCTTGCCCTTGTTGAAGTAGCGTGAAACGAACTCAGCAGTCTGTCTCCATGCAGTACAGGTGATGAAATCAGCCTGTCTCTCGCCGGTGTTCTTGTCTGCGAAACGTCTGTCAACTGCGACAGTGAATCTACAGGATGAAACGCCGCTCGTAGTCTGGCGGAGCTCAGGATCAGCGGTAAGTCTTCCAACTAAAATAACCTTATTCATAAATGGCGCCTCCTAAACGATGAAGAATGATCAGTCGATAACTGTTACGAGTGAGCGAAGAACGCCGTCAGTGATGTTGAGACGTCTTGAAAGCTCAGCAGGATAGTCGGGTGTCGACTGGAATGTGTAGATCACGTAGTAACCCTCTGTCTCGTCCTCGATAGGATATGCAAGCTTGCGCTTACCCCATTCCTCGTTGACTTCAACAGCTTCGGCGTGACGCTCGATCCTCTCCTTGAACTTCTGAACGAGAGCCTTCATGGGCTCCTCTCCGTCCTTAAGGCTGAAAACAACCATTACTTCGTACTTTGCGGATACCTTTGCCATTTTGTACACCTCCTTCTGGATTCCGCCCGTAGCACTATGCGGGCAAGGATAATATGTACCGTTCACACGATACCTGATAATTATATCACGTTCCCGAGAACTTGTCAAGGGGAAATCTCAAATTTTTTTCATATTACGCATAAGGCAGGTCCTTATACACGCGGTAGGCAAACCAGCCCAGCGCCGCCGCCTGAACAATGCTGAAAAGGTGCATACCCGTGTCCGAGAGCGGCAGATAACCGCACAGGAAGTTGCCCATAGTATGCAGACCGATCGCAAGCAGAAGCCAGCGCTTCCAGCTGCCCGTCTGAGCGGCTTTGAAAACGATGACGGACAGGGCTATATGAACAACAGTTCCAGATATGCAGTCCAGCGTGACAAGCACGCTGTCAAGAAACGAAAAATCAGCAGCTGCTGCTACCCCTTCGAGCATCTTCTTAGCGCCTGCTTCATCGAGTCCCCTTGTGAATTCGGCTTCGCCGAGGTTGTTCCAGTCTATCCCGTCGAGCACATAGTGGAACGACGCGAAGCCGGCTACAGCCAAGGTCTCATAGAAATCATGCCCAAGTCCGTACATTACAGAAACCGTCCGCTGTGTCTTGTTCCTGAGAGGATATTTGAACGCTGCATACCGCGCTGTCTCCTCGCATACGCCCGAGAGCAGTCCCTGAACGAGACAGAACAGGAACGGCGAATAGTTGAGGAAGCTCCCCTCCCCGAACATAAGCATCCTGAGAAGTATACGCACTGAACCTGCCGCAAAATAGGCAAGAAAGCCGACAATGAACACCGCCCAGCTCTCATATGTGCGCTTCCGCCAGAAAACAGCGAGCAGTATGGGGACGGCAGTGCAGACTATACCGGTCGCTGCATATCTGAGAAGCGTGTCTGTGGTAAAATGTATCTCAGCCGACATCGTTCAGCCCGAGCGGAAGCTCAGCAAGAGTGTAGATACCTGCGTCAAGCTTCTGCAATACAAGAGCGTCATTCGCAGTTACTCCGGATACGCCGTCAACATCGGCATTGACGGCTCCCTGCGGCTTCAGCTCGAACTTGTCTCGGTTCGCTATATGCTGGAGAATGGCTGTTGCGTCCGCGATAGTTACCTTGCCGTCGAGGTTGGCGTCGCCGTATACGGTATTTCCGCCATTTACGGTAGTTGTTGATGTAGTCTCAGCCGGAGAGGTCGTTGTAGTCGTTACAGGAGGAGCGTCCTGTATCGCAGCCATACTCGGCTTGCAGTCGCTCCACCATCCCCACGGGTCTGAGCGGTACTGGTCGGCGCGCTTGTCGGTAGTCCATGTGAACTCGTTGTCGTAGAGGTGCCCCTCGTCGTAGTACCAGTGCGCGAGGGCGATGATCTCGTCGGGGTAGTTGGCGTAATAGCCGTCGTTCTCGCCCGTGTAGTCGCACCAGCCCGTATTGAAGCCCTTGAGCGACGCGCGCACTACCTGATAGCCCTCGAGGTGGTGCTCGTTTATGGCTATCTCGACGAAGTGGAGGATCTTCCTGATACCCATATGGTTGGAGATTATCGCGTCATAGAAGGTCGATTCGCTAAGCGAATACTGGAACATCTCGGGGACGTTGTCCTCGGGCATGAAGGTCGGGTCGCAGTCTTTAAACGCCGTAACAGCGGTCTGTAGCGTGCCGTAGGCGTGCGCGGAGCTCACGCCGAAGCCCTGTGAGAAGGCAGTCTCGATGTCGGCGCCGTCGCCGTTGCCGCCGAGAGTGGACTCACGCGAGCCGACTCCGAGAAACAGCGCATAGACCTTCTCGCGCTCTTCCTCCCCGAGGCGCACGCGCAGGAGCTCCCAGTGCTCGTCTATCTCCTTGTAGAGGGCGTACTTTACCTCCTGAACTGACATTTCGTGGTTTATCCTGCGTATCTCCTCTGTAGAAGCATCGGCAGGGGTGTTCCTCTCGCCGTAGTTGAAAGGATTCCCGACACCTTCGTTCTGAACGTCACGAGAAGGGTCGTGCGCCATCTCATCGGAAGCAGCAGTCTGAAATGCGGAGCCTGATATGAACATAACTGCGGCAGCAGCTGCTCCGATGATCCTTTTGTGTAAATTCATCATCATCACCTCATAAGATCGCACAAGGGAAGCAGTTTCCCTTGCTGCGTTTTTATCTCATTATAGACCATTTGGCAGCTTTTTGCAAGTAAAATACTGAATTTCTGTAAATCGGCGAAAAGCAACAAAAAAATTGCCGTAACCTCTTGAAATAAATACGAATATATTGTATAATAGAAATGTTCGCTGTCATTCGGACAGCACACCTATTTATTAGTTTTAAGGAGCAGTATATGAAAAAACTGAACGTCATAAAGCTGAAACACCGTAAGAATACGGAAAACAGCGCAACTGTCAGCCTTCCGCTCCCGGCGGAGGTGACTATACCTATGTCGATGCATATGGGTGCTCCCTGCACACCGCTCGTCAAGGTCGGTGACATCGTTAAGGTCGGACAGAAAATAGGCGAAAGCGACGCAGCATTCAGCGTTCCTGTACATTCGAGCGTCTCGGGAACTGTTAAGGCTGTCGGCGAATACCGCAGTGTTATGGGCGCAGTCAGCAAGACGATAGTTATAGAGCCGGACGGCAGGCAGGAGGTCTCCGAGGAGGTCAAGCCTCCCATCATCACCGACAAGGAGAGCTTCATCAGGGCTGTGCGCGAGAGCGGTTCATGCGGTCTCGGAGGTGCAGGCTTCCCGACTCACATTAAAATGAGCACAAAATCCGAGATAGATACCCTCGTCGTGAACGGTGCCGAGTGTGAGCCCTACATAACAGCCGATTACCGCGAGATGATAGAGCGTCCCGACGACGTTATCGGCGGTATCAATATGGTCAAGGATATGCTCGGCATAAAGCATACCAAGCTCGCTATCGAGGCTAACAAGCCCGAAGCTATCAGGAACTTCACCGAGCTTGCCGCAAATGACGATACCATCGACATCGTCACTCTCCCGTCGGCTTATCCGCAGGGCGCTGAGAAGGTCATCATCTACAACTCGACCGGACGTATCGTCAACGAGGGAACTCTCCCTGCCGACGTAGGTGTTATCGTTATGAACGTATCAACGGTCGCATTCCTGTACAGGTACAGCAAGGACGGTATGCCGCTCGTCACACGCCGCCTCACGGTCGACGGAGACGCTGTCGGCGAGCCAAAGAACGTTCTCGCTCCTATCGGTACGCACTTCCGCGATGTTATGGAATTCTGCAAGGTCGACATAGAGGCTGTGAAGAAGGTCATCGCAGGCGGTCCGATGATGGGTATGTCCATTCCGGACATTGATATGCCGGTAGTGAAGACTTCAAACGCTCTGCTCGCATTCAAGAGCTACGAAGCAAGGAAAGCTACGAGCTGTATCCGCTGCGGACGCTGCGTGAAGGTCTGTCCGCTCGGACTTATGCCTGCTGAAATAGATAAGGCTTACAGGATAAAGGATATAGAAGACCTGAAACGGCTGAAGGTGAACCTCTGTATGAACTGCGGAAGCTGCACATATGCCTGCCCGGCAAACCGCAACCTTGCAGAGACTAATCAGCTCGCCAAGGCGCTTCTGCCGAGAAAGTGAGGTGCGAAAAATGAACAGACTCATAGTTTCTCCGTCGCCGCACGACGAGAATCCGACCACTACCACTACGGTAATGCTCAATGTCATTATCGCACTTATGCCGGCTCTCATCGTCGGCTGTGTATACTTCGGGCTGCGCGCTCTGCTGCTCACAGTGGTTTGTGTTGCTTCCTGCGTACTGTTCGAGTATCTCTCACGCAAGCTTATGAAGCGCGAGAATACCATCGGTGACCTCTCAGCAGTTGTCACAGGTATCATTCTTGCGATGAACCTGCCCTCTACACTTCCCCTGTGGATGGCTGTGATAGGCTCTTTCGTCGCTATCGTCATCGTAAAGCAGCTCTTCGGCGGTATCGGTCAGAACTTCGCAAACCCAGCGATTACCGCACGTATCGTTCTTATGGTGAGCTTCCCTGCTGCTATGACAAAGTGGGTGGAGCCCTTCACTCACGAATCTCTTGATGCGGTATCGAGCGCAACACCGCTCGTGCTCGAACAGCTCAGAGGTACGACAGATGAGCCGTTTATGCCGTCATACCTCGACCTCTTCCTCGGAAAGACAGGCGGCTGTCTCGGTGAGACCTGTGCTCTTGCGCTCCTCATCGGCGGTCTCTACCTCGCAGCAAGACGTATCATAAACCTCGCTGCTCCCCTCTCATTCATCGGAAGTCTCTTCGTACTCACATGGGTAAGCGGCGGCGACCCCGTATATCAGATCCTCGCAGGCGGCGTGTTCCTCGGTGCATTCTTTATGGCTACCGACTACGCAACGACTCCTATCTCTACAAAGGGCAAGGTCGTATTCGGACTCGGCTGCGGTATCATCACCTTTGTCATCAGACACTTCGGCTCGTTCCCCGAGGGCGTTTCGTTCTCGATACTCCTTATGAACGTGCTCACTCCCTACATCGAGCAGCTCACACGTACAAAGGTGCTCGGAGCAAAGGAGGCAGAAAAAAATGGCTAAGATACTCCCCTCTCTCGTTCTGACTATCATATGCGTTGTTGCATCAGCTCTGCTCGTTTTCGCACACGAGCTCACAAAGGAGAACATCGCAAAGCAGAAGGAGCAGAAATTCAGCTCGTCCGTCGAAGCTCTCTTCGGAAAGACCGATTCAAGACTCGTTGAAGGCGACTTCGGTGAAGGCATCGAGGCTATCGCCGTTACTCCCGAAGGCAAAACTGCCGTTCAGGTCATTGCTGACGGATACTCAAAGGAAGGTATCAATATCCTTGTCGGTATCGACGAGAACGGCAAGGTATCCGGTATCGAGTTCGTATCGCTCGGCGAGACTCCCGGTCTCGGCTCGAAGGTGCGCGACATTCCTGAATTCCGTGAGCAGTTCTACGGTAAAGGCTCAGAAGCGGAAGCTGCTGCCGTTGACGGTATCAGCGGTGCGACCTTCTCCTCAAACGGAATGATGAAGGCGGTAGGTCAGGCACTCGATGCATACAATAAAAACAAGGAGGCGATACTCGGTGGCTGATAAAAAGAATTCACTCTTCGGCGAGCTCACAAAGGGCATTATCAAAGAAAATCCTACGCTCGTGATGCTGCTGGGTATGTGCCCGACGCTCGCAGTAACAACTCAGGCGATGAACGGTATAGGAATGGGTCTCGCGACTACATTCGTACTGCTCGGCTCTAACATCGTTATATCGGCTCTGCGCAAGGTCATCCCGGACAAGGTGCGTATCCCGGCATTCATCGTCATCATCGCAAGCTTCGTAACACTCATCGGATTCCTTCTCGAGGGCTTTGTACCGAGTCTTTATGACAGTCTCGGTATCTACCTCACGCTCATCACGGTAAACTGTATCATCTTCGGACGCGCAGAGATGTTCGCAAGCAAGAACAGCGTAATAGCCTCAGCTTTCGACGCTGTCGGAATGGGTATCGGCTTTACGCTCGCGCTCTTCCTTATGGGAAGCATACGCGAGATAATCGGTGCCGGACAGTGGATGGGTATGGATATACCTGTTATGCATTCAAATCCGATGCTCCTCTTTATAATGCCTGCCGGCGGATTCTTCACGCTCGGCTGCATAATCGCTGCTGTGAACAAGCTCAAGAACAGGAAGCCGCCTCAGGAGATAGAGTGCGGCGGCTGTGAGGGCTGTCCCATGGCGGACAAATGCGGTTCAAAGGAGGCGGATAAGTAATGAAGGTACTGATAGTCATTCTTCTGTCGGCAATGCTGACGGACAACTTCGTTCTCTCGAAATTTATGGGTATCTGCCCGTTCCTCGGCGTATCAAAAAAGCTTGACAGCGCAACAGGCATGGGCGTAGCAGTTACATTCGTTATGCTCTGCGCTACCTGTGTTACCTACCCGATACACCACCTCATACTCGTACCGAACGGGCTCGAATACTTCGATACGGTCGTATTCATTCTCGTCATCGCGCTGTTCGTACAGCTCGTTGAAACGGCGATGAAAAAGACTATCCCCTCGCTGTACAAGTCGCTTGGCGTGTATCTGCCGCTCATCACCACGAACTGCGCTGTTCTCGGCGTTACTGTCCTCAACATCGACAACGATTACACCTTCGTACAGTCGATAATCAACGCTCTCGGCGGCGGACTCGGATTTATGCTCTCGCTCGTCATATTCTCGGGCGTACGCAGAAAAATGGAATACGCCGACATTCCCGAAACATTCAAGGGCGTACCTGCTACGCTCATTGCCGCTTCGATAGTTTCCGTAAGCTTTATGGGCTTCTCGGGACTGTTCAGCTAAGGAGGTGCAGCTATGTCAACTTATCTTATACCTGCACTTATCCTCGGCGGCTGCGGAGTTCTCGCCGGCATACTCCTCACTGTCGCATCAAAGGTGTTCTATGTTAAGGTCGATGAGCGCGTTGAAAAGATAGGCGCATCTCTTCCGCAGGCTAACTGCGGTGCGTGCGGATTTGCGGGCTGTGCGGACTACGCCGACGCTATCGTGAACAAGAACGCTCCCACGAATCTATGTCGTCCCGGAGGTGCTGAAGCAGCCGGAAAGATAGCAGCCATACTCGGAACTGCTGCCGCTGAGGTCATTCCTATGACGGCAGTTGTACACTGCTCCGGCGACTGCGACGCAACAAAGCCGCAGTTTGAATTCGACGGAGTACAGTCCTGCAAGGCTGTAAAGCGTTTTTACGGCGGAAACGGCTCGTGCAAATTCGGCTGTATCGGTCTCGGCGACTGCGCTGCTGTCTGCGAGCACGATGCTATAAAAATAGTAAACGGTGTTGCAAAGGTCGAGCCTGCTCTGTGCGGAGCGTGCGGTCAGTGTGCATCAGCCTGTCCCAATTCGCTCATCAGCATAAAGCCGAAGTCAAAGCATATCGACGTGCTATGCTCGTCCGGCGACAACGGCAAGGCAACGAAGCTCGCCTGCAAGAACGGCTGTATCGGCTGCAAGATGTGCGAGAAGAAGTGTCCCACCGGCGCGATAAAGGTAGAGAATTTCCACGCCTCTATCGACTACGAAAAATGCGTAAACTGCGGCGAATGTATGGCGGCTTGCCCCGTCAAGGTCATTCACAGCTGCAAGGCATAAAAGAACGCTGTCTATCATCAGATAGACAGCGTTTTTCATTCATATGAACGCACATATGACAATATCTCATCAAGACATTTGCTGAAGCTCCCCGTATTATCGAAGCGCCGCTCAACACCTGCCGCGGCGAGCTTGTCATCGGAGAAATCCTCGGTATCGGCGATGAATCTGCGGCAGAGCTCGGTGTATTTCGGTGATTCCTCACGGCGTTCGCGCTCGACCGCTCTTGCAAGTCTCACGCCGTCCTCGACCTCAACATATATCGGGATCACCCTCTCCTCGCCGTAGTATCGGCGTATCGGAACAAACGATTCAAGAGTCCCGATAACAAGATAGCTCCGTGAATCGAGGTCGATATTCTCATCGGCAGTGAAATAAGTCCACTCACCGTGCTTTGTATCATATGTCCGGCTCTCGATGACCTTTCCGTCAGCTTTCATCTGCTCGAATACTGCCTTGTCTACGAAGTGGTACTCCCTGCCCTCTTCTTCGTTTTCGCGCATAGGGCGTGTTGTATAGATAACGAGAGGTGTCAGCCCGAGAGTGCTGATAAGCTCGGAATAAAGGCTGTCCTTGCCGGAAGAACTTTTTCCCATTATGCAGAATATCCTGTTCATATAAGCGCACTCCTTATATAGTCTCGTACCATTATAACACACAATTCCGTAAATAGCAAGTATCCCGGCACAGATATGCATTTCACTGTATCAGCGGACAGCATATACCGCTTTCACACCTCAGCGTGATAAAAAGCATAAAATGACACAGATACAGCCGAAAAATATAGTTATTATCACTTGACATATTAACAGAATAGATGTATAATGAATGTGTATATTGCGTAGTATCAGCAGTTTGATGCTGAAATAGTTTTTATTGAAGGTGAACATCTATGTCCAGACCTATTGAGATCGCTGTCATTGTTGCAGGCATTGATGAGGAATATCAGAATGCCGTTCTTGAAGGCATATTTTCCTTCGCTAAGAAGAACGACGTGAATATTTCCTGCTTTGCCCCTATCGGCGGTGTTATCTCCATTTCAAAATACGATCTCGGCGAATACAACATCTTCTCACTCATCAATTATGACCGCTTTGACGGCGTCATACTTCTCACAAATACTATCAGCGATCCGGTCGAGAAGGAACGGATCATCAAGCAGGTAAAGCAGTCAAAGCTTCCTGCGGTCGTATTCGACTGCGACGATTACCCGGAATTCTTCAACATCAAGACAGATAATACGAACGCTATGCGTCAGATAGTCGAGCACGTGATAAAGGTACACGGTGCAAAAAACATCAACTATATCTCAGGTCCGCTCACAAATCCGGAAGCCGAAGACAGATACCGTGCATTCATTGGTGTTATGGCTCAGAATGAGCTTCCCGTTGATGCAAGAAGAGTTTTCTTCGGAGAGTTCCGTGCCCAGGACGGAAAGAAGGCTGTCCGTACCTTCCACAAATCAAGCCTCTCAATGCCAGATGCGATAATCGCGGCAAATGATAATATGGCTCTTGCAGCGATAGAGGAGCTTCGCACTCTCGGCTACAAAGTTCCGGATGATATTATCGTGACAGGTTTCGACAATACATTCAACGCACGTCATTACTCCCCTTCTCTCACATCGGTTGACAGACCTCTCGAGGAGGAGGGCAGAAAAGCTTGTCAGGTCATACTCGATATGATAGGCGGAAAGCCTGCTGAAAACGAGATGATCCTCTCAGCTGCCCCTGTTTACGCAGAGAGCTGCGGCTGCAAGAAGTGCAATGAGGACGATTCCAACACCTATAAGCAGAACATCTTCAAGCGCCTTACCGACTGTCATACAGATATTTCATTACTCAACCGCCTTACCACTGACCTTGCAGACAACGATACCCTTGAGGACGTTATCGAGGACATCGCAAATTATATCCACGAGATACACCTCGAACGTTTCTGCCTCTGCCTTTGCTCCAACTGGGACGAATCCTTCCGCGACGGCTGGAATGTCAGCAAGAAGCACGAGGCGCAGATACGCGGCTATACCCAGAAGATGATAGCTCCGCTCATAATCGACCGCAACAGGCAGTTCTCCGTTGACAGCTTCAACAGCAGTGAAATGTATCCGTACCGCGACGGAAAGGGCGGAAATGTGAGCATCTTCCTTCCGCTGCACTTCCGCGAGGTGTGCCTCGGCTACTATATAATCACAAACAGCGAATTCCCGCTCAAGAGTATGCTCTGCAACTCGATAATGCTCAATATCAGCCACTCTATCGAAAATATCCGCAAGCTGCTCAACCTCAACAGTATGATACGCGAGCTCGACAAGCTCTACGTGAACGACCCGCTATGCAACATCTTCAACAGAAACGGTTTCATCAGAGCTGCGGACAATATCTTCAACCGCTGCAAACGATCCGGCGAGAAGATGCTCATTTCCTTCATTGATATGGACGGGCTGAAGCTGATAAACGACAACTTCGGTCACAAGGAAGGCGATTTCGCCCTGCAAAGACTTGCGAGCGTCATCAGCAACTGCTGCGACAATAATTACATCTGTGCACGATTCGGCGGCGATGAATTCATAATTCTCGGCTCGGGTGTGCACGAAGGTGACATTGAGAAACTCGAAAACAATTTCAAGAAGCAGCTCGAAAACATGAACTCCATTATCAATAAGCCCTATGAGATAGCCGCAAGCATCGGCTCGACGATGTCTGAGGTAACGGACGATCTGCTCCTGTTCACGCTCATAACGCAGGCTGACGAGATAATGTATGAGAAGAAAAAGAAAAAGGCTACTTCACGCTATCTCCGCCGCGAATAAAAACTCAGAGCTGCTTCCGATGAAGCAGCTTTTTTATCGCAGGTATAAAGTATAATTACTTAATTTATTGAAAGATATTTACCTTTCCGCCGAATTGTGGTATACTATATTTCAGAAATATAACCGGAGGACAACATAATGATCTACGTTACAGGAGACACTCACGGGGACCTGACCCGTTTCAAGGATCCTCAGATGAAAAAGCTCGGGCGCGGTGATACTCTCATCATATGCGGAGATTTCGGATTCATCTGGGACGGCTCAAAGCGTGAGGCTTCCACTCTCAGGAAGCTCACTTCCAAGGATTACACTATCGCCTTCATCGACGGCTGCCACGAGAATTTCGACATTCTCGAAAGCTACCCTACCGAGATGTGGAACGGCGGTATAGCTCGCGTTATAGCGCCGAATCTCATCCACCTTATGCGCGGTCAGATATACACTATCGAGGGCAAGCGCATATTCACCTTCGGCGGCGGTCACAGTCAGGACATCGAGTTCCGCCGCGAGACCGACTGGTGGGAGCGCGAGCAGCCTACTCACGAGGAGATAATGGAAGCTGTGGACAACCTCGAAAAGGTCAATAATTCCGTCGATTACGTCATAACGCACGAACCGCCTGCCTCTGTCAAGGACTGCCTCGGAGTAGATGTGTTCGAGCGCATCGAGGTACACGCTCTGTTTGAAGAGATAATCAAGTCCTGCTCTTATCAGAAATGGTTTTTCGGCAAGTGCCACATCGACAAGAATATCCCTGTCAAATTCTACGCTGTGTTCAACAATGTAACACCGCTGAAATGAAAGTCTGACCCAAAATGCATATTATCAACAGATCCGTCATAGAATTTACCATCACTGATACAGGAGGTATGGTATGAAAAAATTCAGTTGGACGGATCTGCTTATTTTTGTCATCTCCACTGAGATAGTCGGCGCATTTTCTGCGCTGCTTTCCGGCGGATACACCGAACTCTACACGGAGCTTATTCGTCCGCCGCTCTCGCCGCCGGCACTTGTTTTCCCGATAGTATGGACTATACTGTATGCACTGATGGGTATCTCGGCATATCAGGTGTGGCGGTATGACACGCTCTCATCGCGGCGGGCTGTCGGCGTATACGCGATACAGCTCGCGATAAACTTTTCGTGGAGCATAATCTTCTTCCGCTTTGAAGCGCTTTTCCTCGCAGCAGTTGTGGCTGTACTGCTGTTTATCGCTGTCGGGGCGATGGTATACCTGTTCCGCAGGATAGACAGAAAGGCTGCTCATCTCCAGCTCCCCTATCTTGTGTGGAGTCTCTTTGCAGCTTATCTCGCAATAGGAACGTACTTACTTAACTGACAATTTTTCTTCCAATATTTTTGCATTGAAAATGAACTTATTACGCAGTATAATTGAATTATCCCAAGAGGGAAATCCTGAACCGGAGGTATTCAGTTATGTGCTGCAGAAACATATTCTCAATGCTTTGCAGGCTTTTCGGCTGCTGCTAAAGCGAAGGGACAGTCCTGACGGACTGTCCCCTTTTTTTATTGCTGAGCCTCTTTCCTGAGCGTAGGAAGCTTTATTGCCGCGCTCGTGTATCTGATGCGATTCACTACGAGCGACATCATAAGGAGCGCAGCTGCAAATCCGGCTTCGATGAGAAGATAGACCGCAAGCTTGCTTCCGTCGAATACCTCCGCGCCGCTGAGCATCTCCACTACCTTGACATACCAGTAGGCAGGGAGGAATTTCGCTGCCGCAAGTACGCCGCTGCCGAGCATCGACTGAGGAATGAACACTCCACAGAGGAAGCTCGAACCGAGACCGATAATCTGTGTGAGAAGGTTCACAACGTTGTCAGACGGGTCGAATGAGCAGATGAGCAGGCTTATCGCTGTGCAGATGATCGTATAGATGAAGGTATTGAGCACCGCATACCACGCTATCCCGCTGAACATACCGCCGTTCTGCACTACAGATACCACCATCAGTGCAAGCCACAGAGCTCCGATGAATACGGCGCTTCCGGTAAAAAGCTGCACCGTATACGATGTCGGCTTTATGCATGAGCAGTTAGTGCGGAAGCGGAATTCCTTCTTGTTGAGCTTGAGAAGCACCGGACAGAGCGCGTTGATAATAACCGAAACAAGTATATATGAAAGATAACGGAAATGAGCAGCGGTCGACTCGCTGAAATTCTCACTGCCCTTGCTGCGTGCGATAGTTACCTCAGCCTGCTGAAGAACAGCGTCAGAAGCCATTTCGCAGGCATCTGTGAGCTCAGCGCCGCCTGCGGAATACGCTCTTACCGCGCTCACATAGGTGTCAAGGAGCTGCGAGACCATAACCGTCGCATAGGAATCGTGCATATGATATGTCGAGAAAAGTGCGGACGTATCGTCCGACAGAAGCTTTTCACCATACCCCTCATTGATAGTAAGAACATAGTCTACAGACTGGAAATACAGAGCCTGCATTATCGTGTCCTTGTCATTTTCGAGCGTTTTGAGCTTGTGCTTTTTACCGATGAATCCGGCAAGAGCGCGGCTCGCATCAGTTCCGTCCTCATCGAATACCACTATTTTCAGCGAAGTATCCTTGAATGTCTTTTCAGTTGAGGCAGACTTCGCCATAGGTATCGAGATAGCAATGAAAACTATTATATATATCATAGATGTGAAGATGTTCTTCTTCAGCACCTTCATAAACAGCTTAAAGACTTGCATGTTTTCTCCTCCTTATCATCAGAAGACCGAGCACATAGAATATGACGGATATTACCAGCATTGTAACGAGCTTTGTGATGTAGACGTCATAGCTGCTGTAGAGATTGAGCGACGATATGCTGTCGGCAACGAGCGCAGCAGGATTGATGTTGTTGAACCACGGTGCCTTCTCTATCATTATCATCTTCATATTGCCGAGCATAAGACCGCTGAGGAAGCACATCACCATCGAGACCGTCATACAGAGACCGACCTTTGCTCCCTGCTTCATCTTGCCTATCGAGCCGACAAAAAATCCGAATGATACTCCGAGGATACCTCCGGCTATGGCTGCTGCATACACAAGCGGGAGACTGTCGCCGTAATCGACTCTAAGCACGAATGCGATGAAAGAAACAGTGATTATCATACATACAGACTGCACTATCCACGTACCTGCGAGACTTGCGAGGACACTGACAGATTTCGGTGCTGCCGAGCAGCTCTTGCGAGCGCCGAGCTCCGAAAGATTCGCCTGCTGTGACATGGAAACGTGCAGACCTGTCATCGAACCGTGTACCGCGACCATAGCGATAAGATTCTGGAAATACTGGATATAGAAGTCGGTGTTGCCCTTTGTCAGCGGCTTTTCCTCTGAGGTCTCCAGCTTTTCGGAGAGTGCAGCTATCACAGCCTGCGCCTTTGCCGGATCAGTTTTTACAGTGTCGGTAATTATTTTTTCGCGTATAGTGTACTCCTCTACAAAGAGCTTGAGCACTGACTGCTCTGCACCCTCGCCGGAAACTGTCAGCGAGAGCTTGTCGCCGGCGTAGATGATGCCCTTGACGTCGCCATTTTTAAGCTTTTTCAGTGCAGCCTCCTCCGAAAGATATTCGGGCTTCAGAAGCGGTTCATCGGAATCAGAGACACTTTCCACTACAGAGCGGAACACCTCATTTTCAGCCGTTACAACGATCGCAGTCGGTATTGCGTCAGTCGTGACCTCCTTTTCGTAGAGGTCGCCGAACGCTATCTTGAACAAAGTTCCGAGTATGATCGGGAACAGCATCAGCCAGAAGACGAGGTCCTTGACTCTGAGCGAGCTCTTTATCTCATACATTAAAATGTGAAGGAACATATCTTTTTCTCCTTATCGCAAAATTGTCTTCGGCTCATTCTTCCTTGTCCCTCAGAGCCTTGCCGGTTATCTCGAGGAAGACCTCATTGAGCGTGGGGAGCTCAGTGTAGACTCTGCCGAATCCGAGCTCGCGCTTCTGTAAAACATCGAGCGCGCGAATGAGATTGTGCTTTCCGCCGGAGCACAGTATTATCAGGAGCTTTCCGTCGTACCTGACCTCATAAACGTGCGGAAGGGAACGCATCTCAGCGACAACGCCGTCTTCAAGTCCGAGAGCCTCTATCGTTATCGTCTCGGTATTTTTTATCATACGTTTGAGCTCGTCCTTAGTGCCCTCAGCGATCTTTCTGCCCTTGTCCATTATCGCTATCCGGGTGCATATCTGCTCTACCTCTTCCATATAGTGCGAGGTGTAGATTATCGTTGCACCGTTCCTGTTGAGCTCCTGTATGCCTTCGAGGATACGGTTGCGGCTCTGAGGGTCAACGGCAACTGTCGGCTCGTCGAGGATTATCAGCTTTGGCTTGTGAGCGATACCGCAGGCGATATTGAGCCTTCGTAGCAGACCGCCCGATAGCTTTTTGGGATAGAATTTCACGAAATCCTCAAGTCCGACGAACTTTATCGCATCGTCAACGCACTTTCTGCGCTCGTCCTTGTCTTTGATGTAGAGTCCGCAGAAATAGTCGATATTCTCGCGAACTGTGAGCTCGTCGCTGACAACGACATTCTGCATTATGATACCGATGTCCTTCTTTATGTCATAGCTCACCGGAGTCATCTTTTTGCCGAATATCTCAATGTTTCCCTTGTCGAACGAGAGAAGCGAGAGAAGGCAGTTTATCGTGGTAGTCTTGCCGGAACCGTTAGGTCCGAGCAGACCGAATATCTCGCCTTCCTTTATCTCAAGGCTGAAATGGTCGAGCGCCACGAGCTCGCCGTATCTCTTCACAAGATTTTCTATTTTTACTACTGTATTTTCCATAATGTGACCTCCTGTCGGGCGTTTTTGTTTCTCACTGTAATCATTATAGCTCATATGCGCATTGATTTGAAGTGTCTCGTGTCAGAAAATGAATATTACATTTGTCATATCGGCGCGATATCCGCTCAGCCTGTTTCGCGGCATAGCTGACCGCACCGGAAGTTTTCGCCGCGTACACTTGCTATTTTCAATTATTTATGATATTAGCGGCGTGTCGCCGCAGCCTGTTTCGCGGCATAGCTGACCGCACCGGAAGTTTTCGCCGCGTACACTTGCTATTTTCATCCATTTATGGTATCATATACTTATGAAAGGAGCTGAACGTATGGGAGCAATTCTTGACAAGCTCGCTCTGATATTCATCTGTATCATTTGCTTTTCGTTTTCGGACAGCCAGATATTATCCGTTTCCGGTGTGCTCCTGCTCATCATCATCAGCTCAGCATTTGAGATAATGAAGGGGCACCGCGGTACGTGGCTGCTCGCGTCTCTTTACTCCTGCGGCTGCATTTTTTTGCCGGAGCTGATATGCGGAGCACCACTCATACTCTATGACTGCCTCCGCATAAATAAAATATGGGCGGCTCTCCCGCTTCTGACAGTGCTCCCGAGCATCGGACAATTCTCACAGCTGCAAATAGTGATACTGCTTACAGGAATATTTGTCTCAGCCGTCTTTTATTATCGTATATCCAAGCTTGAACAGCAGGTCAGCTCGCTTCGCTCTATGCGCGACGAGGTAACTGAAAAGAACCTCGAGCTCGACGACAGAAATCGTCAGCTGTCTGACGCGCAGGACAATGAAGTGCGTATCGCAACTCTCCGCGAGAGAAACCGTATCGCCCGTGAGATACACGACAACGTAGGACATATGCTCACGCGCTCGCTCCTCCAGTCGGGAGCGTTGATAGTAATAAACAAGGACGAAAAAATGAAGGAGCCGCTCGAGGACCTGCGCTCCACGCTCGACAGCGCGATGACGAGCATTCGCCAGAGCGTACACGACCTGCACGATGACTCGCTCGACCTGAAAAAGATAATCGAGGACTGCGCTTCAGGAGCTGAAAACAGGTTCAAAGTCAATGTTGACTTCGATATGGGAAGCGATGCTCCGGCGAAGATAAAGCTCTGCATTGCCGGTATCATCAAGGAAGGCGTGAACAACGCCGTCAAGCACTCGAACGGTGACAGGCTCGACATTTCAGTCCGCGAGCACCCGGCTTTCTATCAGCTGCTCATCACCGATAACGGCAGCTCCGCTGAAATACGCGAAACAGGTATCGGACTGAAAAATATGAGGGACAGAGCAGAAAGCGCAGGAGGCTTCATCAGCTTCACTCCGTCACAGGACGGCTTCCGCGTGTTCGCGTCTATCCCGAAAAATAAGGAGAACATATGAATATCGCAGTAATCGACGACGACAAGCTCGTAGCTATATCGCTGAAAACTATACTTGAGAGCACCGGTAATATCACCGTCGCGGCAATGGGAAGCAGCGGCGACGAGGCTATTTCTATCTACCGCGAGATACGCCCCGATGTGATACTTATGGATATAAGAATGGAGGGTAAGACCGGTATCGAAGCAGGCGCCGAGATACTCGCAGAAGACCCGTCTGCGCGCATTCTCTACCTCACAACGTTCTCGGACGACGAATACATAGTAAAGGCGCTGAATATGGGCGCAAAGGGATATATCCTCAAGCAGGACTTCGACGGTATCGCTCCGGCGCTTGAAGCCGTGATGAACGGTCAGACCGTTTTCGGCGAGCGTATCATCACAAAGCTTCCTGAGCTGATGAAGCCGAAGAGCGACTACGACTTTGCTGCTCACGGCATAAGCGACAAGGAGCGCGAGATAATGGAGCTCGTCGCTGAGGGACTGAGCAACAAGGAGATAGCTGCAAAGCTCTTCCTCGGTGACGGTACTGTCCGCAACTACATAAGCACTCTTCTCGAAAAGCTCTGCCTGCGCGACCGTACACAGCTCGCGGTATACTATTACACAGAGGTGCGTAAATAAGAGAAAAGCCACAGTGCAGATGCACTGTGGCTTTGTTTTATCGGTTTACCAGTTCCATTCCTGGAAGGTATTCTTTGCGGCTGACTTCATAGTCAGTCCTTTTTTCTTGCAGTATTCGTTTATTGCCGCAACTGCGATGAGTACAACTCCTACGATGAAGAGGTATATCCACCAGCCCATTGTGGCGAAATACTTTCTTGTCGAGTAAACCGTGATAACTACGAGAGCTATCGAGGATACCGCGAACCATGTCTTGTTCTTGGTGTAGAATGCGATGAGGAGTATCGCCGCTGTTGTGCCGAGGACGAATATCGTATTCGCAGCGTTGTGGTATACCATTGCGTCGATGATAAGTCCGATGAATGCGATAACGAAGAGTATCGTCGATGTCACCTTGGAAGCGATCTTATGCTGCTTCCAGATGAATCTGTACGCAAGACCGAGAAGTGCTATTATTCCGAGAGTTATCTTGCTGTTGATAACAGAGGAATCCGTCTGGAGGAAGGGTCTTGTGATGCAGGCAAATGCAGCGATGAATGCTGAGATCGAAAGGAGAACTGCTGCGACTTCCTTGTTGGTGTTTCTCTTGATGAAGGCGGCAATGAATATCGCAAGAGCCATAAATCTGAGGAACCACGCAAGTCTGTCAAATACAGGGAATCCCATTACGCACATCCACGAGCTGAAGAGCACGACATCGGTAAGAGTCCTGTCCTTCTTCTTGGTGACGAGCGATTCCGGGAAGAGCAGTCTCGAAACGATGAGCAGCACCACAAAGAGAGCGAACATCGAATACATCGGGATCTCCTCGCTCTCGAAGAAGTGGTCGAGAATGCGGTAGGTAAGAAGTATAACGCTGATTATCGGACCGGCTGCGGTGATATTGCAGCTCATCAGGTTCGATATTACGAAATGGGCGATGCATATCGCTATAGTTACCACGAAAAGGTCGCTGTAGCCGGTGCAGCAGAGAAGAACTGCCGCTGCTGTCACCATATTCGAGTAGAGCAGAGTCTCAGTCTTCAGCGGATGATGTGCGTGGAATTTGAACGAAAGCTGAGGCAGATACATCATAATGAGCGCAACTGCGATGTAGATGATGACGAGAGCTCCGAATGTGAGCGCAAGTATCTCATTGTACTGCTTCCTGCCGTTGAGCTCGAAGAGTCTGTTGTTGAGGTAGAGTGCTGTGAAGAACGGGAGTATCGGCGCAGCAAGTCCGGCTGCTATCTGTATGCCCTTGCTCTTGTGGAGCGAATAGGCTGCGATGATGCAGGATACCACAGCAGGAACGATGAGATTCATGAAGAAGTATTTCTCATTGTCAGCTGCAAGTGAAAGGATCGCACCGAATATCGCGAATATGAGTGCTATGACCTTAGGCGCCGCAAAGCTCTTGGGTGCGAAGAGGTTGATGATGTAGATGATGAGCGAGATGAATGCGAAGAAGAGCATCACGAAGTCTGTGCCGTATCTCTCTCTGAGACCGAAAACAGCAACGAATCCGGTGTATACAGCGAGGACGTTGAGAATGATGAACAGCCAGTTCTGCTTCTTGATGATACCGTAGAGGAAGCACTGGATAATGATGGTTCCGAGGATGAAGAACGTGAACGGAGTTGCATCGAATGTGGTCCAGAGCACATAGCTGAATGCGAGGACTGCGAAGAGCACAGCTGTGATGTCGCCGATTATAACTGCCGGGAGCTCGAGCTTCGTGCCCTTCTGAGGCTTGAGGATATGTACGGCAGCAGTTATGATGAACTGCGCCATAATGATGACAGGAGCGAACTGCTCGAAGCTGTCGGTTATCTGCGCTGCAAGGAATGTGATGCAGACAGAAATGAATGAGAATCCGATGTAGGTGAATGCTATCTTCTTATAGAGAAGGTAGGCGATGAACGAAGCGAATGCAACGATGAAAGCGCCTGTCGCGTAGAGCAGACCTGCTCCGTCGCCGTGTATGCTGTACCACTCACCGAACATCTCATATCCTCCGGCAGTTATGAGTGATACAACTCCGAGCAGAACGCCCATTATGTAGAACGCACCTGACGTCAGGTCAAGCTTGGCAAGAACCTTCGTGAGCAGTGAAAGAAACAGTGAAACGAAAGCCGCACCGAGCAGGATAAGAACCTTTCCGTAGCCTGCGAGCTTCACCCAGTTCGCCGCCACGAACGTTACCGCTGACAGCATTATGAACGATGTACCGATTATGAGCAGCACCTTCGAGAAATTGAACCTGCTCCAGATCGGCGGTGAAACGCGCTGCACCGGTCTGCCGTCAGTTCCGTACAGAGGCGGTAAACCGGCGTCCTTCTTATTAGTATCGGTCACAACAAGGAAGATCATGATACCGATTATAACAAGCGGTATCAGCATTTTGAAAAACATTGCGATAAGTGCATAAGTAATATCTGCTCCCATAGTACAACCGTCCTTTCTGTTTGGTTTCTGTCTATATCATATCACACAGAGACGTGCGATGGAAGATGTCACCGGTCACTTCGTCGGTGACAAATGTAATACTCACCAGAACTTCAGCACCTTCTCGACTGCTTCCGCATAAGCAGCGAGCTGCTCTCGGCGGAAGGAATAAGTACACCCGCTCCCGGCAGGCTTTACCGGCAGCCTGAGACTGAAGCAGTCCATATCGAGCTCATCATAGCGCCACGATTCGTCCTCTCCTGCCTCGTGATGTATGACTCTGTCGGGATAGACATAGGAGGGGATATTCTTTACATCAGCCGGGACAAAGTACCATTTTGTGGTGAGCGAGCGGATAAGTCCTATAAGCTTTCCGCCCTCCTCGTCGTCCCAGAAATTGTTTTCGATGGTCAGGTCAGCGCCCTCGCTGACACCGGAAAGTGTTATATCGAGCACAGCGGCAATATCTGCGGAAATATTCATACTGCGGAGATATTCTGCCGCCTGCAGCGCTCCGTTGAAATCGGCATTGCGTCCGCCGGTGAACGCTATCAGCACATTGTCCGGAAGCTCAGAATCGAGCATAACACTCAGCAGAGCCGCATTTACAGCAGCCGCATCAGCTGTTCCCGTGAAAACGCCGTCCTCCTCTTCGAGGAAGCAGCGTCCTGCGCCGTCCGAAGTATCTATATGCGATGAGACGAGCAGCACCGGTCCTTTTATCTTGTCAAGCGGCTTTGCTGAATACAGGTGAAAAAGTCCCTGCGGATTTACACGTCTGTATTTGCTGTTCCACAAAAGCTCCTGTATCGCACTGAGCCTGTCGCAGACAGTGAAGCGTCTGCCGTTGTCGCGTGCAGGAGGTACAAGCTTTGTGAGTATATCGAATATCCTGTCGTTTTTCATTTCTGCACATCCTTTTCTGAGTTTTATCATATCACCCGTTCTCCGGGTTGTCAATGAACAATATTATTACAAGTTTACCGTTCTGTTACCTTACGCCGGCTCTTCCCTTGCGCCTTACATCGTGTCCGAGCGCACGCATAATCTTAACGCCCTCCCTCAGCTTCAGCGCACGGACCATATAGCATGAGCTCGCCTCTCCGCAGAACCATATCAGCACATTGCATCTTCCTCCCGGCTTCTGGAGCAGAGACTGCCTCAGCTCGACCTTTACGATGTTGTGCCTGTCTGCAATGACCGTGTGGAACGCAGTCCACTTCGCACATCTGACGATGACTCTGTCATCGCAGACTGAAACGCCGCTCGAGAGCATCGCGACTGTCTTCACGAGGACGAGCCACATCAGCGGTATCTCGAGCATAACGGCGAAG
Source organism: Ruminococcus sp. (assembly GCA_017534835.1). Taxonomy (GTDB): domain Bacteria; phylum Bacillota; class Clostridia; order Oscillospirales; family Ruminococcaceae; genus Ruminococcus. The sequence goes on from JAFXVT010000011.1 coordinate 149,208, forward strand.
AAGAACGAGAGATCTGCAAAACGCGGGAACAGGTCCTCGAAGAGATAATACAGCGGAAACACCATATTCGCCGCAAGTATCGGATTGAACAGGTAGCTCAGCACACCCGACCACCCGGAACGGAAATCCAGTCTGTGAGCCCCGGAGATACCTATCTTTTCGAGTCCGGAGCCGAGGTCCTTCTCTCTGCGTATCGGCATCAGCACGGGCAAATGCTGGGAATCGTAGCCGTATCCGGCACAGCTGATATTGACAGTGACCGTTCTCAGGAACTTCATTATCAGATTCTGCCGCAGGTCAGTATAGTTGATATGCGCCATTTTTATGCGGTATTCGCGTCTGCTGGTGATACCGCACCTGACGTTGATACAGCGCCTGTCCGAGATGATCTTGAAGTGAGAATATCTCAGCAGGTTCATTATGAACGAGAGCAGCCATGCCGAGATCATAAAAGTACCCAATCCGACAGCTGCATCGGGGATACGCAGCAGCAGCCTGTGCGTGAGCTTTTCTGTTGTTTCGGTGATACGGCTGAGTGAGAGTGAGATGATGTCCTGCGCGATGCTTCCGCCCTTTACGAAGAACATCGCCATATATATCGCACCGGAAAAGCCGCTCGAAAAAAACGCCGAAAACAGTATCACCGAGATCATACTCGGCTTAGGAAGGTCCTCGACGCGCTTCTCGCGGTCAACATCGGGGATATGCTCCATCAGCTCAGCGCACACGCGGCAGCTCACGAGAAGGCGCATATCGGTTGCCTTGAAGATGCCTGCACGCGTGTCGCAGCTGAACTTCATCGCACGCAGAGGTATCAGCAGAACGGGTCTTTCCGCCGTAGCTACGCTGATGCTTTCGAGCGGTATCGTTTTCCTGTATCTGATGATGACTCCGCCGGACTGCATAATATATCTGTCATTTATGGTGATAACCGCTGCGTACCAGCGAACGAATCCGAAAAGAATGATGATACCGAGAACAGCGATGTCCTGCCACGCGCCCCTTATCCATTCATATAGTCTCTGTGCATCGAGCTGAAGGACGGAAAGTCCGCGCATAAGAGGGAAGATGAGCAGCCAGATATTCCGCATCGAATAGCGCAGTATACGCAGAGGGTGTTCGTGACATCTCATTTTTTATCCCCCTTTTCGGGAGTACCCGTCCTGCGAATTATATACAGTGCGTCCTCCTGATCGAGAAAGAGGAGCCTGAGCTGTCCGCCGTATACAAAGAAGATAACGAAATTCAGTCCTGTGTACTGTGAAAGCGGCGTTGTGACAACTGTCGTGTACTGCACGGTCGAATACAGAACAGACTGATGTGACCGGAAGTAAACTCCGCTGTGCTTGGTTATCTCAGTATCGGTGGTATCATAGCTGAGATTGCGGAAATACAGCGGAAGATATATGAACATAAAGAAAATGTCAACGGTAACGATAGCGATACCGATGATAAGAAGAACGATATTGAGTGAGATATACATCCTCACAGCACAGAAAAACAGCACAGAAACCGCTGCTATAACTGTTCTGAGCGTGAGCAGAGCGTGTTTGTCAGGCTTGAAGCTTCTCATTGCTGCCTCCTTATAGTGGTCATATTTATATTATAACACAAATATTTTATAATGTATACCACTTTTTTATAATTTTGGAGGTTTTATGCAGTCTGTACTTGAAAAGATAAGCTCAGCCGTATGGGGAACTCCGCTTATAATGCTGCTTCTCGGAACGGGGATATTCTACACGCTAAAGCTCAGGTTCATACAGCTCAGGCTCCCGAAGCTGCTCCTGCGAACGAAAAGCTCAGGCAGAGGACAGCTTAAAACGGTATGTATGAGTCTCGGAGCCTCGATGGGAACGGGAAATATCGCCGGAACTGCCTCAGCACTCGCTATCGGCGGAGCCGGCTCGCTTCTGTGGATGTGGGTATCTGCTTTCTTCGGTATGTCCCTCGTGTACGCCGAAAACTCGCTCTCTGCGAGGTACAGTGACAGCAGCTCAAAAGGAGCGATGGCTTATCTCTCAAAGGGGCTCGGCTCGCGGAAAGCTGCCGGTTTTTTTGCTTTTTCATGCGTGCTCGCCTCATTCGGTATGGGAGGAATGGCACAGGTGAACACATTCGCCGAAAGCCTATACAGCACTGTTAACGCAGATCGTTTCGCCGCAGCAGCAGTGATCTTTCTTCTCATCGCCCTGATAATCAGCGGCGGAGCGAAACGTATCGGTACAGCTGCTCAGCTTATGCTTCCTGTTGCAGGTATTGCATATGCCGCTGTATGTATCCCGGTCATCATCTCAAATTCAGAGCGGCTCCCCGGCGTTATATCTGACATTTTCACACAGGCGCTCGGTCTGCGTCAGGCTGCCGGAGGATTAGCAGGACAGGCGATAGCAGTCGGTATCCGCCGCGGTATATTCTCGAACGAAGCCGGTCTCGGAAGCTCACCCGTGCTGCACAGCTGCGCAGGAGAAAATATGCAGGATATGGCGGTATGGAGTATGCTTGAGGTCGCTGCCGACACAGTCTGCTGCACTCTGACAGCCCTGACCGTGCTCTGCTCGTGCGATACATATTCGGTCGCAGACGCGCTAACAAATATGCTGCGAGGCGGAACAGCGCCATTTCTCACGGCTGTGAACGGTCTGTTCGCACTATGCACCGTCGTCGGCTGGTACTACTGCGGCGAGACCGCCTTCCTCCATCTCAGCGGAAACAGGTTTCGGAAGCTGTTCTGTCTCACATTCGCCGCTGTATCGGCTTCCGGAGCAGTTTTCGGAGCACCCGCCGTATGGACTGTCTCTGACATATTCAATGCTCTTATGGCATTCCCGAACCTGCTCGGGCTGATACTGCTCAGCAAGAAGGTCAAACGGGAATAAATCGCAGAAAACTGCCAACAATTCTTTTATAAAGAATAAGGAGCGATGATATGGCTTATATTGGAGAAAATCAGCATTTCAGCTTCAGGAGCGAAGGCTGTGAGGCACTTCCGTCCGCATCTGTCAGCTCGGCGGAGGTATCAGCTCTCGGACGGACACTTACGCGCTTCTACAGTCGGTTTTTCGTCGGCTGTGAGGGATTCGGCAGACTCAGCACGTTATATGCACTTTGCAGCGGTATATCAGAATGCGGCGGAGAGGTATACCTATGCGAGAGCACTGATATGCCGTCATTCAGATTCGGCTGTCCCCTTCTATCGGTCGGCTGCGGAATTTATATAAGCGGAGGCAGCACGCTGAAATTCACTATGTTCGACGGACGCGGCTTCCTGCTTTCGCATTCGGAGCTGTACTCGATAATGAGCGCAGGATCACCTTTTCCTGCTGAAAAATCGGGAAAGATAAGCTCAGTCACATCGTTCGGCAATATCTACCTGAACAATCTCCGCGACAGCTTCGGAGCAGTATCCGGACCTGTAGCAGCCGGTATCAGCTGCGGGAACAGATCGGTACGTGCACTTTGGGAGCACTTTTTTACCGGCGAGGACGATGAGCTCGTCCTACAGGTCTCTGACGACGGACAGCGCGTGAATGCTTATTCCTCGAAATACGGCTTCATTCCGTGTGACAGGCTCATTCTCGCCTACTGCACGATGAGAGCATCACAAGGAGAAACAGTGATACTCCCCGATGACTTTCACTATGCTGCCGAAAGCACAGGAGCATTTCCCGAAGGAAGCATCCGCCGTTACAGAGCCGGGAGCAGGGTCCCCGAAACGAGCGGTCACAGCCGGTTTCTCAGGGATAAGCTCTATATGTGTATCGCTATGCTGCGTGACAGGGAACGATTTTTCCGTGTTATCGCGTCGCTTCCGGAAATATCCGGCGCACGCCGCGAAATAGCCTTCGACAATGCATCAGACTTCAATAAGCCGAGATCTCTCGAAACATCGCACGGACGTGTCATCATAACACGTTCCGGAAGAAAAATGCTCTCTGTACTTGCGCAGGCGATGTCCGCTGAAACATCTGCGGAGCTCTGTGCAGAATGGTGCGAAAAACTGCGGAAAGCGGACATATGCCGGCGTCCGCCCGAGAGCTTTATGTGATTTTGCTATTGACATACAGTCACGTTTTTAGTATAATAGTATTGTATATAGCTATGCCCGAAAGCACAGTTTTCAACAACTGCCATATCATCGGCTTTTATGGCGCAACGCCATTAAGATATATAATATCCGCTCTCATCGGATATAAAGACGGCACAGATGCAGCGGTCAGCACGAAGCATTTGCTGAGTACCGCAGAAGCAGTCAGATCCGCAAAATCATACAAAACGATCCTTCACACGGATCTCAGCCGTCAGTTCACAAACACAGAAATTTTGAAAGAGAGGTCAAACAGTGAACGACAATAACAACAATAATAACGCAAAAAAGACCCGCAAACCTGCAAGCGGCAGCACTGCTGCGCCCAAAAAGCGCGTATACAGGAAGAATCCTGCTCCAAAGGAGGCTGCTGCACCTGCTGCAAAGAAGGCTGCTGCACCGCCTGCAAAGGAGAAGAAGGCAAGGCTGCCCAAGGAGATCAGAAAGACTCCGGTAAGGATAATCCCCCTCGGCGGTCTCAATGAGATAGGCAAGAATATGACCGTTTTCGAGTGCTCGAACGATATGTTCATACTCGACTGCGGACTCGCATTCCCTGACGCCGATATGCCCGGTGTCGACATAGTTATACCCGATTTTACTTACGTTGAACGCAATGCAGACAAGGTCCGCGGAATCGTTATCACACACGGTCACGAGGACCACATAGGCGGTCTCGCATACCTTCTCAAGAAGGTGAACGTTCCGGTGTATGCCACAAGGCTGACTATAGGTCTTATAGAGGCAAAGCTCAAGGAACAGGGGCTCTACGGCAAGGTAAACCTCAATGTGATCGCACCGAAAAAGACCGTAAAAATGGGCTGTATGGCAGTTGAATTCATCAAGGTCAACCACTCTATCCCCGACTCTGTCGGAATGGCTATCCATACTCCTGCCGGAGTTATCGTACACACCGGCGACTTCAAGGTCGATTACTCACCTATCGACGGCGAGATAATAGACATAGCACGCTTCGGCGAGCTCGGAAGCAAGGGCGTTCTCGCTCTTATGGCGGATTCTACCAATGCCGAGCGCCCCGGCTACACCCACTCTGAGCGTACTGTCGGCGAATCCTTCGACAGGCTCTTCAAGAAGGGCGAGGGCAAGCGTATCATCATAGCTACATTCTCGTCGAATATCCACCGTGTACAGCAGATAATCAACTGTGCAGTCCGCTACGGCAGAAAGGTAGCTGTATTCGGACGCAGTATGGTAAACGTTATCAATACGGCTATAGAGCTCGGCTATCTTGACGTGCCCGAGGGCATCATCATCGACATCGAGATGATGAACCGCTATGAGAGCGAGCGCATCGTCCTCATCACGACGGGAAGTCAGGGAGAGCCTATGTCCGCACTTACAAGAATGGCGATGAACGACCACAAGAAGGTTAACATCACTCCGATGGACTTCATCATCATCTCCGCTACTCCTATCCCCGGCAACGAAAAGTACGTTACACGTGTAGTCAACGAGCTTATGAAATCCGGTGCAGAGGTAGTCTACGAGGCGATGTACGAAGTACACGTCTCCGGTCACGCCTGTCAGGAGGAGCTCAAGCTGATGCAGGCTCTGACACGCCCTAAGTTCTTCATTCCCGTACACGGCGAGTACAAGCACCTCAAAAAGCACGCTGACCTTGCACGTCAGATGGGTATGGACAAGGAAAATGTCATCATCGCCGAAATAGGCAACGTCATCGAAACAGACGGCGTTTCTATGAAGATAGTATCACAGGTGCCCTCCGGACGTGTTCTTGTTGACGGTCTCGGAGTCGGCGATGTCGGTTCTATCGTTCTCCGCGACAGAAAGCACCTCGCGCAGGACGGTCTCATCATCATCGTTATAGGTATCGAAAAGTCCACCAACGAAATTGTTGCCGGACCTGATATAATCTCGCGAGGATTCGTTTACGTCAGAGAGTCCGACGAGCTCATCAGTCAGGCAAGAACTCTCCTTGCAAACACTCTTGCCGGCTGCTCATACGCAGAGCTGAGAGAGTGGAACAGCCTGAAGGGAAAGATGCGCGACGCACTTTCCGATTACATCTATGAAAAGACCAAGCGCAGTCCTATGATACTCCCGATCATTATGGAGACCTGACGCTCAAGGGCTGTCAAATTCAATGAAAGGAGTCTGAAGGTTGAAGAGAAAGTTTCCTCTTATCTATTTTCTGCCGCTTACACTTCTGTTCGCAGATGTCGTGTTCACTGCTGCGGCGGTATATACAGATAAGGATACGCCTGCACTCGTGGGCTGCGGTATCGCCGCTGTGCTCGTACTGCTGATGATGCTGATAGCGATAGTCTATTCAAGGAATGCGCTGCGCCACTTCTCAAAGATGAACGCTCACCTTGAGACCTCCGCTGCACAGTATATGCACACTCTCCCTGCGCCCGTCGCGATCATCAACGACAGCAGGCAGATAGTATGGTACAACGAGATATTCGCCGAGAAGATAAGTCTCGGCTCCGACGCATACGGTCTGAGCTTTGCAGATTACGTCAAGCTCGACCTTGATTCGCTGCTGACAGACGGCTTCTCCTACTGTCACGTGAACGGCTCGGTATACAAGGTGGTGCTCGAAAAATTCAGCGAAAACGAGCTCAACTTCGATATAATCTACTTCAAGGACGAAACGTCCTACTTCAACCTCAAAAAGCGCTTCGACGAAGAGCACCCAAGCGTTGTGATAATCTCTATCGACAACTACGATGAGATAATGCAGAACGCAAAGGAGAGCGAAAAAGCTCTCGCCTCCGTCGAGACAGAGCAGCTCATAGAGCAGTTTATGGGCAGCACCAACGGCTTTATAAAGAAGATCTCCTCGAATACATTCTACGCAGTCATAGAGAATCAGCACCTCGAGGAAAAGATAAACAACAAGTTCAAGATACTCGACCTCGCACGAAATATCAAGATAGCAGGCAAGTATCCCCTCACCTTCTCGATCGGAGTAGGTCTCGGAGCAGATTCACTCGCAGAGAGCGAAAAGATCGCCCGTCAGTGCCTCGATATGGCGCTCGGACGCGGAGGAGACCAGGCAGTTGTCAAGTCTGACAGCGGCTACAGGTTCTTCGGCGGCGTATCGAAGGGCGTTGAGAAGATGTCACGCGCAAAAACACGTATCATCGCAAATGCTATGGAGGATGTTATCCTCAACTCCAACAAGGTCTATGTTATGGGACACCGATTCGGCGACCTCGATTCCGTCGGAGCCTCCTGCGGTCTCGCCGGTGCTATAAGGCTCCTCGGCAAGGAGGTACATATCGTTGTCGACAGGAACAAGAACCTTGCAACTCACCTCATCGACATAGTTGAGTCGCAGACCGGCAAGGACCTCTTCATTACGCCCTCTATGGCGCTTTCGACCGTTGAGAGCAACGACCTGCTCATCATCGCGGACACCCATAACCGCGACTTCATCGAGAGCCGTGAGCTCTATGACAGGATAAAGCGTGTCATCGTCGTCGACCACCACCGTAAGACCGTGAACTACATCGACGATGCCGTGATATTCCACCACGAGCCGTATGCATCATCGGCTTCCGAAATGGTAACTGAGCTGATACAGTATTTCAGCTTTGAAGACGACGAGAAACTTCCAAGCATCTGTGCTGAGGCTCTTCTTTCAGGCATTATGCTCGATACGAAGAACTTCGTTATGCGCACAGGCGTAAGGACCTTCGAGGCAGCCGCTTTCCTCAAAAAGCTCGGTGCGGACACGGTTTCCGTAAAGCTGCTGTTCTCGAATTCATTCGATGCTTACAAGCGCAAGACACAGATCGTGGCAAATGCGAAGCTGCACAAGAAGTGCGCTGTCGCTATCGCTGACTTCAAATCGGACGATATCCGTGTCGTAGCTCCGCAGGCAGCTGACGAGCTCCTCAGTATCTCCGATGTTGATGCATCGTTCGTAGTGTTCGCTACGGGCAATGTGATAAATATATCCGCACGCTCGCTCGGAGCTCTCAATGTTCAGGTGATAATGGAGCAGCTCGGAGGCGGCGGTCACCAGACAATGGCTGCAACTCAGCTCGAGGGCATCTCAATGCAGGAGGCGGTCAAGAAGCTCGTGAATGCCATAGATTCGCGGCAGGATTACGAAGACCAGTTAAAATGAAAGGATAGATATTATGAAGGTTATTTACTTACAGGACGTTAAAGGCTCCGGCAAAAAGGGCGAGATCAAGAATGTCGCTGACGGATTCGCAAGGAATATGCTCCTCCCCAAGGGGCTCGCAGTTGAGGCTACACCCGAGAATCTCAACAAACTCAAGGGTCAGCAGGATTCGGCTCAGCACAAGATAGATATGGACGTCAAGGCTGCAAATGAGGCTGCTGCCGCTGTAAAGGGCAAGAAGGTAGTCATCAAGGCAAAGGCAGGCTCCAACGACAGACTTTTCGGCTCTGTTACATCTGCTCACGTTGCAGACGCTCTCGACCAGCAGTTCGGAGTAAAGGTCGACAAGAAAAAGATCACTCTCAGCACCGACATCAAGAATTTCGGCTCGTACAAGGCTGCGATAAAGTTCTATACCGGTATCTCAGAGACCGTAGACATCGAGGTAGTTGAGGGCTGATGGAAAATCAAGTTCTTATCCCCGAGAACGACCTTCCACATAACACAGCCGCGGAGCAGTCCGTCATCGGCTCGATCCTTGCCGACCCGACGGTAGCTCCGCTCGTTATCGAAAAGGTCAAGGCAGATTACTTCTTCACTGAGCAGCACAAGGCTCTGTTCGGCATTATAGTGCGTATGTTCACGACAGGTATGCCTATCGACATCGTAACAGTGCTCAACGAAGCCGAAAAAATGCACATTTTCGAATCCCCTGCCGACGGAAGGCGCTATCTCGCCGAGATAGCAGATACCCTCCCGACAACAGAGAACGTCGAAAGCTACTGCAAGATAGTTGCTGACAAGTACCTGATAAGAAGTCTCGGATACAGTGCTCGTTCAATTCTCGAAGAGATCCACAGCGGCGAACAGGATGCAACGCTCCTTCTCGACTCCGCTGAGCAGAAGATATACGACATAAGACGCGGACGCGATACAAAGGGACTTTCCAAGCTCGGTGACGCTGTTCTCGAAGCATATGACAGGCTCGGCAAGATAACCGGCGAGAACAAGGAGCTCTTCGTCGGTGCAAAGACCGGCTATTCTATGCTCGATTCGATAACCTCGGGTCTGAACAAGTCGGACCTCATCATCATCGCTGCCCGTCCCGGTATGGGTAAGACCTCGTTCGCAATGAATATCGCAACGAATGTCGCACGCAGACCAAATGCAAAGGACGTCGTCGTTTTCAACCTCGAAATGTCGCGTGAGCAGCTCGCAACACGTCTGCTTTCGACCGAAGCACTCGTTGAATCGAGCTCTCTCAGAAACGGACGCATCAAGAGCGACGAATGGGCAAGACTCGCACAGAGCGCAGCTTTCCTCAGCACGTTCCCGATGTACATCGACGATACCGCAAGTATGACAGTCCAGCAGATGAAGGCAAAGCTCAGACGTGTGGAAAATCTCGGGCTCGTCATCATCGACTACCTCCAGCTTATGGAATCAACATCGCGCTCTGACAACCGAGTTGTCATCATTTCCGAAATGACCCGTCAGCTCAAGGTTATGGCGAAGGAGCTGAATGTACCGGTGATACTGCTCTCACAGCTCTCACGTGCAGTCGAGAGCCGTACCGACAAGCGCCCGATGCTCTCAGACCTGCGTGAATCCGGGTCTATAGAGCAGGACGCTGATATTGTTCTGTTCCTTTACAACGAATCATATTATGCAAAAGAAAAGGCAAAGCAGAGCATCGCCGAGTGTATCGTAGCGAAAAACCGTCACGGCGAAACAGGCACAGTACAGCTCGTCTGGGACGGTCAGTTCACACGGTTCTCAAATATGGATATGTCTGCTCCGCCAGAGGGTTGATATGTTAGATAAGATAGAAGATCTTGCAAAAAAGTATGATATGTTCATACCCGGTGACAGCGTTGTCTGCGGTCTCTCAGGAGGTGCAGACAGCGTTTGTCTTTTACTGAGCCTTTCTGCACTGAGTGAAAAGCTCGGGATAAAGGTTGAAGCTCTGCACGTTAATCACTGCCTGCGAGGAAGTGAGAGCGACCGCGATGAAGAATTCTGCCGTTTACTCTGTGCGAGGCTCGCAGTGCCGTTTACAGCAGTTTCCTGCGATGTCAGCGGATACGCGAGAGAGCACTCGCTCTCGACCGAAATAGCCGCACGTGAGCTCAGATACAGTATTTTCCGCGAACACACAGACGAAAAAAAGCTCGCGACAGCACACAACGCAGATGACAACATCGAGACCGTTATCCTCAACCTTGTGCGAGGTACGGCACTGAAGGGACTCGCCGGCATACCGCCTGTGCGAGGAAATATCGTGCGTCCCCTGCTCTCGGTCAGCCGCGCTGAGATAGAGGCATTTCTCACCGAGCGGGGTCAGGATTTCGTGACTGACAGCACCAATCTCACCGACGATTACACGCGCAATAAAATACGCCACCGTATAATACCGCTGATGAAAGAGCTCAATACCTCGCTGACTGCAACATCTGTAAGCTCTATCGACGGTCTGCGCGACGAGAACTCCTATATCGAAGCTCAGACTGATATTGCAGAAGCGAAGTGTCTTTCAGGAGATACTCTCACCGGGCTTTCCGGATACGATACCGTCATTCGTTGCCGCTGTATTTCGCGGCTTCTCGTCAGGAACGGACTTCCGGTCTCGCACGAGCGCATCAGAGAATGCGAGGATCTCCTCATAAACGGCGGTAAGCTCAACATTTCCGGCGATATTTACTTTGTTTCGGACGGAAGCTCTGCAAGTCTGCGCTATATACCTGACGAAGCTGCTCCCGAGCTTCTTTCAGCTCCGCTGAATATCGGTGAAAACTCGATTTTCAGCGGAATAAAGGTCGTATGTGAGCTGATCGATAAAAATGTGATGACTCCCGGTACAGATGTTAACAAAAAATTAACATTTTACGTGTTAGATTATGATAAAATAAAAGGTGGAGCTGTACTCAGAAACAGACGCAACGGTGACAGGATACAGCTTCGCGGACGAGATTTCCGTTCGTCTGTGAAAAAGCTCATAAACGCAAAAATCGCCCCTGAGGACAGAGGCACGCTCCACTTCATCGAGGACGATGAGGGTACGATATTCGCCGAAAAACTCGGCATCGCACAGCGTGTCGCCCCAGACAGGGATACCAAAAATCTGCTGACGATAACCATTGTCAGAGACTAACCGGATAGGAGTGGATCAATTGACACCAAGAAAAAATAGAGGCATTCTCACTTACCTTTTCATTATTCTCGTTGCGATATTCTGCATATACTTCATAACATCGAAGTTCTCAGAGTCCGCCGAGCACGTCGACTACACCTCGATAATCAAATACTTCGACGAGTATAAGGTCTCGTACTATGAGCTTGACCTCGGGACCGGAGAGCTGACGTACTCCCTCGAAGGCGAGGACGCAAAGCACAAGTACAACGTCCCCAATGTCGACATCTTCCTTTTGGACACCAAGGAATACAGACAGAAATATAACGAGCTGCACAAGGACGCTCCGCTCGAGCAGGATTACATCAAGATCACTGACAGAACATGGCTGTATTCGCTCATTCCTGTTGTTCTCACTGTCATTCTCGGTATCGCTATCCTCTACTTCCTTATGAAGCAGAGCAGCGGCGGCGGGAAATACACCTCATTCGGAAAGGCTAATCTCAAAGCTCAGGCAGATACCCGAACGGCTACGTTTGACGATGTTGCCGGTGCAGACGAGGAAAAGCAGGAGCTTGAGGAGATAGTCGACTTCCTCAAGCACCCAAACAAATATGCAAGCATCGGTGCGAAAGTACCGAAGGGCGTACTGCTCCTCGGACCTCCCGGTACCGGTAAAACTCTCCTTGCAAGAGCAGTTGCCGGCGAGGTAGGCTGCCCGTTCTTCCCTATCTCAGGTTCGGATTTCGTGGAAATGTTCGTCGGCGTCGGAGCTTCACGTGTACGTGACCTCTTCGAGCAGGCAAAGAAGCACGCTCCTTCGATAATCTTTATCGACGAGATAGATGCTGTCGGACGTCACAGAGGCGCAGGTCTCGGCGGCGGTCATGACGAGCGAGAGCAGACCCTTAACCAGCTTCTCGTTGAAATGGACGGCTTTACAGGAAATGAGAGCGTTATCGTTATCGCAGCTACAAACCGCCGTGATATACTCGACCCAGCACTCCTCCGTCCCGGCAGATTCGACAGACAGATAGTTGTCGGATACCCAGATGTAAAGGGCAGAGAGGACATACTCAAAGTTCACGCCAAGAACAAGCCGCTCGCTCCCGATGTTGACCTCAAGGTCATAGCTCAGACGACTCAGGGCTTCACAGGCGCTGACCTCGAAAACCTCCTCAATGAAGCTGCCCTCCTCGCTGCGCGCAACAACAGGAAGGCTGTCACTGAAAAGGACATCGAGGAAGCCACTATGAAGGTCATAGCAGGTCCGGAGAAGAAGTCGCGAATCGTTACCGAACACGACAAGAAGGTAACTGCTTACCACGAAGCCGGTCACGCTGTCGCAGCATACAACCTTCCCACGCAGGATAAGGTCCATCAGGTCACTATCATCCAGCGCGGAATGGCTGCCGGTCTCACTGTCACACGTCCTGACAACGATGATATGCACGTTTCACGCAATCAGATGCGCGAGAACATCGTGATGCTCCTCGGCGGACGAGTTGCGGAGGAGATCTTCCTCGACGACATCTGCACAGGTGCTTCCAATGACATCGAGCGCGCTACCAAGATAGCTCGCAATATGGTCACAAGATACGGTTTCTCCGAGAAGATAGGCACTGTCGTTTACGGCTCTGACAGCGAAGAGGTATTCCTCGGCAAGGACTACGGTCATACGAAGAATTACAGCGAGGCTGTCGCAGCTGAGATAGACGAGGAAGTAAAGTCCATCATCGAAAAGGCATATGCCGACTGCCGCACGATAATCAAGGCAAATTCGGATAAAATGCACCTTCTTGCGAAGTATCTGCTCAAGCACGAGAAGATAGACGGCGAGGATTTTGAGAAGCTTATGAGAGGCGAGATAACTGAGCTCGATCTCATTGATGCACCCGAAACAGGCAGCGGCGACAGTTTCTCAATCAATAAAGAATAATACCAAAAGCACCCGAAGATGGTTTATCTTAGGGTGCTTTTTCTTAGCCTGTTACTTTTTCATTTTATCTGAGCTGACAAAGAGAATGTCATTCTCTGTCACCTCTACCTTATCCGTTGCGATGACTGTAAGTCCATTGCGCAGCAGGAGAAATACCTGCATCCCGTATTCCTCCTGAATCTCAGCGATAGTGCGTCCGAGGAGCTCGCTGTCCTTGTTAACAAGCACCTCCCCTACTTCCCTTATGTCGTGGAGCTTCATATCCGAATGCGCACGCTTTGTGTACTGCTCAACGAATCCGGCGCTTATGATACCTGTAGGTATAGCGACAACTCCGACGCCGAAAAATGCAATGCATATCGCCATCAGCTTTCCGATCACCGTCACCGGATAGATGTCTCCGTAGCCTACTGTCAGAAGAGTCGACATACTCCACCATATCCCGGAAAATGCATTCCGGAAGACCTCGGGCTGAGCATCGTGCTCGGCGCTGTACATTCCGAGCGACGAAGCAAACATCAGCACTATTATTATGAAAACTGATGACATTATCTGATTCCGCTTCTCATAGAGCACAGTTGTGATGATATTGAATGAATCGTAGACTGCATTTATCCGGAAAAGGTGGAATATCCGCCCCACACGGAGCATTCTGAACGCTACGAAGCCCGATAGATAGAAGAACGGCAGTATCGTGCAGAGGTCTATGATACCGTCAAATGAGACAAGGAACCGAAGTCTCGCCTTTATAGGAGAAAGTGTGGGATACAGCAGATCAGCTGTCCAGATCCTCAATATGTATTCGGCACAGAACAGAATCATCGTAACTGCCTCTATGATGTCGAGCAGCAGCATTATCGGCTCGAACTGGCTGAATGTCTGCATAAACATCGTAATGATATTGATAATTATTATCCCCGAAAGACACCAGTCAAAAAGCAGACTCGGTGTATCACTGCGCTGACCTATCTGAATAATATCGAATGTCCTTTTCTTCACACGCAGATAGGAGTTGCTCATTTGAATATCAGCCCCTTCACGCGAATGTCCCATATATCCTGCACAGGGATGACAGTTCCGTCTGTAAGTACAATACTGCTTTCATGCTCGAGAAACTGCTTGAATCTGCCGGATACGACAACATACGTACCGCCTGTCTTGAGCTCGTCCTCAACGAAATATATCGCCTTTACTTCGGGACGCTCTTCTGCATAATCCACGAGATAACGAATGTTGGCGTCTATTTTCATCTCACGCTCTTCATCGGGTACGAGCCTCTTATCGGTCTGACGGGCAGTTTCGTCGAGGTCGTCATCGAATCCGACAAGAGCCTCAAACGAAGCAAACTGCTCTGCTCTCATATCGGCAGATATATGCTCATACTTTTTTGAAACGTGGTGAGGCATATTGATTATATCGTCGTATTTATGGTTGTATTCAAACATCTGGCAGCTCCTTTCACAAAAACTAAACGGACGGACAGCTTTCTGCCGTCCGTCCGCCATTGAACTGTATTGACTTATTTCTTTTCCTCATCAGCAGGCTTTTCTTCGCCTTCCTCAAAGTCCTCAATAGTGAGGTCGTCAACATCAAATTCGAGGAGCTCATTGCAGTTGGGGCAATTGATCGAGCCCTCTTCGAGCATACCCTCATCTACGAGGATAGTATCGCCGCAGGTAGGACATGTTACCTCATAAAGCTCATCGTCGTCCTCGTCGAAATCGAAATCATCGTCGTCATCATCGTCGAAGCACTCATCGCACTCGCCGCATCCGTCATCGTAGAAGTCGTCCTCTACCTGACCGAGATCCTCATCAAGGATGTCGCAGAGCTCTGTGAGCTCGTCCACCTGTGACTGGAGATCCTCAACATAGAGCACCAGCTCAGACATGACCTCAGTCATCTGAGTGAGAGCCTTGCCCTCCTTGGTAGTGGTGTCGATGTCAAGACCGTCGATAAGTCCCTGTAAATATGACATTTTCTCTGTAAGCTTCATAACAGCTCCTCCTTCCGTATACAGAAATGATAGTTTAGATTATGCGCGTGACATATACTCGCCTGTACGAGTGTCGACCTGGATCTTCTCGCCCTCGTTGATGAAGAGCGGGACCTTGATCTCTGCGCCTGTCTCAAGAGTAGCAGGCTTTGTAGCATTTGTAGCAGTATCGCCCTTGAATCCGGGGTCTGTCTGTGTTACAACGAGCTCTACGAAGTTGGGGGGCTCAACACCGAAAACAGTGCCCTTGTAGGAGAGGATCTTGCAGATCATCTCTTCCTTGACGAACTTGAAGCTGTCGCCGAGGATAGACTTGCTGATCGGAACCTGCTCGTATGTCTCCATATCCATAAAGTAGTAGAGATCGCCGTCATTGTAGCTGTACTGCATATCCTTTCTCTCAACGAAAGCAGTGGGGAACTTGGCTGTGGGGTTGAAGGAAGTTTCAACAACAGAGCCGGTGATAACGTTCTTATACTTTGTTCTTACGAAAGCAGCGCCCTTACCGGGTTTTACGTGCTGGAACTCGATAACCTGAACTACCTGTCCGTCGAGCTCGAAAGTGACGCCGTTTCTGAAATCGCCTGCTGAAATCATTATAAATACCTCCGTATTTTTCAATATAATTATATGTAATATTTTACCACATTTCCGGACTTTTTGCAATACCTAAAGTGATATTATTATAAAGATATTATATTTTTCGCACTTTTTGTCAGGTTTATGCAGCCATTTTCAGTTAAAATGACAAAATCCTCTATCCTTACGCCGAATCTGCCGGCTATGTAGATGCCCGGCTCGACCGTAACAACTGCGCCCTCATTGAGCGGAAGCATATTATTCGGCGAAGCATTCGGGCGTTCGTGTATCTCGAGACCAACGCCGTGCCCGAGCGAATGACCGAAGCAGCTGTCGTATCCGGCATCGCTGATGATGCTTCTTGCTATCTCGTCAAGCTCGTGACCGGTCATACCGGCGTGAGCAGCGTTGATAGCGGCTGTCTGCGCCTCAAGCACGATATTGTACACCTTTCGCATCTCCTCGTCGGCTCGCCGACGCATATGGTGCGTGTCATATCGCTGTGATAGCCTTTGTATACCGCACCGTAGTCCATAAGCACGAACTCGCCGTTTTTTACAGGCTTATCTGAAGGGACGCCGTGCGGCATAGAAGTATTCTCTCCGGAGAGTGCGATCGTTTCAAAAGAAAGGTCCTCAGCGCCGTACTCAAACATAAGGCGGTTCAGCTCGAGAGCTATCTGCCGCTCGGTAACTCCCTCGTGAATGAAGCTCAGAATGTCTTCAAATGCCCTTTCAGCTATCGCCTGAGCCTTCTTTATGCAGTCAAGCTCATATTCGTCCTTGACGCTTCTGAGTGCATTTATCTCATTGCTGAGCACATCAGTGTCAATGACCTCAACGTCCTTGAGCTGAGCGCGGAGAGTGTGCAGGCGGCTGACAGTGAGCGTCTGAGATTCGACAGCAATATTCGCTGCACCGTGCTTGCGAATGAGCTCATTCAGCTGAGAGTACAGCTTTTTCTGCTCTATGACCTCGGCAGCTGTTACAGTTGCCCTCGCCTTCTCGATATAGCGGAAATCAATGATGAGGTATGCCTTGTCACGGAAAGCGATGACAGTGCCGTCCGAAGACTTCATACCAGTAAAATAACGCCTGTTGATGTCAGACGTTATCAGTACACAGTCAATGCTCTCGGGGAGCTGACTGAAAAGCTTTTCAAATTTTGTCATATCTACTCCTTAAAGCTCTGCCATTGCCTGAACAGCGAGGTAATAGCTCAGGAAGCCGAGACCGCATATGCTGCCCTTGCAGACCGGTGCTATAACGGAATTCGCCCGGAACTCCTCACGAGCATCTATATTGCTGATATGCACCTCGATAACAGGTATCTTTATCGCAGCGATAGCGTCCCTGATAGCATAGCTGTAGTGTGTATAAGCTCCGGCATTGATGATAACGCCGTCAAAAGCAGTCCTTGCAGCGTGGAGCTTGTCGATGATAGCGCCTTCGTGATTGGACTGGAAGATCTCGCATTCAAGCCCCTGTTCCTTTGCTCTGTCGATGATATTGCTGTTGAGCGTGTCGATTCCGGTACTTCCGTAAACTCCCGGCTCACGTTCGCCGAGAAGATTGAGATTCGGACCATGTATAACAAGGATCTTTTTTATCATATCAGTTCTCCTTATATGTAATTGCATTCAGCTGGCGGTGCTCCAACGGCTTTGAAGGATCGCTGCCGTATATCCTCTTTGGTATGAACGGAGCTTCTATCGCCTTTCTTATCTTCAGCAGAGTCTTGTTGCCCCTGCCGATCGGCAGAGTATAGAGCATTTTTATCTTGAACAGATTGGCTCCGAGAACGTCTGTGAACACCTGATCACCGACAGCTGCGAGAGCGCGCTTGGGAAGACCGAGGCGCATCGCTGCGAGCCTGTAACCCTTCTGAAAGGGCTTCTTGCTCTCTCTGACATAGTCTATGCCTACGAGGTCGGCAAACAGCTTTACACGCAGGGCAAAGTTATTTGAAACGATGACCATACGGATCCCACACTCCTTCATCATCTCTATCCATTCGATGACGCCTTCTGCCGGAAGCGGGTCATTATGGTCGGCGAGCGTATTGTCGATGTCGAGAATGAGTCCGCGGATACCGAGCTGAGAGAGTATCTCAGGTGAAATATCTGTCACTGTTCTGAATGCAGCCGTGATACTGAAAAGCATAAAAGCCTCCCTTCATATTATATAGTACATACATCGCAGACCGTGTCGAAAACGGTCACCTGCCGAATGCTTCCGGAAATATTATTCCTGTAAATGAAAAAGCGGACTACAAGCCCGCTTTTATCAACAATTTTGCTTAGCAAGGATCAATACTTGCGCTTGCGAGCAGCCTCGGATTTCTTCTTACGCTTAACCGAAGGCTTTTCGTAGTGCTCTCTCTTGCGAACCTCAGCAATAACGCCGTCCTTAGCACAAGCTCTCTTGAACTTCTTGAGAGCGTTATCTAAAGACTCGTTCTTAGCTACGTGAACTTCTGCCACTATCTTTTCCCTCCCTTGTTCAGAGGTTTTGCCGCAGGGCACCCTGTGGCTTATATACTAATCACTCTTTCGAGTGTCAGTCGACTGTACCTCAATAAACACAGCAGATTATAAAATCTATATACGAATATAATATTATTTTATCACTAAAACCATAATATGTCAAGCTTTTTTTACAAATTGGAAAATTTCGTTATTTTGCAACAATATTAACAAGCTTATTTGGTACATATATCTGTTTTAGAATATTCTTGCCGTCAACAGCCTTCTTGACGTCCGCATTATCCATTGCGAGAGCGATAACGCTGTCCTTGTCGGAGTCGACTGCAATGTTGAGTTTCGCCTTAATTTTGCCGTTTATCTGAACAACTATCTCGATAGTGTCCTCGACGAGCTGAGCTTCGTCGTAGGTGGGCCAGCTCTCGAATGCGATAGTGTCATTATGACCAAAGAGGCTCCATATCTCCTCGCCGACGTGAGGTGCGATGCAGGAGAGCATCTTGATGAGACCCTCGGCATACTCCTTCGGGCACTTGCCTACCTTGTATACTTCGTTGACAAAAATCATCATCTGGCTGATAGCTGTGTTGAATGCAAGAGCCTCAAAGTCGTTTGTCACCTTCTTGACGGTCTGGTGGTAGACTTTTGTAAGAGCACCGTCATTCTCTTCTGTGAGATTTGCAGGCTCAGTGAAGAAATTCCAGACGCGGTTGATGAACTTTCTTGCGCCCTCAACGCCGTTCTTACTCCACGGCTTGCTGACCTCGAGAGGTCCCATGAACATCTCATAGAGACGGAGAGTATCTGCGCCGTAATCTCTGACTATATCGGAAGGATTAACGACGAATTCCGGGAAGCGCTTACCCATCTTGATACCGTTCTCGCCGAGGATCATCCCCTGATGAACGAGCTTCTTGAAGGGCTCCTTTGTCGGAGCAAGGCCCTTATCGTAGAGGTATCTGTTCCAGATACGCGAATACATAAGGTGACCTACAGCGTGCTCGGGACCGCCTATGTAGAGATCAACAGGCATCCAGTGCTTGAGGAGCTCGGGGTCTGCGAACTGCTTGTCGTTGTGGGGATCTATGTAGCGGAAGTAGTACCAGCTCGAACCGGCGCTTCCGGGCATGGTCGATGTCTCACGGACGCCCTTTACACCGTTTTTGTCGTACTGCTTCCACTCTGTGGCATTTTCGAGCGGCGCCTTGCCGTTCTTGCCCTTGTAGTCATCGAGCTCGGGAAGAATGAGCGGGAGCTCCTCGTCATCGAGAACGTGTATCTGACCGTCCTCGCCGTGAACTACAGGAACAGGCTCGCCCCAGTAGCGCTGACGTGCGAATATCCACTCGCGGAAGTGGTAGTTTACAGTGCGCTTTGCTCTGCCCATACCTTCGAGCTTCCGGGTGATAGCTTCCTTTGCTTCTTCAACGGTAAGACCTGTGAACTCCTCGGAATTGATGAGCTTATAGCCCTTGCCAAGATACTCGGTCTTCTCCATAGCAGCTTCGGAAACGTCGATGTGTCCGTCCTTGCCGTCGATGACCTGTATCATATCTATGTTGTGAGCGATCGCATATTCAAAGTCACGCTGGTCATGGCTCGGAACAGCCATAACTGCACCTGTACCGTAACTTGCAAGTACAAAGTCGCCGATGAACATACGGACTTCCTTGCCGTTCACGGGATTTATGCAGGTCACGCCCTTGAGCTCGCAGCCGGACTTGGTCTTGTTGAGCTCGGTGCGGTCCATATCGTTTTTCTTCTTTGTCTCGTCGATGTAAGCCTGCACCTCATCGCGGTTCTGTACGCGGTCGAGGAGGCTTGCGGTGATGTCTCCGTCTGGAGCGAGCACCATAAATGTGATACCGTAGATAGTCTCGATACAGGTCGTGAATATCGAGAACTTTCCGCCGCCGACGATGTCGAATTCGACCTCAACACCGGTGGATTTGCCTATCCAGTTGCGCTGCATCGACTTTGTGGACTCAGGCCAGTCTATCTCGTCGAGACCTTCGAGGAGCTTCTCGGCGAATGCAGGCTGGTCGATGACCCACTGCTTCATATTCTTGCGGACAACGGGGAAGCCGCCGCGCTCGGATTTTCCGTCGATGACCTCGTCGTTCGAGAGGACTGTGCCGAGCTCCTCGCACCAGTTTACGGGCATATCTATATACTTTGCATAGCCGTCGAGATAGAGCTGTTTGAATATCCACTGAGTCCACTTGTAGAACTCGGGGTCAGATGTAGCTATCATCTTTGACCAGTCATAATCAAAGCCGAGCTCTCTGAGCTGCTTTGAGAAGGTCTTGATGTTCTCCTGAGTGAAGCCGTTGGGGTGGTTTCCGGTAGTTACAGCATACTGCTCAGCGGGAAGTCCGAATGAGTCATAGCCCATCGGGTGAAGGACATTATAGCCCTGCATGCGCTTCATACGTGAAACTATATCAGTAGCCGTATATCCCTCGGGGTGACCTGCGTGGAGACCAACTCCTGACGGATAAGGGAACATATCGAGAGCGTAGAACTTCGGCTTGCTGAAGTCCCAGACGTCAGTCTTGAAGGTCTCGTGCTCCTCCCAGTATTTCTGCCATTTCTTTTCAATGGTGCTGAAATCGTATCTGCCCATTATCTTTTATCATTCCTTTATCAATTATTGTTTAGCTTTTCAGGAGGTCTGAAAGCTCGCTCCACTTGTTCGTGAAGTGCTCTCTGACCACAGGGAGTATCAGCAGTATCACTGCACAGCCAACGTCAACGAAGCCCTCGAGCAGATAAAACCAATTGCTGCCGATGTGCATTATGTTGTTGGGAAGATGAGTCATAAATCCGAGTGCAAGGTAACCTGCAACGCCGAAATTCACATACTGAAGTCCGGTGAACATAAGAACACCGATGACAACAGCGAAAGCCACAGTGAATAGCGTGCCGACGAGTCCGCTGAATGAAAATCCGCCGATAAACAGGTTTATAAACGCCTTAGCGACCATATAGGCTGTGATACCGATACAGATAGTCCTTCC
Source organism: Ruminococcus sp. (assembly GCA_017534835.1). Taxonomy (GTDB): domain Bacteria; phylum Bacillota; class Clostridia; order Oscillospirales; family Ruminococcaceae; genus Ruminococcus. Next base: position 170,564 of record JAFXVT010000011.1, read on the forward strand.
CTGAGCGTTATTTGTTTTCATTTTCATTCTCCTTTACGAGAAGAGCGCTTATATCCACAGGCTCGCCGTCTGCCCACAGACCCTCGAGCTTGTAGAAATTTCTTGTCTCCTTGTAGAATACGTGGACGATAATGTCGGCATAATCAAGGATTATCCACGTATTTCCGGTATCTGCCTCGCGGCGCTCGGGCTCGATGCCCTTCTGTGAGAGCACGAACTCCACCTCGTCCGCAAGAGTACGTGCGTGGGTGTTGCTGGTACCGTTTACGATAACGAAATAGTCTGCAAGGATAGTCAGGTCTGCGATACGAAGCGCCTGAATGTCCTCGCCTCTTTTGCTGTCAAGTGTTTTTACGATAAGTTCAAGCTTTTCCTGCTCAGTCATATATCAATCTTCCTTCCACCATGGCTTTTTATCGGGGTCTCGGAGGGGCTCGGTAGCCGTTTCGAGCTCCTCGAAATCCATACCTGTGTCGTCATAAACATCATATTTGTGGTCGAGAACGAGCTCGACTATCGAAGTATCATAGGGCGTCATAGCTCTCTGATACGGTCTGTAGTATTCGTTGAGGAGAGCGATAGTCTCCGCCTTGTGAACGGAATATACAGAGTATTCATTGCCGTCTTCCGCATAGAAGGTAGCCTCTTCGCCGGGCACCATATTTACACGTACATTGTCCATTGAGAGCGTAGAAGCAAAATCCGCGACCTTGCTCATATCATCTATCGAGAGGTCGGTGTATATGAGTTCCTCATCCTTTATCTGCTTGATATAGCTGTAAAGCTTGAGTCTGCCCTCATTCTCGACGATGTCGAACAGCTTCATCATCGTAGCTGCCATAAAGCGGCGCTGATTCTGCATACGACCGATGTCGCCCTGAAGCCACTCTGTTCTGAAGCGTATGAACCACTCTGCCTGCTCACCTGTGAGGGTGACGTCACCGGCAGGTATTATCTTGTCTGATTCATAGATTATCTCGTTGTCAAGGTGTATCGGTATACCTCCGACAATATCGACCATTCTTACGATGTCGAAGCAGGCTGTCGTAACGTATGCGTCTATCGGGATACCGAAATTCTCCTGGACCGCATTTACTACGCGCTGTATCGGAGGTTCGATGTTGTAATCGCCCATTGAATAAACGCTGTTGAACTTCTTCGACGGGCTCGAGGTGTAGTCCGGAAGGCAGCAGTCACGCGGTATCTGGAGAATATTCATCTCACAGTTTCCGATGTCGAACTGGACTATCCACATAACGTCCGAATTGAACTCGTCCTCATCGAAGCCGAGGAAGAGAATGCTGTACTGTCCCTCAATGAGCTGAGGAAGGTCAAGACCGTCGTTATAGAATTCGTCGACCTTTTCTTCGTCTATATTCAGCGTGACATTTTCCTTGTTGAGCGTACCCTCCTTAGCCATCGGCTGTGCGTGCTTAAAAAGGTAGACGAGCGAAACATTCCCGCCTGTTTTCTTATCAAGGAATATCGGCATATTTATCGTAAGTCCGGCGATAACGGCAATGCTTGCTGCGACAGCGACCGTCTTTATTACCGCGTCCTTCAATGAGAAGTGCTTCTTACGGTGCTCCTCCTCAAAACCTATCTCTTCATAACCGTCATATCCGCTGCCGGAAGCATATCCTCCTCTGAATGCCTGCTCTCTGCTCGGCGGCACCTCATGCAGTCCGTGGTACTCACCTGCCGGAGCCTCGTGCTTTCCGTGGTATTCGCCTGCCGGTGCCTCGTGCTGTCCGTGGTACTCGTCTGCCGGTGCCTCGTGCTGTCTGTGGTACTCACCTGCCGGTGCCTCGTGCTGTCCGTGGTACTCGCCTGCCGGTGCCTCGTGCTGTCCGTGGTACCCGGCTTCATCAGCTTCATATCTTCCGTGGTAGCCTTCGTTTACCGGCGGATAGTTCTGAAATGAATCCCTGTTTACCCTTACGAGCTTTCTCAGCGGCTTTGGAGCAGACCTTTCGCTCTCGGTGCCGTTAAGATTGACTTCGTTATTATCCATTGTCATCCTCTTTTCTGGTCGCTGGCTCTATATCTGTTTTTCTACTTTTTATCTGTCTTCGATTTTTCTGCATTTACGAGCCTTGTGTAAAAATTATATCCCTCAACTGTGCACGGCGGAATGAGTCCGCCCTTTTTGACCTGATTCTTTATCGAGAACGAAAAAGCCTCAAGCATAGCTGCGTCAAGGCTGATATATGTCACCTTGCGCATTTTATCAACGTCCTTGTAATCTCTTTCGGCAGAAATGAGATCGCCGAGGTAAACTATCTCCTCAAGGCGCGTCATACCGGCTCTGCCTACTGTGTGAAAACGTATCGAATTGAGGATATCGATATCCTCTACGCCGAATTCTGTCCTGACAAAATAGGCACCTGCAATGGCGTGCCACAGCGAGCGGGTCTCGAGCTCCTCACGGCAGACAGTGTAGCCGCTGTCGAGTACGAGCTGCTTCTGCACATCTGCCGGCATCTCCTTGCATACATCGTGGAGCAGTCCGGCAAAATACGCCTTATCAGGGTCCTCTCCGTATTTCTCAGCGAGCTTTCTGCACTCCGCCGCAACATTCAGCGAATGCTGGTACCTTTTCTGTGAAAGCTGGGATTTCAGGAATTTTTTCTTGTCACTGATGTCATATAACAAAAGCTCACCTCATTGTCTGTACAGTTTATTCAGCCTAATATATTGTACTACATTTTTGTCCAGATAGCAAGTATATTTCTGATTTTTTGCAATTTTTTTTCGTATTTCCGAGGACGAGACCTCAATCGGCTCAGCCCTGCATATTACGATCCTGCCATAGCCGCGCAGCTCCTCCGCCTTACTTTCAAGCTCTGGCAAATCGCCCTCGCACCGCGATACAACAGCGAGAGTACACTCGCGGAGGATCTCGTCGAAGCGTTTCCATTTGTCGAATATCAGCAGCATATCGCTCCCGACGAGCAGGAACAGCTCATCATCGGGGAACCGTCTTCGGAACTCCTCCACAGTGAAGATCGTATAGCTCACTCTGTCGGACTTCAGCTCATAATCGCACACCTCAAGCTTTTCGCTCACTCTGCACGCGAGCTCGATCATCGCAACTCTGTCCTCCTCGGAGACATACTCATCCGAGGAACGGTGCGGACTTATCTTTGACGGTACGAAATACAGCCTGTCGAGCCCGAGCTCCTCCACAGCCGCGAGAGCAAGGTGGATATGTCCCTTATGGATAGGACTGAAGCTACCGCCGTAAATACCTATGCGCATACCCTCACCCCATTCATTTCCACGGACGCTTGCTGCCGGTCCAGCCCTTATCAGTCCAGTATTTCTTATCGGCTTCGTTCCAGCCATTCCTCTGCATAAGGCTCATAATCTTGAAAAAAGCCCTTGTTTTCAGCGGAACAGGTACCTTTCCCTGCCTTTTTATTATCTTTTTCGCGATACTGTCTGCTTTTGAGCCAATGCTGTCCTTCACCTTCGGCTTGACGCTCTGCCAGTCGGTCGCAGCAACAGCCCTTCCGAGCCTGTATGTCTGCGGTATTCCCCAGAAAAAGCAGCTGTCAGCCATATCCTTCAATGTCGATTTCACACCTGCTCCTGCGGCAGTCGTCACAACGACAGCCTGCTTGCGGAACATTCGCTCATCCGGACGGTGCGCCATCCAGCGATAGCCGTAATGGTCGAGCAGAGCCTTCATCTGTCCTGTCACATGATACACGTACACAGGCGATGCAAGGATTATGACGTCCGCTGCATCGATGAGCTCGGTTATCGGGCGGAGCTTCTCATAGTGAGGGCAGTGTTCCTCCCCCTTGATAAAGCAGCTCGTGCAGCCGCAGCAGAACTCATCGAAATCGCGCGGAAGGAAAACCTCGCTGATATTCTCGGGAGAAGTCAGCTTTTCCGCCATTATCCTGGCTATACTGTACGTTGAACCCTTGTGTACAGTACATGAGATAAGTATAACTCTCATTTGTTAGACTTCGGGATATTCTCGATGACGGGCTCCTTCTCGTTGCGCTTGAAGAGCACGAATCTGCTGCCGATGACCTGCACCACATCTGCGCCCGTCTGCTCTGCGACAGCGTCGGCAGCCTCTCTTGCCGTCCAGCCCGAATTTTCGAGCACACGGAGCTTTATCAGCTCACGCTTGCGGAGCGCCTCACTGATGTCCTTGCACATCGCCTCGGTAACTCCGCCCTTCCCTATCTGGAATATCGTATCGTATGTTGAAGCGATACCTCGAAGGTACGCTCTCTGCTTGCTTGTAAGCATATCAATCACCGTTTCTTTCTTTGAGGAAGCGGTACAGCGCACGAAGAGCTGCACCTCTGTGACTTATACTGTTTTTTTCGTCTGCGGAAAGCTCCGCCATCGTCTTATCTCCGACCATAAACACGGGGTCATAGCCAAAGCCGTTCGAGCCGCGCTGCTCATAGCCTATCCTTCCTTCACAGCTGCCTGTGAACTCGGTGTGACCGTTCCCGTCCATATAGCAGATAGTACATCTGAAAGCTGCGCCGCGTTCACTTTCGGGAACATCTTTCAGCTCACCGAGCAGCTTGCCGCACTCCTGTCCCTTCGGGGCATAGCGCGCTGAATGGACTCCGGGAGCTCCGCCGAGAGCGTCCACGCACAAACCGCTGTCGTCCGCGATAGTCGGCAGACCGACAGCATCGAATACTGCCTGAGCCTTTATTTTTGCATTCTCCGCAAAAGTTGCGCCGTTCTCGTCCGGGTCGCAGTCGGCACCTGCTTCACGCTGTGAGAGCACCTCTATCCCGAGCGGAGCAAGTATCTCTCTTGCCTCACGCAGCTTGTTTGCGTTATTTGTTGCCATAACGAGCTTAGTCTTCATCGTCCTCGTCCTTTCTGCCGAACAGACGGCTGAAGAAGCCCTTCTTTTTCTTCTTCTCAGGCTCTTCTGATGCCTGCTCCTCTTCATCGTCCTCGTCTTCATCGGAAGCCTCTGCCTCCTCGGCAGCCTTCTCCTCGGCGAGCGACTCCATAAAGCTCTCGTCTATATCGAAATCTGTTCTTGCCGTGAATTCGCCGTTCTCGTCGAAGTTGTCCACATCGAAGCTGTCAGCTTCATCATCGGACTCTTCCTCAGACTCTTCTTCATCTGACTCATCTTCGTCATCATCAGACTCGTCGTCCTCATCTTCTTCGTAGTCCTCATCCTCTTCGTCTTCGGACTCCTCTTCCTCTTCGTACTCGTTTTCCTCGTCAGCTCCGTACTCAGCGGAAGTATCTGCTTCATCGAACTCTTCCTCAGTCTCATCAGCCTCGTCCTCGTCAGCTTCCTCAGCCGGCATATCGAACAGCGCATCTACGAACATACGGCTGTCGAACGGCTGAAGATCGTCTATCTTCTCTCCGACGCCGATGAGCTTCACAGGGATACCGAGCTCGTTCTTTATCGAGATAACGATACCGCCCTTTGCCGTACCGTCGAGCTTGGTGAGGACGATACCGGTTATCGGAGCAGTCTCGCTGAACAGCTTTGCCTGACTTACAGCGTTCTGACCTGTTGTCGCATCGAGGACAAGAAGCACCTCGCGTGAGCTGTCCTCAGCCTTATTGTCAATGATACGGTTTATCTTTTTGAGTTCCTCCATAAGATTCTTCTTGTTGTGGAGACGTCCTGCCGTGTCGATTATCACAACATCGCAGCCACGGGCTTTTGCTGCGTCGAGCGCGTCGAATACCACCGCACCGGGGTCGCTGCCCTCTGCGTGCTTTACTATCTCGACTCCTGCGCGGTCAGTCCAGACCTGAAGCTGGTCGATAGCGGCTGCTCTGAACGTATCGGCAGCTGCTACGAGCACCTTCTTGCCCTCGTTCTTGAACTGGTGGCACATCTTGCCGATAGTGGTCGTCTTGCCTGCGCCGTTTACGCCGATGACCATTATAACAGCCGGCGACTTTGTGAGGTCGAGACCGGTATCGTCGCCCATTATCTCAGAGATGACCTCGTGTATCAGTTCCATTATCTGCTGCGGGTCAGTGATACCGCGCTCCTTTACCTTTTTGCGGACACGCTCGCATATCTCCACAGACGTATCAACGCCTATATCGCTCATTATCATCTGCTCCTCGAGCTGCTCGAAGAGCTCCTCATCTATCTTCGTGAAGGAGTTGAACACCTTCTGAAGACCGCCGATGAAGCTGTCCTTGGTCTTTCTGAGTCCCTGTGCTATCTTAGAAAATATTCCCATATTATCCTCTTTTCATTCAGCAGGCTGAACCTGCGTTCACTGTATATCTGCTACGTCCTCCTGGAAGTCCACCTGCTCCATTTTCAGGAGCTTGGAGATACCGTCCTCCTGCATCGTCACACCGTAGAGTACATTTGCCTCCTCCATCGCGCTGCGGCGGTGGGTAACGAGCACGAACTGTGTAGTATCGGTGAATTTTTTAAGGTACTGCGCGTACTTTCTTACGTTCACCTCATCAAGCGCCGCGTCTATCTCATCGAGGATACAGAACGGCGCAGGTCTGAGCCTGAGTATCGCAAAATATATCGCGATAGCCACGAATGACTGCTCGCCGCCGGAGAGTGAGATGAGGTTCTTGATCACCTTTCCGGGAGGCGCGACGCTTATCTCGATACCCGATTCGAGCACGTTTTCGGGGTCTGAGAGTATCAGCTCTGCCTTGCCGCCGCCGAACAGCTCGACGAATATCTCCTTGAAGTTGCTGTTTATCACGCGGAAGCTCTCAGAGAATATCCTGCACATCTCCTCTGTGAGGTCGGCGATTATCTTTTCGAGCTCATTCTTGGACTTCTGAACATCCGCGAGCTGCGCCGACAGGAATTCGTATCTCTCCGATACTTCCTTGTACTCCTCGATAGCGGCAACATTGACGCTTCCGAGAGCACGTATCTTATTCTTTATCGAGGTCAGCTCCGCCTGTGCAGCGATGATGTCATCGAGCTTTTCCGCAAGCTCGACAGCCTCGCTGTGGTTCAGCTGATAGACATCGTGGAGCTGAACGATGATGTAATCGTAATCGCGGTTCGTGGATTCGAGGCGCTCCTCAAGTCGTGTCACCTCGCCGGACAGCTTCTCCTTCGCCTCATTCAGCTGCTTCATACCGGAGCGTATCTCATTTACGAGCTTGTTCTGCTCCGTATGCATATTCTGGTATCTTGCGATCTCTGCAAGGTAGGTATCAGAGTTGGACTTCATATTCTCGAGCTCTGTGCGCAGACGCTCTATGTCGCTCTGCTTCATTGATATGAGCTGCTTCTGGCGCTCTATCTCCTCAACGAAGTGAGCGCTGCCCCTCTCCAGCTCCTCCGCCTGCTCACCGACGCGCTTTATCTCGTCCTGCTGAGCCTGTATATCCTTGTCGATCTCGATACCGTGCATTTTCAGCTCAGAGAGCTTCTCTGACAGATCAGCACGCTCCATACGGAGCTTTTCGCGGCTGTCCTGTCCCTCCGCGAGCTTTTCCTCGGCTTCCTTTATGAGCTTTTCGATCTCTGAGAGAGACCTCTCGGAATCAGCGATAGTCTGGTTCGCGGAAGCTATCTTCTGCTCTGATTCGGTCAGCTGTCTGCCCGAATCCTGACTCTGTGATGTGAGGTGCTCCTTCAGTGAGTTCAGGCTTGAAAGCTCTGCCCTCAGACGTACTTCATCTGCCTCAGCCTCGGAAATATCTGACTTTGCCGCATTTGTATCGAATCTCAGCTTCTCAGATTCGGTACGCAGCTTTTCCGCCCTGGCACTCAGCTCGCCGCGCTGTGCTTCGAGCTTTTCTATCTCGGCATCAAGCTTTTCTATCTCATTCTTTCTCGTGATGACACCGCCGGACTTCATCGCAGAGCCTCCTGTGAACGAGCCTCCTGCGTTGATGACCTGACCGTCGAGCGTTACGATACGGAACTTATAGCCGTATTTTTTGGCGATACGTGTTGCGGAATCGATGTCCTCTGCGATAACGATACGCCCGAGCAGTGATGCGATGATACCCGAAAAGCGCTCGTCATATGTGACAGCCCTGCTTGCGAGAGAAACGAAACCGTCGCAGCTCTCTATCCCCTGCTCGCGAAGCTCATTTCCCTTCACCGAGGTTATCGGCAGGAAAGTCGCTCTGCCGCCATGCTGCTCCTTGAGGAAACGGATACAGCGCTTGGCGATGTCCTCATTCTCAACGATGATGTTCTGCATCGCTCCGCCGAGAGCTGTCTCAACAGCGACTGCGTACTCCTGTTCAACGCCGATATTCTGCGCGACCGTTCCGAGCACTCCGCCGATGCGTCCCTGCTTTGATGCCTTCAGCACCTGCTTTACGCTTCCGGCGAAGCCCTCCATACTGTTTTCGAGGTCGCTGAGTATCTTTCTGCGCTGCTGTTTATCTTTCAGCTCATAGAGGACCTTCTCGAACTCCTCCTTTGCGCGTTCAAAGCCGTCCCTGCGTGAACCATACAGCCTTTCAAGTCCTGACAAGCGGTTGGTGAGCTCAGCCTTCCGCTCCTCATTTTTAGCGGTCAGCTCTGCATTCTCGGCAATTTTCCTGTCGTATTCGGCAAGAGCCTTTTCGTTGTCGCCGGACTTCTCACGCAGCCCGGCAAGACGAGCTTCCTCGTCCGCTATGGTCTGTCTTGCAGCGTCCGCAGCGAATTTGAACTCGCTCTGCCTGATATACAGGCTGCTTATCTCGCTGCCTGCCTTGTCGACGTTTTCGCCGAGCCGGTCATTCTTTGCCTCTGCCTGCTCAAATTTTGCAGTCACATCGGCAATATCCTTTTCGAGCTTTTTGCGTTCATCGTTCAGCTCTGCTATCTTTTTTCCGGCAGCCTCACGCTTCTCTTCGAGCTCAGCCTTCGTCCTTCCGGACTCCTCCATGCCCTGCTTAGCAGCTTCGATAGCCTGCTCGCAGTATCTTATATCGTTCTCGAAAACGGCTATATCAGCCTTTTTCTGCGAGGAGCTCTGCTCCTCCTCGAGCATTTTCCTTCTCAGCTCGTCGGACTTCACCGTGGATTCCTGCATCTTCCGGTAGCCTTCCTGAAGCCGCTCCTCCTCGCGCTGGATGTCGTTTTCGAGGTTTTCGTACTCGCTCTTGCTGACGAGCATCTTCTCATCGAGCTTGTTTATCTTATCCTTCAGCTCATCGAGGCGCGCTATCCATACCGATATTTCAAGGCGTTTTCTCTCCTCGGCAAGCTTTATGAACTTCTCCGCCTTCTGCGACTGTATACGCAGCGGCTCAACTCTGCTCTCAAGCTCGGAGAGAATGTCCGTGAGCCTGAGCATATTCTCATGCGCAGCAGTGAGCTTGCGCTCCGCTTCGAGCTTCTTATAGCGGAATTTCGATATTCCTGCCGCTTCCTCAAAGATGTCGCGGCGCTCGCTGCTCTTTGCACCGACTATCTCTGCGATACGTCCCTGTCCGATTATGGAATAGCCGTCCCGTCCGAGACCCGTATCCATAAAGAGCTCGTTTATGTCCTTCAGTCGGCACGGTCTGCCGTTTATCTGGTATTCACTCTCACCGCTCCTGTATAGCTTACGTGTGACCGCTACCTCGTCGTCCATATCCGCAAGCGTTTTGTCGGAATTGTCGATATTCAGCGTAACTGCGGCAAATCCCATAGGCTTGCGTGCAACAGTACCGGAAAAAATAACGTCCTCCATCTTGTTTCCGCGGAGGGTCTTGGTAGACTGCTCTCCAAGCACCCAGCGGACGGAATCACCGATATTACTTTTTCCGCTGCCGTTCGGACCTACGACTGCGGTAAGTCCCTTGTCGAATGTAAGGCTTATCTTGTCCGGGAAAGACTTGAAGCCCTGTATTTCCAGCGATTTGAGATACACTCGCTCACCTCCTCAGCTCACACTGATATTTCGGGATACTCTCGTCCCCGATGATATTTACCCTAATGCCCTGTCGGGCGAAGAACTCTGTATTTGACTTTTTCTGTCCGACAGCCTTGCTGATGCAAGACGGAGCCACCGCAAAGGTAAACTCTTCACCTCCGCCGGACTGCTCTATCTGAAAGCGCATATTATAGCGGTATATCATCCCCTCACAGAGCTCACGGAATGCCGGGTGATAAAAGCCGCCGACCATATCATTCTCCACGAATTCGCTCGCATGAAGACCGCATTTTATAACGCGGATACCGCTGCCCTCGAACATCACAAGCCCCGATGCCGCCATATCAACTACCTCATCGAAGCTGAACGGCACATATTCGCCGTTTTCAAGCAGCTCGGCAAGGCGTGTACCGCGGAGTATGACCGTCGGGTATATGCGCACTGTATCGGGATGCAGCTCAGCTATCCTGTGCATCGTGAAGACCTCGTCCTCACGTGTGCTGCCGTAGAGACCTATCATCATCTGCAGCCCGAGCTCGAATCCCCACTGCTTTATCATAGCAGCAGCCTTTTCAACGTCAGCGCAGGTGTGACCGCGCTCGTTCATCTCAAGGACTCTGTCGCTCATAGACTGCGCACCGAGCTCGATAGCGGTAACACCGCTCCTCGCAAGTATGCCGAGCACATCAAAGTCGATACAGTCCGGACGTGTCGAACAGCGTATCCCCTTGAATTTTCCTGCTCCGACGAAATCCTTTGCCGCATCGAGCAGCTCATTCATATAATCGCGCGGTATAGCCGTAAAGCTGCCGCCGAAGAATGCGATCTCGGTGTCCTCCGGAGACTTCACCTCTGTCAGTGCCCTCTCACATATCGCTCTCACGTCGTCGCCGTCGGGTAGATGCTGAGCGCCGCTGATGGTGCGCTGGTCGCAGAAGCTGCACCGGTGAGGACAGCCTACGTGCGGAATGAATATCGAGATGTTACTGTGCTTCATAACCCATCAGCTCGAGCGCTTCCTTTGCGGCAAGCTGCTCAGCCTCCTTTTTGCTCCTGCCCTTGCCCTTGCCGATGACCTGAGAATTCAGCATCACCTCAACAACGAAGCGCTTGTTGTGGTCAGGTCCCTCCTCACCGATGAGAACGTACTCGACCTTCTCCTCGGGATTCTTCTGAACGACCTCCTGAAGCACTGTCTTGAAGTCGCTGAACGCCTTCTTTGCATCGTGTTCGAGGTCCTCGGGGATGAAGCGGAGGATGTGCTTCCTTGCAGCCTCCATACCGCCGTCGAGGTAAATCGCCGCAATGACAGCTTCAAAGGCGTCCGCAAGTATCGAAGGGCGCTCGCGTCCGCCGGTATTTTCCTCGCCCTTTCCGAGCAGGAGATAATCTCCGAGGTCTATCTGCTTTGCGAAAATATGCAGGCTCTTCTCACATACGAGAGAGGCTCTCAGCTTTGTAAGGTCGCCCTCGGCAACGCTTGTGAGGTGCTTGTAGAGGTAGTCCGAAACGACTATCGACAGCACACTGTCGCCGAGAAATTCGAGCCTTTCATTGCTTCCGTTCGGGTGCTTCTTCTCATTCGCATAAGACGAGTGCGAGAGCGCCTGATGTATAAGCTGTTTGTCATTGAATGTATATCCGATGATCTGTTCAAATCTTCCAATATCACACATTGTCCTGCTCCTTGTCTGTCTGCGCCATACCGCTGACATATTCCTCAATGGCAGCCGTTATGCGCTCGTCAACACACTTCTGTGCCTGCTTTACAGCATTAAAAAAGGCATATGAATCCGAACTGCCGTGTGCCTTTATTACCGGCTTTCTGACTCCGAGAAGCACCGAGCCGCCTGTCTCTCTGTAGTCCATCTGCTTCCTGAACGACTTTATCCTGCCGAGCGAGAACAGCGCTCCGAGCTTTCCGGTACCGGAAAACAGCCACTTCACCTTCTCGCCGAAAAGCGATGCTACTCCCTCATACAGCTTCAGCACGATATTACCGGTGAAGCCGTCGGTAACGACTACATGACAGTCGCCGCCGGGCACATCTCTCGCCTCGATATTTCCGTAGAAATCGAGCTCCGACTCCTTCAGCAGCTTATAAGCCTCTATCTCGAGCTCTCTGCCCTTCGTATCCTCGGCGCCGACATTGAGAAGTCCAACCTTCGGCGACCTGACACCCATTACCTTTTCCATATATGCACTGCCCATAACTGCGAATTGCAGCAGCATTTCCGGGCGGCATTCCACATTCGCACCTGCATCGAGCAGCACGAAGCAGCCCTTTCCGGTCGGCAGCACAGGTGCCGGAGCTACGCGCTTGATCCCTTTGATACGCTTGACGATGAAGGTCGCTCCCATAACGAGAGCACCGGTGCTCCCGGCAGAGACGAATGCATCTCCCCTGCCCTCGGCAAGCAGCCTCAGACCGACTGCCATTGACGAATCCTTACCGGACTTGATTATCTCCTTCGGCTCGTCATGTATATCAAAAACATCATCAGTATGCTCTATTTCCATTCCTGCGAGGTCGATCCTGTTCGCAGCGGCACACTCCTTTATCTTGCTGCTGCTGCCGGTCAGGACGATATGCGTCCCGAGCTCTTTAACGGCTCTCTCGCAGCCCTTCAGCACTTCAAGGGGCGCTCTGTCGCCCCCGAAAGCATCAACTATTACAGTTGCCAATCCTATCAAGCTCCCTTTGCAGCGATTCTACGGCGCGTTTTGCGTATACGCCGTACCTTTCTTTCTTGTCTCTTATTCTTACACCAATATCGGGAAGTATACCCATATTTGCACCCATCGGCTGGAATTTCCCGTCGTTGAACGGGTCGCTTATATATGCGCTGAGTGCGCCGGTCATCGTATCAGCAGGCAGCTTCAGCGGCTCAAGTCCGAGCAGCCTTCTTGCAGCGGCGGTACCTGCGATGATACCGCTTGCCGCCGACTCCATATATCCCTCGACACCTGTCATCTGTCCTGCGAAGTAAATATCCGGGTGCTCCCTCATCGAGAGATCCGCGTTCAGCAGAACGGGACTATTGATGAACGTGTTCCTGTGCATAACTCCGAAGCGCATAAACTCGGCGTTTTCAAGTCCGGGTATCATCGAAAAGACGCGCTTCTGCTCGCCGAATTTCAGATTTGTCTGGAATCCGACGAGATTGAACAGTGTAGCTTCGCGGTTCTCACGCCTGAGCTGAACAACAGCATACGGACGTCTTCCGGTGCGGACGTCGGTGATACCGACGGGCTTCATCGGACCGAAACGCATCGTATCCTCGCCGCGCGAAGCAAGCTCCTCGATAGGCATACAGCCCTCGTAAACGCTGAACGGGTGAGTCTCGAAGTCCTTCAGCTGCACCTTCTCCGCAGAGATGAGAGCCTTATAGAATGCGAGATACTCTTCCTTGTTCATCGGACAGTTTATATAGTCAGCGTCACCGCGGTCGTAGCGCGACGCAAAGAATACCTTTTCAAGGTCGAGGCTCTCATAGGTCACGATAGGTGCAGCAGCGTCATAGAAGCTCAGCCCCTCGCCGCACAGACGGCTTATCTCATCGGCGAGAGCACCGGACGTGAGCGGTCCTGTAGCGATTATCGTAACGCCGTCCGGTACAGATGTGACCTCCTGCGCGATGACCTCGATGAGCGGCTCGTTCTTTATCTTTTCCGTGACACTGTCGGAGAATCTCTCACGGTCTACCGCGAGCGCTCCGCCTGCCTCGACTGCGTTTTCCTTTGCACAAGGAACTGTCAGCGAGCCGAGCATTTCCATCTCGGTCTTGAGCAGTCCTGCCGCAGATTCGAGACGTGCCGCCTTCAGCGAATTCGAGCACACGAGCTCGGCGAATCCGCTGTATTTATGTGCCGGAGTGAACTTCTGAGGCTTCATCTCGTAAAGCTTCACCTTTATCCCGTACCGGGCAAGGCTCCATGCAGCCTCACAGCCTGCAAGTCCGGCTCCTATAACATTGACTTCCGTCATTTTTTAAGCTCTCTTTCGTAGTTACAGCCCTCGTTCTCACAAACGAGTCTGCCGGATTTTCCGCCCTTGTTGAACAGCGACTTTCCGCAAACGGGACACACCTCTGCCGTCGGGACGTTCCACGTCATAAAGTTGCACTCCGGGAAGCCCTCGCAGCCGTAGAAGCTTCTGCCCTTCTTCGACTTCTTCAGCAGCATTTTCTTGCCGCATCTCGGACAGCTGCCCTCGGTCTCGGTAACTATCTTCTTCGTGTTCGAGCACTCCGGGAATCCGGGACAAGCAAGGAATTTTCCGAATCTGCCATACTTGATGACCATGTTTCGTCCGCAGAGCTCGCAGATGACATCCGTCTCCTCGTCGGGCACCTTCACGCGCTTGCCCTCCATAGCCTCCTCGGCATTTTTCAGGGTCTCGGAGAAGCCGTCGTAGAATTCGTGAAGTGTGCTCACCCAGTCCTTGACGCCGTGCTCTATCTCATCGAGATTGTTCTCCATTTCCGCAGTGAACTTCGCATCGACTATCTCCTTGAAATGCTCCTTCATCAGCTCTGTGATGACCTCGCCGAGGTTTGTCGGCTTGAGCGCCTTTCCCTCGTGCTCGACGTACTGACGCGCTGTTATAGTCGTTATCGTAGGAGCGTAGGTACTCGGTCTGCCGATACCGTTCTCCTCAAGCGCCTTGATAAGAGAAGCCTCGGTGTAGCGCGGAGGCGGCTGAGTGAAATGCTGATTTCCGGATATGGACTTCAGCTTCAGATTATCGCCGACTGCGAGCGCAGGAAGCATTTTCTTGTTCTCGTCAGCATTGTCCGTGGACTCGACATACAGCTTTGTAAAGCCGTCGAACTTCACGGAATAGCCGGAAGCACGGAAAGTGCAGCCATTCGCCTCGATGTCGACCGATACCGTATCAAGGAGAGCATTAGCCATCTGGCTTGCGATAAAGCGCTCCCATATGAGCTTGTAGAGCTTGTACTGGTCGCTCGAAAGTCCCGATTTTACGCGCTCCGGCGAGAGCTCGGGAGTCGATGGGCGTATCGCCTCGTGTGCGTCCTGAGCATTGCTCTTGCTCTTGAAAACACGCGGCTTTTCGGGAAGATATTCGCTTCCGTAGACCGTGCTGATGTACTGGGCTGCTGCCGCCTTCGCCTCCTCGGAGATGCGCAGGCTGTCCGTTCTCATATATGTGATGAGACCTACCGCACCGATACCCTCAACGTCAACGCCTTCGTAAAGCTCCTGTGCAGCCTTCATCGTGCGCTTCGCACTGAATCCGAGCTTGCGTGAAGCCTCCTGCTGCATCGTAGATGTGATGAACGGCGGTGCCGGCTGCTTCTTTGTTATCTTCTTCTTTACCGATGTGACGCTGTACTGAGCACCCTCGAGCCTTGCGAGAAGTCCGTCAGCCTCAGCCTTTCCGGGTATCTCGAGCTTCTTGCCGTCTACGGCGACGAGTGCAGCCTCGAATACCTTTCTTGAGCCGGGAGCTGTGAATTTCGCATCGATGGACCAGTATTCCTTCGGTACGAACTTCCTTATCTCATTCTCGCGGTCGACCACGAGACGTACTGCAACAGACTGGACTCTTCCTGCCGAAAGACCGCGCTTTACCTTCTTCCAGAGGAAGGGGCTGAGCTTGTATCCGACAAGTCTGTCAAGTATACGGCGTGCCTGCTGAGCATTGACAAGGTCAACGTCTATCTTATGCGGATTGCTCATACCGTTCTGAACGCCCGTTTTTGTTATCTCGTTGAACGCAACGCGGTTGTTGTCGTTCATATCGAGCTTGAGCATCTGTGCTATATGCCATGATATAGCCTCTCCCTCGCGGTCCGGGTCTGTCGCGAGATAGACCTTTCCGCTCTTCTTGGCACTTTTCTTGAGGTCGCTGATAACGTCCTCCTTGCCCTTCATATCGGTGTACTGCGGCTCGAAATCGTGTTCAGTGTCTACACCGAGCTTCGACTTCGGAAGGTCGCGGACGTGCCCCATAGAAGCGACTACCTTGTAGCCCTTGCCGAGGTATTTCTGTATTGTTTTTGCCTTTGCAGGCGACTCAACTATTACAAGATCTGACATTTGGTTCTGAACCCCTTATTTAATCTATTCTCATACCTTCCTGTGCTCACGCATCAGACAAGGCTCTCATATACTTTACCGGGAAGAGATCTGACTGCTCCCGTTATCTCCATTTCAGTGAGCTCCATCATAAGCTCGGCAATGTCCATACTGAGCCGCTCTGCCAGCTCGTCTGCAAGAAGAGCGCCGTCCGAGAGCGTTTCTGCTATCTGCTTCTGCACGCCCTCGAGGAGTATATCATCCCTTTTCTCCTCTGCCTTTGCAGGACTCTCCTCCTGAACACCGGAAGCCTCAGTATAAGTATCGAGCACTTCCTTCGGGCTGATCCTCCGCTCACGCGGCTTGACCGGGACAGCTTCCTTTCCGAGAACGCTGTATGCCTCTGAACGTATCTCGTTATACAGAAGCGTACCGTATCCGAATGACGCGGCTATGTCCTCAGCGCTGAAAAACGGTATCGCTCCCTCGCTGAGAAGCGCACAGTTTCCGGAGAAAGCATCACTGAATATATCTGCCGGCGGCATACAGTAAACATCTCTGCCCTGCTCTGCCGCAAGTGATGCAGTTATCAGCGAGCCGCTCTTCTCGGACGCCTCAAACACGACTGTAGCACGTCCGAGCGCAGCAAGTATCCTGTTACGCTTCGGGAAGTTCGCAGAATGCGGCGTGGTACCGGGAGGATATTCGCTCACGAATACCCCGCCTGCCGCGATTATCTCATCACGATACCGGAAATTCTCGCGCGGATAGTCTACATCAACGCCGCAGCCGAGTATACAGGCTGTAGGTCTGCCCTGCGAGGCGGCTGCCATATGCGAGGTTATATCAACACCGACAGCAAATCCGCTGACTATGACGACTCCGTTCGCTGAAAGAGTTCTGCATATCCTGTCAGTCACCTTCAGGCTATAATCGCACGACTTTCTTGCGCCGACCGTTGTGACGGTCTGTGTACCGGTAAGACATCGAATATCGCCTTCGTAGTACAGAAGCGTCGGCGGATTTATTATATGTTTCAGCTGCGGAGGATAGTCCTCTGAGTCATACGAAACTGTCCTTATCCCCTTTTTGCTGCATTCGGCAAGTATCTGCTCCGCTGCTCCTATATCTGTAGAGGAAACAGCGTTTTTCTCATTTCCGTAAAGCCTGACCTCGCTTGTTCCGGAGCGCAGCTCATAGTAAGCCTCGTCCGGCGTCTCAAACAGCGACATCAGCTCCCATATCCTTCTGCTCCCGACTCCGAATATCATCGTGAGCCAGAGCCAGTATTTCCTGTTGTCCATAACAAGCCTCCCCCAAGACCGTTGTAAAGCTCTTCAGGAGCTCATTTTCTCAGCTCCCACATAAGGATCCCGGCAGCCATTGCCGCATTGAGCGAATTGATAGTACCGCTCATCGGGATAGTGATGCGCCTGTCGCAGCGCCTTGCAGTTGCTGCCGGAAGTCCGTTTCCCTCGTTGCCGATGAACACCGCCTGACGTCCGGTGAATCTGCATTCGGTGACCTTCTCTGCATCATTGTCTATGACCGCAGCTGATGTCGTGACACCGCCGCTTTCAAGCACAGCGAACAGACTCTCCTCGTCACTGATGATATATATGCTCTCGCGGAACACCGAGCCCATAGTTGACCTTATCACCTTCGGGCTGTACAGGTCACAGCAGCCGCACATAAAAATGCCGTCGATACCGAGAGCATCGGCTGTACGGATTATCATACCGACGTTGCCGGGGTCCTGCAAGCCGAACAGCACGACATATCTGCCGTTTTCGGTGAATACAGGAGCCTTCTCCTCCGGCACGGCACATATCGCGAATACACCCTGAGTCGTGCTCGTCGAGGCTATCCTGTTGCCAAGCTCATTTGAAATAACAAGCGTTTTTGTATCCCTCAAATCAGCCTGCAAAAGCTCATCACCGAAGCGCTCATACGCCTGCTTTGTAACGATGAGATGAGTGACCTTCGGCGCTTCCCTGAGCGCGTCCTCGACTATACGAAGCCCTTCCAACACGAATAAGCCGTACTGAAGCCTCTCTTTTTTCGATGCCGAGAGCTTCTGATACAGCTTGATGACAGGATTATCTTTAGAGGTTATAATATTCTCCAATACTACAACACCTCCGCTAAATGGTGATACGCTCGTATCAGGCAGGAGAGACTCCTGCCTTCTACAAGAAAACACGCTCTTTAATTAATAAGGAGCGTGTTTTTAGTTGAATTAAAGAGCAGCCTTTGCCTTCTCAGCGATAGCTGTGAAACCAGCTGCATCTGTGATAGCGATCTCGGAGAGCATCTTTCTGTTGAGAGTGATGCCAGCCTTCTTGCAGCCGTTCATAAATGTAGAATAGTTCATTCCGTTGAGCTTTGCAGCAGCAGAGATTCTTGTGATCCAGAGCTGTCTGAACTGTCTCTTCTTCTGCTTTCTTCCGATGTAAGCGTAGTTGCCGGACTTCATTACGGCCTGCTTAGCCATCTTGAAGTGCTTGCTCTTTGCGCCCCAGTAGCCCTTTGCAAGCTTTAATACTTTATTTCTTCTCTTGCGAGTCATCATTGCACCCTTGATACGTGCCATAGTCTTTTACCTCCAGTTATTCAAATTGCGAAAAGCGTTTTCGAGAGCCAAGCTCTCACCGATTACATATAAGGAACGAGCTTCTTGATTGTAGGAGCGTTAGCGCTTCCGGCAACACCAGCTGTACGAGCGATTCTCTTACGCTTTGTATCCTTCTGTGTAAGTCTGTGTCTCTTGTTTGTCTTCTGGTACTTAACCTTACCTGTACCAGTGATCTTAAAACGCTTCTTAGCGCCTGAATGAGTTTTAACCTTAACCTTTGCCATTGTTATGATCCTCCTTAATTCAGAACAGGTCAGTTCTTACTTATTTGCTTTGGGACTAACAAACATAACAATGCTGCGTCCCTCCATTTTAGCCGGTTTATCGACCGTGCCTGCACCCGATACAGCTTCCTTGAACCTGTCAAGCAGCTCTGAGCCGAGCTCGGGGTGAGCGATAGCTCTTTTACGGAATCTGACAGAAACCTTGAGCTTGTCTCCGCCCTGCAAGAACTTTACAGCCTGATTCACTTTTGTTTCAAAGTCATGAGTATCTATTGTGGAGAACATTCTTATCTCCTTGATAGAAACGACCTTCTGATTTTTCCTTGCTTCCTTTTCGCGCTTAGCCTGCTCGAAGCAATACTTACCGTAGTCCATTATGCGGCATACGGGCGGTGTTGCCTGCGGAGCGATCTTAACGAGGTCAAGATCCTGATCAAAGGCTAATTTCTGAGCGTCTTTAGCGGACATCGTTCCGAGTTTCTTTCCGTCAGCGTCGATCACGAGAACTTCTTTATCCCGTATCTCTTCGTTGATCTGCAGTTCCTGTTTGCTAATCTTCAAGCACCTCCGGTTATAAAATAAAACAAAAATGAGTGCAGATATATCCGCACTCACACAATACTCAGTCTCACTAAGAGATATCATATTGACCGTTTAAGCTTTGCCTGACGGTGAGAACGGGTAGTTCTGCTTTGTTTACTCAAATATTATATACCCTTTTCCACGACTTGTCAAGTAAGGTTTTCATTTTTGGCGTTTTGCACAATCAGCCTTTAGTAAGCTCCTTGATTTTGTCCCAAACAGCAAAACGCACCTCATATTTTTCAGGATTGTACATGATATCAAGCTCGTCGTCGCTGAAAAGCTCGTGTTCCTTCTCCTTGTCGTCTGTCACCTCGCACGCGGCAGGGATACACAGCGGAGGATACATCACACACCACCAGTTATGCCCCTGAGCGGAGCCTATCTTCACGCGCAGAGCACGGTATCGCCCCGCCGGCATGGTTATATCTCCGTAGGTGCGCTCGTCGAAATCAACGTCTGCAAGCTCAGCAGTAACAGGAGCTTCACAGCCGTTCGAGCGGAGGGTCTCCTCCGCGATACGCTCTATATCCGGAAGCTTTGCAGAAGCAAGCTCCTCAGCCGCTTCAAGGTCGTCCGCGCCGTCGAGGATACCGCTCGTGAGAAGTGCGTCACGCACCTTCAGCTTCAGCTGCTGATCGCGCTCGCTGTCGGAATCCGCAAGTATATGCAGCCGCAGAACGCTCCCGCGGAGCTGTTCAAGCCTTCTCCCGTCGCGTATGAATCCTATCGTGTTTGACATAAGTATCGTAAGGATAAGTCCCACGGCAAGTATTATCTCGTATCTTTTCTTCATCAATATCACCTCACAGGTGAATATTGGAAGATTTTCAGGTTTTATTCATACTTCTTTATCTTTTTCGCATTCCGCAGAAGTTTAATGTCCGGAGTTTTAACGTAATGCTCGATATATCCGCAGTTTCCGCAGATGTAACGGTCAACATCGACCGCGGAGAAAATGGTCACGCCGTACATTATATTGCTGCCGGCTCCGTATCCTCCCGTATAGCCCTTCGCATAAAGTATATCATCGCCGCCGCATTTAGGGCATTTCTTTGTATTTTTCATAAGCTCAGCTCCTTTCGCAAGCTGAGCTTATCTTACCACTCACGCACCGGAACTGCAATACGTTCGTTTTTGTTTATATTTGTATAAGTTTTACAAAAACATTATACGACAGCATCTCCCTGCACAAAATGTCAGCCGCATCAGGAATATTGCGTATCAGTTCAGAAAATGCCATATCATGCGGTTTTATGCCGATTTTTTTGGCTTTACCTCTTAACTCCCGCATTGTACAATCAGACAAAAAGGAGTTGTTAAAAATTGAAAAAAATACTCTCATTCATCATCACAGCCGGATTTCTGTTCTGCACGGTCACTCCGCTCGATTCGGACAGTGCGGACAAGGTCACCTACGAATACACTATTATAAACAACGAAGCCACTATAACCGGATTCAAGGGCGAGCCCGCTTACATAGATATCCCCGAGACCATTGAGGGCTGCCGCGTGACCGAGCTCCGCGACAACGCTTTTTATGAATGCAGCACACTCCGGCATATCGACCTCCCGCCGACGCTCACAAAGATAGGTCACCACTGCTTTTACGGCTGCACATCGCTTGAAAGCATAGTTATCCCTGATTCTGTCACCGATATCGGCATGGGGTGCTTCTGCGGCTGCTCGGAACTGAAAAGTGCTGCCGCCCCCTCCGGTATCCAAAGGCTGCCGGAATCCTGCTTCCGCGCGTGTACCTCGCTGAAAGAGTTTACTGTGCCCGACAAAACTGAGGCAATCGGCGATTTCTGCTTCTCGGGCTGTACGAGCCTTGAAAACGTCTCCATCGGCAGCGGAGTGACCTCGCTCGGTGACTGCTCATTTTATATGTGCAGTTCCATGGATTCGCTCTATATCCCATCATCAGTAAAAAATATAGGAATATGCGCTGCCGGATATATCCCCACTGAGGACGGTGCCGATACGGCAAAGGGATTCACAATTCTCGGCGACGGAGGCTCCGAGGCAAAAAAATATGCCAAGGATAACGACCTCACCTTTACCGATGCCGGAAATTCCGTCCACGCATTCGCTATACAGAGCATAAGCGGTCAGCGCAGACCCATAACTATCCCCTCAGTCTTATTCTTCACCGTACTTATCACGGCTGCCGTGATTATTGTGTTTACTGCGCGTAAACGGCACATTTTATTAAAAGCTAAAAATAATAAAAACTTCTCAAAATAAGCAAGAAATAACTTGCATTTCTCCAAAAAATATGATATTATAAAGATGTGAAATTTTACGTCCGGTTGATTTGTCACTTAATTTTTCAATTAAATGATATATCAGTCAATTTTTAATGGAGGGATCAGTACAATGTTTAAACCAAAAAAAGCCATAGCAGCTCTTACCTGCGCTGTTATGACAGCAGTATCCGGCTCTGCTTCTTTCCTCACAGACGCAGCTGACGATACCGCAGAAGAGCAGCAGTTCTGCGCTCCCATAAGCGAAGTTGTCACCGACTCCGGTCTCGACATCGACTATGCCCGCGCACTTCAGTATTCGCTCTACTTCTACGACGCCAATATGTGCGGCGAATTCAAGGAGGGTGAGAACAGGCTCTCATGGCGCGGAAGCTGCCATACCTACGATGCTCACGTTCCTATGATCGAATGGGACAAGATCACAGAAAAGTCCAGCAAGGGCGGCACTAACCTCTCGGCTGAATTCATGGAAAAATACAAGGATATCCTCGACCCCGACGGTGACGGCACTATCGACGTTGCAGGCGGCTTCCACGATGCCGGCGACCACGTTGAGTTCGGTATGCCCGAGAACTACTCGGCTGCAACTCTCGGCTGGGGCTACTACGAGTACCGCGATGTGTACAAGAAGCTCGAGCAGGACGACCACATCGAGACTATCCTCCGCCACTTCAACGATTACCTCATGAAATGTACCTTCCTCGACGAGGACGGCACTGTCATCGCTCACTGCTATCAGGTCGGCGAGGGAAATATCGACCATAAAATATGGAACAACCCCGAGGTCGACACTATGCCGCGTCCGGCATTCTTCCTCACAGCCGAAAAGCCGCAGATAGACTACGTCGTTTCTGCCTGCGCTTCCCTCGCTATCAACTACCTCAACTTCAAGGACACAGACCCCGAGTATGCCGAGAAATCCCTCAAGTACGCAAAGGCTCTCTGGGAATTCGCAAATACAGCTATCGATACCTACGGCGGCGCAGCTGCTCCTGCACCGGC
The DNA here is from genome assembly GCA_017534835.1 of Ruminococcus sp. Lineage (GTDB taxonomy): Bacteria > Bacillota > Clostridia > Oscillospirales > Ruminococcaceae > Ruminococcus. The sequence goes on from JAFXVT010000011.1 coordinate 193,149, forward strand.
TGCTGCAAACGCTGCTTCGACCGGCGACGGAAAAACTCAGACTGCTGACAAGCTCCTCTCTGATAACGCTGACGGTCCTGTTCAGTTCTACAGCTCATCAAAGTGGCAGGACGACTACTGCTGGGCTGCTGCCTGGATGTATCAGGTAACAGGCGATGAAGCCTGCTTCGACTACGCTGTAAAGATATTCGACTACTACGCTGCATCAGGCTGGTGCTACTGCTGGAACGATATGTGGAGCGGTGCATCACTTATGTGGGCTATAATCAACCAGCAGAACCCCGACCTCGACCTCGTTCAGAAGGTAAGAGACGCTCAGGGCAAGAACCAGTACGTTTTCGTCGATTTCTGGGATAACGACTGCATCGGCAAGTGCCTCAAGACATGGCAGCAGCTCGAAAGCCCCGGAGGCTTCGCATTCCTCCAGCAGTGGGGAAGCTGCCGCTATAACACTGCAATGCAGATGATCTGCCTCCTCTACGATAAGTACCACAACAACGGCAAGCCCAGCGAATGGAGCGAATGGGCTAAAAAGTAGATGGACTACGTCCTCGGCGACAACGATATCAAGTATAAGGAAGAGGCCGAGTTCTCAGTTCTCGCCGGCAAAAACGGCACTCACGGCAAGAGAGCTTTCATCGTCGGCTATAATGACTACGCTGTAAAGAATCCTCATCACCGTGCCGCTTCCGGTCTTCTCATGGCTGAAGACCCCCGTGAGCAGAGACATATCCTCTGGGGCGCCCTCGCAGGCGGTCCTGACGGCTCTGACGGTCACAACGACGCTACAAATGACTGGGTAGAGAACGAGGTCACTATCGACTACAACGCTTGTCTCCCCGCAGCAGCAGCAGGTATGTACGCTCTTTACGGCACTAAGGACATGGCTGTAACTCCTAACTTCCCGCCCGATGACGAGAAGAGAGTTTACGGCGGCGGAAACGGTTCTGACGGTGGAAGCGGCTACTGGGTAGAGGCTATCGCCTACGATGTGCTCAACAACGACGGTTCAGGCGCTACAAACGTTTCATTCAAAGTCCTTTCAGGCGAATCCAGCCCCTCAAAGAACATCTCTGTAAGATACTTCTTCAACGTATCCGAAAACAATAAGCCCGATATCTACGAGGTTAAGGAGCTTTACGACCAGTCCAGCACTGAGGACGGTGAGGTCGGAGCAGACGGCGTGATATCAGGTCCTCACAAGTACGACAAGCTCCCCGATACATACTACGCTGAGATAAGCTGGGAAGACTACGTTATCGCAAACGCAGGCAAAAAGTACCAGTTCAGCGTTGGATTCTACGGCAAGGGATATACGGACTCTACTACAAATCAGTACGTATTCTACCAGTTCGATCCTAAAAACGACTGGAGCTACGACGGTCTTAAAATGGGTAAGAATACCGACTTCTTCGCTGTTGACGACCCGCCGGAAGAGCGTTATGACCATATCTGCGTTTACGCAGACGGCGTTCTCGTCGGAGGAATCGAGCCTGACGGCTCAAAGCCCGAGCCTAAGGAGACTACAACAACAGCTCCCAAGACAACTACAACCAAGAATACAACAACAACTGCTAAGCTTACAACTTCAACTACAACTGCCGCAGGTCCTGACGTTCCCAGCAGCAAGGTAACCCGCTACGGAGACGCTAACCTCGATGATAACGTAACAGTTGCAGACGCAGTTGCTATCCTCCAGTACATCGGAAATAAGGACAAATACAAGCTCGAAGCTACAGGAAAGGCAAATGCCGACTGCTGCGACGTCGGTGACGGTATAACCGGAAATGACGCTCTCGCAATACAGAAGCTCGACGCTAAGGTGATAAAATCACTTCCTGCAAAATCCAAGTAAAACGAAAGGCTCATGCGAATGCATGAGCCTTGTTTTTATTCATCAAAAAGCGGAGTCGAGAAATATCGCTCTGCCGTATCCGGAAGGATAGTCACAACCGTCTTTCCCTTACCGAGCTTTTCTGCCATTTTAATAGCTGCCGCAACATTCGTGCCGCTCGATATGCCGCACATTATGCCCTCCTTTGACGCGAGGTCCTTTGCAGTCTGTATGGCTTCCTCATCGGTTACGATGTAGATATCGTCGTATATGTTCTGGTTGAGTATATCAGGGATAATGCCGTCGCCTATGCCCATTTGCAGATGCGTACCGATGTTTCCTCCTGCAAGGATAGCCGCATTCTCGGGCTCTACCGCCCATATCAGCATATCCGGATACTGGGATTTCAGCGTCTCGCCGATGCCTGTGATAGTTCCGCCTGTTCCTATTCCGGAGCAGAAGCCGTCTATCTTGCCGGCAGTCTGTTCGAGTATCTCGAGAGCAGTGTGATACTTGTGAGCGTAGATGTTGTTGACGTTTGCAAACTGCTGAGGCACGAATACGTTCTCGTCCTCCTCAGCCATTCTCAGAGCCGTGTCAAGGCATTCCTGAATGCATCTGCCAATGTCGCCGTCGTCGTGGATAAGTATCACCTCAGCGCCGTAGTGCTTGACGAGCTTGCGGCGTTCCTCGCTGACCGAATCCGGCATGATTATGACCGTCTTGTAGCCGCGGACAGCTCCCACAAGCGCAAGACCTATGCCCTGATTGCCGCTTGTCGGCTCGACGATGATAGTATCCTTGTTTATTCTGCCCTCCATTTCAGCATGGAGTATCATATTGTAAGCGGTGCGGGTCTTGATAGAGCCGCCCACGTTCAGACCTTCAAACTTGACGAGGACCTCCGCATTTTCCGGTTTGTTCATGCGGTTGAGCCTGATAATAGGCGTATGCCCCATTGCTTCGATTATATTATCGTATACCATTGATGATTCTCCTTAAAACATAGTATACTTATTATATAACAAAAACCTTGAAAATGCAAGCGCTTTATAAGAAAAAACTATAGCTGTGTATGCACACAGCTATTCGTCTTATGCATTATTTATCCTTTTCTTCGTACGGTTTATCCCAAGAGCCTATCTCTATAAGATTGCCCTCAGGGTCCGCAATATAGCAGGTCCTCTGCCCCCACGGCTCAAGCTCGGGCTCAAGAACGGGTACAGCTCCGTTTTCAACTGCCTTTCTGAATGCGGCATCGACCTCGTCAAAGGTATCAACATAAAGAGCTATCTCGGAATGTCCGTTCAGACCCTTGATATATTCATATCTGCGGTTCGTCATCTTCTCGAAGTCTTTTCTGCCGTAAAGCAGGAACAGCGTGCCGTCCTTCACAAGATAAACATTCGATGTATCCTCGGATTCTTTTATCTCGAATCCGAGCACGTCCCTGTAAAAGCGTATCATTTTCGGCATATCATCAACAAGCAAGCCAAAACCGTCTAATCTCATTTTTTACCTCCTCTGAAACCGGTAATGTCCTTTATGACCTCTCCGGCGATGATAAGTCCCGCAACAGAGGGGACAAACGCATTCGAGCCCGGAATGCTCCGGCGCATACCCTTGTCCTCGCCGGTATCGCCTACAGGCGTAAGTGCCTCCTCCTTCGAGTAGACCACCTTCAGCTTCTTCACTCCGCGCTTTTTCATCTCGCGGCGCATGACCCTCGCAAGCGGACAGACTGACGTATCATATATATCCGCTACCTCAAAAGCTGTCGGGTCGACCTTGTTGCCTGCTCCCATACTGCTTATAACTGGAACTCCCGCCGCCTTTGCACGCATGATTATCTCTATCTTGCCCGTGACTGTGTCGATAGCGTCTACGACGTAGTCATACTGCGTGAAATCAAACTCGTTCGCAGTATCCGGCATGAAAAACGTCCGGTAAGTCCTCACCTCGCAGTCGGGAGAGATGTCCTTTATCCGTTCAGCAGCAACGTCGACCTTGTACTCCCCCACCGTGCTGAGCAGAGCCACCATTTGCCTGTTTATATTCGTGAGCGAGACCGTATCGTTGTCGATGAGGTCGAGAGCTCCTATCCCCGAACGCGCAAGAGCTTCAACAGCGTGACCGCCTACTCCGCCTATGCCGAATACAGCAACTCTCGCGCCGGCAAGACGCTCCATGCCCTCTTTTCCGAATAGCAGCTCTGTACGTGAAAACTGTGAAATCATGGTCTCCTCCCAAAACAGCAAAGGCTTCAGCATTAGCCGAAGCCTTGGATATTATTTCTGAAAATGCGGAACCCGCTTTATAACGAGCTCATATACTGCAACCGATACTGCCGCGCCGAGCGCTCCCTGAACGATATTTCCGGGAAGTCCGAGGAATGCGACGGACGCTGAATGATACATAAACGCCTCGAATACGGTATATCCCGCTGCCATTACGACCTCAGCGCTGACTGCTGCTGCTATCCTCGAAGGAAGCGAGCTGAACTTCGCGTTGACGGTCTTGAAAACGTAAAACGATACAACTGCCATCGCAGCCTTGATTATAAGCGTCGCCGGAGCGTATACAACGTATCCGCTGAATATATCTGCCGCCGCAGAGCCTATGCCTGCCGCCGCAGCTCCGAATACAGGTCCGAGCACCCATGCAGCGATGTTGACGATACTGTCACCGAGGTTTACATAGCCCTTTGTCGGAGTAGGTATCTGTATGAGCATTGTCGCAACCGCAGTCAAAGCCGCGAACAGCGCCGCAAGTGTCAATAGCCTGAGATTAGCTCTCTTTTCTTTCATATAAATCCCTCCATAGTTCTTCAGATAGTATTATACCACTGATATACAGAAAAAGCAAGTGATTCTGCTAATTTGTATCCCTACCTTTCCTGTATGCTCATGGTATCACTTTTCGCCTGCAATGTCAATACTATCAACTATACATATATTCTATCGGAAGTTATAAAAAACAGACCACTCTCCGCCGGAAAAATGGTCTGTATATTTTCATTCGCCGTATTCGGCTATATATGGGAGATTCCTGTAGTATTCGCCGTAGTCGAGACCGTATCCGATAACAAACAGGTCCGGGATAGTGAACAGCGTATAGTCGGGAGTAAACGGAACTATGCGGCGCTCGGGCTTGTCGAGCAGTGTTACAACGTGCAGCGAAAGAGGAGCCCTCTCCCTGAGCAGCTTCACAACGTCGCTGAGCGTTCTTCCGGTGTCGATGATATCCTCGGCTATAACAACGTGACAGCCGGAAATATCACGGTCGAGGTCCATAGTTATCTTGACTACGCCGGACGACTGTGTGCTCTCGTAGTAGCTTTTCGCCTGCATGAAGCCTATCTCGCACGGCACTGAAACCGCTCTTGCGAGGTCTGCAATGAAGATGAACGAGCCCTTGAGTATACTCACGAGCAGAACAGGTCTGCCGTCGTAGAGGCTGTCGATATACTTTCCTGCTTCGGCTATTTTCTGCTGTATCTCCTCAGCGGTGATGATGACCTTCTTTATGCCGCGCTCATATTCGGCTGATGTGGCAAATTCCATAATCTCAGCCTCCGCTCAGTCCTTCGGGAGCTCGAGCGGGCGCTTTGTAACGCCTGCGGCAACTCCCTGAGTATTCGTTCCTACGTGGCTCGCGATACTGCACGCGAGAGGACGATATGTAACCTTATATCCCGGAAACTCTGCCTTTATCATGCCTACCCAGCGGTCGACCTGCTCCTGAGTCTCCATAGTGCCGGAAGCGCCGATACTGAGGTGCTCCTTCGGGATGTCCTTGTATTTGCTCTCGAGGTCTTTATGTATCGCCTCGAACATCTTCTTCTCGGCATTTTCCATTCCTCGTACCTTCGCATATGCGTCGAGCTTGCCTCCCTGGATTTTAAGAACAGGTTTGAGGTTGAGCACGGTGGCGATAGCCGCTCCTGCCTTGGTGATGCGTCCTGTCTTGATTATGCGCTTGAGGCTGTGGAGAGTTATATATATGTCGTTCTGGTAGGTATTTTCCTCGAGATACTCCTTTATCTCCTGTCCCGTCATGCCATTTTCAGCCATATACTGCGCATCGTACACGGAATCGAGAAGAGTTATCGAGATACGGTGATTATCAACAACTATCACCTTGCCGTCATAATCAGCAGAGAGAGCCGTCGCAGTCGCACATGAGCCGCTCAGTCCGCTTGTCATGGGGATATATACAAGCTCGTCATAACCGGCGGCAAAGATATCGTTCCACATCTTGGTGAGGTCACCGGGCGAGGGCTGTGACGAAACGATGTCCTTGTCCTCGTTGAGAGCCTTATACAGAGCCGCATGGTCGAGCGTGAGCTCCTCCATGAAGTCCTTTCCGTCGATAATAACAGGCATCGGCAGGACGAAGATGCCGTGCTCTTTGCCCTCTTCAAGAGTGATACCGCTGTTGGTATCGGTCATTATGGCAGTTTTCATTGTATTTTCGTTCCTTCCGTTATTGTCGGTAAATATAAGATAATTATATCACCGCTGATATATTTTGTCAATAAACAAAGCAAATTGAATTTGACTTTTCACGCTTCGAGTGGTATAATTCTATTTAAGGCGTTCATGCACTTAATTTTGGAGGGTGTTATATGAAAAGAGCATTTGCACTTATTATAGCAGCTGCTACTCTTGCAACCTGCACTGCCGGCTGCGGTGATAAAGCCGAAAAAAGCGGAGCTGAAAGCACTTCCGCGGTCTCGGAAGTGCCTGAGAGCGTGAACAAGGAGCTCAAAGAGGCAATAGAAGCCGATGCTGTACCAGTCCCCGACGGCGGCTGGACCGATGATGCCCTGCTTGCCGTTACCCTTGTCAACGGAAAAAAGCTCAGTATCCCGTTCACTCTCAGCGACCTCGGAGAAGGCTTCGGCGTTGAGACCTCAGGCGACAACTTCATGAAAAAAGAAAGCGGCGAAACGACAGCTTCCCTGACCTACTACGGCAGAATTTGCGGACTTCTCACAACTCCCGCAGATGCAACAGCCGATAATTTCGCTTCGCAGGAGTATTCAAAGCTGACTTTCTATAAAAAAGTTTCGGAAGCTGAAAAGTATCCCGAGGTCTACCCGATAAGCATGAACGGCGTTACTATCGGCACTAAATATGACGATATGAAGACACGTCTCGGCTTCACTGCCGACGAATCCAGCGGCGACCCCAATACATCTGGCAAATCCTTCACTGTGACCGGTCTCACTGACAGCTATTATATCAGGATAATAGGCAAAGACGCTGAGATAAACCATATCACTATCGGTCCGAAAAATACGGATAAGAGCTGAAATGATGCCAAGTATTGCATTGTTCACTATTATATGATATAATGAATGAAAATGAAATGAAATTGATATCAACCGAAAGGAATCATAAAATATGGCAGACAAGAATGATAAGAACAAACGTCCATTCGAGATACCGCGTCCGGTATTCCCGAAAAGAGCCGTTATCACCGGCGGTATGCCCTACGGCAACAAGGAGCTCCACTTCGGTCATGTGGGAGGTATGTTCGTTTTCGCGGATACATACGCTCGCTTCATGCGTGACCGCATAGGCAAGGAAAACGTCATATTCGTCGGCGGTACCGACTGCTACGGCTCCCCTATCGCTGAGGGCTGGCGCGTTAAGGTCAAGAACGGCGAATTCGAGGGCTCGCTCGAGGACTTCGTTCAGCGCAACCACGACAAACAGCAGAAAACTCTCGACGACTACGGCATCTCTCCCAACCTCTTCGCAGCCTCCGGACTCGGACGCTCCAAGGAGATACACGCCGAGGTCACAGACTGGTTCATAAGCTCGCTCCACAAAAAGGGACAGCTTAATCAGATAACTACTATGCAGTTCTTCGACGAGAAGGCAGGCTGCTTCCTCAACGGCAGACAGGTCATCGGAAAATGTCCCGTTGAAGGCTGTACCTCTGAAAAGGGCTACGCTGACGAGTGCGACCTCGGACATCAGTATATGCCCGAGAACCTCATAAATCCCGTCAGCACCCTCACAGGCGAGACTCCTACAATGAAGCCGGTAACAAACTGGTATTTCAAGCTCCGCGACTATGAGCAGCTCATGAAGGACTGGGTAGAAGAGCTCAGAAAGCGCAAAGATATCCGTCCCGTCGTGTGGAAGACTATCGACGAATTCTTAAAGCCGCCGGTTATCTATATCAAGCGCGAATTCGAGGAGAAATATTTCTCGCTCAAGGATTCCATGCCCGCACATGAATACCTCGAAGAGCCCAAAAAGCCTTCGTTCACGATACAGTTTGAGAAGCTCGCCGACTGCGACGAAGCCTGCCGAATCCTCACAAATAACGGTATCCGCTACAGAACAGGCAAAACTCTCGTTCCCTTCCGTCTCACCGGAAACATCGAGTGGGGCGTTCCCGCTCCTGTTATGGACGGCGTTGAGGGTCTGACTGTCTGGGTATGGCCTGAGTCTCTCTGGGCGCCTATCTCGTTCACTCAGACCTACCTCGAAAATGAGGGCAGGAGCCGTGACGAGTGGAAGGAC
>JAFXVT010000012.1 GCA_017534835.1 Ruminococcus sp.
ACATCTCATAAACGGTGACAGAATAAACTGAAAAAGGTCTGGACTTTCGAGCCGAATAGTGATATACTGTGGGTATATCCTATTCGGTTTGATTCCAGAAGCAGCCGCTTCGGAACAGGAGGATATATGAAAACAGAATCAAACACGGATCAGATAACAGCGCTCTATTGCCGCCTCAGTCAAGAGGATATGCGTGCAGGCGAGTCGCTGTCAATAGAAAATCAAAGGCTAATGCTGAAGGACTACGCCGACAAAAACGGCTTCCGCAACTGTCAGTACTACATCGATGACGGTTACAGCGGCGTCGATAACACTCGTCCCGAGTATGTTCATATGCTCGACGATGTACAGAACGGACTTGTCGGAACGGTAATTGTGAAAGACCAATCGAGACTTGGACGCGACCACTTGGAGACGGACAGGCTTATGGAATTGATATTTCCTGCTTATGATGTTCGCTTCATTGCGGTCACAGATAACGTGGATAGTGCTAACGGTTTCAATGAGATGTCGGGTATCAAAAACTTATTTAACGATATGTATGCCCGTGACTGCTCGAAGAAAATACGCGCAGTGCAGCGTGCCAAAGGTGAGCGCGGAGAGCGTGTCGGGACGACAACTCCATATGGATATATGAAGGACGAAAAAAAGAAACTGATATCGAATCCAGAGACAGCACCTATCGTCAAGCGCATATTTGAAATGAGTGCAAAAGGAAAAGGCGTCCGCAAGATATGTGACATACTGAGTGCCGAGGAAGTATTGACTCCGAGTGCTTATGCAGCACGGAAGTCGGGTAAGCAGAAAACGAGTTCGCCGTATCGCTGGTCGCTGAAAACGGTCAGGGAGATGTTGAAGAATCGGATCTACTGCGGCGACACGGTCAACTTCAGCACATACACCAAATCATACAAGCTAAAAAAGACGCTGAAGAACAAGCCCGAAAATATGCTCATCTTCGAGAACACTCACGAAGCTATAATCTCACGGAAACTGTTTGACATCGTGCAGAAGCACTATGAGGGCAGAAAGAAGTCTGACAAGTTCGGCGAGACCGACAAGTACGCTGGCTATCTTTACTGCGCGGAATGTGGCTCAAAGCTGTATCTTCACAGAGCACGAACGCTTGACCCGAAGAAGAATAACTATATGTGCGGAGGCTATCAAAGCAGAGTCACAGACTGCACCGCACATTATATAAGGGAAAAGGTACTCGACAGTATTGTGCTGCGCTATCTGAGACAGGTCGTTAGCTATGCGCGTGACAAGTCAGACGAGTTCTACGCTATGGCAATGGCTAACGGTGAAGCGGAAGCCCGAAAGCAGTTCAAGGAGAACGAAAAGCTCCGCGCCGAGTACGAGACAAAGATAGCTCAGCTCGACAATGCAATTCAGCTTCTTTATATGGACAGGTCAAACGGCAAGATTACAGATGAGCGCTACGATATACTCTCTGCAAACTTCGAGAAGGAGCAGTCAGAGATAAAAGCCAAGCTCAGCACTCTCGATTCTCAGCTGGACAAGATGAAAGTGCGAGAGAAGTGTGTCAGAGACTTCATTAACAACGCAAAGCAGTACACAGAGATACGCAAGCTCACTCCCGAGATACTTAAGACCTTCATCTCACGCATCGAGGTCTACGAGAAGGCAGTCAAGCATTCAAGGACCTGCGGAAATCACATAGTCATCTACTTCACATTAATGCCCGACAAGGCGATAGCTATCGACAGAGTGATTACTGAAAATGGCGATATACTGATACTTTAACAACGAAAATCTCCGAGGGACTACTCCCTCGGAGATATAATAAAAACTATTGTTCGTTAACAAACGTGTACAAAACTCCTTTCCTAAAACTTTTAACTCCGTTTTTCCCCTCCTATGGGGTCACGTTAGCAAGTTAAGCCAAGACAGCAATTCTGTCAGCGTGACCCCATAGGAGGGGAAAAACAAAGCTGGAAGTCTTTGGAAGGGGGTCTGGGGGAGAACCTTTCTTCAGAAAGGTTTCACCCAGTAGATACTCATAATGTTTCCGCCAACCGGCACCGGACAGGGTGATTTTTGTATTACCGCTGTTTTTTGCACTGGCTGCAGGAGGAGCAGTCTCCGCAGCAGCCGCCCTTGCGGTGCTGTCGGACGATACTCACGAGAGCAGCGATGGCGGCAGCGGCGATAACTATTATCAGAACAACATCTATCCAGTTCATATTTATGCACCAATGGCTTTGCCGATGAGATATACTGCCCAGGCAGCGAGCCATGCGAGCGCACTCTGCCATACGACTACCGCTGCTGCCCATTTAGTGCCGTATTCGCGCTTTATCGCGGCTATTGCGGCAACACAGGGCGTGTACAGGAGTGAGAACACGAGGAGCGAAGCAGCTGTGAGCGGAGCCATAAACGCAGTCACATCTCCGGCGTAGAGTATTTTCAGAGTTGAGACAACGCTCTCCTTTGCGATGAAGCCGGTAACGAGAGACACGCAGATACGCCAGTCGCCGAGTCCGGCTGGCTTGAGGAGAGGTGCGGCATACTGCGCTATCGAAGCGAGTATGCTCTTGCTCGTATCATCGGTGAGTGCGAGGTGGAGGTCAAAGCTTTGCAGGAACCATACGGCGATAGTTGCGATGAGGATGACCGTGAATGCTCTTTGCAGGAAGTCCTTTGCCTTTTCCCACAGGAGCTGAGTCGTGTTCCGCAGCCCGGGCATACGGTAATTCGGGAGCTCCATAACGAACGGTACGGGCTCGCCGCGGAAGAGGGTGTTGCGGTAGAGTATCGCCGCGAAGATGCCGACGATTATCCCGAGGACGTACAGTCCCGTCATAATGAGACCGCCCTTGCCGGGGAAGAAAGCGCTGATGAAAAAGGCGTAGATAGGCAGCTTGGCGGTGCAGCTCATAAACGGGGTGAGCAGTATCGTCATACGGCGGTCGCGCTCACTGGGGAGCGTTCTTGTTGCCATTACTGCCGGAACGGTGCAGCCGAAGCCGATGAGAAGGGGGACTATACTGCGCCCGGAAAGTCCTATCTTTCGCAGGAGCTTATCCATTACGAAGGCGACGCGCGCGATGTAGCCGCTGTCCTCAAGGAGCGACAGGAACAGGAAAAGCGTCACGATTATCGGCAGGAAGCTGAGAACGCTTCCCACGCCGGCAAAAATGCCGTCGATGATGAGGCTGTGTATCGCATCGTTGACGTTTGCACGTGTCAGAGCGGCGTCCGCAGCGTTGGTCAAATAGCCGATACCGCTTTCGAGAAGTCCTTGCAGCCATGCTCCGATGACGTTGAAGGTGAGCCAGAAAACGAGTGCCATAATGCCGATGAATGCAGGTATTGCGGTATATTTTCCGGTCAGTATCCTGTCTATGCGGCGGCTTCGGATATGCTCGCGGCTCTCGGTGGGCTTGGTGACGGTCTCCTCGCAGAGCCGCATAATATAGCGGAAGCGCATATCCGCGACAGCTGCGCTCTTGTCGAGACCGCGCTCCTTCTCCATCTGTGCGACGATGTGCTCCATAAGAGCTTCCTCGTCCTCGTCGAGCCTGAGCTGCGAGATTATAAGCTTGTCTCCTTCTGCGACTTTGCTTGCCGCAAACTGTACCGGCAGACCTGCCTGCTCGGCGTGGTCCTCGATGAGGTGGGAAATACCGTGCAGGCAGCGGTGTACAGCACCGCCGTTCACGGATTTCTCGCAGAAGTCCTGGATAACCGGCGGCTCGCGGTAATAAGCGACGTGTATCGCGTGCTCGACGAGCTCCTCGATACCGGAATTTTTCGCTGCGGAAATGGGCACGACAGGCACGCCGAGCATTTTTTCCATTTCGTTGAAGTCGATGCTGCCGCCGTTTGCGGTCAGCTCATCCATCATATTCACAGCCACTACCATCGGGATATTCAGCTCGAGCAGCTGCATAGTGAGGTAGAGGTTGCGTTCGATATTGGTCGCATCGACGATGTTGATTATCGCGTGCGGCTTCTCATTGAGGACAAAATTACGCGAAACTATCTCCTCGCTCGTGTACGGTGACATCGAGTATATGCCGGGGAGGTCAGTGATGAGCGTATCCGGGTGACCTTTTATGGCGCCGTCCTTGCGGTCGACAGTTACGCCGGGAAAGTTGCCGACGTGCTGTTTCGAGCCGGTAAGGCGGTTGAAAAGCGTAGTTTTGCCGCTGTTCTGATTGCCGACGAGCGCGAACGTCATCGTTGTACCGTCAGGAAGGGGAGTTCCGCTGCCCTTCGGGTGGAACTTTCCACCCTCGCCGAGACCGGGGTGCTCCGAGCGCTTCTTTGCGGCTTTTTTCAGCTCTGCGGACTTTTTCTCCGATACCGGCTCGACTTCGATGAGCTCTGCGTCTGCGAGGCGGAGCGTTAGCTCATAGCCGTGCAGAGTCAGCTCCATCGGGTCGCCCATAGGCGCGAGCTTGGAGAGAGTGATCTCTGTGCCGGGGATAATGCCCATATCAAGGAAATGCTGCCTGAGAGCGCCCTCGCCGCCTATCTGAGTTACCCTTACAGTTTCGCCTGTCCGGACTTCTTTAAGTGTCATTATTATCTGCTCCTAACTGTTTTTCCATTCTTAGTTAATTCTAACACTACAGGGAGTTAGTGTCAATCGCCGGACGGTTTGCAAAGTATAACAATTATCTCCCCGTTCGTGCGGTATGCCTTTTTGTATATCGTGTTATATGAGCAGCGGCGTGATGTCATAACTGCTCCGAACGGAAGTTTTTCGCCGCGCCCCCCTTGCTATTTGAAGTGGTTTATGATATAATCAATAATGTTGAACAATACCGGCTTTTGTCGGATAAACGCGGACAAAGAAAAATAAAGCTCCGCACGAAAGCAGATGATGAACAATGTTTGGATTTTTCAGAAAAAAGGAAGAACCGTATATTTCGATCCTCGCAGGGACTGAGGACGAGGAGGACTTCTCCGGCGAAGGACTGCGTGTTTCGGCGGTTTCCGATGTCGGCTTCCTGAGAGAGGGCAACGAGGATAATTTCTACGCCGACGGCATCGGTATCAAGCCCGACGGCGACTGCCTGCTCAGCAGCGTGGTCGGCGGACTTGACAGATACATCTTCGCGGTCTGTGACGGAATGGGCGGAGAGGCATACGGCGAGCTCGCTTCCGGCATCTCGGTCGCCGCGCTGAAGGAGCGTGCAGATGTGCTCAGAAGCGTTGATATAAGCAGCCTCCACAGCGCTGTGAACGATTTCGCAAACGCTGCAAATTCCGGTATCTGCCGTATGGCTGAGAAGAAAAAATGCGGCAGGAGCGGCTCTACGCTCGCAATGGCGTGTATCGACAACGGATTTGTATACAGCTTCAATCTCGGGGACAGCCGCGTCTACTACTACCGCGGCGGCAAGGTCACACGCCTCTCACAGGATCATACCCTCGCAGCGAAAAAGCACCGCGACGGCATTTCTTCAGCTGAGGGACGCAACAGCTCAGATGCACACAAGCTGATAACCTTCCTCGGCGTTGACGATGACGGAGTCGGACTGACCGCCTATGCACACGAGCCTGTCGAGCTCCTCGACGGAAAGGTGCTCATATGCAGCGACGGTCTTACGGATATGCTCAGCGATGCCGAGATAGCAAAGGTGCTCTCGGAGGAGCATATCAATTATTCCGAGGCGCTCGCCGAGAAGGCTCTCGAAAAGGGCGGCTTCGACAACGTTACCTGTATCGTGGTGAATAAAAAATAGCATATAACGCAGAAAAGCTCCCCACCAGAGGGAGCTTTTCGTTTAGAGAGATATATGAGGTAAATTTCGTTATTTTATGCCGGCTCCGTTCCTGAAACGGGCATTGTATTCGCTGTAAGCCTTAACGATGAGCTCTGCGCACAGCTCGTCGCCGAGCTCGGCACTGTTGAGGCAGAGCGAATAAAGGTCCTTGTCCTGCCAGCTTCTGCCGGTGTTGACGTTGAAGAACGTCTCGCGGCGCTTGTCTATCTTTTTGAGCATATTCTCAGCCTTGTTCGGAGCTACGCCATACTGCGAGATGGCACGCTGTATCCTCGCTTCGTGCGGAGCGTAGATGTAGACGCTGAAGCAGCCCTTGTCCTCAAGGATATAGCTTCCGCAGCGTCCGACGAGCACAAATCCGTTCTCGCGCTCAGCCAACTCGCTGATTATCCGGCTCTCCATAAGGAAGACCTTGTCGGAGAGGGGGAGATTCTCCTCAGTAGTTCTTGCCGGATTCGCCGAGAGCAGGAGCGAATACAGAAAGCTCGTAGGCACGCTCTCCTCGGCAGATTCGAGATATTCGGCGGAGATGCCGCATTTATCTGCTGTCATTTCGAGTATTTGTCTGTTGTAGTAGTTTACACCGAGCTTCTCCGCAGCAAGCTTGCCGATAGAGCTTCCGCCGCTGCCGTACTGACGCTCGATAGTGATTATCGTTTTCTTCAATCCAATTACCTCCGCTTCTATATTTTAGTCAGAATGAACCTGTTTATATTATACCACAAAAATCAGATATTTCAACAAAGATTTGCCGAAACTGGCGGATTTTCAAGTTTTTTCTACTTTTTATACAATCATATGTTGAAACAGCTGTGCATAAATTACAATCAAAAGCTGCTTGCTTTATGAAAAAAACAGCCGCCTCTGTGAGATATATCAGTATGTCAGAAAAATATCATTGCCGCTATTGACAGTTTGACAGAAAATGTATATAATAGTATATGAGGGTAAATCGGGTTTTTACGGTTTCCCTTGCGGCATATCAGCCGCACTGAAATGATAAACTTTTAGGAGGTATATATCAATGTCACTGACAAAGAACCCCAATGTATTAAAATGGGTCGACGAGATGGTTGCTCTCTGCAAGCCCGACAAGGTAGTATGGATCGACGGCTCCAAGGAGCAGATCGACGCTCTCATCGAAGAGGTAACTTCCCTTCCCGATGACAGCTGGGACAAAATGTACAAGCTCAACCCTGAGAAGTACCCCAACTGCCTCTACCACAGAACACGCGCTAACGACGTTGCTCGTGTTGAGGACAGAACTTTCATCTGCTCCAAGGAGAAGAAGGGTGCAGGTCCTACAAACAACTGGATGGCTCCCGATGAGATGAAGGCTATGCTCATCCCTATGTACGACGGCGTTATGAAGGGCAGAACAATGTACGTTATCCCTTATTCTATGGGACCGATCGGCTCTCCTCTCGCTAAGGTAGGCGTTGAGGTAACTGATTCTATCTACGTTGTCCTCAATATGAACATCATGACTCGTATGGGCAAGCAGGCATTCGAGAACCTCGGTGATACCTCCGACGATTTCGTAAGAGGTCTCCACTCCAAGGCTGACGTTGATCCCGAGAAGAGATACATCGTTCAGTTCCCTGAAGAGAACGCTATCTGGTCCATCAACTCTGCTTACGGCGGAAACGTTCTCCTCGGCAAGAAGTGCTTCGCACTCCGTATCGCTTCCTTCCAGGGCAAGAACGAGGCTTGGATGGCTGAGCATATGCTCATCCTCGGCGTTAAGAAGCCCAACGGTGAGATCAAGTACATCACAGCTGCTTTCCCGTCAGCTTGCGGCAAGACCAACCTCGCTATGCTCATTCCGCCCGAGGGATACAAGAAGGACGGCTATGAGGTATTCACAGTCGGTGACGACATCGCTTGGATGAAGCCCGGCAAGGACGGCAGACTCTACGCTATCAACCCCGAGAACGGCTTCTTCGGTGTTGCTCCCGGAACAAATGCAAAGTCCAACTACAACGCTCTTGCTTGCACAAAGGAAGGCGCTATCTTCACAAACGTTGCACTCGACAACTCCGACAACACTGTTTGGTGGGAGAAGCTCAACGAGAATCCGCCTAAGGATGCAACTGAGTGGACAGGTATCAAGTGCAACGGTGAGGAATGGGTAAAGGAAGGCAAGAAGCTTGCTCACCCCAACTCAAGATTCACAGCTCCTGCTAAGAACTGCCCCTGCATCTCTCCCGAGTTCAACAATCCCGAGGGCGTGCCCGTTTCTGCTATCATCTTCGGCGGCAGACGTGCAACAACTGCTCCTCTCGTATATCAGTCGTTCGACTGGACACACGGTACATACATCGGTTCTGCTGTATCCTCTGAGACAACAGCTGCTGCAACAGGTGCAGTAGGTGTTCTCCGTCACGATCCTATGGCTATGAAGCCCTTCATCGGATACAACGTAGGTGACTACTGGGCTCACTGGCTTGAAATGGGCGCAAGACTCGGCAGCAAGGCTCCTAAGATCTTCAACGTAAACTGGTTCAGAACAGACAGCGAAGGCAACTTCCTCTGGCCCGGCTACGGTGAGAATATGCGTGTTCTCGACTGGATCATCAAGCGTGTTGACGGCGAAGTTGACGCTGTTGAGACTCCTATCGGATACCTCCCGAAGCCTGAGGACATCAACCTCAGCGGTATCGAGGACGAGGTATCAGCAACTGCTCTCCAGGCTCTCCTTACAGTTGACAAGGAAGAGTGGAAGAAGGAGATCGCTGAGATGAGAAGATACTACGACGAGGACATCAAGGCAAAGGGCGGCAATATCCCACAGGCTCTTTACGATGAGCTCGACGTTATCGAGGCTAACCTCAACAAGTAAGCGATATAAAGCTGAAGGCTGCATTTCATTGAAATGCAGCCTTTTTTATGCGTTTGCAGTAAAAATCACCTGAAGGGATGCCCTTCAGGTGATTTTTTGTTTTTACTCTGATATTTCAGGGAGCTTGGCGATAGACTTCGCATCGAGCTTCTGGATAGCGAGAGCGTCCTTGCCGGTAACGCCGTCGCCGGGGTTGAAGCAGTCAGCATTTGCTGCGCCCTGAGGCTTGAGTGCGTACTTGTCCTTGTTTCCGAGAGACTGGAGGATAGCAACTGCGTCCGCAACTGTTACCTTGGTGTCGACGTTAGCGTCGCCGAGGAGAGATACAGCCGGAAGAGTTGTTGTCGAGCCGCCCGGAGCTGTTGTGGTTGTGGTAGTTGTTGCCTTTGTAGTTGTAGTAGCCTTTGTGGTAGTTGTGGAAGGAGCAGGCTTGTCACCGGCGATCCTGCCGTAAACGATACCGCAGCCGACTGTAGACATATACACCTTGCCGAATTCGTCCATATCGCCGACGAGGTAGTTGCCGTTTCCTGTGCCGCCGTAGAGGTGATCAGTGTTGATGCAGACCCATGTCTTGCCGGCGTCGGTTGAGCGGTAAACGCCCTCGGGGTCGTCTTCTGCGGGCTTGCCGAAGATGAAGAGAGTGTTGGGGCTTCCGGACTTCTCGGGAGCGCCGTAGCCTACGCACTTTGCGTACTTAACGCTGTCGAGCTTCTCTACCTTGGCACCCTTGTCAGAGATGAGGAAAAGGCCCTGATTTGCACCTGCGAGAGCAACTGTGCCCTTTGTAACGTATGCGAGGTCGCCTGTTTGCTCGAATTTCCATGTGAGCTCCCAGTTATAGGGGCAGATGCGTGTTTCCTTGAAGGTAGCGCCGTAGTCCTCGCTGATGAAGTAGGAGTAGTGAGCCTCGTCATATGTGGGCTCCTTCTTGCTCATATCAGAGGACCAGTATTCGTTGTACTGAGCACCGACAGCATAAACTGTCTTTGCGTCTGTGGGGTCAACGAGAGCATAGACGCCCTTTGAAGCCACGATGCCGTCGCACTTGTTCCATGTTGCACCCCAGTCGTCAGAGTAGGAAGCAGCACCCTTTGTGCTTGTATTTATAACTCTGTACTTGCCCTTCGAGAGCTCCGTGATAGCGAGCTTGCCGCCTGTGCAGGCAGGCTTGAAGACCTTCCATGTCTTGCCGCGGTCGAGAGTATAATAGCCGCTTCCGGAGTTGTTTGCGTCGCCCTCGGCTGTTCTTGCCCATACGTCTGTATTCTGCGGGCAGACTGTTATTGCGGAGGTCGAGCCCATATTAGGTGAATACTGCTGGGGGACAGAGTCAACGCTCTCGTGAATGAAGCCGTCATAGTCGCCGATAGCGGAGAGGTCGAGACCGTCAGCTGTGCTGAAGAAGTCGAGACTTACGCACTCCTCAACGCCGTCGGGCTGGAAGTAGAACTGTATATCCTTTTCGTCCCATGCGTTGTCGCAGGCGAAAACGCCGTTGCCTGATGTGAGGAGGAGCCTGTCGCCCTCAGCGTCGCGCGGGTCGATGACGATGCTGCTTCCCCAGTGGCAAGCCTTGCCGTAAGCCCAGTCATAGCCGTTTGTAGAAAGGGGGAGTGAGACGAATTTCTTTACGCCCACACCTGTGGAGTAATCTGTTTCGCCGGCACCGGGAGTGATGTCCTCCCATGTCTTGCCGCCGTCAGACGAGCGGAAGAAGTGGTCGCCCCAGCCGATTGTACCCTCATTTTCGGGAGTATTGGGATCATCCTGTACCCATTCGGTACCGAACCACTGGTCTGACCAGACGCCGCAGGTACGTGCGAACAGCTTGTTCGGGTCCTTTCTGTCAGCTTCTACCATACCGATAGAGTTATTGGAGACTGAGAGTTTCTCAGCCTTGCCTGATGCGATGTTGTACTTGTAAGCGCCGCCGGATGCGCCGCCGAATGCGAGTCCGGCGATGTATGTGAAGAAGAGGTTGCCGTTGTGGTCACTTGTGATGGAAAGCGGATAGTTGTCGTTCGGGAGAGATTTAACAGCCTCGAACTTGTCGTCCTTTACGCTTGCAACGTGGACGTTTGCCGAGCCCTTTACGGAAGTTCCTACGTATACCTTGCCGCCCTCGATGTAGATACAGCCGATACCGTTCTGCTCATTGTAGAGCTTTGAAGGCTCAGTGCCTCTTACCATATGGTCTGTCCACGAGGGATACTTGAGCTCGCCCGAGAAAAGACCGAGTGCGTCATAGCCCTCAACAGGCTTCCATGTCTTGCCGCCGTCCGTGGACTTGATAAGTGCGGACTTGCCGCCTGTTACGTCGCCGCCGGCATAAATAGTGTCCGGATTGTCGGGGTCAACAGCGATAGGCTCGATGCACTCACGTCCGTCGCCGTTTCCGTGTACCTGAATATGCTCTGTTACATCGACGCCGGTGAAGGTCTTGCCGCCGTCGGTGGTCTTGAAGATGACAGTCTTTGCGTCTGAGAAGTAAGCACAGCCGCAGAGGAAGTAAGCTGTCATATCGTCTGTCGGGTCGATAGCGATGCCCTTACAGCTGAGGAGACCTCTGTCGTCCTCGTTGATGAAGCCGAAGAGCTGTACCCATCTGCTCTTGTCGTAATCGTATCTGTATGCGCCGCCTACGTCCGTGCGGAGATACATTTCCTTCTGTCCGGCAACGATGCCCGAAACGAAGCCGGCACCGCCCATTCTGAGCGTGTCCCATTCCATTGTAGACGAAATGTCCTTTGATGCAGCGTATGCCTTATCTACGCTGCCGGAGAAGTTCGCCTGAGCTGCGCTGGCAGCTGTGATGCCTAAAGCACAGATGCCTGCAATAGTTTTCTTGAAAAACTGCATTTGATTTCCCTCCATTTTTATTTGTATCGGTCAGGATACTTGGGTGCTTTAACGCATTAACGTAACGTTATAAGCTTTTCATGTTTTCCAGCAAGTATATATTATCATTATTTCGGCTTCTTGTCAATGGAAATTTTGGAGATTTTTACGAATATTTCGTGACAATTCTATGAACTGCGATACTATATTACATATGCACAGGATTATTGTGCTTACAAGGAGGTGAAAGCACTGTTAAAAAAATAAAAAATATGCTTTGGGTATTGACTTTTTGGAACGGATGTTCTATAATGATAATCACAAGGAATGAGAACAAATGTTCTTTACGCTACAAAAACGTTCCGCTGTACCCGTTGGCGGAACGGCGGTTCAGTATCTCCCTACGGACAGGAGGCTTTGACATGGAAAATATGATAAACGGCTATGTGGAAAGCTGTGAGCTGGTGAAAGCAAGGATAGCCGAGCTTACATCACAAAGGAACACACTGAAGGAACAGGGCGATATATGCGCTATCGGGGAGCTTGACCTCGACAGGAGGATAAAGCTCCTCTACTGCGAGTACGGCGAGATGCAGGAAGTGATCTCCTGCCTTGCCGCGACTATGAGGAGGCGGGAGAAAGGTGCCGATACGTGAAAGCTATTCAGACACATATACAGGCAAGGCTGATGAAAACATACGGCGAATGCTCGGCGAAAAGAGCGGAGACCCGAGAGCAGAAAGACTCAGAAGGGTACTGTTAAAAGTAATAAATAATGAGCTCACACCGAGACAAAAGGAAATAATTATGCTATACTATTTTAAGAACAGAAATACGACCGAGATCTCAGCGGCGCTCGGAGTCACTCCGCAGGCGGTCTCCGCGGCGCGTGCGAGGGCAAGGCTGAGGATATTCAGGATAATGCAATACTATTTGTGAGGTCAGCGATATGGATACACCGATATATGATTTTCTGAGGAGCTATGCCGGGTCGGGGACAGTGCGCTGTCATATGCCGGGGCATAAGGGCAGAGAGCTCTTCCCGGACGGCTTAGGTACGGCACTTGATATAACTGAGATAAACGGCGCGGACAGCCTTTTCGAGGCTGACGGCATAATACGCCGGAGCGAGCAGGGGATGTCCGCACTTTACGGGACGGCGGATACGTTCTATTCTGCCGGCGGCTCGACACTGTGCATACAGGCGATGCTTGCCGCGATGAAGCAGGAGAACAGGACGGTCATCGCCGTCCGGAACGTTCACCGCGCATTCCTGAATGCGGCGGCTCTGCTCGGGCTTGACGTTGAGTGGGTGATGCCGGACTACACCGACGGTATCCTCTCGGGTACGATACGTCCCGGAGATATAGAGAGCCGGCTTGCGGAGCACCCGAATGCCTGCGTCTACCTCACATCGCCTGATTATACGGGCAGAACAGCGGACATACAGACGATCGCGGAGATATGTCACCGCTTCGGTGCGCCGCTTATTGTCGATAATGCTCACGGAGCGCACCTGCACTTCCTTCCGGCAAGCTGTCACCCGATAGCGCTCGGAGCGGACATCTGCTGCGATTCCGCACATAAAATGCTGCCGGCACTCACGGGTGCGGCAATGCTGCACACCTCGTCCGGACATTATGCCGGCGTGCTGAGGCAGTGTATGAGCCTGTTCGCGTCAACGAGCCCGTCATATCTGATAATGGCGTCGCTCGACCTCTGCCGCGGATACATCTCGGAGCAGATACGCGGCGATATTGAGCGTAACCTCACTGAGCTCGACAGACTGCGCCTGACCTTCGCCGACCGTTTGAGATTTGCGGAGGGCGACCCGTTCCACGTAACGATAAAGGCTGCGGAGAGCGGATATGACGGCAATGAGACCGCGGAGCTCCTGCGGCAGAACGGCGTTGAATGTGAATATACGGACCGCGGTCTTGTGGTACTGCTGATGTCGCCGATGAGCACTCACGATGACTATGAAAAGCTGACAGCGGCTCTCGGCAGTTCCCTCGCAGCTGCGAAAAAGTACGTACCGAAGCCGGACAGTATCGTTTTACCGCTGCCGGAAAGGGCGATGAGCATTCGTGATGCGGTATTCGCTCCGAGCGAGGAGATACCCGTTGACGAGGCAGAGGGGCGCATCTGTGCGGCGGTGAAGGTGCCGTGTCCGCCGGCTGTGCCGATAGCGGCGAGCGGCGAGGTCATCGACCGCAGATGTATAGATGTGTTCAGGCGATACGGTATCGGGACAGTAAATGTTGTGCGCCGCTGACGAGCGCGGCGTGTCGCTGTCTCCACTTGCTATTCAAACGATTATGTGATATACTGGAGGGTGTAACTATGGCTTCAGATAAGGGCTATCTTGAATATATAATGGAACAGCTGTCCGCACTTGACGGAGTTTCGTACAAGGCGATGATGGGCGAATACATCATCTATTACAAGGGCAGGATAGTTGGTGGGATATACGATGACAGGCTGCTCGTGAAGCAGATACCGGCGGCAGAGGCGCTTATGCCGGACGCTCCGCACGAGAAGCCGTATCCGGGCGCGAAGGATATGCTGCTCGTCGAGAATGTCGATGACAGCGGTTTCCTGTGCAGGCTGATAGATGAAATGTATGACGGTCTGCCCGAGCCGCGGAAACGGAAGTAAGGTGAAAGATATGAAAAAGATATACGGAAACAGTCAGCTGCTCGCAACGCTCGCAGGTATGCGCGAGAGCGGAAGAACAGCTCATTCGCTCATTTTCTACGGCGAAAAGGGCAGCGGAAGAAAGCTTATGGCTGAATATTATACATCACAGCTGCTCTGCGAATCTCCCGTGAACGGAGCGCCGTGCGGAAAATGTGCGGCTTGCAGGAATGTCAGCTCAATGGCGCATCCGGACGTGACCTACGTCCCGACAGAGGGAAAGCTCGGCGGCTATACCGCGAATATCGCACGTGCCGTCATCAGGGATTCTGTGGTGAAGCCGAATAATCACACGGGCAGGAAGGTGTATATCTTCCGCGACTGCAACAAAATGAGCCCGATAACGCAGAATATCCTGCTGAAGCTCATCGAGGAGCCGCCGGATCATGCGTATTTCATATTCACGGCGGAGTCGAAATACGAATTTCTTCCGACGATAATCTCACGATGTGTATGCTTCGGAGTCTCGCCCTGTACCGAGGCGGAGGCGGAGGAATCCCTGCTCGGCAGCGGATATGACAGCCGCGAGGTCTCGGCTGCGGTGGAGTGCTTTCACGGCAACATCGGTCAGTGTACCGATTATATAGTAGACCCGGAGCTGCGCAAGCGCGTGGATTTGACAAAAAGGCTCGCCGATAGTATAATAGAAAAGGACGAGTACGGTCTGAATCTTGCACTGTTCTCACTCGGCAGCAGCAGGAACGACATTCGCGAGGTGCTTTCTATGACGGATAAGCTCGTGCGCGATTGTGCCGTACTGAACCGGAATGCCGGAGCCGCTCTCATCGGCTGCTACCGCGAGGGCGCAAGGAAGCTCTCGGGTATGGTTACGGCATATCAGGCAGTCCGTCTCCACGAAAGGATAGAAAAGGCGTGGGGAGCTATGGAGGCAAATGTTAATCCGCCGCTGGTGCTTGCGGCTCTCAGCGCGGAGATGATAGAAATAGTCCGCTGAAACGGACAGGCAAGGAGCTTTTTATGAAAGAGATAGTGGGTATCCGCTTCAAGAGCGTCGGCAAGATATATTATTTCTCGCCCGGCGATATAAAGGCAAATATCGGCGACCACGCCATCGTTGAGACGGTCAGGGGAGTCGAGTGCGGCGAGGTCGTCATCGCTAACAGGCAGATAGACGACAACGCGATAAATTCGCCTCTCAAGCCGATAATCAGGCTCGCAGATGCGAACGACCTCAGAACGGTCGAGAAGAACAAGCAGCGCGAGAAGGAGGCTTTCGCTATATGCGAGGAGAAGATAGCTCTCCGCAAGCTGAAAATGAACCTCGTCGACGTTGAGTGTACATTTGACAACAACAAGATGCTGTTCTACTTCACGGCTGAGAACCGTGTTGACTTCCGCGAGCTCGTAAAGGACCTCGCAGCGGTGTTCCGCACACGTATAGAGCTGCGTCAGATAGGCGTTCGCGATGAGGCAAAGATACTCGGCGGACTCGGTATCTGCGGCAGGGAATTCTGCTGCAAGGCACATATGGGCGACTTCAACCCCGTGTCCATAAAAATGGCAAAGGAGCAGGGGCTCTCACTGAACCCGACAAAAATATCCGGCACCTGCGGCAGACTTATGTGCTGCCTCAAGAACGAACAGGCAGCGTATGAATCTCTCCTCAAGATAACTCCGAAGGTGGGCGCTGTGGTTGTGACTCCTGACGGCGACAAGGGCAGAGTTGAGGACGCAAACCTGATAACCGGCAAGCTCAGGGTAAAGACCGAGAGGTCAGAGGTGCCGGTAACTCTCGACAGGAGCGAGGTAAAGCTCCTCAAGGACGCAGAGATACGTCTCAACAAGGAAGAGATAAAGGCTCTGAAAAATCTCGAGGATAAGTGATGCAGAAGCCGAATTACGGTAAAATGCTCGATGACAAGATAGCTGAGCTGGAGAAAAACGGCGAAAAGCCGCGGCTCATGCTCCATGCGTGCTGTGCTCCGTGCAGCAGCCACACGCTGCTTTTTCTGTACGGGCATTTCGACATAACGGTCTATTTCTGCAATCCGAATATTGCTCCCGAGGAGGAGTACCTCTACCGCAAGAGCGAGCTGAAACGGCTCATATCCGAGCTCGGGCTCGATGTCGCGGTCATAGATGAAGACTACGATCCTGCGCCGTTCTATGAGCTGGCAAAGGGACTTGAGGACCTGCCTGAGCGAGGTGAGCGCTGCCGGAGGTGCATCGCGTACCGTCTGCGGAAAACAGGCGAAATGGCGCGGCGTAACGGCTGTGATTATTTCACGACGACTCTCACGATAAGTCCACATAAGGACTGCGCATACATAAACGAATGCGGCAGGGCGACAGCGGAGGAATGCGGAGTTGCATACCTCTACTCGGATTTCAAGAAGCACGACGGCTACAAGCATTCGATAGAGCTGTCGCGGCAGTACGGACTTTACAGGCAGAATTACTGCGGCTGTGTTTACAGCAGAAGGGCTTCGGAAAAGGAAAATGGCTAAGGAACTTAAAACAAACGCGATGCGTTTTCTTGATAAGAACAAGATAGATTACACCGTTCAGACCTATGAATGTGACGAATTCATCGACGGTATCCACACCGCGGAGACTCTCGGTCAGCCTCTCGGCGAGACCTTCAAGACCCTCGTTGCACACGGAAAGTCCGGCAGCTATTACTGCTTCCTGCTTCCGGTCGCGGAGGAGCTCGACCTCAAAAAGGCGGCAAGGAGCGTCGGGGAGAAGTCGGTGGAGCTGCTCCACGTCAAGGACATAACAGCGGTAACGGGCTATGTCCGCGGCGGCTGCACTCCCATTGGTATGAAGAAGCAGTTTATGACCGTCGTACACAGCACGGCTGAGGCGATGGAGCTGTTTTACATCAGCGGCGGACGCATCGGCACGCAGATACGTCTTTCGCCGGCGGAGCTGGTAAAGGCGATACGCGGAAAATTTGAAGACATCATAATGTAAAAAAGACTGCGAAGGGAGCTCCCCTCGCAGTCTTTTTCTTTTATCTCAGCCCTGGTATATCAGCTTTATGTGAGCCGACCGGCTTATTTTATCTCGAGCCTCTTTGCAACGGGCTCGGCAGGTTTCTTCTTCGGGAGCTCTATTGTGAGGATACCGTCCTTGTACTCGGCTGAGATAGCCTCTGAATCAACATCGGAGATGTCGAAGCTCCTCTTGTAAGAGCCGTATCTTCTCTCGCGGCGGATATACTTGGTATTATCTTCCTTTTTCTCGGATTCGGCGTTGTGCTCAGCGGAGATAACGAGGAATTCGCCGTTTATATCGAGCTTGATGTCCTTCTTATCGAAGCCGGGAAGCTCAGACTCCATTACGTATTTATCGCCGGCGTCGATAATATCGGTGCGGCAGGCATTGACGGGCATACTGTCGTAGCTCTTGTCAATATCGTTCCATAAATTGAAAAGGTCAAATGCATTTCTTCCAAAGGGTGTCATTCCGTACATCATAAGTCATACCTCCAAAAATATATCTCTCAATACTTGTTTGTACCGGAGCCTTTCTCCGGGATTATTATCTGTCAGATGTGATAAAATATACGTTTTCCATTGGGATCAGTCCTTTCACTGACTTTTATTTTAATCCTTTGAATGTGTCACAAGGTCAACTACCTCAGGCGAGATGTAATTCGAAAAGAACCGTTTCATCTCGGCTTCGACGTCGGAGTACAGCAGCCCGTACTTATCGAGGTAATCGTCGTCCTTCTGGCATAGGTGGGTGTAGAATCTGTAGCCGACGATAAGGTCGTCCTGTGACCCGTCAGCCGTTTCTCTGTCCAGTTCGGATATTGCCTCTCTGACCTTTCCACCGTCGAGCATATCGGTCAGCTTCCGGACAAGCTCCTCCTTTTGCAGGTCCTTCAGCACCAGCATTGCGGGAGATTCTACATTCACATGAAACAGAAGCTTCATCGCTGCGTCAATACATTCTTTTATCTGACGCATAATGTAATCATCTTCAAACATAGGTATGAGCTCCTTTCGTTTCATTGTCTGTATGATACAGCTGCAATATGTTCATTTGATTATGAATGTGTGACAAAATGATGAAAATTAGCACTCTCTGAATCGGAGTGCTAACACTTGCCGGAACAGAGTGCTAATAAGAATAGATAAAAAGGCGGCAGAGTCAGTCAGCTCTCTTTATCGAAAAAAAGCAGGCTACCGAGCCGTGAACCTGCGTTACGAACTCAGTGACCTGCGAAATCGGCTGAGGGGACACCCTTTTCGTTAGCTGGAGCTCTGAAATAAGTAAGGTCACCGAGCCGTGAACCTGCGTTACGAACTCAGTGACCTGCGAAACCGGCTGAAGGGACACCCTTCAATTTGCTGTCAGCGATTATGTCTTCGATAGTCACGCCGTATATCTGCTCGACCGCATACGGGAGCACCGCGAACGTACCGCCGCCGTATTCTGTCATCCGGAGCGAGAATCTTCTGCCGCCCTTCGTCTCGTAGAATCCGAGACCGCCGAGACGGTCGTACTCCTTGCAGCCGTACTCATTAGTGAGCGCTTCGATGAATTCGTGGTCGTACTTCACCATAATTCCCTGTTCGACGTTTCTGCTGTATCTGTCGGTACTGTCATTATCAGGCACAGTTCCCTCTATGGTCTTCAGTACAGCGTATTCAGTGCCGTGGTTGACCTGCCATACCGTTTTTATGTCAGAGGCGTCTGTGTAGGTGCCCTTCATCAGGTGGTACTCGAAAATGCCGGAATATGCGACCGGAATGATGATGACTGCTGAGAGCAGCACAATGAGGACAGCCTTGAACGGTTTGCTTATCTTCGATTTCTTTTCCATTATTTCAATATCTCCATATTGCATCTGTCCCACGTTTCGTCCTTGTAAGAGAATGCGTCTTTATCGGTGGAGGTCTCGGTGAACCCGACCTTTTCGTAGCATCTGCGTGCCGCCTCGTTCTGAGCGAAAACGCAGAGCCGGACGCGCTCCGCCTTTGCAAAGCCGAATGCGTATCTGAGCGCAAGAGCTATCATTTCACAGCCTGTTCCGTGTCCGCGGAGCTCAGGAGATACCACCACGAATTTGAGCATCGGGGAGTTCGTTCCGGTGTCCGTGCTCAGGCAGAAGAAGCCGATAGCCTCGCCGCTGTCGGTCGTCGCAGCGAACGGGCAGTCGCCGTATTTCTCTGCGTGCTCACGGAGTACATTGTCGAAATCCTCACGGCTGAGCGGAAAGCTGAAACGGTTTGCGCACCACATCGCGTGCGTGCGCTCGTCCGTTATCCACGTTTTTATCCGGTCAAAATCGAGGGCGGAGATATAATGTCTCAGTCTCATTTGCGTATCTTCATTGAAATGTCGAAGCACTTGACGGAATGAGTGAGTGCGCCGAGCGAGATGATATTCACGCCCGTCTCAGCGACAGAGCGGATATTCTCAGCTGTGACGTTGCCCGAAGCCTCGAGCAGAGCTGCACCTGCTGTTATCTCGACTGCTTGCTTCATCTCGTCGCAGCTCATATTGTCAAGCATGATTATCTCGACCTTGTTTGCGAGCGCCTCGCGGAGCTCATCGAGCGTGCGCACCTCGACCTCTATCTTGACGGTGTGACCTATCTTCTCGCGCAGAGCCGAAACAGCTGCCGTGATACCG
Organism: Ruminococcus sp.; assembly: GCA_017534835.1. Lineage (GTDB taxonomy): Bacteria > Bacillota > Clostridia > Oscillospirales > Ruminococcaceae > Ruminococcus. Next base: position 19,753 of record JAFXVT010000012.1, read on the forward strand.
CCGTAAGCGTCGATGTGGTTGTCCTTGAGCATTGCAGCATCAGAGAGGTTGAAGCGGTGATTCTTTCCGCCGCCGACCGTTACAGCGTATTTTTGCAGAGCGCGCAGTCCGGGGAGAGTCTTTCTTGTGTCGGTAACGGACGCATTTGTGCCTGCAACGAGCTCGACGCATTTGTTAGTTGCGGTCGCGATGCCCGACATATGCTGAAGCAGGTTGAGAGCTGTTCTTTCGCCCTTGAGCAGAGTGAGCGTGCTGCCCTCAAGCTCGGCGATGATGTCGCCCTTGTTGACCTTTGTGCCGTCCTGAAGGAGGATACGGAAGTCAACATCTCCGCCGGCGAGGTCAAACACACGCTTTGCGACCTCGATACCGCAGACAACGCCGCTGTCCTTTGCAACGTAGTATGCGGAGCTGCGGTGCTCGGGCGGAATGAGATTATCGGCAGCAGCGTCGATATAGTTGATGTCCTCCATAAGGGCAGTGGTTATGATATTGTCGATATAGCACTGTAATAATTTCATAGCAGTTACCTTTCTTAGAACGTGCAGGAGAGCCTGCATCAATACGTGTATTTTGAGTCTATGCAGAGGTACTCCTCGAGAGTGAGTCCTGAATTGTATACGAGCCCGGCGAGCTCCTCGCCGAGGTAGCGCACGTGCCAGCTCTCGTATTTATAGCCTGTGATGCTTTCCTTGCCGGCTGGATATCGTATGATGAAGCCGTATTTCCAGCAGTTCGCCGCGAGCCATTTAGCCTCGGGCGTGGAATTGAACCAGTCGCCGGCGTAGTTTATATCCGCTGCGAGTCCCGTCTGGTGCTCGGAGTGACCCGGACGTGCGGAGTAGGTATCAGCTTTAGTCTTGCCGTCGCGTGCGACGTAGCCGTTATAGAGCTGCGCCTGATAGCTGTATGACCTGTAGCCGGAGCATATGCTGATATTCAGACCGTCTGCCTTTGCTGCGCTCTGCATTTTTGCGAATGCTGTGTTGAACTCAGCGGTAAGACCGCCGGGAGCATATGTTGAGGGCAGGGGATAGGTCTTGTTCGCGATGAGTATACCGTTCACGTAGGTGATACCGTCAACGACTGTTATCTCGCGGCGTGTGAAGTTCTCTGTCGTGCCGTCGTCCCATCTCATCGTGAAGTGGTACTTGTCCATACGCGAGAAATCGCCGGATCTGATCGTTCCGTCGCTGTAGACGAATTGAGCGCGCGTACCCATCGGCATTATGGATATGGGCTCGGAATCGCAGGTGCCGGAGAAACAGCTGAGAGAGTAGCTCTTTCCTGCGTCCGAGACATATTCGCCCTTGAGGAAGGGTCCCTTGTCGAAGCGGACAGAGCTTCTGTACGTGAACAGTTCCGGCGAGCCTCCCCACGAAAGGTAGAAGTGCTCGCTGTCGAGCCACGCGATGCTTGCAGCAGCAGGAGCTCCGCCGCTTATGGAAAAGCTCATATTGCAGCCGCTTTTCGTGAGCCTGAAGGCGGTGGCAGTTTCTCTGTCGTTGCGGACGAGCGTGCCCTCGCCGCTTTCATCGAACCAGAAATAGCGTGTGCCGCTGAAGCCCTCTCCGACCCACGTTCCGAGCGGAGTATTGGTGCAGTTGTATACATAGCTGCTCCTCAGCCCGATGAGGTCGAAGGTATCGACTGTTCCGTCGCCGTCGAAATCGGCACGGCTTGCCTGTTCGGCAGAGAGAGTTCCCGAGCCGAGCAGATACTTGCTGAGCAGCACCATATCCTGTATATTTATATTGTAGTCACCGTTCACGTCCGCTCTGAGCGGAGGGTAGACGGTATCTGCGGCATCAGCCTGCCGATCCACCGCCGGAACGAGTGCGGCCGCTAAGGCAGCCGCTGCTGCCAGTTGTAAAAGTTTCATTTATCTGCCTTTCTGTGTTATCAGGGAGCGGTCGCGATCATTGCATTATCCCCGTATTATTCCATTACCTCGCCGAGAATGATATATGCGACTGTTACGATAGATTTTGCAAGCACGAAGTCGGCGTCAACGAGGTAGCCTCCGCTGAGAAGGTCCTCGCGTATCTCCTTTACGCGCCTGAAGCCGGCTGCGGCAGCCTTTTTGTCCGGAATGACGAAGTGGCTCTCCTGCATTATCCTGCGTGTTTCTGTACGGATGCCCTTGGGTATGCGTGCTGCACCGATGTGTGCGTCGAACTCAGCCTCTGCGAAATCCTTCGGCGCAGAAGCGGCTTTGGAAGCGATATTGAGTGCAGCGTGGCGCGAGAATACGAGCGCTTCAAGGAGCGAGTTGCTTGCGAGACGGTTTCCGCCGTGAACGCCTGTATGCGAACATTCGCCGCAGGCATAGAGGTTCGGGAGAGTTGTCTCGGAGTTCTTGTCGACGTCGATACCGCCCATCAGGTAATGCTGGCAGGGGAATATCGGGACAGGTCCCTTTGTGAGGTCCCAGCCCTGGTCGAGAAGGTTCTTGTATATCATCGGGAAGCGCTTCTTGAGGAATTCGCTGTCCTTGTAGCTTATGTCGAGGTAGAAGTCGGTGGAGTTCTGCTTGCGTGATTCGAGGATTATCGAATGTGAAACGACATCGCGCGGAGCGAGCTCGAGACGCTCGTCATAGTTGTGCATAAAGCGCTCCTTCTTGCAGTTGAGGAGGTAAGCGCCCTCGCCGCGTACAGCCTCGGAGATGAGGAAGCATTCGCGTGTTGCGCGGTTGTTGAAGGCTGTCGGGTGGAACTGAACGTAGCTGAGGTTCTTTATCTTCGCGCCCATTTCGTATGCGAATGTTATACCGTCGCCTGTAGCGATAGCGGAATTTGTCGTGAACTGGTAGACTCTGCCGATACCGCCTGTTGCGAGTATCATAAAGTGGCAGTTTGCGGTGATGTACTCATCATCGAGCGTTTTGAGGAAGGCGGAATATCCGGTCTCTGTCTGCTTCACAGAACACATTATGGTGTTTTCCATAATAGTTACGTTGGGGAGAGTTTTCACGTGCTCGAGCAGAGTCGTCGTTATCGCCTTGCCTGTGGAATCGGCATGGTGGAAGATGCGGTGGTGGCTGTGACCGCCCTCAAGGGTGCGGTGGTAAGTGCCGTCGGGATTCTTGTCGAAATCGACGCCGAGCTCGATGATGTGCTCGATGTCCTGAGCAGCCTCGCTCACGAGGGTGTGGACAGCGTCAACGTTGTTCTTGAAGCCGCCTGCTATCATCGTATCGTTCTGGTGATACTGGATATTGTCGGTGGGGGAGTTGTAGACTCCGGCGATACCTCCCTGAGCGAGCATAGAGTTGCACAGCGGCAGCTCGCGCTTGCAGAGGATGAGGATACTGAGGTCACTGGGAAGGTTGATGGCTGCATAGAGACCTGCGGCTCCGCAGCCTGCGATTATAACGTCATAGTTTACAGACATAGTGAACACGTCCTTTGCTAAAGATTGCCAAAATGGGTATACATATATATTATATCACGTTACGGGCGAGATGTCACTACTTTTTTTGCAAATCTGCAACAAATTCAACAGAAAACGAAAAACAGCAGACCCGGCTGTGAGTGGCAGTCGGGTCCGCTGTTTTTATGAACACACCTTTTTCATTGCATTTTCCTTAGAATACATATGGCAGAGACTTGTATTCTCCGAGGACATACCTCTGGAGAGCCTTTGCATCGTTGTAGTTTATCGTGCCGTCCTTGAAGCAGTCGGCAGCCTCAAGCTGGAGGTCGTTGAGCTTTTTCGGCTTTGCGAGAATGGTCTCATCGACGGGCTGACCATTCTGAGCTTTTTTCAGCTCCTCCTGATAAACGACATACTGGAGGATAGTGATGTAATCGAATGAATCTACGATCCCGTCGCCGGAGAGGTCGCCTGTGGACTTGGGAACGATCTCATACTGTACCGGCAGATACTGTCCGTTGAGCTCCTTGTCCACGAAAACGCGCTTTTTCATACCGGGATTGTCCGGGTCATCAACGGCATAGAAGTCCTTCTGAACGTTGATTATAAGGAGCTCCCAGTACCATTCATACGGGTCTTTTCTGTATGTTTCCGAATTTCTGTCCTTGTGCTCGTAGGTCACTGCGACGCCCATATGCGTCATATCTGGGTTGAGGATAGCTTCACGGTGGCCCTCGGTGGAGCTCATCCACTGACCGAAAGCCTCCTCCGCCGTACACGGGTCCTCGGAGGCTGCGAGGTTTTCCTCTACAGAGAGATACGGAGCAAGGTTGCTGTCGATGACAGTCGAGAACCACTCGCCCTTCTCCTCGTCGCTGGTGATGCCGGAAAGCTCCTCCTGCGTGGGGCGGTAGTGGCTGAATTTATGTACGGATTCTCTTACGCGGACGTGTGAGCAGTCGCATAGATAGGGGACAACGTAGAGCGGCTCAAGACCGTGCTCGGCTCTTGTATCGTTGACCATTACGGCTATTTTCTTCGCGAGCTCCTTCAGGTCCTCCTGAGTTACCTCCTGACTTCCGTCATTGCTTACAGAGGAGGTCAGGAAAGCCAGCGGAGAGGCACAGAAAATGATCGACATCGCAAGAGCGACGGCGTAGGACTTTTTGAAAAAGCTCTTATGTATCATTTTTTTGCACCTCCTTCTGCGGCTGAATTTGCCTTCCATTTCTATGATATATTCTATCATAGCCGTTTTTTATTTTAAAGGGGGAATGGTTCGATTTGGCATTTTGTACAACAAAAATCTACGTTTTGTACAAGGAAAAATAATACTGTGCGTAATAAAAATGCGCGATTATCACGTTTGTATTATCAAATATTGCCGATATGCTACGAATAGTAATCTTTTTACAAATTCCCGGAGGCGCACATCATCAAATATATTACCAATTGTAAAGAGCAGCTTGCTTCTCCGGAGCTGTGCGGCGAGGGCAAAAATTGTTGACAGTTGAAACTTTCGGTGATATAATATTGTGCGTAAGTATGGCTGTTTAAGACAGCAGTTCTGACAGCGACAGTATTAACGAAAGGGGCAGGCTTGCTGTGAGTAATTCAATGAATCCGGAGTTTAAGATAAGGGAGGTCGCTGAGCGTATCAGGCTCACGCGCGAATCCGTCGGTCTGACTCCCGAGGAAATGGCTGAAAAGGTCGGTGTTTCCGCATATGAGTACCTCGCATACGAGGGCGGCGCAAAGGACTTCAGCTTCACATTTATCTATAAATTCGCAAATGTATGCGGCGTTGAGATAGCTGACCTTATGGAGGGCGAATCTCCGCGTATCAACAGCTTCGATATAACAAGAGCGGGCGAGGGACTTCCCATTGCGAGAAGAAAGGGACTGAGCTATCTGCGTCTTGCTCCGAAATTCAGGAACAAGATAGGTGAGCCCTTCCTTGTGACTATTCCCTATGTTGACGAGAAATTCCGTGTTCCGCACCCTCACACTCACGAGGGTCAGGAGCTCGACATCATCATCAGCGGTCAGCTCAAGGTGCAGGTCGGCGACAATGTCGAAGTGCTCAACGAGGGCGACTCTATCTATTATGACAGCTCCGAGCCGCACGATGAGTGGGCTGTCGGAGGTCACGAGTGCCGCTTCTATGCGGTCGTATTCGGTCAGAACGAAAAGCCCACACACGCTATCTCGAACCTTGAGCCGGTAATTCTTCCCGGCGTCACGAATTTCGACCTCGCGAATATCGACGACCCTGTTGCCGACAGGTTCGTTGAGTGCGAGACCGGCGAGAACGGTGCGCTCACAAAGATAACCTTCAAGAACGAGGACACCTTCAACTTCGGCTTCGATGTTGTTGACGCTCTTGCGGCAAAATGTCCCGATAAGACGGCTCTCATATATGTATCGAACGAAATGGAGGAGCGCCGCTTCTCGTTTGGCGATATAAAGAAGTATTCCAATATGACCGCGAATTATTTCAGGTCGATGGGCATAAAGAAGGGCGACAAGGTGATGCTCGTCCTCAAGAGACACTATCAGTTCTGGTTCTCTATCATCGCTCTGCACAAGCTCGGCGCGATAGTGATACCTGCCACTAATCAGCTCGTTCAGCACGATTTCACCTACCGTTTCAAGGCGGCGGGAGTAAAGGCTATCGTCTGTACGGGTGACGGAGATGTTGCTCATCAGGTCGACCTTGCCGTTGAAGAGTGCGGTATGGACATCCTGAAAATGATGGTCCACGGCGAGCGCGAGGGCTGGAACGATTTCGACAAGGGCATCGCTTCTCAGAGCGCCGTCTTCGAGCGCCCGACCGACCCCGAGCTCCTCTCCTGCGGAAGAGAGCCGAATCTTATGTTCTTCACATCAGGCACGACCGGCTATCCGAAGATCGCTACACACTGCCACCTCTACGCGCTCGGTCACTTCATAACTGCGCGCTATTGGCACAACGTTGATCCGAACGGCATACACTTCACTATTTCTGATACAGGCTGGGGCAAGGCTCTGTGGGGCAAGCTCTACGGACAGTGGCTCAGCGAGACCTGCGTTTTTGTATACGACTTCGACCGCTTCGATGCGAACAAGATACTTCCGATGTTCAAGAAGTACAACATCACGACGTTCTGCGCGCCGCCCACGATGTACCGCTTCTTCATCAAGGAGGACCTCGGCAAGTACGACCTGAGCAGTATCAAGTATGCAACGGTTGCCGGCGAGGCTCTTAACCCTGAGGTGTACAATCAGTTCCTCAATGCGACCGGCGTAAAGCTTATGGAGGGCTTCGGACAGACCGAAACCACGCTCTCTATCGGCAACTTTGTCGGTATGACGGCTCGTCCCGGCTCGATGGGCAAGCCGAGCGTGATGTACGACGTTGATATAGTTGACCCCGACGGCAAGCCCTGCAAGACAGGTGAGACCGGCGAGATAGTTATCCGTCTCGACAAGGGCATACCTGCCGGACTTTTCCTCGGCTATTACAATGACGAGGAGAAGACCAAGGAGGTATGGCACGACGGTATGTACCACACCGGAGATACCGCGTGGAAGGACGAGGACGGCTATTTCTGGTACGTCGGACGTGTTGACGATGTCATCAAATCATCGGGCTATCGTATCGGACCGTTCGAGATAGAGAGCGTTATTATGGAGCTCCCGTATGTGCTTGAGTGCGGCGTAAGCGCTGCTCCGGACCCGGTAAGAGGTCAGGTAGTCAAGGCTTCTATCGTGCTTGTCAAGGGCAAGGAGGGCACTGACGAGCTCAAGAAGGAGATACAGGATTACGTAAAGAAGCATACCGCGCCTTATAAGTATCCGAGGATAGTCGAGTTCCGCGACGAGCTCCCGAAGACTATCAGCGGAAAGATAAGACGTGTTGAGCTGAAGGGTTGATATACGTATAAAAGTGGGCGGAGAGCATCCGCCCACAATAGCTTTTTGAAAATGGCAAGCCAAAACATTCCCCGAAAAACAGGCGAAAAATATGCGCTAAAAATTTTTTTGGATTTTTTTGAAAAAAGTGCTTGACAAATCGGATAAGCTGTGATATAATTAATTTCGTCGTCAGGGGACTGATAGTCAACAGACAGCGTTCGACTGACGGAATAAAAGGCTTTTGTGGGGGTTTAGCTCAGCTGGGAGAGCATCTGCCTTACAAGCAGAGGGTCACAGGTTCGAGCCCTGTAGTCCCCACCAAATTGGCCCGGTAGTTCAGTTGGTTAGAACG
>JAFXVT010000003.1 GCA_017534835.1 Ruminococcus sp.
CGCATCAAGCTTAAGCTTGATGGTATGTCACCCATTGAGTACAGGCTCTGTGCCGCATAAAAAAGCGACCAAGATCTCTCTTAGTCGCTTTGCATAAGTTTTCTTTTAAAACTTTGTCTAACTTTTTGGGGTCAGTTCATTCCCCTTTAGTGCTGTTTTGATTTTATGTGTTTTACTGCATAGCAGCTGCCATGCTTGAAGCCTCAGCGATAGCCGCATCCGCCTGTGACTGAGCCTCAGCGAGCTTTTCCTCAGCCTCTGCGATACCTGCGTCTACAGCCTCATTGATAGCGGCTTCGGTGTCTGAGCTGACAGTTGCTCCTTCTGCTGACTCGGGAGCAGCTTCGGAAGCTGTCTTCTCTATCGGGAGCGACTTGCCGTCCTCGTCGTAGAACACGATGTTATCGACGTACATATTGCCCTCGTTCTGAGCGCCCCATCTCATAATGAGGAACACAGCCTCTTCCATTGTCTCGTCCCAGCACTGTCCGCTTGCTGCGAGCACGAACTTGAATTCGCCGTGAGCTGCACCGGACATCTCGAAGTTGTATTCGCCGCCGCTCCATTCGCCGAACTGATACCACTTGTCGCCGGCAACGTTAGCTCCGCCGCCTCCGCCTATCCAGCCGGGAGCCTTGAGCAGATCGCCGTTATCGTTCTTGAAATCGGAAGCTGTAGCGTCAGCGTAAACATCGAACTCGATCGAGCGCACCTTTGCGACGTTTTCGTGGCTGAGAAGCTTTACAGCGTCTATCTGTATCTTCTGGACTGTGCCGTTTGCGTGGTTCTTGCCGTCATCAGTGAAGCGGAGCATCTTGTTGCCCTCGACCTCAACGACCTCAAGAGTACCCTGTGCGGAGTCCTCATCGCCTGTCTTTGGCTCAGCGAATGAGAAGTCGCCGTCATCGAACGTTATGGCGTTCGGGTCGGAAGCCTCAACGGGCTTGGGCGGTTCGAGCTCCTCTGTTGTGGGCTCTGTCGCAGCGACTGTTTCAGCCTCAGTTGTGGCTTCGGTCGCAGCCTGCTCTGAGCTTGATGACTCCTTGTCGCCGCAGCCGGCGAAGGCAGCAGCAAGAGTGAGAGCCATTGCACTTGCGAGAATCTTCTTATATTCCATTCGTAAATCCCCTTTCGGTCCATTTGGAAGTCCGTTTCCGGACATTACATATAAATGCCCCCTGATGAGACAGAGGGCATTATTGGCTATATCAGTCAGACTATATTAGTCCTTCTTTCTTACTGCGAAAGCTGTAGCAGCAGCAAGACCGAGTGCAGCAACTGCAACTGCAACGCCGGCATCTCCTGCCTTAGCGCCAGCCTCACCGGTCTTGGCCTTGGTAGTTGTTGTGCCAGCCTTGCCGGTAGTTGTTGTAGCAGCTGTGGTAGTTGTGGTAGTTTCACCGGCTGCAGCTGTCGTTGTCTCAGCAGCAGCTGTAGTTGTTTCAGCAGTCTGATCACCGAACTTGAAGCCTGAAACTGTGAATGTTACCTCAACATCACCTGTGAATGACTGAGCAGCGTCAACGATAGCATAATCGTTGCCCCACTTGTTGTAGATGTTTACACGGAAGTTGTTTCCGTCATCGTTAGCGATAAACTGAGAAGCAGTTCCGTTGAGCTTCTCCTCGCCGCCGATCTTTACGGAATCGATCTTAACGTCGAGTCCGGCAGCAGAAGCGATGGCAGCGAAATCCTGTCCCTCCTCGCCGTAGTCGAAAATGTTGAAGCCAACAGAGCGGATAGCCATAGCCCATGTGGACTCACCCTGATCGCCGCCCTCAGAAGCGTCGACCTTTATTGTGTATGTGCCGTTCTTGTCTACCTTGACAGAATTGCTGTCCTTAGCGGAAGCGTCGTCCCAGCCGAGGTTGAGACCGCCAGCCTGACCGGCAAGCATAACTGTAAAGCTCTCGGGATAAGTTTCAGCTGCTGCTCCGGCAGAGAGGGCTGTTGCTGCGAAAGCGGAAGCTGCAACAACTGATGCAGCCATAGCTGCGAGTACCTTGTTCATCTTCATAATAAAAAACTCCTAACTTTCGTGCGTTTGGGGCAAAACAGAGAGAAGAACGCGCACTTATTTTTATAAAATCATTTTAGCATAAAAGCATTTCGTTGTAAAGTGGCAGTATGCACAATGTTGAAACTGTTGAAACGGTCAAATCAGGCTATTTTCAACAGTTTTTTGCTGCTGAATCTATTATCCCGACTGCCTCCTTCATCATCTCGAACGGTCGCTTCTTCGGGTCTATCTTTACCGAAACATAGGACTTTCCCGAGCCGTTGAAGGTTATCCTGCCCTTGTATGCGGCGGAGAGAGCCTGTATCTGGTCTATCGTGAGGTACTCGGTGTAGAAGTACATCTGAGCGTTTTTCTGCGATATTTCGGTGATACCGAGGTGTGCAGCCTTGTTTCTGAGGAGCGAGACCTCTATCAGTCCCATTACGGACTTTGGCGGCTCGCCGTAGCGGTCGATGAGCTCGTCGACGAGGTCGAGCTTGTCGGTGTCGTTCGTGACGTGCATTATCTTCTTGTACAGGTCGATGCGCTGATTCAGACTTGAAATGTACTTTTCGGGGATATGCGCGTCTATCTGTATATCGACGAGACAGTCCGGCACCTTCTCCGGCTGCTCGCCCTTTTCCTCGGCTATCGCCTCGGAGAGGAGCTGGAGGTACATATCGTATCCGACAGCCTCCATATGACCGTGCTGACTTCCGCCGAGAATGCTGCCTGCGCCGCGTATCTCGAGGTCGCGGAGAGCAATGCGGAAGCCGCTTCCGAACTGAGTGAACTCACGCATCGCGTTGAGCCTTTTTGTGGCTATCTCGGTGAGTATCTTGTCGCGCTTGTAGGTGAAATACGCATAGCCGCGGCGGTTCGAGCGTCCGACACGTCCGCGGAGCTGATACAGCTGAGAGAGTCCGAAACGGTCGGAGTCCTCGATGATGAGGGTGTTCACGTTCGGCACATCAACGCCTGTTTCGATAATGGTGGTGCAGACGAGTATGTCTATCTCGTGCTCGACGAGCTGCTCCCAGATGTCGCTCATCTCGTCCTCGCTCATCTGACCGTGAGCCACGGCGATACGCGCTTCCGGAAGGAGCTGCCGGAGCTTGTCTGCGCAGCCAAGTATGCTCTCGATGTGGTTGTGTATGTAGTAGACCTGTCCGCCTCTGCGCAGCTCGCGCGTTATCGCCTGAACTACAGTCCCGGTGTTATATTCGATGACGTAGGTCTGAACGGGGTATCTGTCCTGCGGAGGCTCCTCAAGGACGGACATATCGCGTATCCCGCTCATTGCCATATTCAGTGTGCGCGGTATCGGGGTCGCGGAGAGCATAAGGACGTCCACGCCGGTGAAGGTCTCCTTGAACTTTTCCTTGTGTGCGACGCCGAAGCGCTGCTCCTCGTCGATTATGGCAAGTCCGAGGTCCTTGAACCTGACGCTTTTCTGGATTATCTTGTGGGTGCCGATGAGCAGGTCTATACGTCCCTGAGCGAGCTTTTTGATTATCTCGGTCTGCTGCTTGGGCGAGCGGTAGCGGCTGAGCAGCTCGATATTTACGGGGAAGTGCTCGAAACGGCGCAGAGCCGTCTGATAGTGCTGGTATGCGAGAACGGTCGTGGGTGCGAGGATAGCGCACTGCTTTCCGGAAAGGATACACTTCATCGCCGCACGGAACGCGACCTCTGTCTTGCCGAAGCCTACATCTCCGCAAAGAAGGCGCTCCATCGGGCGGATACGCTCCATATCGGACTTTATCTCGCCGATAGCCGTGAGCTGGTCGTCGGTCTCGACGTAGGGGAAGCGCTCCTCGAAATCACGCTGTATGTCGTCATCGGGATAGAATGCGAAGCCCTCGCTTTTCTCACGCTTTGCGTAGAGTGCTATCAGCTCGCGCGCCATATCCTTCACGGCGCGTTTTACGTTGCTGCGCGTGCGCTGCCATTCACCGGAGCTGAGCTTGCTGAGCTTGACACCGCTGTCATCGCGCGGACCGATATATTTCGACACCATATCGAGCTGTGTGACGGGTATGTAGAGCTTGTCTGTACCGGCGTACTGAATGGTGATATAGTCCTTGACAACGCCGTCGAATTCAAGCTTGCGGATACCGATGAAGCGTCCGATGCCGTGTGCGCTGTGAACGACGAGGTCGCCCTCGGCGATGTCGGCAAGGCTGCGTATCTCCTCTGCTTTGTTCTTCTTATGCTGCCTGCGCTTTCGGACGGGGTCCATAGCGCGTCCCTGCGTGATGAGGACGGTCTTGTTCTCGGGGTATTCAAAGCCGCTGCTGAGGCTTCCCGACATAAGTGCGACACGTCCCGGACGCAGCTCGAGCCCGTCAGATGCGATGTCGCATGGGATACCCTCGTCCTCGAGGTCCTGACGGATTATCGGGAGGGTCTTTTCACTTCCTGCGCAGAGAAGTATACGGTATTTCCGTGCGCGGTAGTCGACGATGTCCTCCATCAGCTGCTTCATCTCGCCGCCCCAGAAAGCGGTCTGCATAGCCTCGAAGCTGACGAGACGGCGATATTCGATACGCTCGCCGCCCTGAAGGAAATTGCTGAGGTAGAGGCACACTTTTTTCTCGGCGAGCTGCTGTATCCTCGGGAGCTCAAGGCAGTAGCCCTCAAGCCCCTTGCAGAGCTGACCGTCCTCGATGAGCACCTTCACGTCCTCGTTGTAGCGCATCGAAACGCCTGAGGCTGTATCCATAACGTTGGAAAAATCGCTGTATATGACCGTTCCGTCGATATAGTCGAAAACGGTGGACGGCTCGCCGTAAACGAGCGGATAATACTTCATTCCGTGGGGGAGTATCTCGCCTGCACGAAGACGTCGGACGTCGGCGCCGAGGTGTTCGCGTATGAGCTCCATACGCTTGCCGCGTGCCTTTTTGCTGAGCTCCTCGACCTTGTCTGCGAGCTCAGCACCGTCGTAGAGTATCTCGCCGGCAGGGGAGATCTCGGCTTTTTCGAGCCGCACATCTGAACGGCGCTGAGTGTCGGTGTCGAATTCGGATATACTTTCTATCTCGTCGCCCCAGAGCTCTATTCTTACCGGCTTGTATGCCTGCACGGGGAAGATGTCGATGATGTCGCCGCGGACGGAGAACTGTGAAGCTCCCTCGACCTTTTCGCTGCGCTGATAGCCGCTCCGTGTGAGCGAGAGACAGAGCTTGTCGCGGTCTATCTCCTGACCGGAGACGAGCTCGATACCTGCTGCGATGAGCACACCGACAGGTATTACCGGCTGCATAACGGCTTCTATGCTCGCACATATCGTTGAGCAGCTTCCGCTCACAGCTCTTGAAAGCGCGGCTATACGCATATATTCGTATTCGTGGTTCGCGCTGTCAACGGGCGTGAAAACGAGTTCCTTCGACGGGAAAAGCACAGCTGTCTCGCTTCCGGACATCATATTTATGTCGTCGCAGAGCTTTTTCGCCTCCGCCTCGGTGCCGGTGATGACGAGGTCAGTCTTTCCCGAATTCACGGCGCTAATGAGCTGAGCCCTGTGTATATGCGAAAGACCCGTCACGGAGACGGGTGAGATGTTTTTATCTATGGCTTCCCGGACGCTTTTATATCCGGAAAGCTCACTGAATAGTTCCTTGAATATCTTCATATCGCACCAACTGTTCAAAGTGTCGCTGTCATGAGTTGTACTTGTTCATAGCCTCATCGGTCTTGCCGCTGACCATGAGCTTCACGCATTCACAGGCGTTTCCGGCAGCTTCGCTGAGCTTTTCTGCGTCCTCTCTGCCGAACTTTCCGAGCACCCACTTTGCAAGGTCGTAGTCGGGGTGAGGCTTTTTGCCGACGCCCATTTTAATGCGCGGGAAATCGTCCCTTCCGGTGAGCTCGATGATGCTCCTCATTCCGTTGTGACCGCCGTGGCTGCCCTTGCGGCGGATGCGGAGCTTTCCGGGCTCAAGGGAGATGTCGTCGTAAATGACGATGAGATTTGCGGCGTCTATCTTGTAGAATTCGAGCGCCTGCACGATGGATTCGCCGCTGTTGTTCATATAAGTCGTAGGCTTGAGGAGCAGGCAGCGCTTGCCCTCAATGGTGACCTCAGCGGTCTTGCCCTTGAAGCGGAGACGGTCTATCTTCTCACCGAGCTGCTCCGCGAGCTTGTCAATGGTGAAAAAACCGGCATTATGGCGGCTGCCCTCGTATTCGAGACCGGGATTGCCGAGACCTGCTATCACATATTCTATTTTACCTCTTGCCGCAGTCGAATTTGCGGAAATGCGGTCGAACACATCAAAAATACTCATCAAATCTCTCCTTGGTGTACATTATCCTCTAATTATACCACAGAACGCCCGGAAATGCAACTTTAAACGTAAAAAAGCGCCCAAAGACGCTGAAAATGAAAAGACGCTCTTCACCGACAACCCTCTCAAAAGTCAGTGAAGAACGTCTCTCAGAGCCGGAAAAGCGCACCCTCTATACGCCTTCCCGACAACGGCAGATACGATCCGAAGTATCCATACATCCAACTGCTGTTTTAGAACGAGTCCGTAACGTGTAAACTGACTGAAGCTGAGTTTAGGCGATTAAACATATTATAGGCATTAATGTTTAATAAACAGCTTTCTTGCCCGAATGTTTGATGTGACGACTGGTAGGACCTTGATCCGGCGGAGTTTGAACCGGAAAGCAGAATGAAATGTATTTGCCGTTTGATCACAGGACACAATAAAATACATAATTATTGTGTTGCGGAGCGAAGCCCTGTATATAGCAGTTTTTCGCACCCGACACTTGTATTATAAAATAATCCGCCGAGATAATCAACCTATAATATTGCTCAATTTTAGGACAAAATTGCGATTAAAAGATGAATGATATTTATTATCATACTGTAAATAAAACATAAAATATAGCTGATATATATTTCGTTAATATCCGCAAATTTATACTGATTGTGTATTTGGTAAATGTGTTTCTCAGTAAGCGCGATTGGCGAAATACAGCCTGATGTGATGACCGTTCCCGTCTGACCTCCCTGCGCGTGCACACAGACATATACAGTCCGGAACATACGAAAACGGACTTTTACCTGATAAAGTTATAATTTATAGCTATCTCTTCTCCGTAAGAAATTACACATTTTTTGAAAGAGAACTAAAAAAAACACAAACAGGAGCCCGAAGGCTCCTGCAATATTATTCTAACTCAGATTATTCCCTGTGCTGCGTCCTCGATGAGCTTCTCATAGAAAGCCTTTGTCCACGGGTGCTCGAACTCGGTGAAGAGCTTCATCGCAGCGTGTGCGTTTTCAACGGCGTTGTCGACGCTCTCCTGATTGCCGGTCTTCGAGCAGATGTAGATGCCTGTGATGAGTATCTCAAGCAGCTTTGCATCGTTTCTGCCCTGCGGCTTGTAGCCGAAGCTCATAAGCAGCTTGAAGCCCTGTGTATAGTGCTTTGCAGCGCAGTCCACGAGCGCGAGAGCGATGTACAGGTCAGCGCGCTGCTTCATATCCACTTTTTCGGAGTAGTTCTGCATAAAGTTGATGTTCTCTGTGCGGAAGTCCTCGGCATCGCGCCAGTGACCGAGCTTGCTCTTGTTTTTGAGCATTTCTATGCAATATACGAATTTATCCTCATTGCTTAGCTTCTTATCCTTGAGCATCTCGAGGTAGAATTCGGCGCTGCTAAGGTCACGTATCCTGTCGAAGAGCTTGGCGGTCTGGATAACATCCTC
This sequence comes from Ruminococcus sp., assembly GCA_017534835.1. Taxonomy (GTDB): domain Bacteria; phylum Bacillota; class Clostridia; order Oscillospirales; family Ruminococcaceae; genus Ruminococcus. Next base: position 7,727 of record JAFXVT010000003.1, read on the forward strand.
CGCGAGCGGTTTTTTGTGTTCGTTCACGAAGGCATCGGCATAATTTTCAGCGAGCTCGCGGCTGTAGCCTGAGCTGCTGAACTCTGTATAGAGCTCCATATACCTCTTCGTTTCGGCATTTCCGCCGGAGCGGAGAGCCTTTGCGAACACGCCCTTTTTACGTTCGCGTTCCTGTGGTGACAGCATTATCAACACCCCTTATCATAAGCGGCAGATCTTCTGCCGCTGTAAAAATTTTATTTTTATGCGCACTATATATCTGTATGCGCAAGTCTTCACTCAATAATTTTAGCATAAATCTTAAACTTAGTCAACATTTGTTTATGTAATTCCGACAAAACCGGTGATTTGCACAAAAAAGCCCCTGCTTTTTTTCCAAATTGAACTTTTTAACTTTTAGACTTTTAAGCTTATTTAAAGGAAATGTGGTATAATAGTAAGCAGGGATGTAATAGGTATCTCTGAAAATGGAGGTCAGATTATGAAATTATTGGTGGTAGAGGACGAGATGCAGCTTGCTGACGCCCTCAGTGAGATCCTGAAGAGGAATATGTATTCGGTCGACACGGTGTATGACGGCATAGAGGGGCTCGACAACGCCCTCACCGGCGTTTACGACTGCATAATACTCGATATTATGCTGCCCGGGATGGACGGGCTCGAGGTGCTGCGCAATCTGCGGCAGGAGAAGATAAGCACACCTGTGCTGCTGCTTACGGCGAGGAGCGAGGTCGATGACAAGATAAACGGTCTTGACTGCGGCGCTGACGATTACCTGACAAAGCCGTTCGTAACGGGCGAGCTGCTCGCACGTGTACGCGCTCTCACACGCAGAAGGGGCGAGATACAGGACGATAACAGGCTTGAATTCAACGGAGTGCAGCTCCACAAGAACACCTGCTCTATCAGCTGCGGCGGCAATGACGTAAAGCTCAGTCTGAAGGAATACCAGATAATGGAGCTTCTCATCGCGAATCCGAAGCAGATAATGACAAAAGAGCGTATAATCGAGAAAATATGGGGATATGAGAGCGATGTCGACTACAACAACATCGAGGTCTACATATCGTTCCTGAGAAAAAAGCTGAACGCTATCTCGGCGCCGGCGCAGATCAAAACTGCCCGGAGCATAGGCTATTCCTTAGAGTAAAAAATGGAGGTGCAGACCTTTGTTCAGAAAGGTACAGCTAAAATTCTTCAGCATCATCATTTCCATTCTCCTCGCAATATTCATCGCAGTGCTCGGCTCTGTCAACATCATTATGGACACTGTTATGGAGCATCAGACAAGGATAGTCCTCGAACAGGTCGCGGCAGGTGTTGAGTACGACGGCGTATCGGGGCGATTCTTCATAGAGCGGCCGGACGATGAAAACTGGCGCAGGTTCGACGATTATCAGCGTGCCGAGCCGCCGTCCAAGCCGGAACGCCAGCCGTCCGATGACCCCGAGGTGCCGACGGAGACAACGACATCTTCCGCTGCGGCAGAAACAACGACTGTGACTGCAACGGTAACGGCTGAGCAGGAGGAAACAACGGGAACTGAGGCTCAGACAGAGCGACAGACAGAGGCGCCGACACAGGCGGATGTCCCTGAACAGACGACACGCGAGATACAGACACGTCCGCCGCAGACAAGAACTCCGGAGACACAGCCTCCGAGGACAACGCAGGCAACACGTCCGCCCGAGACACAGGCTCCGCCGAGAACGTCCCAGACTCAGCCGCCGGAAACGACTGCTGCTCAGGGAGGCGGGACCCCGCCGTTCTGGGGACCGTGGGGACCGTTCCCACCGTGGATACAGCCTCCGCCGTGGGCGAACGGCGGCGGTGATGATGACCAGAACGAGCACGATAACGGCGACGATAACCAGTATTGGCACGGCAACGACAACGGTGACGGGAATCAGTATTGGCACGGCGCAATAATGCTGATGTCCGACGATGAAAAGGTGCCGGTGCTGGACGGATATACTATAGTCAGCGAAAGCTCAGGAGAAACGCAGACGACTACCGCTGACAGCTCGAAGGAGCAGCGAGAGCACGTTCCGCCGGTCGATCCGGGCGAGGGAGGAAGCGTTCCGAGGACGCTCGGATCTATCGACTTCTTCCTTGTTATGGCTGACGAGAACGGAAAATGCGTCGGCATACAGAACAATGACGATATGACCGAGGAGGTCGCTCAGCAGTACATAGACGAGATACTGGCTCAGAAGTCGGATACGGGAATGGCGAACAATTACCAGTTCTGCACCGAAAAGAAGGCGAACGGTACGCTTCTTGTATTCACTGACAAGAGCGCTGAGATCGATATGATGAAGAAGCTCAAGCGCACCACGGTGATCGTGGGGCTCATCAGTATAATACTGCTCTCGGCAGCTTCGTATTACCTCAGCGGGATCATCGTGCGTCCGATACAGGAGGCTTTCGATAAGCAGAAGCAGTTCATATCCGATGCGAGCCACGAGCTGAAAACGCCGCTCACGGTCATTTCTGCGAACGCAGACGTCCTCGAAGGTGAGATAGGCGAGAACAAGTGGCTGAACTATATCCAGGATCAGGCAGACAGAATGAACGTGCTCGTGAATGATCTGCTGAATCTGACAAGACTCGAGAACAACACATCGAATTTCGTGCTTGCTGAGTTCGACCTCAGCAAGGCTGTCGAGAATACAGCTCTGCCTTTTGAGTGCCGCGCATTCGAGTCCGGAAAGAATTTCGTCCTCAACATAGAGGAGGGGATACGCATTACCGGAAGCGAGCAGCACATCAAGCAGATGGCGGCGATATTCATTGACAATGCGCTGAAATATTCCAAAGAGAACGGAACTGTCCGCGTTTCTCTGACAAATGAGGGCGGAAAGGTGAGATTCTCGGTATACAACACCGGAACGGGACTGAAGGAGTCCGAGAAGGAGAAGGTGTTCGAGCGATTCTACCGCAGCGATGCGTCACGAAACCGCGCTACAGGCGGCTACGGGCTTGGGCTCGCGATAGCACGCTCCATAATCGACAGGCATAAGTTCAGGCTCACCGTCGACAACGCCGAGGGCAAGAGCGTGTGCTTCATAGTCACAATGAACTGATAAAAGGCGCAGAAGGGGAGCCCTTCTGCGCCTTTGCTTTATATTATGTATCCGGAAGTTCAGATGCGCCGCTGCTGTCGGGCAGCTCGACCTGACTCAGGCTGCGGTTTATCGAGCGTGTGCGTGTGCCGATGAGCTTGTCAAGGTCCTCGTCGACCTGACGGATGTGCCGCTGTGTCTTTTCGAGGGCGTCCGCGAACGTGCCGAACTCCTTCTTGACAGAGCCGAGCACCTCCCATACCTCGTTGCTGCGCTTCTGTATCGCGAGCGTGCGGAAGCCCATTTGCAGCGAATTGAGCATTGCCGCCATCGTCGACGGGCCGGTTATGCTTATGCTGTATTCACGCTGGAGCGTCTCTACGAGCCCGAGATTCACCGCCTCTGCGTACAGCCCCTCGAACGGCAGGAACATTATGCCGAAGTTCGTGGTATATGGCGGCGAAACGTACTTTGAGCGTATGTCGCCGGCACATTTTTTGATAACGGCGACAAGGTTTTTCTTTGCGGCATCGATGCGCTCCTTGTCGCCGGAAGCGTATGCTTCCTGCAAAGCCGCGTATGTATCGCCGGGGAATTTCGAGTCTATCGGGAGATAAACGCCCGAACCGTCGGCGGCTCCGGGGAGCTTTACGGCGAATTCGACGCGCTCTCTGCTGCCGGGAATGGTGGGCACTTCCGTATCATAGAGCTCGGGCGCGAGTATCTCTTCGAGTATGCTGCCGAGCTGTATCTCGCCGAGGATACCGCGGGTCTTGACGTTTGAGAGAACCTTTTTCAGGTCGCCGACGCCGGAAGCGATGCTCTGCATCTCGCCGAGGCTCTCATACACCTTTTCAAGCCGCTCGCTGACGAGCTTGAACGACTTCTGAAGCTGGCTCTCAAGCTTTTCGTTGACGGTGTTCTGTATCGCATCGAGCTTTTTCTGGTTCTCCTCCTGTATGCCGCTGAGCTGTACCATCATCGTACAGCGCATACTTTCGAGCTTTTCGTTGTTGGCGGCTTCGAGGGTCTTGAAGCGGTTTTCAAGGTTCATAAGCTGGCGGAGCTGAGCTTCCGATGCCTGATTCTGGTTGTCTGTGAGGAGTCGGCTGAAGGTCTGCATACCTCCGCTGAGCTCGGTGCGCATTTCGCGCTGGGTGAGAGAAAGCCCGTCCCTCAGCGATTTTTCGAGCTTTTCGCTCCTTTTGTCCTCCTTCGGTGACAAAAGCACCAGCAGTATCATTATGAGCAGGACTATTGTCACGGCTCCGATAATTATAATAAGTGTATCTGTCAAGCAACTGCACCTCTTTCTTTTTTGCTGATTTCCAGCCATACTTGCAATTATTGCAAAAATACGAAGCAAATGCAAGCGTTTTGTCCGGAATTTATCAGCTTTGCTGATTTTTTGTGCAATATGCAATAAAATCGGGCGAGATTTTTTAACTTATTCTATATGGCTTTTTTTTGCATTTTATGGTATAATATATCTAAGTCGGAATGGGCACATTTTGTACCCTTATCCGGTAATGTTTAAAATGGAGGTATAATCCCATGGCACACAAGTATTGTTACCTTTTCTCAGAAGGTAATGCTAACATGAGAGAGCTTCTCGGCGGTAAGGGCGCTAACCTCGCTGAGATGACAAACATCGGTCTCCCCGTTCCCCAGGGCTTCACGATCACAACTGAGGCTTGCACACAGTACTACGAGGACGGCGGTATCTCTGACGAGATCATGGCTGAGATCAACGAATACATCGTTAAGATGGAAGGCATCACCGGCAAGAAGTTCGGCGATAAGGAGAATCCGCTCCTCGTTTCCGTTCGTTCCGGTGCAAGAGCTTCCATGCCCGGTATGATGGATACTATCCTCAACCTCGGTCTCAACGAGACTGTTGTTAATACTATCGCTGAGAAGTCCAACAACCCCAGATGGGCTTGGGACTGCTACAGAAGATTCATCCAGATGTACTCCGACGTTGTTATGGAAGTCGGCAAGAAGTACTTCGAGGAGCTCATCGACGAGATGAAGGCTAAGAAGGGCGTTACACAGGACGTTGAGCTCAACGCTGACGACCTCAAGGAGCTCGCTGGCCAGTTCAAGGCTGAGTACAAGGCTAAGATAGGCAACGACTTCCCCGACGACCC
>JAFXVT010000013.1 GCA_017534835.1 Ruminococcus sp.
ACAACAACAACTACTACTACTACTACTTCCACAACTGCAAAACCGACTTCTGCTGCAACTACCACCACAACCGCTGCACCAACAACTACTACGACTTCAACAACTGCCGCTCCGACAACAACAACAACTACTACTTCAACTACAGCAACGACTGCTTCCACTACTGCAACTACAACTACTACACGCGACCCGGGCAAGGTCGCTGAGATACGCCTCAGCCAGACCGAATGCACCGTTGAGGTCGGTCAGGGAACGCTCGCTGCAAGAGTAACGATGTTCCCGCTGACCGCCGCAGACCAGCGTGAGATATGGACGAGCAGCGACGAGAGCATCGCTGTCGTTGACAGCGAGGGCTGGGTCATCGGCAAGAAGGAAGGCTCCTGCACTATCACCGTAAAAAGTGCTGCTGACCCGACTGTCAGCGCAGATATAAAGCTCAGCGTCACCGACTCAAAAAAGGTCACCGGTATCCGCCTCAGCAGGACTGAATTCACATTGGCTGCCGGCACCGGCGAGCTCTCTGCGAGAGTTACGATGCTCCCGGCGGCTGCGACCGACCTTCGCGAGGAATGGTCGAGCAGCAACGAAAGCGTTGCTGTCGTAGACAGCGAGGGCTGGGTAATGGCACGCGCTCCCGGAAAGTGTACGATCACGGTAAAGAGCGTGAACAACCCCAATGTAAAGGCAACTATCGAGGTCACAGTTACCGGAGCAGCAGTGTCAACTGCTTCCACTTCTGCGACAACAGCTTCAACTACTTCAACATCGACTGCCGCATCAACTACCACTGAGTCCGCAACGACCACCACCACTACATCTTCCACAACTACAACTTCAACTACATCAACGACTGCAACAACAACTGCTGCAACAACTACCACCACTACGGACAGCAGAAGAGTTTCAGCTATCAAGCTCAGTGTTACAGCGATAGAACTCAGCGTAGGCGAGCTCGGCATCTCATACGTGACGATGCTCCCCGATACAGCTGTGAATAAGGGCGAGATATGGTACTCGAGCGACACAAATGTTGCCACTGTCGACATCTACGGAAATATCAGGGCTGTCGGCGTAGGCAAGTGTACTGTCACTGTAAAGAGCAGCGATAATCCGAACGTTACGGCAGATGTGTCCGTAAATGTGCTCCCGGCTGACAGAGTCAGAAAGATAGAGCTCACCAAGACAGAAATGACTATCGAATACGGCGCAAAGGATATATCCTACGTCACAATGCTCCCGGCGACTGCAAAGAACAAGGACGAGATATGGGTATGCTCAGATACGAATATCGCTATCGTTGACAAATACGGCTGGGTCACAGGAAGAGGCATCGGTGAATGCACCGTAACGGTCTACAGTGTGGACAATCCCACGGTCAAGGCTGAGATAAAGGTAAATGTCGTACTTCCTCCCGAGCCGCCTGCTCCGGTATATCCCGAAAGCAGGATAATCCACAACACTCTTGAGGACGGAAGGATAGCATTCTACACTCCCTTCCCGGATGACGCGAAGGGACACTTCTCAGTAGAGTACGTTATCAGCTACGAAAACGACTACAAGACCACTAACAGAACGTCAGTCCTCACAGTCCCGGCTATCAAGGACTACACCGTTTACTTCAGAAAGGATCTTGGCGATTTCAGCGTCAGCGCTTACCTCTTCAACGAGGACAACGGCTGCCGCGCAAGGATCGGTACATACGAATTCAAGGTCGCTCCCGTCGACTGCAAGACCACGATAGAGGACATAAGATACGCCTTCTATCTCGTTGACGGACTCGCACAATGAACGCATAACGCAAAACAGGCATTCCAAGCTGAGCTTGAAATGCCTGTTTTTTATAGGCAGCACCGGGTTGCCTATATTTATTCGATATTCCAGATGTTTCCGGCGTAGTCGGCTATCGTTCTGTCAGAGCTGAACTTGCCGGCATTGCACATATTGAGCCACTGCTTGCGTGCGAATGCTGTCCTGTCATTGCCGTAATCGGCTATACAGCGGAGCTTCGTCTCAACGTAGCTCCTGAGATCGCCGAGGAGGTAGTAATGGTCGGGAGCGTGCCAGCTCGCACCGTCGAGCAGAGACATATAGAGCTCGCGGAAATCACCGCTTCCGCCGTCAGAGACCGTACCGTCGATGAGCGAGGATACCACCTTCTTTATCATCGGATCCTCAGCAAATGTGCGTCTGCTGTCATATCCCGGAACTATCCGCTCAAGGTCCTCGACACGTGCGCCAAAGATATAGTTGTTCTCCTCGCCTGCCTCCTGCACTATCTCGATATTTGCGCCGTCATAGGTGCCGAGAGTTACAGCGCCGTTGAGCATCAGCTTCATATTGCCCGTACCCGAAGCCTCAGTTCCGGCAGTTGAGATCTGCTCTGAAACGTCAGCCGCCGCAACGAGCTTTTCAGCGTATGAGACATTGTAGTTCTGCACGAAAACGACCTTGAGGAGGTCCTTTGTATCGGGGTCGGAGGAAACTATACGTCCTATCTCGTTGATATACTTGATTATCGCCTTTGCGCGCCTGTATCCGGGAGCCGACTTCGCACCGAAAATGAATGTAACCGGCTTCGCAACTTTCACGCTGCCGTCCTTTATGCCATAGTACAGCCACAGTATCGAGAACGCATTAAGAAGCTGGCGCTTGTACTCGTGAAGGCGCTTTATCTGAATATCGAATACAGACTCAGGGTCGATGTCGACGCCCTCGCGCTCTTTGATGAATGCGGCGAGCTGAGCCTTTTTCGTCTGCTTTATCTTCACGAAGCTGTCGAGCACGCTGCTGTCATCGGCAAGAGCTGTCAGCTTGCGGAGCTCAGGGAGATAGGTCAGCCATTCATCGCCTATCTTAGAGGTTATCAGGTCAGAGAGCTCCTTGTTGCACAGTGCGAGCCAGCGGCGCTGAGTTATGCCATTCGTCTCGTTGCGGAAGCGCTCGGGATAGAGGCTGTACCAATCGGCAAGAACAGTGTCCCTCAGTATCTGAGTGTGTATCTCGGCAACGCCGTTGATGTGGCTCGATGCATAGCACGCCATATCCGCCATATGGATGAGCTCGCCCTTTATTATCTTTATGCGGTCTATCTTGTCCTTCTGTACGCCGCCGGCGTACATCTCAGCGATAAGCTCCTCGTTTATCTGAATGATTATCTCATATATTCTCGGAAGCACCTCCGCGACAAGCCCTGTCCACCACTTTTCAAGAGCCTCCTGCATAACGGTATGGTTCGTGTAGTTGAACACCTTCTTGGCTGTTGCGAGCGCTTTGTCAAATGTCCAGCCCTCGTTGTCGACGAGCTGGCGTATCAGCTCGGGGATAGAGATAACGGGATGGGTATCATTGAGCTGGACGGAGATATAGTCGGCGAGGTTGTCAAGGGTCCCGAAGCGAGCCTTATGCTTGCGGAGAATGTCCGTCAATGACGCACAGCTGAAGAAATACTGCTGCTTCAGACGGAGCTTCTTTCCCTCGTTGGTGTCGTCGTTGGGATACAGGACACGCGAGATGTCCTCGGCGTATATCTTCTCTTTTGAGGCTTCGAGGTAGTTCTGCTGGTTGAAGGTATCGAAATCGAACTCCTTCACAGGCTCAGCCTGCCAGAGGCGAAGAGTCCCCACATTTTCCGTGCGGCAGCCGAATACGGGCATATCATACGGAACAGCCTTCACGGTCTGACCGTTGTATTCGATGATAACGGTGTCCTCGTCGCAGCGCTTTGACCACGGGTCGCCGTACTTCGTCCAGTCGTCGATGTCCTCGCGCTGGAAGCCGTCCACGATCGACTGCTTGAAAAGTCCGTACTTGTAGCGTATGCCGTAGCCGTCGAGCGGCAGACCGAGAGTTGCTGCCGAGTCGAGGAAGCACGCCGCAAGACGTCCGAGACCGCCGTTTCCGAGTGCGGCGTCCTCGATGACCTCAAGGTCGGCAAGGTCAAGACCGAGCTCGCCGAAAGCCTCATTCACCTCGTCGTAGATCCCGAGGCAGAGCAGGTTGTTGAACACGGCACGTCCTACGAGGAATTCCATTGAAAGGTAGGCGGCACGGCGCTTTGAGAGGTGCTCCTCACGCGCGGTGCTCCACCTGTCAGCGTAGAGCTCCATTACCGTCTCTCCGAGCGCATTGTGGAGCTGCTGCGGCGAAGCGGACTTTATATCCTTCGGAAGTCTGCCTGTAAATTTTTCGATAAATATTTTCTTGTCCATATTATCCTCCATTATTGATTTGCTTCTATCAGTTTATCACTGTCGATATCTATATCACCGTACATCACATCTTCAAGTTTGTCATAATCACTCTTCGGCATATAGTTTACATAGAGAATGATTTTACATCCGAAGTCATCAAGATATATTTGGTTAGAAAAGTCAAACGAAGTCAGTTCCTCCGGCAGTTCTGTCCCTTCGGGAAGGATTATGTGTGCAAAAACTTTGCCTTCCTGCCCGGAGAAGTAAGAAAAGAACTCTTCATACGTCAGTTCAGCAGGTGCCTCAAACGGCATCATTTCCTCGGTAGCGTACATCACCCACAGCTTGCCTGCCTGAGTATAGCTGCGGATATAGTCCTTCGCATGATCTAAAAGCTCATTTTCAAATAAAGGGAACGCATAGTTATCACCGCTTATTTCATCGCTGTCCTCTGTTCCGACAGCCATAAAACGTCTGCCATCATCATCTTCAAGAGTATAGTATATGCGTAACTTTTCAGGTATCGGCACGCCAATGTACTCCCACTGAACATCTCTGCATATGAAAGTGAAATCTTTGCCGTACTTTGTACGAAGCTTGTCAAGAGCTGCCTGCTCCTCAATCGGTACGTTCTCTATGTGAGAGGTATGCAGTTCGTCCTCATATTCTTCTTCGCTGACCGCTGATGTCTCAGTGACAGCTTCGGTAACTGTCTCAGCGTGAGTTGTATTTTCGGCAGCAGTTATTATCAATGCTTCTTTATTTGCAGTTGTTTCGGTTTCGGCATTGACCGTAACTGCTGATGGCTCTGATTTTTCCGGTGTTTCAGTATTTTTAGCAGTACAGCCTGTAAGCATGACTGCCGCTGTAAGTGTTAGAATTATTTTTTTCACCTGTTATACATCC
>JAFXVT010000014.1 GCA_017534835.1 Ruminococcus sp.
AATAATTATGAAAAAGTCAATTTCAATCATCGCCGCAGCTGCAATGGCTGCTTCACTTACACTCGCAGGCTCGATGAGCGCATTCGCCGCAGATGCGGAGACCACAACTCAGGCTGCCACCGAGGCTTCACCCGCAACGACCACAGAAGCTGCTACAGCTGAGCCCGCTGTAAAGCTTGAAGATATTACAGGCAAGTGGATCTATCAGGAAGCAGACGGCAACACAACTGTTGACAAAGCTTCAAAGAACAACGGCGTTGTTGAAGTAAGCAATGACGGCGCATTCACATACACAGATGCAGCCGGCAAAACTGTTACGGGTACCGTTAAAATAGGCTCTGAGAATATCGGAGGCACGGACCACGCTACAGTAAAGTTCGACACCGGAAACGCGGATACTTCTTTCGGAGGCTACTACAACAGCGAGACAAAGCAGATCAGTATCGGCAACGGCGGTATGATAAGACTTGTACGCGAGAGCAGCGCTCCCGAGACAACAACTACAGCTTCCGCAGCTGAGACAACTACTACAACTGCTGCTCCTGCAGCGACCACTACAAAGGCTTCCGCTTCAACTACAAAGTCAGCAGGTACTACAACTACAAAGTCCGCAGGTACAACTACCACAAAGGCTGGCACAAAGTCCGGCAACCCCAAGACGGGCGTCGCATTCCCTGCTGTTGCAGCATCGGGTCTCTTAGCAGCTGCTGTATCAGTTGCATTCGCACTCAGAAAGAAGGAAGACTGAGAAGCATAACAGTCACTGAAACAGGCTCCCGGAAGCTTTTCCGGGAGCTTTTCTATTTCAGTTTGATCATCCCGTCCGCTATATCTGCAAATACAGGTGCAGCCGCGTCATTTCCGTAGCCGCCGTCCTCGACGAGCACCGTTATCGCATACTCAGGCTCTCGCGCAGGTATGAAGCCTGTTATCCACGCATGGCAGAGCTCCTCGCCGTCCTTGCCGAAGCGTCCGGTCTGTGCAGTCGAGGTCTTTGCTCCGGCACGGACGAGCTCCGGCCGCGCCTTTGAGCTATCGTTACAGTAGACAGCCTCTGTCATCATCTTCCGCAGCTGCGCCGAGGTCTCCGGCGTCATTACACGTGAACGCCGCGGCGGCTTCTCATTCCCGACCGTCTTCCCGTCGACGGTGATACCTCGTACTATCGTCAGAAGCGGCAGCTCTCCGCCGTTCGCGATAGCGCAGGTGAGAGCGTTTATCTGCAGCGGAGTCGCCGAGAGCTTGCCCTGTCCGAACGAAAAATTCGCAAGCTCCGCCGGTATGAGCAGCTCCTTCACAGTCGGGAGCACGCCTGCCGAAGAGGTCATACCGGCGCAGAGGTACATCTCCCTTCCGAATCCGAGGTCGGACGCAAGACCGCGGAATGCCGGTATATCAAGGAATCCGCTGAGCGAGATGAAATAGGTGTTGCAGGAATTCGTCATCGCCTCCGACATCGTCTGTACGCCGTGCCCGTCATATTTGTGACAGCGGAAGAGCTGTCCGACAACGTCGGTATTTCCGCGGCAATCATAGACATATCCGCCGAGTCCCTCGTTTATCCCCTCACAGGCTGTGACGAGCTTGAACACCGAGCCTACGCTGTAGGAGTACAAAGCGCGGTCGATGAGCGGACTATTCTCGTCCGTAAGAGCAGGCGCTATATTGTCCGGACGGAACTGCGGAAAGCTCGCAAGAGCCAGTATCTCGCCGGTCTGAACGTCAGTCACTACGACGGCTCCCTTTCCGATACCGGCTCCGGCTTCCTCGCAGATCCGCTGTATGCGGCTGTCGAGAGTCGTCACAGCTCCGGTCTTCTGCTTCTGACTGCGGATAACGTCCTTGCCTGCTCCGATGAGCACGTCGCCGAAGCCGTCGGTGGAATAGGTCACGCAGTTGTCGGTGTTGCCGCTGCGGAGGATACGGTCATAGGCGTACTCCATACCTGCGGCTCCCCTCTCCTCCGAGATATAGCCGACAACGTGCGGTGCAAGCGTATTTTCGCTGAAATGGACGGGTATCGTGAAAAATGTCAGTCCGGCTGAGTCCTCGCCGCGGCGGATACAGCGGAATGCGAACGGCTTGCCCTCATCGTAGAGACGGCGGAGCTCTGACTTGTCTTCGGCGAGATCGTACAGTTCCTCAAGCGTGACTGCGGACGGCACTGCAACGGCAGCTACCGAGTTCTCCGCATTCGTCAGCGGTACGAAATTGCGGTCGAATACCGTACCCTGAGTCTCGCCGGCGTGTATCGTGATGAAGGAGCTGTCCTCGGCTGTCCGCACGTACTCACGCTTTCCCGAGAGCCTGTAGTAGTTTCCGGAAACTATCGCGAACATAAGTGTAAATGCCGCCGCAAGCAGCAATATACCGCGCTCTGCACGTCTGCGCATAAAAAATCACCTCATACGGAAGTATTCCCGTATGAGGTGTTTCTATTCCTGTATCACTATTCGAGAACGACTGTGAACGGTCCGTCATTGACGAGCGAGACCTTCATATCAGCGCCGAAAATGCCCGTTTCCACGTGCTTTCCCTTGCTCCGGCAGTAGTCGGTGAAATAGTTGTAGAGGCGCTCTGCCTCGTCCGGCTTGCCTGCCTGAATGAAGTTCGGGCGGTTTCCCTTGCGGCAGTCCGCATAGAGCGTGAACTGCGATACCACGAGAAGCGAGCCGTCAACGTCCGCAAGTGAGAGATTTATCTTGTCATTCTCGTCGGAGAAGATGCGCAGGTTCATCACCTTGTCCGCAAGTCTGCGGCAGTCCTCCTCAGTGTCGCCCTGCCCTACTCCGAGCAGGACAAGATAGCCGGTGCCGATACTTCCCGTCACCTCGCCGGCGACTGTAACGCTCGCGGAAGTGACTCTTTGCAGAACGATACGCATAGCTCACTTCCTCACAATGTCCATCTCGAACGGCTGGAGCTCGAGCTTGTCCTTGCCCGTTGAGGAGATCATACTGTACATCGGCTTCGGAAGCGGTATCGTCTTGGGCTTGTCGGAGTTGTTGAAGAAGCAGATGTATTCGTCTCTGCCGTTGGTGCGTGTCGTTACCTCGATGCCGTGGGGAAGTCCCTTCAGCTTGGGGATACCGGTCTGCATCATCAGGTTCGAGACGAAATTCTCGTAGAAATCTGCCTTGCATATCGTGCCGACGTAGTAGGCAACGCCGTTGCAGTAGCGGTTCATAGTAACTGCCGGAGTACACCTGTAATAGCCCTCGTTGTACTCGGCATAAGCCTTCGCTGTCGTAGGCTGGAGGAGGTCGCACCACTGTCCGCATCTGAACTCATTTCCCGCAAAGTCGCGGATGACCTGCATATCGCTGCCTATCGGGTCATATTCGATTATCTCGGCGCCGATGAGCTCCTTGAAAACGGTCGGGAGAGAATCCATAATGCAGTTGTTGTGCTCGTCCTTGACGCCGCTTCTTGCGGTCAGGACGAGGGTGCCGCCGTTGATTACGTAGCGGTAGAGGTTCTCGGTAACGGATTTCCTGTTCACGTAGAGCGACGGAGCAATCACGAGCTTATAGCCCGAAATATCGGTATCCGGCGCAACTACATCCACATTCGCGCCAAAGCGTGTGCACGCCGAGTGGAAAGCCTTGAGCTGTTCGAGGTAGTAGAAGCCGTCGACCTGCGGCTGTATCTTGAAGGCTGCATCGGTCTCGGGCGAATAGAGTATCGCGATGTCGGAGATCATCTCGGTATTGTCGAGTATCTTCAGCTGCGAAACAGTCTTGCAGAGCTCGGAGAATTCGAGGAACCGGCGGTTCGGGACGTTGCTGTGGTCGAGTATGCCGTGCCAGTGCATCTCAGCGCCGGTGGTTGCAGTACGCCAGCGGAAGTGCAGGACTGTGTCCGCGCCGTGAGCGATAGCCTGCAAAGCATAGCCCTTTATCTGTCCCGGACGAGGTGTCGGGGACATCGGTGCCCAGCTTCCGGTCGGACCGCTGAGCTGCTCCATTACCCAGAAGCGCTTCTCCTTCACGCCTCGCATAAGGTCGAGGTGGAAGGCGTGCGAGTAGTATTCGTTCGGGTCAACGGGTATGCGTATGGGCGGATAGTTGTCGTATGAGACGAAATCCATAAGGTCGAAGAGCTTGTAGAAATCGGGTGTGTCCTCGCAGAACCACGTATTCGTTGTGACGGGGACCTTCGTGTCCTCAAGCCTTATCGTGAGCATAAGGTCCTTGACGTAGCCGGCAACGCTGTCGTTGCAGAAGCGGTACCAGTCGAGTGAGAGAGCCGGGTTCTGCCATGCCTTCGGGTAGGCGTTCGGCGGCTGTATCTGCTCGAATGAACTGTATTCGCCGCTCCACACGCTCGTTCCGAAAGCCTTGTTTATGCCGTCGAGGTCGGAGTATTTCTCCTTCAGCCAGCCTCGGAACATCGACTTGCAGACGTCGCAGGAGCAGTTGAAGGCTTCAAGCTCGTTGTCTATCTGCCACGCCGCGATAGCAGGATTGTTCGCGTAATGGCGGATCATCTGCTCGGTTATGCGCTTTGCGTAGAAGCGGAAGGTCGGGGAATTGACACAGCGATGACCGCGGATACCGGTCTGTATGCGGTTCCCGTCCGGACCCACGCGGACTATCTCCGGGTGAGACTCAAACAGCCAGAGCGGCGGACAATTCGTCGGAGTGCCGAGAACTGTACCTATCGCGTAGCGCGAGAATATGCTTATAACATCATCGAGCCACGAAAAATCGAAAACGCCGTCTCTCGGTTCGAGCCTTGACCATGCAAACTCCGCGACACGTATGAGCTTAACGCCCGTGCGTGCCATAGTTTCGGCGTCCTTTTCCCACATTTCCCTGTCCCACTGTTCAGGGTAATAATCCACACCAATTTTCATGATGTCCCTCCTGTTGTATCGTAATCAGATAATCTGCTGCTGCGGTTCGTATTCTATCAGCTGGCAATTTCCCATAAACCAGCCGGCGAACTCCGCGGCTGTCATATCGTTGAAATAGGTCTCTATCACGCGGCAGACTCCGCCGTGGCTGACTATCAGCACGTTTTTGCCGCTGTACTCCGCAATAATGTCGTCGAGCGCGGAGTAGACCCTGTGTGCGAGCTGAATGAGAGATTCGCCTGTTTCTCCCATTCTCACTCCGGCTTCGAGCTTGCTTTCGGCAAATCCGGGAGTCGTCCGCGGCTTGCCCTCGAATTCGCCGTAATCCCATTCGCGCAGCCGCGAGTCGGTGACTATATCGAGTCCGCACCGCTCTGCAACGGCTTTTGCTGTGGTCTGAGCTCTCAGCATCGGCGAGGCGATGATAATGTCTGTCCCGCCGAGCTGTGCGACCTTTTCCGCAAGCTCGCGTGCCTGTGCGAGCCCCGTCTCATTCAGTGGTATATCGGTAGTTCCGAGTATCAGCTCAAGCCGGTTGTATTCGGTCTGTCCGTGGCGTGTGGAGTATATCTTCATATCTCCGCCGCCTTTCTTATCTCAGCCTCGGCGTTCTCGAGCATGAGAGCGCTGGGCTTGTCGCCGCCCATTATACGGGCAATTTCGGCTATCCGTCCGTCAAGTCCGAGCTGAGTCACACTGGTCTCGGTGCGGTCGCCGACGACGTTTTTCTCGATCATCAGGTGCTCGTCCGCCATTACCGCTATCTGCGACAGATGCGTTACACAGATGACCTGCCGCACCTTGCCTATCTGACGCAGCTTTATGCCTATTTTCTGTGCAGCCTTGCCGCTCACGCCGGTATCTATCTCGTCGAAGATCATCGTCGGTATACTGTCCTTGTCCGCGATGACGCTCTTCAGCGCGAGCATTATCCTTGACAGCTCGCCGCCGGACGCTATCTTGGAAATGGGCTTGGGCTCCTCACCCTTGTTCGCGGAAATGAGGAATTCCACACTGTCCATCCCGTTGACCGTGAGCTTGCCCTTTTCGTGGCGCACCTCAAGGATAACGCCCTCCATATTGAGGAATGCGAGCTCCGCAGTGACGCGCTCGGTGAACCTCGCCGCCACCTCTTCTCGATAGCTGTAGAGCGCCTTCGCCTGTTCGGTCACCTCGTGAAGGAGCTGTTCACGCTCCGCTGCGAGCCGCGCTATCTCGTCGGAGGAGCTGTCAAGTGCCGACATCTCCGCACACGCCTCGTCGTAAAGCTTCACAAGCCCCTCGCAGTCGGTCGCATACTTGCGTTTGAGCGTATTTATCGCGCCGAGACGGGCAGCTATCTCGTCAAGACGCGCACCGTCGAGCTCTATCCTTCCGGCAGCGTGTTCGAGCTCCGAGGCGATGTCTGCTAGCTCTATCTCAGCCGCCGAGAGCCGCTCATACAGAGCCGCAAGAGTAGGGTCAAGCTCGGTGAAGCCCGATAATTCGCTCTCTGCGGAGGCAATGAGCTCATTTGCCGTGCCCTCGCCGGTGATAGCGGAAACCGCTGTATTTATCGCAATTATCGTCCTCTGCGAGTTCTTCGCAGCCGCATATTCGCGCTCGAGAGCGTCGTCCTCGCCTGCTTCGAGCCCAAGAGCTCCGATGTCCTCTATCGTCTCATTGAGCACACGGTTGCGCTCGAGCCTCGACTGCTCCTTCTTTCTGAGCTCGCCGAGCCTGCGTGCGGTCTGCTGGAGCTTCCGGAAGCTCGCTCTGTACGCCGAAAGCAGAGTATCATCACCGCCAAAATCATCGAGTATCTGCATATGCCGCTCGCTGTCGAGCAATATCTGATTGTCGTGCTGACCGTGGATATTTATCAGAAGCGAGCCTATCTCGCGCAGGAGCGATGCCGAAGCCGTGCGGCTGTTTATGCGCGCGACGCTTCCGCCGTCAGAGCTTATCTCGCGCGTCACCGTTATCTCGCCGCCGTCGTGGTCGAAGCCGAGCTCGTCGAGCTTCGCCTCCGCCTCGGGAGGGAGCTCCGTGAAGAGCGCCGTTATGATCGCCTTATCACAGCCGGTGCGCACGATGTCCTTGCTGCTGCGCTGACCGAGTACGGCGTTGATGCCGTTTATCAGTATCGACTTTCCTGCGCCGGTCTCTCCGGTAAAGATATTCAGCCCTTTGCCGAGCGGTATGACCGCCTCCCTGATAACGGCAAGGTTCTTGATATATATTTCCTTCAACATCTGTGTGCTACACTACCTTCCGGGGAAAACCTCGCTCTTGAATTTCTTGGAGAGCTTCTTTGCGTCGGACTCTGTCCGCACAAGAATAAATATCGTATCGTCGCCTGCGATAGTCCCGACGATGCCCTCATGGTTGACGGAATCTATCGCTGCACAGGTGCCCTGAGCCATTCCTGCGCGGCATTTGAGGACTATCGTGTTCATCGCGTAGTCCACGGAAATCACGGATTCGGAGAATATGCTCTTCTCCGCAACTGCCGCTGCCGGGAGCGTATACCTGTAAACTCCGTTCTCATCGCGCTGCTTGACGAGCGAGAGCTGCTGTATATCGCGCGACAGAGTCGCCTGAGTCGTTTTTATGCCCCTCTCCGCGAGGTACTGTATCAGCATCTCCTGCGTAGCTACGGGCTTTTCGGTGATTATTTCGAGTATTATGTCATGTCTGCGGTTCTTCATATCTTTCTCCGTTTGATATTGCTATTTTAGTGGCCGGCAGAGCTTTCTGCAAAGCGATTCGTGGAAGGAATTTCCGATGAGGTCGACGAACCTGAGCGTGTTCCTGCCCCTCATTATCTCGATGGATTCGCCCTCTGCGAGCTCGCGCTTTATCTCGCCATCGACGCTGATGACGATGCGGTCACGGGAGGTGCGGTCGGTGAGGGTGAGCCGTCTGTCGGCTGAGAAGAGAGTCGCACGCGAGAACAGCGAATGCGGACAGATAAGCGTCATTTCGATGCATTCGAGGTCGGGCTCGATAACGGGTCCGCCTGCCGAGAGAGCATACGCAGTCGAGCCGGAGGGCGTACTGAACAGAACTCCGTCTGCCCTGTATCTGCCGATGAGATAGCCGTCCGAGCACACGTCGAAATCGCTTATCCTGAACCCTGCCGAGCGTCCGGAGACCTCATTGAGCGCGGTGTAGGTCACCTCGCCGTCGCCGCCCTTCATCACGACGTCTATCGTCATACGCTCGGAAACGGTGTAATCTCCGGTCGTCAGCAGCGCGAGCTTGTCGAGCTGGTCCGCCTCAAGACCTGCCATAAATCCGAGCGTTCCGGTATTTATGCCGAGCATTTTCGTATCTGTTCCCATAAGGTGCTTCGCGCAGCGAAGGATAGTACCGTCGCCGCCGATGGCGATAACGATGTCGGCAGTCCGCGCGGAGGTCTCTATCTCCTCGAAGGTGACGAAGCCCTTGTCCTCGAAATCCGCACGGAACCTGCCGCTCACGCAGACCTCGGCACCTGCCCTGTTGAGGACATCGCAGGTCTCACGGGCACAGCTGAGTGCATTTTTCTTCTGAAAATTCGGATAAAGTACAGCTTTCATATTTCCCTCCCGGAAAGTGATACAGCTCCCCTGCCGCCGGAGCGCCGCATTTTACAGCGCCGCGAACGCCTCGTCCACGACCTTTTTCAGGTCACAGGACGCCGGAGCCTCCGCATTTTTTCTGAGCAGCACGAGATATTCGATATTGCCGCTCCCGCCCTTCACAGGCGAAAACGTGTAGCTCACCGGAGCAAGTCCGATGAGCCGTGCAAAGCTGTCGATCTCGCCGAGGATCCGCTCGTGGACACGCCTGTCCTTCACGATGCCGCGCTTGCCGATGTCGCTGCGTCCGGCTTCAAACTGCGGCTTTATGAGCACAGCCGCACTTCCGTCAGAACTCAGCAGCTCCTGCACCTTCGGCAGTACGAGCGTGAGCGAGATGAACGAAACGTCAACGCTGATAATGTCCGCAAAGCCGCCGATGTCGTCTGTTGTGACATTGCGTATATCCGTCCCCTCCATATTCACGACGCGGCTGTCGCTCCGGAGAGGAGCCGCGAGCTGTCCGTGTCCGACATCGACCGCAAACACGCGCTCAGCTCCGTGCAGCAGCATATATTCGGTGAATCCGCCGGTCGAGGCGCCGATGTCGAGGCAGACCCTGCCGCTGAATCCGAGCCCGAAGGTCTGCGCCGCCTTTTCGAGCTTGAGCGCTCCCCTGCCAACGTAGAGCTCCTGCTCCGATGACTCTATCACATCGTCGGGCGTGACCTCGTCTGAGGCTTTTTTTGCGGCTCTGCCGTTCACGGTCACCGCGCCCGACTTTATCATTTCCTTTGCGCGTTCGCGGCTTCTCGCGATACCGCGCGTCACGAGCTCGGAATCAAGCCTTGCCATCTTCCAAGCTCCTGCGACAGACGTAGTCTGCCATTTTATCCGAGGTAAGTCCGAGCTTGCTGAGTGCGGACTTTACCGATGCCTGCTTGATGAAGCCGTCGGCAGTCACGCGGCTGTAGTCGCCAGTGTAGCCCTCTTCCATAAGAAGGTCGCCGAATTTCTCCGAGATGCCGCCCTGACGCTCCGCCTCCTCAAAGAAAACGATGTGCCTGTAATCCTTTATCTCGCGGATAATATCGCGGGCAATGGGAAATATTTTCGTCAGCTTCAGTATATCACTTTTCACGCCGCGCTCAGTGAGCAGGCTCTGAGCCTTGTAAGCCTCGTTGTAGAGCCTTCCGTAGGTGATGATGAGGGTATCGCTGCCGCTGTGTCTGTTGAACACGTGCTCGGTGCTAATCACGTCCCTGTTGAAGGAAACGTCCTCGGCACCGCGCGGATAGCGCACCGCCGCGAGCCCCTTATTCGCGTATATAGCCTTCTTCATACACAGTCTCAGCTCCTCATAGCACGAGGGCGAGTAGATGACCGTATTCGGGATAGAGGTCAGCATAGCGACATCGAATAGTCCCTGATGAGTCTCGCCGTCCTCGCCGACGATGCCTGCTCTGTCCACGCCGAGAACGACGTGCAGCTTACCTATCGAGACATCGTGTATGAGCTGGTCGTATGCGCGCTGAAGGAAGGTCGAATACACGGCAAATACCGGTATCTGTCCCATTGAAGCGAGACCTCCGGCGAACGTTACGGCGTGCTGCTCGGCAATGCCTACGTCGTAGAATCGCTCCGGGAAGCGCTTGCCGAAGAATTGCAGACCTGTTCCGTACTTCATAGCAGCGGTGATAGCGCATATCCTCTCGTCAGCCTCCGCAAGCTCGACAAGCTCCTTTCCGAATGCTGTAGAGTAGCTGTCCTTTGCCGCTACCTCTGGGTTGCCGGTCTCGATGTCGAACCGCGATATACCGTGGTATTCGCCCGGATTCTTCTCCGCCGGGAGATAGCCCTTGCCCTTCGTTGTCTTTACGTGTATGAACACAGGCTTATGGTAGGACTTCGCCATATGCATCACCTGCTCGAGCTCGGTGAGGCTGTGACCGTTTATCGGTCCGAGGTAGATGAAGCCCATATCCTCGAACATCGTGCGCTCGAGAATGGTCGATTTTATGGCGTCCTTCGCGTATTTCATACCCTTTGCCATCTTCATTCCGACAACGGGTATCTGATTGAGATTCTTCTCTACCTTTCGCTTGGTATCGAGATATTTCTCGGAATTTCTCAGCGATGTGAGGTACTTTCCGAGAGCTCCCACGCTTTTGGAAATGGACATATTGTTGTCGTTGAGGATAACGATGAGGTTGCTGTCTTCCTTGCAGCAGCAGTTGTTCATCGCCTCATAGACCATACCGCCCGTCATCGCACCGTCGCCGATGACCGCAACAGCATAGTTGTCCCTGCCCTGAAGCTTCATAGCCTCAGCGATACCGCAGGCAACGGAGAGAGATGTGCTGCTGTGTCCGGCGATGAAGGAATCATGGACTGACTCCTCCGGCTTCGGGAAACCGGAAATACCGTTCTCCTGACGAAGCGAGCCGAGTTGGTCAGCGCGTCCGGTAAGGATCTTATGGACGTAAGACTGATGTCCGACGTCCCAGACTATTTTGTCGTTCGGCGAGTCGAAATTGCGGTGTATAGCCATTGTGAGCTCGACAACACCGAGGTTGGAAGCAAGGTGACCTCCGGTCCTGGAGACCGAGGATATGAGCAGATTGCGAATATCGGTGCAAAGGTACTTGCACTGCTGCAAGGTCAGCGACTTCAGGTCGCCGGGCAGCTCAAGATCCGAGAGCGTCACCCTGATACCGTCATTTTTTAATTCGTTCATTTTATCTTAGCGGAGCCGCGCTCCGCAGCTCCTTTTTATTTTGTACGGTCAAGAAGATACTGAGTGAGGTCCTTCAGGAATCCGTCGTCATCTATATTATCCACCCACTCAAGAGCCTCTGCTGTGTACTTTTCAGC
The DNA here is from genome assembly GCA_017534835.1 of Ruminococcus sp. Lineage (GTDB taxonomy): Bacteria > Bacillota > Clostridia > Oscillospirales > Ruminococcaceae > Ruminococcus. Next base: position 11,278 of record JAFXVT010000014.1, read on the forward strand.
CATTTCACGTGCTTTATCGACTCCGTAGAGTGTCACGATAGAGGCATTGTCGGTCTTCTTGCCCTCGTTTGCGTCGAGAATATCATCTACGAGCTGGTAGGCAAGTCCGAGACGGAGACCGAACTCGGCAGCTCCTCTGAGGCTCTCGGTGCCTGCCTCGGCACAGATAGCACCGATAACGCAGGATACAGCAATGAGCTGACCCTTCTTGCAGCGGTACATATTGATTATCTCTTCCTCGGTGATGTCCTCACGCGCGCGGCTCTCGATGTCGATGACCTGACCGCCTATCATACCATCTCTGCCGACAGAGTTTGCGAGAACGGAGATTATGAGCACCTTCTGGTCAGCTGTGAGCTCATTGGCGTCAGCGATGACCTCGAAGGGAAGTACGGAAAGAGCATCGCCGGCGAGTATGGCAAGAGGCTCGCCGAACTTCTTGTGGCTCGCTTCCTTGCCGCGGCGGACATCGTCATTGTCGAGGGTGGGAAGGTCGTCGTGGATGAAGGCGGAGGTATGTATCATCTCAACAGCGCAAGCCGGAGCTGATGCGTATTCGATATTTCCGCCGAGAGCCTCGCAGAATGCGTATACGAGAACGGGTCTGATGCGCTTGCCGCCCTTGAGCGAATAGTTCATAGCGTCGATAAGCATCATCTGCGGACGGTTGTCGTTGCTGTAGTTGTTATAGCGGAACACCTTTTCATCGGTGAGCTTCTGGTACTTGTCCATTTTTTCTTCAAAGTTACTCATTTTCTTCTTTCGACGGTGCAGTTCCGTCATCCTCCGTAATTTTTATTCTTGCTTCGTCGAGCTGCTTTCTGCAAACGGCTGAGAGCTTTACTCCGTCGCCGAACAGACCGACTGCCTTTTCAAGTGGTATATCGCCTTTTTCAAGCTCTGCGACGATGCCGCTGAGCGTTTTCAGGTTTTCCTCAAAGCTTGCATTCTGTTCCATAGTATTCACCATTTTTTCGTTATCTTAGCTTCAGCTCCGCCGCTGTCGAACCTGAGAGTTACACTGTCGCCCTCGGACAGCATATCCGAGCTCCGGACGAGCTCATCGCCGCTGTATACGAGCGAATATCCTCTCGCGAGCACCTTCAGCGGACTGAGTGCCTCGAGCCGCGCTATCTTCTCGCCGAGCTCTGCACTGCGCCTGTCGAGCAGACGAATGAACGCCGTTTCGAGCCGGCTGTCGATACCGTCGAGCTTTCCCCCAATGACATTCAGTCTGTTCTCCGGTGACTGCGCCGCAAGCCTTGCATTCATTGCCGTAAATCTGTCAGACGAGCGGACATATGCGGCTTTTGCAGCCCTTTCCGCCCTCCTTACGAGCGTATCAACGCTCTCTCTTATGGAAGATATGTCCGGTGCAGCGAGCTCCGCCGCCGCGGACGGTGTAGGTGCGCGCATATCAGCTGCGAGGTCAGCGATAGTGAAATCGACCTCGTGCCCGACTGCCGAAATGACCGGCACCTTGCAGCCGTAAATAGCTCTCGCTACCTGTTCGGAGTTGAACGCGCCGAGGTCCTCGGCTGAACCGCCTCCGCGCCCGACGATGAGCACATCACAGCCTGCATTTTCTGCCCTGAGAATGCCCCTGCATATCGACTCGGGAGCTCCCTCGCCCTGCACGAGCGCATTCACAGCGTACAGCTCACACAGCGGATACCGCCGCGTGAGAACATTTATTATATCGCGTATCGCCGCGCCGCTGAGTGATGTAACAGCGCCTATCTTACGCGGCATTCCCGGGAGCGGACGCTTGTGCGCGGCTGCGAAGATGCCCTCCTTTTCGAGCTTCTTCTTCAGCTGCTCAAGCTCGACGCTCGCCTTGCCCGCGCCCTCGGGGATAATATCATTCGCGTAGAGCTGATATGCTCCGTCGCGCTCAAAGACCGATATGCTGCCCGAAACGATGACGGACATACCGTCCTCCGGCTGGAATCTCAGCCGCGAAGCCGCTCCTGCGAACATGACAGTCTTTATCGAGCTCTCGCTGTCCTTCAGCGAAAAATAGCAGTGTCCGCTGCGGAAATGACGGACAAAATTCGAGATCTCGCCCTTCACCATTATCCCCTGAAGCAGCCTGTCGCCCTTGAGCTTTGAGCCGATATATCTGTTGACCTGTGTGACCGTTATGACCGGCATCAGTTCTCACCTGCCCGTTTAAGATAGCCGAATATCGCGGCACCTGCGGCGTTGTCGCACGAGAATTCCGGCGCCGCGAAGGACGCATCGGAGAATTGTGCAAGCAGCCTGTCACGTATGAGCCTGTCCGACATAACTCCGCCTGCGAAGAGGAGCGGCAGTCTGCCATACTTCTCCTGTGCAGCTTTAGTCATCGCAGCGATAGTCTCCGCCACGAAATCGAGACAATATCTCGCGATATTTTCCGGCTTTTCGCCGTTTTTCAGCATTTCCCGACACTTGTTCTCAACTCCCGAAAGGCAGCAGCTGCCGTCTCTGATAACGGGCTTGACCTTGTACGTCCTGTCCGCATTCACGGCGAGCTTTTCGAGCTCAGCGCCGCACGGAAACCGCAGTCCGAGCATAACTCCTGCCCTGTCCACAGCCTGTCCGGCTTTGAGGTCGAGGGAGGTGCCAGCCTCGGTGATGCTTATGATATTCTCGCTGTCGGGCTCGCACAGCAGGCAGTCGGTAGTTCCGCCGCTGACGTGGAACGCGATGAACCGCTCGTTCACGAGTGCGAGCTTTTTCGCCGAAAACAGCGCTGCGAGGATATGTCCCACCTGATGAGAGGTGGTAAACAGCTCAGTTCCCGATGCCGCCGAAAATGCTCTTGCGTATCCCTCTCCGACGAGAAAGCACGGCATATACGAGCCCTCGATGCACCGCGGTCTCGACGAAGCAGTCACAGCTCCGACATTCTCCGGACGGTGCTCGCGGCAGAGCTCCTCGATGAGCTCAGGGAGCTGCTTTGTGTGGTGGAAAACGGCGTCGCTCTGTCTCAGACCGAGCTCGCCCTCCTTGACGGGGAGCAGCCTTTTCCGCTGTACGATACGGTCCTCGCCGCTTATGTAGACCGCGACAGAGGTCGTGTAATTGCTGGTATCCAGCCCGATGAAATCAGGCATTATCGTCCTCGCCGCCGTGTTCGCGGGAGAAGGCTCCGAGAACGCCGTTGATGAAGGAGGCGTCCTCCTTGTAGGTGTAGGTCATCGCGAGCTTCACAGCCTCGCTGATAGCCGCATTCATCGGTGTGGCATCATCGTAAAGGCACTCAAACAGCGCTATCCTGAGAATGGCGTGGTTGAGCTTGGAAATACGTGAAAGCTTTCTTGAGCGGCTGTAGTTTTCGATAATACCGTCGAGCTCCTCTGCATGAGCGAGTGTACCGTCAACGAGCTGCTTTACCTCGTCATTGACCGTTATCTCGTCTATCTCCTCAGCTATATCATAGAGCTCCTGTATGTCATCATCGCGCAGAAGCTGTTCAAAAACGAGCTTGAACGCGCTGTCTCTCACTTCTCTTCGTGACATTTCATCTCTCCCTTTTATTCAAATTCAACGCCGCATATGCTGACGTTCACTCTTGCGACTGCAACGCCCGTCATATTCTGCACGTCCTCTTTAACGGCACTCTGCACCTCTTCTGCAACAGATGTGCATTTATAGCCGTTTTTGACCTTTATCTTTATATCCAGAGCAGCAACATCACCGATAACGCCAACGGTTATGGGTCCGTTCTTTCTGAGCTTGCTCATCTTTGTTATCTCGCCGTCAAGACCTGCCACTCCCTTTACCTCAAGGGCGGCAAGTCTCGCGACGGTGACGATAACGTCTTCCGAGATATTGAGCTTGCTCTGAGCGCTCTTTTTGACTTCTGCCATTTTTGTACCTCCGTTTTCTGAAGATTTGAGTGTAACTTTTAATCAAAACAGCATAGACACTCTTACTTTTATATTATACCAAAAAAATTCAGAATGTTCAACTACTTTACCTCAAAAATTCTTATATTTTCTGAAGAAACTTCTGTCTCGCCGAGGATAATGTCCTTGATAGCGGCTGCCTGCGCCTTGTCGAGTCCGTTTGTCTTTACTACCACCTTCGCGGATTCACCGTCAAGATAGGCAACACAGTCCTCGAAGCCCTGCGCCTTTACGAGAGATTCTATCGTCCCCTCGGACTCGATGAGCTTCGACACCTCCACCGCATCGAGCGCATTCACGACCATTTCGCTCTCGGTGAGGTCTCCGCCGCCCATTATCGTCTGCAAGGTCTGTACTGCCTCGTCGCGTCCGTTCATACGGTCAAGTCTCGCCTGAGCAAAGTAGTCCGCTGCCGGAGCTGCCTCCTTCTCCGGAGTCGCGTTCACGAATTCCGTATCGCCGTAGCTCACACTCTCCCCCATCTCCGCGACCTTCACAGATTCGCCGTCCTTCGTGAATTTCGGCGCTGTCGTGTAGTTTATGTACACCGCTATCGCAAGGATAAGTGTGAGACAAGTCATTATTATCTGCTTTTTTCCGATGATGATTGCTGGTTTTTTCATAATTTGCTCCTCATTTCATCTTAGTTACGTAAATTTTCGAGGTCGGGATACCCAGCGCAGCCGAAACTGCCCTGTAGATACGCTCCTCGACCACGGGGTCTCCGCAGCCGCTGCACGCGACGACCGCGCCCGTCACAGACGGTGCCTCGACAGTTTCGATAAGCGGCTCACGGCTGCCGCTCCCGCCGGTCATAACATACTTTTTCTCCTCCTCCGTTCTGTTTTCCTGACTGCTTCGCCTGCCCTCGGCTGCGTAGACATAGCGCTCGCCCGTCCCGACTGTGAGATAGACCTCAACGTCGCCGGCTCCCTCTATCCGCCTGAGAAAGCCGCGCAGACGCTCCTCAGTTTCGCGGCAGTAGCTCGCCTGTTCCTGCGCCGCAGGTTCGGGGAGCTTCGCCGCAGACTGCTTCTTGTCCGGCAGAAATGTTGATATTAGTATCAGAAGCAGCCCGACCGTCCCGAGCGCAGTCACCGCTATCGCCGACCTTTTGCTGCCGAGCAGCTCACCAAGCCTACTGATCACCTTCATTCACGACCTCCGTTTCCTCGCCGAGCGTGCCACGGATAAGCTCCGCCGCACGTCCGATGTCCTCCGTTATGACCGCCACCCTGTTAATAGATATGCTCCCGTCCTGCGAAATATTAACCTCTGCGGAAATTTTTCCGCAGTCTATCCCGGCAGCACTGAGCTGCTCCGAGAGTATGTCGCACACGTTCTCCGCTGTCTGCTGAGCGAGCGCACGATCTGCCATCGCCTCCGCATAGCTGTAGTCCGGCTGCTCGTAAACTGTGATGTCCGGAAGCTCGAATTCCGCGAATCCACGGGCAAAAGGCGCAGTTATCGCAAGCGCGAGAAGTATGTCCAGTATCATTTTTAGCTGTCCGCGCATTTTCAGGCTACCCGACGCCTGCCCGACAAGATACCTCGCCGCCGCAACCGCGCATACCGCCAGCACAGCTCCCCGTATCTCCACTTTCCTCACCTCTCTCTTACTTCTGCTGCTGTTCAGTGTCCACCACCATTTATTGAGGAGGACCCTTTTGAAAAAGGGTCCCTCCTCAAAGCTCACGTTGCTTAACGAAGAAAAAAGCAATATCAAACTGAATAGGGAAAACAGCGGCACTCATTCCGAATGCCGCTGTTTTTATATATTCCAGAAATTGTACATTTCAAAGCATACTACAGCTGCAACAGCA
>JAFXVT010000015.1 GCA_017534835.1 Ruminococcus sp.
CACTCTCCCCCTGCCTACGTTTCCCCCTCGCGCTCCCCCTTCCTCTCCTACCCCCTCTCGCCGACTTTTGCCCCTTCTCCGCCGTCCTTCGACGGCTGGGTCAGAGTTGCAAAATGGCATAGTTTTATGATTAGTTCCCGATATTGTATCGGTCGCGGAGAAATACCTCCGTTTTAGAATTATTATCAGCGCGAAGCCGGCTGGGTTTGATGCCTGAAATCAGATAGTTTTGTGCTATGTTTCCCGGTAGTTTATCGTTCGTGGAATGGAATGTCCGCTTTTGAAACAGTATCAGCGCGAAATTGGGTGCAGCGACACGCTGCCACGCTGCCGCGCCGCCTGTTGCTTTTTTGCGGAATATATGGTACAATAAGCTTATATTTACTGAAAAGGAAGATTTTATGCTTGCAAGCCTGACTAATATAAATAAATTCTACAACGGCGTACAGGTGCTCAGCGGCATCTCGCTGACAATAGATGAGAACGACAGGATAGGTCTCGTCGGCAACAACGGCTGCGGAAAATCGACACTTCTGAAAATTCTCACAGGCTCAGTCGAGCCCGACCGCTTCACCGAAAAGGACGGTATCGTCTCCTTTGCCGGCAAGACGAGCATCGGCTATCTCGAACAGATGGGCGGTCTCGATTCCGAGAGCACAGTTATGGCTGAGATGCAGAAGGTGTTCGAGCCGCTCCACAACGCGATAGATCGTCTGCGCGAGATAGAGCGGGAGATCGAGGCAGGCGACGATTCTGCTGCCGATGAGTATCAGCAGCTCTCCTCGTGGGTAGAGGCGAACGACGGCTACAACACCGATGTCAGGATACGTACTATCCTGAGCGGAATGGGCTTCACAGAGGAGGAGCTCAGCCGCGAGGTCTCCGGCTTCAGCGGAGGCGAAAAGACGCGGCTCTGTATATCAAAGCTGCTTCTTGAGGAGCCGAATCTTCTCATTCTCGACGAGCCCACCAACCACCTCGACTTCAAAACGATAATGTGGCTCGAGGACTATCTCAGGAGCTACCGCGGAGCAGTCCTCATCGTCTCGCACGACCGCTATTTCCTCGACCGCCTCTGCACCTCGATATGTGAGATAGAGCACGGCAGGCTCACGCGCTATAAAGGCAATTATTCGGCGTTTATCCGCCAGCGCGAGGAGAACGACGCACGCCGTGAGAAGGAGTTTATCCAGCAGCAGAAGCAGATAGCGAAAATGGAGGACTACGTCGCGCGGAACCTTGTCCGTGCTTCGACCACGAAAATGGCTCAGAGCCGCCGCAAACAGCTCGAAAAGATAGAGCCGGTCGAGAAGCCGGTACACGATACACGGCGTGCGCGGATAAGCTTCACGTATCCCGTAGAGCCGCCGCTCGACGTGCTGAAGGTGAAGGGCGTGGACATCTCAGTCGGTGAGGGTCCAGAGCGCAGGACCCTCGTGGATGAGATAAGCTTTGAGGTCCGCCGCGGCGAGAAGCTCGGAATAATCGGAGATAATGGCATCGGAAAATCGACCCTTCTGAAAATAATACAGGAAAAGCTCCCGCACAAGGGCATCGTCCGCTGGAACAGCAATATAAAGATCTCTTACTTTGAGCAGGAGAGCACCAATCTCAACCGCGAGCTCACTGTAATGGAGGAGCTTCACAGCCGTTACCCGTCGCTCTCGGACCTTGAGGTGCGCAATCTGCTCGCGCAGGTGCGTTTCACAGGCGAGAACGTGTTCAAGGAGACCGGAGTCATCAGCGGCGGCGAGCGTGCAAAGCTCTGCTTCGCGATAATGATGCAGGAGCACGGAAACGTCCTGATCCTCGACGAGCCGACCAACCACCTCGATCTCGCCTCAAAGGAGGTCATCGAGGAGGCGCTTGCCGAATATACGGGAACTGTGATATTCGTTTCGCACGACCGCTACCTGCTCAGCAGGATAGCCGACAGACTCATCGAGCTGACTGACGGCGGCTTCCGCGAGCACAACTACGGCTTCAATAAGTACCTTGAAGTGCTCCGTGACGAGCAGGCAGAGGAGAAGCGTATCGCGGACGCGGCGAAATTTGCAAAGGCAGCAGAGGCTGCAAAGGAGAAGAATGAGCGGAATTACCGCACAAAGCAGCAGCGCAGCGCAGATGCCGCGCGCAAGAACGAGATGCGCCGTCTTGAGAAGGAAATAGACGAATTGCAGGCGCGTATAGACGCTCTGACCGAGGAGATAGGCAAAGAGGAGGTCTATTCCGACTATGAGCTGATGAGCAGCAAATGCGCCGAGATAGATCAGCTGAAGCAGCAGATAGATGCTGATTTTGAGACATTGATAGAGCTTGATGAATGAAGAACAGCGGCACAGGGAAGCTTCCCTGTGCCGCTGTTCCGGTAATAAAGAGGATAATGTCGAACACCTGTTCAGATGTGATATTCAGAGGGTGCTGTCTAAAGGTCAGCGTTCAGAATCGAGCTTCTGTATCGCAAGTGCGTCATTCGCGGTCACGCCGTCATAATTGCCGGCAATGTCGGCGTTGAAGCTGCCCTGAGGCGTGAGTGCGTACTTGTCCTTGTTTGCGATGGATTGCAGGATAGCGACCGCATCGGCAACAGTCACGCTCCTGTCGTTGTTCGCGTCGCCATTTACTGCGTTGAGAACATCGACAGACGCCTTTGAAGCCTTGACGTGGACAGTTTCACCTGCTATGCTCAGTCCCGTTGCAGCGTATATCTTCTCGGCAGCCCTTATCTGCTCGGAGATGTCAGCCCCCTCCGGCGGAACGACTACGAGATAGTCACGGCTGATATTCGGATACATTGCGCTGTGTCCGGAGACCTCCTCGAGCGTAAAGCCGGGGAGCTCACTCTCGATGACCGGTTTTATCAGGCTCTCTGTCGGAACTCTTTCCATTGTCTCGATGTCATATGTTGTGAGCTCGTAGAAGCCGATACCGTTTGTGAAGATCTCCTGTGCTTTCTGGAGCTCAGACTGTATAGTGCAGCTCGTTATGAGACCTTTCTCCTTGAAAAGCTCGCAGAACTGAACAGCCTGTTCATTCGTGAGCGGAATGGCAGCGTATGTGATACCGTTCAGCGTTTTGAAGCGTCCGCCGTGCAGATAGTCGCCGTAGCTGCTGCCCTCCTCATAAAGCTCGCTTATAGCAGCGGAAATGTCGTCCGGTGTAACGCCCTCCGCGAGCTTGAAAACAGTTGTTTTGCCGCGAAAAGCCTTCACTCCGATTATGCGCGTGCCGTCGGGTGCAGCATAGAACCGGGACTCATTGCCGACGATGTAATAGTTCATATGCTTTTCGAGAAATTCGCCGTTGCTGATGGGGATGTAGTCCTCGGGGACTTCAAAATCGAGCGCAGTATTCAGCGGATCCAGCGCATTTGCCGTGACAGGCGCGAGCATTGCCGCTGTAAGTGCAGCCGCAGCAGCTCTTAACATAGTCTTTTTCATCATAATGATCCCTCCGTTTCATTCAGTTTTCGGGCAGTTCATCATATATTCGATGAACTTCTGTGCATTTTCTTTGCCAATGTAGAAGGTTTGTAACTTATTACCGCATATATTCGTCAGAAGAGAGCCGTTTTCGTTTACTCCGAAGAACACTCCCCCGACTGAGACGAGCGGTATATCCAATACTACTCTGTGCTCAAACCAGGCGGTGGAGTTGCCGCTTCCGGCGGCGATGTCACCGTCAGCGAGCAGGAGCTCCCACACCTTCTCACTGTCTATAGCGTATCTGTCGCTGCCGTGAGCAGCGTATGCCACTTCCATAGTGTTTTTCAGGTCAAGACCTTCGATGATGTCGCCGAGAGCTGCCGGCTCGGCCTCGCTGTTCCACAGTACGCGGAAGCTGTCGGTATCCGCGAAGCGTACTGCCGCAGCCCATTCCGGAGCGATACCCTTTACTTCGTATATCTGCGCGTTCACCTGTGACGGCAGCTCATTCACGAAAACATTCTTCGGAACGAGCGTTATGTCCGTGATATGCGAGCCGACATTTTCCGGGGCGAGGTCGCATCTGTTGTGGTATATCTTGCTGCCGAACGGTGCAAATGCGTTGAATTCGCGGTTCAGCATATCCTTGTAGGTGACTTCTCCTGACGACGGATGATAGGTCGCAGTTGTTCCTGCCGCTGTAGTAGTAGTTCCCGGCAGCAATGGAGCCTTTTTTTGGGTAGTGGTTGTGCCGCCGGATGGTCTTGTGACGGCGGCTGATGTGGTCGTGGTGATGTTTATTTTTGTGAATGTGGTCGTATGCGCCGTGATGTGCGGCGTTGACGTGAGTGATCCCGTGAGTGAGGGAGTTGTTGTCTGAGCCGAAGCCGTACCGGACTGAGTCCTTGCGGTGGTCTGAGCTGAGGTCGTTGAGTCTGTGTCGGTCCTTTTTGTAGTCAGAGCCGGAGCAGAGGTGCTCTGAGCGTCTGTGACGGCTGATGTTGCAGGCTCTGTATTTGCAGCTGTATCGGAGGTCGGCTGTTCCGTGGGCTCATTGAGCGTTCCGGCGACCGTTACGGTAGTATCTGTGATGATACCGGAGCTGTACGGCGAGGGCTTCTTCGGAGGTCTGAGCACAAATGTAGCAAGTCCGACGCCGATGACTGCGGCTGCACCGGCTGTGACAGCTGCCGAACGGCGTATCATCACAGCTCTGCGGAGTTTTTTCTCTGCGAGCAGGAGCTCAGCCTTTTCGTATGCGCGTTTTTCCTGCTCATCATAAGTCCTCATACACGAATCCCTCCTTTTCCAGTTTTTTCTTTAGTGCCTGCTTGGCGTTATACAGCAGCTTTTCTATCTGCCGCTTTGACTTTTTCATTATCTCTGCCGCTTCGGGATTGGAGAAATCCTCGAAATACACCAGGTAAAGCACCTGGCTGTAATCGGGGTTCAGCTCCGAGACAGCCTTTCGCAGCGTGAGCTTCTGCTCCTCTGCGACGTACCTCTTTTCGAGGTCTGAGCCGTCATTTATCCCGTACATATCGTCTATCGGGGTATCGGAAAGCCGCGAGATGCGCTTGATGTAGTCAACGGCGATATTCCGCGCTATCGCGAACAGCCATGTCTTGAACGTGCTCCTGCCTGAATAGCGCGGCTTTTTGGCGATGAGCTCGGCGAAAACATCCGCAGTGAGCTCCTCGGCGGCGCTCAGATTGTGGACAAGACTGTTGATATAGAGTATAAGTCCGTCGTTGTACGCGCGTATTATCTCGGACAGACCTTCCTTTTCCCCCGACAGAAAACGGCGGTAGCTACTTGCACCGTTTTCCATTCGTTTATCCTCCTTGATGCAGCTTTTATGCGGTTTTATATGCGAAACCGCCCGAGGGCTCCCCTCACTGCTTTCTGTATATTAGTCTTTGCAGAGGAGCAAAACTCCCATATCTCCGAGATATTTTTATATTTTAACTGCTATTATAATATATCATACCATGCGGTATGTCAACTGATCTTGCAGAAATAGCATTTTGATGACATATAAGGGTATATATAAGGGAATGCATTTGTGCTGTTTTTATATCGAATCAACAGCTCTCTTGTCAAAAATAAACAAAAATGCAGAATAGGACAAAAACCCTATTGAAATTTCACGGGAGCTGTGGTATAATAACGTTAATATATAAAAAGGAGCAATAACGATATTGCTATGATCAGGAGGATAAGAACATGAAACACATTCAGACAATCAACAAGGCTAATCTCAAGGAATCCGCTAAGAAGGGCGGCTGCGGCAAGTGCCAGGCTTCATGTCAGTCTGCTTGCAAGACTTCTTGCACAGTAGCAAACCAGAAGTGCGAGAGATAAGCTGAAACTCTTTCAAGACTTGTTGTGAGGCAGTATGCGAATGCTGCCTCGAATTTTTTATTAACGGCATGAGCCGCTTGAAAAGAGAGGTATATTATGATACATAAATACAAGCTGAACGGATTCAACATCGTTCTTGACGTAAACAGCGGCGGAGTACATATCGTCGACGAGCTCACATATGACCTACTCGACAACGTTGAGCCGCCTTTTGAAGATAAATGTCCCACGAAGGTCGTTGAGAAGCTCTCGCGTTCGTATACTCCCGAGGATATCGAGTCCTGCTATCAGGAGATAGTCGAGCTGTACAACGACAAGATACTCTTCTCCGAGGGCGACTATGAGAAATATGCTAAGTATTCTGTAGCTTCGCCGGTAAAAGCGATGTGCCTGAATATAGCACACGACTGTCAGCTCAGATGTAAATACTGCTTTGCTTCGACAGGCGATTTCGGCAAGGGACGCAAGCTTATGTCCTTCGAGACAGGAAAGCACGCGATCGACTTCCTTCTCGAAAATTCCGGCGACCGTCCGAACCTCGAGCTCGATTTCTTCGGCGGTGAGCCGCTGATGAACTGGGGCGTTGTAAAGCAGGTCGTCGAGTACGCACGCTCGCGCGAGGCTGAATATGGCAAGAAGTTCCGCTTCACTATCACCACGAACGGTCTGCTCCTTGACGATGAAAAGATAGATTTCATCAACAGAGAGATGTCAAATGTCGTGCTCTCGATCGACGGCAGAAAGGAAGTAAACGATTTCTTCCGCGTTCTCCCGAACGGACAGGGCTGCTATGACATAATAATGCCAAAGTATAAGAAGCTCGTTGAGGGCAGAGGTGACAAGGAATACTATGTCCGCGGCACCTTCACAAAGAAGAACCTCGATTTCTCCAACGACGTTTTCTCGCTCTATGATGCCGGATTTGACCAGATCTCAATTGAGCCTGTCGTAGGAGATTCCGACGAGTATGCGCTCACCGAGAAGGAGCTCCCGGCTGTATTCAAGGAGTACGAGGTGCTCGCAAAGAAGATAATCGACAACGAAAAGCAGGGCAAGAAGTTCAACTTCTTCCACTTCATGCTCGACCTCGACCAGGGACCGTGCGCGATAAAGAGGCTCCGCGGCTGCGGCTGCGGCAACGACTACGTCGCTATAACTCCTGACGGCGACATTTTCCCGTGTCACCAGTTCGTAGGCATCGACGAGTACAAAATGGGCAATATCGACGACGGCACGTTCGATCAGAAGATGAAGGCTGATTTTGCAGCAGCTCACGTCTACTCCAAGCCCGACTGCCGCAAGTGCTGGGCGAAGTTCTATTGCAGCGGCGGCTGCAACGCCAACAACTACCAGTATATGGGCGACATCAGGTCGGCACATAAGATCTCGTGCCAGCTCGAGAAGAAGCGTCTTGAGTGCGCGATAATGATGAAGGCAGTCCGCGCCTTCGGGGAACAGGAATAGTTTGATTGCAATTAATATGGGGGGCTTATTAATGAGCAAAACAACTGCAAGTAGGATTGGTCAAAAGTATGGTGTATCGTATTATGTAATAAGGCATCTATTAAAAAAACTCGGCTATTTGAACGGCAGAGTAGGTGAGTATACCTTAACATCAAAGGGAGAGGGACATTGTTCGCAAGGAGTTGGTTCTAACGATTCACCAAATAGTCCTATTTATCAATTTGATCTATGGGATGATGATGCTCAGAATGAAATAGACGAACTTATAGCAGGAGACAGTTCTGTTGTTGAAAAAGCAATGGAAGAATTAAAGGAAGAGAGAAGACGAAAAAAACAGGAAGAAGAAGAAAATGACCCGTTTTTAAAAAGACTTAACGAGGAGAGTGATGGGGATAACAGTACCGAAGATGCTTGGATGAGTGAGGATGCTTCATCGAATTCAGGCGCATTGATAGGGGGGGTAGCTGCGGTTGCTTTGGTAGCGGCAGGCTGCTATGTGTATAAATGTATCAAAGACAAAAAAATATATAATCCTTTTTTCAAGAAAAAAAGTATTAACTCGAAGAAATAAAAAATAAAAGCCCGAGGTCAATCCTCGGGCTTTTTCTGTCTGATATGGATAACAAGTGCGACTATCAGAAACGCCGCACCTATGAGTATCGTCACCACGAACGGAAGCAGCGCCATAATAAGCGGAGAGGCGAGCCTTCCCGTTAGAAATATCGCTGTCGGACCGTCCGCACCTCCGATTATCCCGACAGATTCGGACGGCTTGACGGCGATGCTGATAAGATACAGAGCTATTGCGGCGAGTCCGAGCACGCCGCCGCCGGAGAGGATAGCTCCGGCGATGAGAAATCCTTTCTTCATAGTGTCATTCCTCGTCCTCGTCGTAGAATACGTTATATGCGACAGCCCTGTGACTGTAGGTGCTTATCACGAGCCCGATGACCGCATACATACTAAGCATTGCCGTACCGCCGCCGCTGAGGAAGGGCAGGGGGATACCGATAACAGGCGCTACCTTGAGCACCATTCCGATATTCATCAGGCAGTGCGTGAAGAACAGACCGAACGCGCCCATACAGATGAAGCGTCCGAGGCGGTCGCGCGTGATGCGGCTGTCGGCGAATATCTTGAGCACGATATAGGCGAGCACGATGAGGATACCGATAGAGCCGACGAATCCGAACACCTGTCCGACGTGTGCGAAAATGAAATCGTTGTGGAGCTCGGGAACGTAGATGTAGTCCTTTTTTCCGTCGAATATGCCCTTGCCGAAGATGCCGCCGGACTTTATCGCAGTTAGACCGAGGTCCTGCTGATATTCGATGTTTTCGGGGTCTGTGCCGGGGTGGAAGAGAATGAGTATACGCTGCTTATGGAATGAGCTGAGGAAGTTGAACCACATCACCGCAACTGCTCCTGCGATAGCGAAGGGCGCCGCGATGAGGTACTTCCACGAGATCTTCGCGGAAATGAGCATAAACCCGAATATCGCCGCAAATACGATAGCTGTTCCGTAGTCGCCCTGCAATGCGACGATACCGATAGGCACGGCACCGTGTATCAGCAGCAGCAGCATATGCAGCGGCTTGTTCATATCCTCCTCGTCGCGCGAGAGGTGGTAGCTGAAGGTGAGTATGAAGGCTATCTTCATTATCTCCGATGGCTGCATACTTACGCCGAAAATACGTATCCAGCCCTGGTCGTCCGCACCTTCTCGATGATAACCGAGCGCGGTGAACGGGAGCGCGACAAGTATGAGCGTCACCGGCACGAACAGCCACCAGAGCTTGACGAGCTTGCGGTAGTCGATGAGTGAGATGATGTATGAGGCGACGATACCGAGCCCCATTGAGATGAGCTGCGTCTGCCAGTAGCTGTCGCCGACGCCCTCGTTTTCGCTTATGCCGCTTTTTACTATGGAGTATATCAGTATCGAGCTGATACACGCACACAATGTTACCGCAAACAGCAGCCCGAGGTCGAGATTATGCTTGTTTGCAGGCAGTTTTTTGAATACTGAAGCCATTTTTATTGTTTCCTTTTTCTCTGTTTTAACGTTCAGCCGTTCTGCCAGTATTTGCGGTCGAGGCTGCGGTACTGCACGGCAGCGGCGACGTGGCGGCGGCTGATGACCTCGCAGCTGTTGAGGTCGGCGATGGTCCTTGCGACCTTTAGTATCCTGTCGTAGGCTCTTGCACTTAGCCCGAGCTTGTCGAAGACGTCCTTCATCATAGTCTCTGCGCCGTCGTCCATCGGGCACATTTTCTGAAGTCTGTTCGGAGTTATGAGCGCGTTGCAGGTGATAGAGGTGCCGCGGAAGCGCTCCTCCTGTATCGCTCTTGCAGCCATTACGCGCTTGCGTATATCCGCCGAGGATTCCTCGCTGGTTTTTGCGGAGAGGTCGCCGTAAGCGACGGGAGCGACGTCGATGTGGAGGTCGAAGCGGTCGAGCAGCGGACCTGATATTTTTGACAGGTATGAGGTGACCTTCTTCATCGAGCATATGCATTTCCGTGTCGGGTGACCGTAATATCCGCACGGACACGGATTCATCGCGCCGATGAGCATTATCGTACACGGATATGTTACAGTGCCGGAGGCGCGCGCTATCGTGACCTTTCTGTCCTCGAGCGGCTGACGCATTATCTCGAGCGTTCTGCGGTCGAACTCAGCTATCTCATCGAGAAAGAGAAGACCGTTGTGTGCGAGCGATATTTCGCCGGGCTGCGGGATACTTCCGCCGCCGACGAGACCTGCTGAGGAGATAGTGTGGTGCGGAGAACGGAAGGGTCTCTTTGTGATTATAGGCGTATCCGGGTCGAGCAGACCGGATATGGAGTGTATCTTTGTTGTTTCGAGTGCTTCCTCGAATGTGAGGGGAGGAAGTATCGAAGGCATACGCTTGGCGAGCATACTCTTTCCGCTTCCGGGAGCGCCGATGAGCAGTGCATTGTGACCTCCGGCGGCGGCTATCTCAAGCGCCTTTTTGGCGAATTGCTGACCCTTTACGTCTGCAAAGTCGAGAGTTTCGTTGTATGCAGCCTCCGGCGGTATGTAGTGCTCGCACGGAGCCATCAGCTCCTCGCCGCGGAAGTGGAGGATGAGCTGTTCCGCATTGCGGACGGCGTAGATGTCGATGCCTGAGATGACCGATGCCTCACGCGCGTTGCCCTCGGGTACGAAAACGCTCTTTATGCCTATCTCACGGGCGAGCATCACCATCGGGAGCACACCGTTCACGCGGCGGACATCGCCGTTCAGCGAGAGCTCGCCGATGAAGGCAGTTCCCTCGGGTATCTTCTCTATCATACGCATTGCACAGAGAATAGCCATAAGTATGGCAGTATCGTGTACTGAGCCGCTTTTCTTCATATCTGCCGGAGCGAGGTTTACCATAACGGAAGCGACCGGAAAATTGATGCCGCACGAACGCATAGCGGCGCGTATCCTGTCGCGGCTCTCCTTTATAACAGCATCGGGCAGACCGTCTATCTCGAAGCACGGCTGTCCGCGGCTTATATCTACCTCTACTTCTACCGGAAAGGCATTAAGACCGAAAAGACCCAGACCAGAGACCTTTGTGAACAAGCACATCTCCTCCTTTTGCGATAATAATACTATTATACCATAATTATCAGAAAATAGCAACAGAAGCACATCAAAGCTGTGATGGATTTATCTGAGCTGCCGGAAAAAGCGCTTCTGGCTGTTATGAAGGCTGCCTTGAATTAAGCGACAAAAAAAGCCGGGGTTTCATATGAAAATCCGGCAACATTGCTGATATTTACCAAAACCGCTTGACACTGCGGCGGAAATGTATTATACTAATATAATGTATCAGTATGGAAAAGTATCGCTATTCTGCAAGATATTATAGCATATATCCGATAGACTTGTCAATAGCTTTTCAAAAAATTTTCATAAATGATACGTAAGGTGAAATCAGCCTTGCAGAGCGGGAACGCTCCTGCGGGGTAAAAATAGTAAGGAGGTTCCGCCTATGGTGAATGTTACACCTAAGCAGCTGGGAAAAAATGTCAGAATGAGCTTCGGTAAGATTACCGAGCCTCTTGAGATGCCGAACCTTATCGAGGTGCAGAAGAACTCGTATAAGTGGTTCAGGGAAGAGGGACTGAGAGAAGTGTTCCGCGATATGACCGCGATCACTGACTACAACGGAAACCTCGTCCTCAACTTCAAGGACTACCGCTTCGATGATACTCCCAAGTACACCCTCGCTGAGTGCAAGTCGAGAGGTGCTACGTACCAGGTAGCTATGAGAGCTACTGCTACCCTCTGCAACAAGGAGACGGGCGCAGTCAGCGAAAGCGAGATCTATATGGGCGATTTCCCGCTCATGACAGACAGCGGAACCTTTGTCATCAACGGTGCAGAGCGTGTTATCGTTTCACAGCTCGTTCGTTCGCCCGGTGTTTACTACGCCTTCGAGAAGGATAAGACCGGTAAGGACCTGTTCAATACAACAGTTATCCCGAACCGCGGTGCATGGCTCGAGTACGAGATGGACTCGAACGACATCGTCTATGTCCGTATCGACAAGAACAGAAAGATACCGATAACTACCTTCATCCGTGCTCTCGGTATCGGCTCCGATGAGGAGATATTCGAGTTCTTCGGCGAGGACGAGAGGCTCCGTCAGACTATCCTCCAGAAGGACCAGACCAAGAACAACTCCGACGCCCTTATCGACGTATACAAAAAGCTCCGTCCCGGCGAGCCTCCTACGGTCGAGAGTGCTGTCACACACCTCAACAACCTCTTCTTCGATGCAAAGAGATATGACCTCTGCCGCTTCGGAAGATACAAATACAACAAGAAGCTCGGTATAGCTTCACGTCTTACAGGTCATACGCTCTCTGAGCCCGTTATCAATCCTATGACAGGCGAGATAATGGCTGAGGCAGGCGAGACTGTAAGCTACGACAAGGCTTGCGAGATCGAGCAGGCAGGCGTTTACAGCGCATTCGTAACTGTCGAGTCAAAGGAGTATTTCACCAACGACCGCGGCGAGACACAGATACGCTTCGTTGAGAGAAACGTCAAGATAATCGGCAACGGAATGGTCGACATCAAGGGCTATGTTGATTTCGACACAGAGAAGTACGGCATCAACGAGAAGGTATCCTTCAAGGTGCTCCGCGAGATACTCGAGAATTCCGCTGACGCTGACGAGATCGAGGAGAATATCAAGAAGAGAGCTGATGAGCTCGTTCCCAAGCACATCATCCTCGACGATATATTCGCTACTATCAGCTACTTCATCAACCTCTGTGAGGGCGTTGGTACAGTCGATGACATCGACCACCTCGGCAACAGACGTATCCGCTCTGTAGGCGAGCTCCTCCAGAACCAGTTCCGTATCGGTTATGCACGTATGGAGCGCGGTATCCGCGAGAGAATGAACATACAGACACAGGACGTGAACACCCTCACTCCTCAGACCCTTATCAATATCAGACCCATTTCCTCGGCTATCAAGGAATTCTTCTGTTCATCACCGCTGTCACAGTTCATGGACCAGAACAACCCCCTTGCCGAGCTCACACATAAGAGACGTCTCTCCGCGCTCGGTCCCGGAGGTCTTTCAAGAGACCGTGCCGGATTCGAGGTACGTGACGTTCACTACAGCCACTACGGAAGAATGTGTCCTATCGAGACCCCTGAAGGTCCTAACATCGGACTTATCTCCTACCTCGCTACATTCGCGAGAATAAACGAGTACGGCTTCATAGAGGCTCCCTACCGCAAGGTCGACAAGGCTACAGGCATCGTCACCAACGAGGTAGTATATATGACAGCCGACACCGAGGATAACTTCGTTGTCGCTCAGGCAAACGAGCCCCTCACTGAGGAAGGCAAGTTCGCAAGACCCCGTGTAAATGCAAGATACCGCGAGCAGATACTCGAAATTGACCGCGAAAAGGTGGACTATATGGACGTTTCGCCTAAGATGGTCGTATCTGTCGCTACATCTATGATCCCGTTCCTCGAGAACGATGACGCTAACCGTGCCCTCATGGGCTCTAACATGCAGCGTCAGGCTGTTCCGCTCCTCAAGACCGAGCGTCCCTTCGTAGGAACAGGTATGGAGTACAAGGCTGCCGTAGATTCGGGCGTATGCGTAGTTTCCGAATACGATGGCAAGATAACATATGTTGATGCAGACAAGATCCATATGATCGACTCTGAGGGCATCGAGCACAAGTATGAGCTCGTCAAGTTCAAGCGCTCTAACCAGGGTACCTGCGTAAACCAGCGTCCTATCGTCACAGTCGGCGAAGAGGTAAAGAAGGGTCAGGTGCTCGCTGACGGTCCTGCTACAGCAGACGGCGAGATCTCACTCGGTAAGAATGCTCTCATCGGCTTTATGACATGGGAAGGCTACAACTACGAGGACGCCGTTCTCCTTAACGAGCGCCTTGTAAGAGAAGACGTTTTCACATCTGTTCATATAGAAGAATACGAGATAGAGTGCCGCGACACCAAGCTCGGACCTGAGGAGATCACACGTGATATCCCCAACGTCGGCGACGATGCTCTCGCAAACCTCGACGAGAACGGTATCATCCGCATCGGTTCCGAGGTAACATCAGGCGATATTCTCGTCGGCAAGGTTACTCCCAAGGGCGAGACAGAGCTCACAGCTGAGGAGAGACTTCTCCGCGCTATCTTCGGCGAGAAGGCAAGAGAGGTCCGCGACAATTCACTCAAGGTCCCTCACGGTGAGGCAGGCGTCATCGTTGACGTAAAGGTGTTCACACGCGAGAACTGCGACGAGCTCAGCGCAGGCGTAAACAAGCGCGTTATCTGCTATATCGCTCAGAAGCGTAAGATCACCGTCGGCGATAAGATGGCTGGCCGTCACGGTAACAAGGGTGTCGTTTCACGTATACTTCCCGAGGAGGATATGCCTTTCCTCCCCGACGGCACACCGCTCGACATCGTGCTCAACCCCCTCGGTGTTCCTTCACGAATGAACATCGGACAGGTGCTTGAGGTCCACCTCGGTATGGCGTGCAAGGCTCTCGGCTGGCACATTATGACACCTGTATTCGACGGCGCACACGAGGACGATATCCGTGAGTGCTTCAAGATGGCTAACGAATACGCTCAGGAGCACAAGGACGATATGTTCGAGCTCAAGGCTATGGATAAGGTCATCAACCCCAAGGCTCTCGAATTCACAGACGATTGTAAGTTCACACTCTACGACGGACGTACCGGCGAAAAGTTCGATAACCGCGTAACGGTGGGCTATATGTACTACCTCAAGCTCCACCACCTCGTAGATGATAAGATACACGCACGTTCAGTCGGTCCTTACGCTCTCGTAACTCAGCAGCCGCTCGGCGGTAAGGCTCAGTTCGGCGGACAGCGTTTCGGTGAGATGGAAGTATGGGCTCTCGAGGCTTACGGCGCAGCTTATACTCTTCAGGAGATACTCACCGTCAAGTCGGACGATACCATCGGACGTGTAAACACCTACGAGGCTATCGTAAAGGGTCAGAACGTTCCTACTCCGGGCATTCCTGAGTCCTTCAAGGTGCTCATCAAGGAAATGCAGTCGCTCTGTCTCGATGTCAAGGTCCTCGACAGCAATCAGGAGGAGATCGACCTCAAGCAGAACTTCGACGACGATCCGATCACTTCAAGAGAATCCTACGCTGACGAGGAGACCTCCGACGATACCAACTACTCCGACGACGAGCTCGGCGAGGCAGGATTCGGCTTCGAGGACGGCGATGACGACTTCGACAGCGAAAAGGAAGATGAGTTCAGCTTCGACGAAGACTCCGACGATGAGGATATCGACTTCGGCGAGGACGAGGAAGGCGACGATGTATTCGACAGCTTTGACCTCGGTGACGAAGGAGACGAGGACTAACAGTCCGCAATCGTAAAGAATCGGCAATAAATTGCAGGAGGTAGCAGTTTGGAAAACACGACTTTTGAATCAATAAAGATCGGTCTTGCATCGCCCGAACAGATCAGAAGCTGGTCCTACGGCGTTGTTGAAAGACCTGAGACTATAAATTACAGAACACAGAAGCCCGAGAGAGACGGTCTTTTCTGCGAAAGGATCTTCGGACCTACAAAGGACTGGGAGTGCCACTGCGGTAAGTTCAAGAAGATACGCTTCAAGGGCAAGGTCTGCGACCGCTGCGGCGTTGAGGTAACAAGAGCAAGAGTTCGCCGCGAGAGAATGGGTCACATCGAGCTTGCAGCTCCCGTATCCCATATCTGGTACTTCAAGGGCACACCTTCACGTATCGGACAGGTGCTCGAGGTATCACAGAAGCGCCTCGAGGAAGTGCTCTACTTCACAAAGTACATCGTTACAGACCCCGGCAATACCGAGCTCGTAAAGAAGCAGCTCCTCTCCGAGAAGGAGTACCTCTCCTTCCAGGATAAGTACGGCGACGATTTCAAGGCTGAAATGGGCGCTGAGGCTATCAAGAAGCTCCTCAACGAGTACGACCCGGCAAGATATGACACACAGAAGAACAGACTCATCGAAACAGGCAAGATCTCTATCGGCAGCAGCCGCGCAGAGTGCTACAACAATCCGCTCGAGTGCGAGTGCGAGGAGTGCCGCAAGTTCGCTGAGCTCACTGACATCGAGTGGAAGAACAACATCGAGATCGTTTCTGATGACCTCAAGAACGAGCTCGTGGGACTTCCCTCCGGTCAGAAGAAGGTAAAGCTCTTAAAGAGACTCCAGATAATCGAGGCATTCCGTCTCTCCGGCAACAAGCCTGAGTGGATGGTGCTCGATGTAGTTCCCGTAATACCGCCCGATCTCCGTCCTATGATAATGCTCGACGGCGGACGCTATGCAACTTCCGACCTCAACGACCTCTACAGACGTGTCATCAACAGAAACAACCGTCTCAAGAGAATGCTCGAGCTCGATGCTCCCGACATTATCGTCAGAAACGAGAAGCGTATGCTCCAGGAAGCTGTTGACGCTCTCATCGACAACGGCAGAAGAGGCCGTTCCGTTACTGGACCGGGAGGAAGACCTCTCAAATCTCTCTCCGATATGCTCAAGGGTAAGCAGGGACGTTTCCGTCAGAACCTTCTCGGTAAGCGTGTAGATTATTCTGGACGTTCAGTAATCGTGGTAGGTCCGGAACTAAAGCTTAACGAATGTGGCTTGCCAA
>JAFXVT010000016.1 GCA_017534835.1 Ruminococcus sp.
AAGAGGACAAACTTCGGGAAAAGGAGGGAGGGGACAACAAAACTGGCACAAAAATCGGCATTCCCCTCCCTCCTTCTCCCTACGTTTTTCCTCTCTGCACTCTCTTTTTCCTCTCCCTCATCCTCCCTCCCTTTGCCGATTTTTGACTCTTCTCCGCCGTCCTTCGACAGCTGGGTCAGAGTTGCAAAATGGCATAGTTTTATGATTCGTTCCCGATATTGTATCGTTCGCGGAATGGAATGTCCGCTTTTGAAACAGTATCAGCGCGAAATTGGGTGCAGCGACACGCTGCTTGACAAGCGGCAAGAAAATGCTCTATAATTGTATCGTAATAACACAAAAGGAGCATCTATCTTGCAGAATATCATCTTCTTCGACATCGACGGCACTCTCATTACCGAGGACAGCCGGCGCCTCATCCCCGACAGCACACGCACAGCTATCGCCAAAGCACGCGAAAAAGGCTCACTAACATTCATAAACACCGGACGGACCGAATTCAACGTGAATCAGCAGGTCCGCGAGCTCGGCTTCGACGGGCTCATCTGCGGCTGCGGTACATATATCGAATCCGGCGGCGAGGTGCTGCTCTACAACAGACTCACTCAGGAGCACTGCCGCCGCACCGCCGATATACTTCGCGAATGCGGAGTGACTCCCGTCTACGAGCACAAGGACGGATATTTCTTCGACAAGACCGCGGTCCGCAACGCCGACCTCGAAGACTTCCTCGTCTCCTTCGTTGAAGAGGGCATCGACATCAGCCGTCAGGTCACTGACCCCGATTTCATCTACGACAAATTCGTGATATGGGAGAATCCCGGTGCTGATATGGAGCGTTTCCGCCGTGAGATAGGCAAAAACTACGAAATGATAGACCGCGGACACGGCTTCTGGGAAAATGTTCCGCTCGGCTTCTCAAAGGCTACCGCGATAGACGTGATACTTGAAAAGCTCGGTATTCCGTGGGAAAACACCTACGCTATCGGTGACAGCACGAATGACCTGACGATGCTCCGGGCGGTCAGACACAGCATCGCAATGGGAGGGGCAGAGGTCATATATCCCTATGTTTCGTACATCACGACCCCGATTATGGAGGATGGGATCTACAACGCCCTCGCACACTTCGGTCTTATATGACGCATTGACAAACAGCGTCCGAAATGCTATACTTTAAGCATATCAAATATCAGGGAGGTCAGCAATATGAAAGCACTCATAGTCATCGATATGCAGAACGACTTCACGACCGGCGTCCTCGGGAATCCGCAGACAGCCGCCGTTTCCGGAAATGTCGCGGCAGCCGTGAAAAAATTCCGCAGGGCTGAACCGGACGGGCTCGTGATAGCCACTCTCGACACACACTACGAAAACTACTCAGAAACACAGGAAGGCAGAAATCTTCCCGTGCCGCACTGCATAAAAGGCACCGACGGCTGGCAGATAGTCCCGGAGGTAAAGAAAGCTCTCGGCAGTGACTGCAAATATGCCGAAAAACTCACGTTCGGCAAGTACGACCTCCCCGACCTCATCGGAAGAGATACAGCCGTTGACGAGTTCATCGTTATGGGCGTCTGCACCGATATATGCGTTATCTCAAACGTTATGATACTCAAAGCCGCCTATCCGGAGGTGCCTGTAAGAGTCATCGCGGACTGCTGTGCCGGAGTATCCCCCGAAAGCCATGAAAACGCCCTTTCAGCCATGAAGGTATGTCAGGTGCGCGTCGATGAAAGCTACTGATAAGGAGAAAGAAGTATGAGCTACACATTCAATGCGGAAAAGACCGCAAAAGACGTTATAAACTGGGTAAAAAAATGGTTTGAGGAGAACGGCTCTCCCACGACCTGTGCCGTTGTCGGCATCTCAGGCGGCAAGGACAGCTCGCTCACTGCCGCAGTCTGCGTCGAGGCGCTCGGCAAGGACAGGGTCATCGGCGTGCTGATGCCTCAGGGCGAGCAGGCTGACATCGCTTACAGCCGCCTTCTCGTCGATACCCTCGGAATAAAGAGCTATACTATCAACATCGGCGACACAGTCAGCACATTTATGAACGAGCTCAGCAAGCACATTGAGCCCTCTCAGCAGGCGGTGATAAACACTCCTGCACGTATCAGGATGACCACTCTCTACGCTGTTGCAGCCTGTGTAGGCGGACGTGTCGCCAACACCTGCAACCTCTCCGAGGACTGGGTCGGCTATTCCACCAAATTCGGTGATGCTGCCGGAGATTTCTCTCCCCTCTCCGACCTCACAGTCACAGAGGTGCTCCAGATAGGCGACTATCTCGGTCTGCCGAAGGAGCTCGTACACAAGGTCCCGATAGACGGTCTCTGCGGCAAGACGGACGAGGAAAACCTCGGCTTCACCTACGCCGAGCTCGACCGCTATATCCGCGGACTCACCGACCTCTCCGACAAGCCCGAGCTCAAGGAAAAGATCGACCGTATGCACAGGAACAATCTCCACAAGC
This sequence comes from Ruminococcus sp., assembly GCA_017534835.1. Classification (GTDB taxonomy): domain Bacteria; phylum Bacillota; class Clostridia; order Oscillospirales; family Ruminococcaceae; genus Ruminococcus. Next base: position 2,477 of record JAFXVT010000016.1, read on the forward strand.
TCAGACTTATGCCGAAATTTGAATACAGCGAATTCAAGAACGAATAAAAGGGAGCTCCTTTATCGTTTTCTCTTCAAAAAAACGTTATGGGCATTTACCGGCGGAAATACCTCCGCGGTAAATGCCCATATTTTTCTGATCCTGAAAACGGGAACGGTGCTCCCTGTTTTTTTACTGTGCTGCGTCCTTTGGAACGGTCTTCTTGCAGAGCCAGTCGCACCACGTTGTGTAATACATACCCATCGGGTGAACACCGTCGTGGGTGAAGCTTGCGTTGAAATATCCGTTTTCGTCGTCGTAAAGCTCGTTTATGTCGATATAGAACACGCGCTTGTTGTCCGCAAGAGCTGCCATACCTCTGTTGAGGTCGTCGATACCGGCGTTATTGATAACGTTGGTCTCGGCGGAAGCGGAAACATGAAGGTTCGCCTGAATGTAGATGATGGCATCAGGCTGGTGTACCTTGAGCTTTTCTATTATCGCGCGGTAAGACGTGAGCACGTACTCGTGGTCGTTGCCGACCTCGTTGATACCGAGCATAACGTATATCTTTCCATACTGCTTAGCGTCGATGAACTGGTCGAAGCTCTTGCCGTTGATAGTGGTCTGGTTTATCTTGTCTGTCGCAAGTCCCTCCGAGCAGAAGAAGTCAGAGTTTTTAAACTCGCCGTACTCCATAATGCCGACTGTACGTGAATCACCGATGAAGAGCGCATCGTCGAAATAGGAGTAGTCGCTCTCAACGAAGATGTCCGGCTGAGGAGCCGCTGTAGTAGTCTCCGCCTGCTGCTGAGAGCCTTCTGCGGCTGTTGAACCGCCGGTAACAGCTGTAGTCTGGGTGTCGTCAGACGGAGCAGCCTGACCGTCCGGCAAAGTTGTTGCCTGTGCGCCGCTGTCAGCCGTTGTTACGACGGGAGGTGCCGAGACCGCCGGCTTCTGTGAAGCGGCGCTCGTCTTCCATATCTTCACGAATATGAACGGTGAAGCGATAAAGCAGGTAAACAGCAGGAGCAGAGTATATGCACACTGTTTGAATTTATCCATAATGACTGAAGTCTCCTTAGAATCTGAAATACATAAACGGATCATCCATTCCCATATACATACAGTAAACGGATGCCCAGAACACAACGAGCAGAATGATCACACAGAAGACAGATCCCTTTATCTTTTTGTAGATCTTCTCCGGTATGTTCGTTGAGAAAATGAACGCTGCGAGGAAGAATTTCCAGTAAATGCCGAAGTATTTCACGTAGTCATCTTCCATTACCGCATAGGTCTTCACGGGGAATACCGGCACAAGTCTTGAGAAGTAGACGCCGAGCTCGCGGAAATCGGTTATCGCGAAAAGCAGCCACGTGAGCGGTATCGCGAGCGCCATATAGAGGTGTCCGGCTATCTTGTACTTGTTGAGAAAATCGCCGATAACGAATCTTTCGAGCATTATCAGCCCGAACAGTACGAGTCCCCACAGGATGAAGTTCCAGCTCGCGCCGTGCCATATACCTGTAAACAGCCAGACGATGAGGTAGTTGCGCACAACGAGCGAGGTCTTCACACGGCTTCCGCCGAGCGGTATGTAGATGTACTCCCTGAACCACGTACCGAGAGTGATGTGCCATCTGCGCCAGAATTCGCTCATCGTCGTGGACATATAGGGGTGGTCGAAGTTCTTCGGTATGTCGAAGCCCATTATCTTTCCGAGGCCTATCGCCATATACGAATAGCCGCAGAAGTCGAAGTACAGCTGGAAGGAATAGGCGATTATGCCCATCCACGCGAGCGGAGTGGAAATGCTGCGATAGCCGATATGGTCTATCTTCGTCCACAGACCGCCTATCTGATTCGCGAGCAGCACCTTGTAGCCGAGACCGATAGTGAAGGTCTTCAGACCGTCCTCGACGCGCCTGATACTATGAGTGCGCTTCTTCAGCTGAGCGGCGACGGTCTCGTATTTAACGATGGGACCTGCGATGAGCTGCGGGAACATACTTATGTAAGCGCCGTAGTTGATAATACTCGTCTCAGCCTTTGCCTTCTTCCTGTATACGTCGATGATGTAAGAGACGTTCTGGAAGGTGTAGAAACTGATGCCTATCGGGAGGAGTATGTCCCTCGCCGGAATGTCATTTTTAAGCAGAAGATTGATGTTATCGAATGCAAATCCGGTGTACTTGAAGAAGAGGAGCCACCAGAAATTGAAGATGATGCCCAGCGTGAGCCACAATCGCCCTGCCTTGCGGAAGTGCTGGATGAATTCGCCGATGATGAAGTTGAAGAGTATCGTGAGCAGGAAAAGCACGATATATATCGGTCTTTCGAGCACGCCCATACTGTAGAAGAAGACACTTCCGGCGAATATCGTTGCATTTTTATATTTCGTCGGGACAACCCCGTAAACTATCATAAATGCAGGAAGGAATAAAAAAATAAACTCCAAACTGCTGAATACCATTATATCACCCTTTAAAGTCCTGTTATTTTGTTCTACCAACGGCATTTGATTAAATATCTTTCTCTTTGCATATGCCGTAAAATAGGAACTACAGAGTCCCTGTATTCTATTCTACACGCTATTTGGTGAAATGTCAATACGAAAAATCAATTGTAGCAAAATGTTGTATTTCGTCGTTATCCGCAAGGTCAAATCAGTGCATATTTATACTTCCGGAAATACTGTTTTGTGAAAGATAACGGAACAGCTTTTGCACAGCTATGCGAAACGGAATGACCAAAAATTGCGGCTGTTATTTGTACAGACTTCCGAATTTTCGCCTGTCCTATTTACAAAAAAGGGAATAAATAATATAATGTAAGAAGGATAATTGGATAACTGGGAGCATTTTGCGTTCCCATAAAGGTCAGAGCAGTCAGAGGGTCTGCTCCGTGACCGCAATAATCGGTGAGGTAAGATATATGATAAAGCATCTGTCAGGCGACTACGAAACTGTCGAATACGACAGTGAGCGGTCGATACTTCTCTATGATAATGACGACAACGAGGCATATCCTGTCCACTGGCACAACGCCGTTGAGATACTTATGCCGATGAAGAACTACTACAAGGTAAAGGTAGGCGGGACCGAATACACGATAAAGGAGAACGAGGTGCTGATAATCCCGCCCGGAGAGCTCCACAGTATGCCGGCGATACCCGGCAGAAGGCTCATTTTCCAGTGCGACAACTCCGTCCTCGGAGACGTTTCCGCGCTCACTCCGGTAATGAGGAGCCTCAATGCTCCCCTGCTGATAACGCCGGAATACGATAAGGAGCTGAGCGTGCTCGCAAAGAAGACGATGCTCGACATCCTTGAGATGTACGGTAATAAATCCGAACTCGCGGACGTAAAGATATACGCTCTTCTGATACGTCTGCTCATCGCCGTTCGCGAATTCCACCTTGAGCAGAGCAAGAGCTCGCTCTCGTGCGACAATGTGAAGATAGACGAATACTCCGAGAAATTCAGCACTGTTATGAAGTACATCGACGCGAATTATATGTATGATATTTCCCTCGACCAGCTCGCGGACGTCGCCGGATACAGCAAGTACCATTTCTCACGTATCTTCAAGCAGTACAACTCGATGTCATATCTCCAGTACATCAACGCGCGCCGCACACGTGCCGCGGAGAATCTTCTTCTCGACCCTGAGATACCCATTACCGAGGTAGCTATGCGCTCCGGCTTCAAGAGCCTTACCACATTCAACCGCATTTTCAAGGAGATAAAGCACTGCACCCCGACGGATTTCAAGAAGCTCTACTCACGCACTGACTGAATGTCCGCCGCAGAAGCGGCACTCCGGTCACTTCCATAAAAAACCGATCACCGAACCCGACATTAGTGTGCTTCCCTTAGCGGAAACTGTGGGCTGCCGGGCTGTAAACATACAGCCCGGCAGCCTGCGAAACCGGCTAAAGGGGCACCCTTTAGGCTGCTTCCCTTAACGGAAAAAGTGGGCTACCGAGCCGTAAACTTACGGCTCATATTTAGTAACCTGCGAATCCGCCAGAGGGGGCTCCCCTTACGGGCTCGGTGTTTTTGCTTGTCAGACCTTATTTTGAAAAAATTTGAAAAAAGTATAGTATTTTTAATTCCTTTGTGATATAATAAATGTGTATATTTATATTTCACAGGAGAAATTGAGATAATGAGAATAAACCGGACAGAGCTCGGCGAGAATATCGGCTTCACCTCAGTTGCCGATGAAAAATTCAAGACCTGCTCTGTATACGTCAGATTTATGACACCTCTCGACCCGGAAAACGCTGCCGCGAATTCCCTCGCCGTAAGCTCGCTTTCGGCTTCAAGCAGTGCTCTTCCGTCGGTCGCCGCACTCAACGAGCGGCTTTCCTCGCTCTATGGCTCCGCACTCGGGAGCTTCTCGCGGAAAAGGGGCGATATCCAGATACTCGGGCTTTCGGCTTCGTGGATATGCAGCCGCTACGCTCTCGAGGGTGAGGACGTTGAGAGCGAGATGCTCAGCCTTTTCAGGGACTGCCTTTTCTCGCCGGACGTCACAGACGGCGCTTTCAGTGCAGCGTCGTTCCGCATCACAAAAAATGACCTTCTCGACCATATCGACGCAGAAATGAACAACAAGCGCGGCTACGCGCTCGACCGCGCTTCCGAGATCGCTTACGCCGGCGAGCCTGCTGAGTTTTCCTGCTGCGGGACCCGCGCCTCCGCTGAGGCTGTTACGCCGGAGAGCGCTTATTCCGCGTATCTTCGCCTTCTCAGCACAGCCCAGATCGAGATATACTACGTCGCGCCCGAGGAGAGCAAGGCTGTTCCGGAGATGTTCCGGCGCGAATTCTCCGCGATAGAGCGCCGTTCGCAGAAATGCACGTTCAGGGCGGTGAGCCCTGCGAAGTCCGAACCCGTCACGGTCACGGAGGAAATGGACGTAAACCAGTGCAAGACCGTGCTCGCATTCAAGAGCGATTCTGACGACATCTATGCGATGAGGGTGATGAGCGCGATACTCGGCGAAACACCGGTGTCCAAGCTGTTCGTCAATGTCAGGGAGAGGCTCAGCCTCTGCTACTACTGTGCTTGCAGATACAGCCCTGCAAAAAATACACTTTTTGTGGATTCGGGCGTTGAAAAAGCCAATATCGAAGCCGCAGAGACGGAGATACTCCGCCAGCTCGACGAGATACGGAACGGAAATGTTACCGAAGACGAGCTTGAAAGCGCATTCCTCGTGCTCGACAATTCGCTCGCGGCTGTCGGTGACACCCCTTCATCTTATTCATCATGGTACTTTGAACGCTTCTGCGACGGCATCAAAATCGACCCGAAGCAGCAGTCCGAACGATACCGTGAGGTCACAAAAGAGCGTATCATCGCCGCTGCACGTTCATTCAGGCTCGACAGCCGCTACTATATGACTGTAACGGAGGGCTGCAAGTAATGGTAAAAAACGTAATTACAAGCAAGGTCGCCGGCGAGAGCTGCATCCACGTAAAGCACGACAGCGGTCTTGACATCTATATCTGCGAAATGCCCGGCTTCAGCACTGTTGAGGCTATCCTCGGTACGAAATACGGCTCAGTGAACACGATGTTCCGCACAGCCGGCGACGAGGACTTCACCACAGTCCCCGAGGGCATCGCGCACTTCCTTGAGCATAAGCTCTTCGAGAACGAGGACTGCGGAGTTTTCGAGCTCTACGCAAAGACCGGAGCATCAGCGAATGCGATGACCTCCTTCGACCGGACGTGCTACCTGTTCGGGTGCTCGAAGAATTACACCGAAAATCTGCGGATACTGCTCGATTTCGTGCAGAAACCGTATTTCACGCAGGAGACCGTCGACAAGGAACAGGGCATAATCGGTCAGGAGATACAAATGACCAGCGACAGTCCCGAATGGCGCGTTTTCTTCAATATGCTGCGGTGTATGTACCGCTCTCACCCCGTCCGTATCGACATCGCAGGAACTCAGGAGAGCATCGCAAAAATAGACGCTCCCCTGCTCTACAAATGCTACGATACGTTCTACAACCTGAATAATATGGCACTCTCCATTGCCGGTAACGTCCGCGCGGACGAAGTGCTCGCGATATGCGACGAGCTGCTCCGCCCCTGCGAGGACAACGGGCTCGAGACTGTCTTCCCGGACGAGCCCGACGGTATCATACAGCCGGAGATACGCGAAAAGCAGCACATCGGCAAGACCATTTTCAACCTCGGCTACAAGTGCAGACCATACTCGGGCGAAGAGCGGCTGAGAATGTCGATGGCAGCCTCGCTCGCCTCAGCGATACTGACGGACGCTTCAACGGATATGTTCGTATCGCTCCTCGAAAGCGAGCTCATCAATTCCGGCTTCGGAGCGGAGGTGTTCTTCGGCGACGGCTGGTCCGCGCTGATATTCAGCGGCGAATCCGATTCGCCCGAAAAGGTGCGCGATGCTCTCTTCGCCGAGATAGAACGCATATCGCGCGAGGGCGTCGATGAGGCGATATTCCGGCGTATCAAGCGCTCGACCTACGGCTTGCTCATACGCGAGCTCAACAATGTCGACGCTGTCGCGAATATTATGCTCAACGGTCATCTCGACGGCGTCGGTCCCTACGATGCGATAGATATTGTTTCCGCTCTGACGGCGGAGGATATAAATAACTTTATCAAAAATGAACTGCGGAACGACAATACAGTTCTGTCAGTCATAGAAAAGGAAGGTGGTTCACAATGATCAGCGCTTCATCAACGATCATGGCAGAAATGCTCGCCCCGAACAGGATCGAATTTCCGCATCTCGGCTTCGGCTTCAACATTGACCCGACAGCCTTCACGATCTTCGGTCTCGACATCCAGTGGTACGGTATCATCATCACCCTCGGACTCATACTCGCGATAATCTACGTGTTCCCGAGAATGAAACGCTTCGGCATCGACTCCGACAGAGCTGTTGACGCTGTCATCGGCGGAGTTCTCGGCGGTATCGTCGGTGCCCGTCTGTACTACGTCGCTATGAAATGGGACGATTACAACAAGGGCTCGTTCGGCGAGACCTTCAAGGCGGTCATAAACACACGAAACGGCGGACTTGCTATCTATGGCGGCATCATCGGCGCAATAATCGTCGGCTTCGTGATCTGCAAGATACGCAAGGTAAGGATACTCCCCATGCTCGATGTTACAGTGCTCGGACTTCTCATCGGTCAGGGCATCGGACGCTGGGGCAACTTCGTGAATCAGGAGGCTTTCGGTACGAACACCGACCTCTTCTGCGGTATGACCGGCGGTACGATACAGCGCACGATAAGCAACGCCACTCAGATAGGCGGCGACCTGTACGGCACAGCTAATGCTGAAATGCTGTGGGAAAAGCCTGTTCATCCGTGCTTCCTCTATGAGTCGCTGTGGTGTCTGCTCGGATTCGTCATCATCGCCTTCCTCTCGAAGAGAAGACGCTATGACGGTCAGGTATTACTTATGTATATGGCTTGGTACGGACTCGAGAGATTCATCGTTGAGGGTCTGCGCACCGACAGCCTGATGATCGGAAATATCCGCGTATCACAGGCACTTTCAGCTATCATCTTTGTCGTTTCCGTTATCATTCAGATAATAATGTTCTTCCGCACACGCCGCGACCCCGAGAGCTTCGTGCTCTACGCAAACACCGAGGAATCGCGCCTTCTTATCGAGGAATCACGCCGCAAGGCTATGGGCATCAAGGGCGCTGACGCTATGCTCGGCGGCGGCGACGAGATAGGTGACCTCTCAGACGATGACGAGGACGAGATCGGCATTCTGCCCGATGAGGACGAAGATGAAATAGGCGAGCTTCCGGACGAGGACGATGATGACGGCTTCTTCGAGGAATACGAAAAGAAGGCTGAGGACGCAAAGGAAAAGGCTGAGGACGCTGTCGAAGCCGTAAAGGACAAGGCTGAGGACGCTGTCGAAGTCGCAAAGGACAAGGCTGAAGACGCAGTCGGAGCCGTAAAGGACAAGGCTGAAGACGCTGTCGAAGCCGTAAAGGACAAGGCTGAGGACGCAGTCGAAGCCGTAAATGACAAGGCTGAGGACGCTGTCGAAGCCGCAAAGGACGAGGCTGAGGACGCTGTCGAAGCTACAAAGGACAAGGCCGAGGACGCAGTCGAAGCTGCATCAGACGAAATAGCTGATAAATACGAGGATCTCGCCGAAGCCCACGACGAACGCCTTTCAGGCGGCTCGGGCAAGGGCGGTCACAACAAGAAGAAAAAGCACCAGAAAAAATAAGGAGGACATATAATATGGCACAGATAATCGACGGAAAAGCAGTTTCCGCAAGCGTAAAGGCAGAAGTAGCAGAGGAGACAGCACGTCTCAGGGAGACAAACGGTCTCAAGGTCGGTCTCGCGGTAGTTATTGTGGGAAATGACCCTGCTTCACGTGTTTACGTAAACAACAAGAAGAAGGCTTGCGAGGCAGTAGGCTTCCAGTCATACGAGTATGCGCTCGACGAGAGCACGACTCAGGAGCAGCTCCTCGACCTCGTAAATGTCCTCAACCGCGATGACAGAGTAAACGGTATCCTCGTTCAGCTCCCGCTCCCGAAGCACATCGACGAAAAGGCTGTTATCAACGCAATTTCGCCCGATAAGGACGTTGATGCATTCCACCCCGTGAACGTGGGCAAGATAATGATAGGCGAGTATTCGTTCCTCCCCTGCACTCCTGCCGGCGTTATGCGTCTCATCGAGAGCACAGGCGTTGACATCACAGGCAAGCAGTGCGTAGTCATCGGCAGAAGCAACATCGTGGGCAAGCCGCAGGCTATGCTCCTTCTCCAGAAAAACGGTACAGTCACTATCTGCCACTCCAAGACAAAGAACCTCAAGGAGATATGCCTCGGTGCTGATATTCTCGTTGTCGCAATCGGACGCGCTAAATTCGTGACAGGCGATATGATAAAGGAGGGCGCGGTCGTTATCGACGTCGGTATGGACCGTGACGAAAACGGCAAGCTCTGCGGAGATGTTGACTTCGAGTCTGCCGAGAAGAAGGCAGGCTACATAACTCCCGTTCCCGGCGGCGTCGGACCGATGACGATAGCTATGCTGATGAAAAACACGCTCACAGCTGCTAAGCAGCAGGCAGGTATCGAATAAAAACCAAAATCCCGGACCAGTAAGGTCCGGGATTTTTTTATTTCAGGCTCTTGAAGAAGCTGACATGGGAAGTCATTTCGCCGAAGCCGTTTTTGCAGTAGAAGCTATAGGAAGGCTTATCGTTTTCGGTTTGCAGGAAAATGCCTGCGATACCGCGGCTGCGCAGCTCGGTTTCGATGAGCGACATAAACCGCGAACCCATTCCCTGTCCCTGAAATTCGGGCGAAACGCAGAACTCCTCAAGGATATAATTCGTACCCTCCCACCAATGGCGGATACTTCCTATCGAGACAGCAGCAAGTCTGTCGCCGCTGAAAAGCCCGAAGCTGAGCGAATTGAAGGCACAGGCGAGGTCCTTTATATAGGCGTGGAGCTGCTCTTCGTCGCTCCAGTCATCGTTCCACGGCTCGCGCCCGAATGCAGACCTGTATAGCTCTGCGATCTCGGACACATATGAGCCGTCAATTTCTGTAAATCGCTCCGTCATTCGCTTAACTCCGTATCATTGCTTTCAAGGAATGTCACATCATAGTCGAAGTTTATTCCGTCAGCCACGATATTTCTTGAAGGCACGCTCTGTGTCTCTCCGAATTTAAGGAATTGCACGTTTTCCTCGTGAGGATACTCAATGTCCTGAGTGATGATCTCCACGCCCTCGTCCGTCAAGTCAGTTATACTGATTATCTTCGGAACACCGTCATTTTCGTATACCTTCTCATTTTTGAGCCATGAGCCGTCATACATCTCAACGAACCAGTCTCCCTTGCGGGCGGTGTAATTCTTGGTGAATTCACCGTGTCCGAGGTCCTGTCCCGTAACGCCGTAGCCGCCGTAAACTACGTGAACTGACATAGTCACATGAGGGATACTGAGCTCCCCGATAAGTGCCGTTCTCATCATACAGAGGTCATAGCAATCGAGCACGCCGTCCTTGCAGAAGTCTGCGGCAGTCCAGTCGCTGAGCTTAACATCTTCCGCACCGAGCAGCCATTTCTGAATAAGAACAACGTCCGCGACCGTAAACTCCCTGTCTTCGTTGACATCGCCCATCAACCGGGGTGTATGCTCATACTGACCGGACGGTATCACGATATTCTTCCCGATAGTATAGAACCCGATCCTGTCACCTCTCCTGATCTTATCGAAGTTATAAGGGAAATCCATATTTTTCAGCCTGACCGAGTAATTATAGGAGCTTCCGTCATCGGCAGACATCGTAAGCTGTAGAGTATCACGGGACGGATCAAGACCGGTCGATGTTCTGACGGAAGAGACACTGAGAGTGAGCTTTTCACATTCATCGCATATATTTCCTGTTTTAGTGAGATGTTCGAGCGGTCCGAGCTTGCGCTCCGTTACACTGCCTGTCAGTATAACAGGCTCATCGGTTTTGTAAATATCACCGTATCCTGCGTCCTCACCGACCTCACCGAGGTAGGTCACCTGCCTCTTGCGGAAGAGCTCGGGGTCGCTGCTGTCCGGATAGAACTGCATAAGCTGGGAAGTACCGCCAGTCTTGTCACTTCCGAGATATACAAGGAAGCTGTCCATAACTCCGGGGTCATAGACCTTTTTTATATACAGGTCGACAGTTTTCTCCTCACCGTCACTGAGCGAGAAGCCGTTAGTCCAGCCTGCATCTTCCAACTGATAGAAATAGCCGTCATAATCGTTCCACGAAAGAATGAAATAGTATTTCCAGTCATCGTATACCGGAACATCAACTACTGTATGCGGCTCAGAGCCGCTCACGTGCCACATATCAAAGTTCTTCGCAACGCCCTTTTTATAAGCTTCCTCGCTGCTCGCATCGAGCGACACCACAATATCGTCTCCGCTGAACAGCTCGCCGGTATCGCTGATGTAAACGTTCACAGTTACCGAAGCTTTTCCGGAAGCTTCACCTTCCGGCTCGTCGGCTGCGAATGCAGTTCCGGGCAGAAGCGCAGCAAACAGAGTCAAAGCAGCCGCTGCTGAAGCAAGCTTTGTCACAGACTTTTTCATTATTATCGACCTCCTGTTTTCTAAATTCAGGCTGCTGCCTGATAATATGATTATATCACACAATATAACAAATATCAAGGGCACGCGGCGATATACTTCCGTTCCGGAGAACTCAGCCGCGACACAGGCAGCGCGGACACCGCGCCGGCGACACGCCGCTTATATCATAAAATCGTGTATTTGTCTACTCTATTATATGTGTTTGATTGTAAATTTTTCCGTTTCTGCCCGATTTAACTACGTTTCGAGTGAGCGTTGGTAGAGAATATAAGCGTGAATGCCACTTTTTTTCTACCATTTTTTCTACCAAAATCACACGTTTTTTGATTTCTTTTTCTTGATTCCACTTTC
>JAFXVT010000017.1 GCA_017534835.1 Ruminococcus sp.
AGGTGATGAAGAACCTTCCCTTTTCATCGCGCGGCACCTGTACAGCAAGCTCGTTCGATTTTTCAATGAGTATGCCGTAAAGCTCGACAAGTTCGCTCCTGGTGTGTTCCTTGTGACTGAGATAGCGTCCGGAAAACGGCGTACACTGATACATGATAAAGCAGTTGAGCGTTTCGGTGACGAGTATATATGTGACTGTCCATATTGCTGTGAGAACTGCGATACTGCCAATAAAACGGCACTTTTCCTTCTTTATGATGAGGAGAATGATGAGTGCCGGTATCCCGAGTGCTATAATGAGCAGGAGCAGGACGATCATCACCTCGCCAAGAGAGAAAGGGAGGAGTCCGCTGATAAAGGCGAAGGGCGTACTGAGCACCGGGAAGATATGCAGTACATAGAAGTCAGAGAAGCCTGTGCTGAGCCGTGCAGCGATGTTGAGCAGCGCCATGAGAAGTATTATCCCTGCGGGTATAAGATATCGCAGTTTTATCCGTTTTATCAAGTCCTCACTTCCTTTGATGCGTGATGAGCCGCGTCCGGCGTGCGGAGCGTAATGCAGGCTGCTGTCCGCTTACTGTCCCTGTAATTCCCGTATCTTGTCGCGAAGGTAGGCAGCGTGTTCAAATTCAAGCATTTTCGCTGCATTCTTCATCTCCGCAGTCAGCTTGTCGATGAGCTTCTGGCGCTCAGATGCACTGAGCTTCTTCTTCGACATCTTTGCTTCGACCTTTGGCTTTGAGGTTATTTCGAGAACATCGCGGACGTCCTTGATTATCGTCTTTGGAACTATGCCGTGCTCTGTGTTGTATGCGGTCTGCAAAGCTCTCCTTCGCTCGGTCTCGGTTATTGCTCTCTCCATTGAACCGGTGACGGTATCGGCGTACATTATGACCTGTCCGCCTGCATTTCGTGCGGCTCTGCCTATGGTCTGTATGAGGGAGGTCTCGCTTCTGAGGAAACCTTCCTTGTCGGCGTCGAGAATGGCGATAAGGCTTACCTCCGGGATATCAAGGCCCTCGCGGAGAAGGTTTATGCCGACAAGCACATCAAAGACGCCGCTTCGCAGGTCCTTGATTATCTCCATACGCTCGATAGTGTCGATGTCATGGTGGAGATAGCGCACCTTAACTCCCAGCTTTTCATAGTAAGCCGTGAGATCCTCAGCCATTTTTTTTGTGAGCGTAGTCACGAGAACACGTTCGTTTCTTGCGGAGCGTATGTTTATCTCGGAGAGAAGGTCGTCTATCTGTCCCTGTGTGGGCTTTACGATTATTTCAGGGTCAACAAGTCCGGTCGGACGAATGACCTGTTCAACGATAACATCGGTCTTTTCACGCTCTATCTGTCCGGGAGTTGCGCTGACGTATATCGCTTGATGTATATGGTCATTGAACTCGTCGAAGTTCAGCGGACGGTTGTCCATAGCGCTCGGCAGGCGGAATCCGTACTCCACAAGAGTTGTCTTTCTCGCACGGTCACCGGCATACATCGCCCTGACCTGCGGGAGCGTAACGTGGCTCTCGTCCACGATAAGCAGAAAATCCTCCGGAAAATGGTCAAGAAGCGTCTGGGGAGTGCTTCCCGGAGGGCGTCTGGCGAGTACACGCGAATAGTTCTCGACACCGCTGCAATAGCCTACCTCACGGAGCATTTCCATGTCGTAGTGAGTGCGCTGTTCGATACGCTGAGTCTCTATAAGCTTGTTGTTCTTCTGAAAATAGTCCACGCGCTCAGCAAGCTCGCGGTCTATCTCGGCAAGTGCGCTCTCCATTTTATCATCGCCGACAACATAGTGTGAAGCAGGGAATATAGCTGCATGGCTGACAGTCGCCTTTACCTCTCCTGTCACAACGTTTATCTCGGAGATGCGGTCTATCTCATCTCCGAAGTATTCGACCCTGACCGCCGTATCGCTCGACATGGCAGGGAATATCTCCACGACATCGCCGCGCACCCTGAACCTGTTTCGCTCGAAGGCGATATCATTGCGCTCATACCTGATACGCACAAGCTCCTCGATAAGCTGGTCACGGGGCTTTTCGGCGCCCTGACGGATAGAAACGCACATCGAACGGTATTCGTCCGGGCTTCCGAGAGAGTATATGCACGAAACACTCGCAACTATAACAACGTCCCTGCGTTCTGCAAGTGCAGTGGTTGCGGAATGGCGGAGCTTGTCTATCTCGTCATTTATGGAGGAGTCTTTTTCGATGTAGCTGTCAGTGCTGGGGACATAGGCTTCCGGCTGGTAATAGTCATAATATGAAACGAAATACTCCACTGCGTTTTCTGGAAAGAATTCCCTCAGCTCGGAGCAGAGCTGTGCGGCGAGTATCTTGTTGTGGGCAAGGACGAGGGTGGGCTTGTTGACCCTTGCGATGACGTTTGCCATGGTGAAGGTCTTTCCCGAACCGGTGACACCGAGGAGAATCTGCTCCTTTTTTCCCTCATTGAGGCCGGCGACGAGCTGCTCTATCGCCTTTGGCTGGTCGCCTGCCGGCGCATACTGGGAATGCAGTACGAAATGATCCATAGTTCCTCCTTAATCGTAGCATATTCTTATGGCATAAATC
>JAFXVT010000018.1 GCA_017534835.1 Ruminococcus sp.
AGCTTTACGCGTATCTATTGAGGAAAACCCTTTTGAAAAAGGGTTCTTCCTCAAACTCCTTTCCTAAAACTTTTAACTCCGTTTTTCCCCTCCTATGGGGTCACGTCAGCAAAGTAAGACAGAATATTGAATCTGTCAGCGCGACCACATAGGAGGGGAAAAACAAAGCTGGAAGTCTTTGGAAGGGGGCTCGGGGGAGAACCTTTCTTCAGAAAGGTTTCCACCGATAAATGCGTGTACAACTTCTATATGAGTATCACGGTTATAGTGCAGACTTTTTCAATTCATCGAGAACAGCTGTTATATTCACGGCGTGCGGAGTTATGACATTTATGTCGGCAGCTCCGCTTTTTCCGTATGCTTCGAGAATATCGTGAAGCTCCTCCCCTGACCGGAGGTAATCCTCTATGATATACCCAGTGCCATATCCGAGCTTATACAGCAGGATCGCTGAAACTACGCCAGTTCTGTCCTTTCCGGCGCTGCAAAAATATATCACGTTCGTTTCAGCGGACATAATAGTGTCGATTATTTTGTCCATCTGCTCGCCGAGCATAGCTATATACGAACCCGGCACCTCTTCCGGTGTCTTAGGAACGGCATTTCCGCCGGTCACAGGCATATTCCGGTAGCAGAATCCCTCAGCTCCGGCAAGGATACTCGGACACGCCCTGCATTCCTCTTCCGTTCGCAGGTCAATGACCGTGGTTATATCATTATATCTCAGCCAGCCGAGCTCATCCTCAGTCAGCCTGTACGGAGCATCGCTCCTGATAAATCGCAGACTGTCCGGCAATATCGGGCGCGTATTGTATGTACTGTCAAAGATACTGCTCATATTCTTCCTCCGTTTCGCAGATAACCGGCTTTATAAAAATCCCTCCGGCACATGACCGGAGGGATCTTCTTATTTGTAAACTGAGGTAATCAGACCTCGTTTACCTTTCTCTTAACATAAGATGTGTGGAGAACCTCGTGAGCCTTGTGGCTGCCGGGCTTCTCGAAGAATTCTTCGTAAACCTTCTTGATAGCCGGGTTCTCGTGAGACTGACGGAGAGGCATGGACTTGTCGAGGTTGTAAAGCACCTTAGCTCTCTCAGCTCTGATGTCAACGAAGTTTCTGATACCCATAGGTACCTGAGGCTGACCGCCGCCGTTTACACAGCCGCCGGGACAAGCCATTACCTCGATGAACTGAGCATCGCACTTGCCTGCTCTGATGTCGTCGAGCACCTTGCGGGCGTTGGAAAGGCCGCTTGTAACGATGACCTTGACGTCGAGGTCGCCAACCTTGTATGTAGCTTCCTTGATAGCGTCAGTTCCGCGTACCTCAGGAATATCAATGAGAGTATCGCCTGTGAGAGTGTTGTAAGCTGTTCTGAGAGCAGCCTCCATAACACCGCCTGTAGCGCCGAAGATAACGCCTGCACCTGTGGAGATTCCGAGCGGATCGTCGAACTTCTCATCGGGGAGACCGAGGAAGTTGATACCTGCGCGCTCGATCATTCTGCCGAGCTCACGTGTAGTGAGAGCAAAATCAACGTCAGGTACGCCGGCAGCGCTCTGATCGGGTCTGCCGATCTCGAACTTCTTAGCTGTACAAGGCATAATTGAAACCATAACGATGTTCTTGGGATCGATGCCCATCTTCTCAGCCCAGTATGTCTTAGCTGTAGCACCGAACATCTGCTGAGGCGACTTGCAGGTCGAGAGATGATCGAGGAGGTCGGGATAGTAGTGCTCGCAGAACTTGACCCATCCGGGTGAGCAGGAAGTGATCATAGGAAGTGTTCCGCCGTTGGAAACACGCTCAACGAACTCGTTAGCCTCTTCCATAATTGTGAGGTCAGCAGCGAAATCGGTATCGAATACCTTATCGAAGCCGAGTCTGCGGAGTGCAGCAGCCATCTTGCCCTCTACGTTTGTGCCGATCGGGAGACCGAATGCCTCACCGAGACCTGCACGAACAGCAGGAGCAGTCTGAACGAGAACGGTCTTCTCGGGATCAGCGATAGCTTCCATTACCTGCTTTGTATAGTCCTTCTCAGCGATAGCGCCGACAGGGCATACTGCGATACACTGACCGCAGGATACACAGCTTGTCTCGCCGAGACCCATATCGAATGCAGAGCCGATATATGTCTTGAATCCGCGCTCGTTTGCGCCGATAACGCCGATACCCTGTGTCTTAGCGCAGACAGCCACGCAGCGGCGGCAGAGGATACACTTGTTATTATCGCGGTACATATGTGCAGCGGAATCGTCTATCTCATAGTGCTCGTTAGCGCCGTCGTACTTGCCGGCGTCATCGATGCCGTAGTCCTTGCAGAGCTTCTGGAGCTCGCAGTTGCCGCTTCTTACACAGGAGAGGCACTTTCTGTCGTGTGTAGAAAGGATGAGCTCAAGAGTCTTCTTGCGTGACTCGATGACCTTGGGAGAATTTGTAACGATCTCCATATTGGGTGAGCAGGGGTAAACGCAGCCTGCAACGAGACGGAAGCCTCTGCCCTCGTTTACCTCGGTAACGCAGATACGGCAGGCGCCGATCTCGTTGATCTCTTTCATATAGCAAAGTGTGGGGATCTCAAAGCCGGCTGTATGAGCAGCCTCAAGAACAGTAGTTCCCTTGGGCACGGAGATCTCAACACCATTAACTTTAACTGTGATATTTTCCATTGATAATTCCTCCGCTTACTTCTTGATGATTGCCTTGAACTTACATGTTGCGATACAAGCACCGCACTTAACGCACTTGGACTTGTCTATCTCCATAGCTGCGAGCTTCTTGCCGGGAGCGATATAATCGGTCCTTGTGATAGCGGAAGCAGGACACTGCTTAGCACACATACCGCAGCCGATACACTTGTCCTTTTCGATCTCGAAGCTGAGGAGGTCCTTACATACGCCGGCAGGACACTTCTTATCAACAACGTGAGCGATATACTCATCCTTGAAGCACTTGAGAGTTGAGAGGATCGGGTTAGGAGCAGTCTGACCGAGACCGCAGAGAGAATTGCTCTTTACGTGGAGAGCGAGCTCCTGAAGGGTATCGAGGTCCTCGAGAGTTCCCTTGCCCTTTGTGATCTTGTCGAGTATCTCCCACATTCTCTTAGTACCGATACGGCAGGGAGTACACTTACCGCATGACTCATCAACTGTGAATTCGAGGAAGAACTTGGCGATGTCGACCATACAGTTGTCCTCGTCCATAACGATAAGTCCGCCTGAACCCATCATCGAGCCGATGCTGATGAGGTTATCGTAGTCGATCGGAATATCGAAATGCTCAGCCGGGATACATCCGCCGGAAGGTCCGCCTGTCTGAGCAGCCTTGAACTTCTTGCCGTTCGGGATACCGCCGCCGATCTCCTCGATAACTTCGCGGAGGGTAGTACCCATCGGGATCTCAACGAGACCGGTGTTCTTGATCTTGCCGCCGAGAGCGAATACCTTGGTACCCTTTGACTTCTCGGTACCCATAGATGCGAACCACTCTGCACCGTTGAGGATGATCTGGGGGATATTTGCATATGTTTCAACATTGTTGAGAATAGTGGGCTTCTGGAAGAGACCTTTTTCAGCAGGGAAAGGAGGTCTGGGTCTGGGCTCGCCGCGGTTGCCCTCGATAGAGGTCATAAGAGCTGTTTCCTCACCGCATACGAAAGCGCCTGCACCGAGACGGAGGTCGATGTCGAAATCGAAGCCTGTGCCGAAGATGTCCTTGCCGAGCATACCAGCCTCACGAGCCTGCTTGATAGCGATGTTGAGACGCTCAACAGCGATCGGGTACTCAGCACGAACGTAGATATAGCCCTGCTTAGCGCCGATAGCGTAGCCGGCAATAGTCATAGCCTCAAGTACAACGTGGGGATCGCCCTCGAGAACGGAACGGTCCATAAATGCACCCGGATCGCCCTCGTCAGCGTTACAGCAAACGTACTTCATATCAGCATCGGGAACGATATTCCTTGCGAGCTTCCACTTCATACCTGTGGGGAATCCGCCGCCGCCTCTTCCGCGGAGACCGGAATCGAGGATAGTCTGGATAACGTCCTCGGGCTTCATCTCGGTAAGCACCTTGCCAAGAGCCTTATAGCCGTCTCTGCCTATGTATTCGTTGATGTTCTCAGGGTCGATAACGCCGCAGTTTCTGAGAGCAACACGGTGCTGCTTCTTGTAGAATGCGGTGTCGTCGAGAGACTTTATCTCATCGCCTGCAACAGTTTCCTCATAGAGGAACTCCTTGACGGGGTTGCCCTCAACGAGGTGCTCCTTGACGATGCGGGGGATCTCATCCACGTTTACACGTGAATAGAATGAACCCTCGGGGTAAACGATCATGATGGGACCTCTTTCGCAGAGACCGAAGCAGCCTGTCTTAACGATCTGCACCTTATCTGTGAGCCCGTTTGAAGCAAGCTCGTTCCTGAGGGTCTCTATGATCTTGAGAGAGCCCGAAGAAGTACAGCCTGTACCGCCGCAGACGAGTACGTGTCTTTCATATTTTGAAGAAGCGTTGCCATGAGTTCTGAGAGCGACCTCGCCCTCCATGGATTCTCTGACAGCCTTGAGTTCTTCAAGAGTCTTCATATGTTTTCCTCCTATAATGTTATTGTTTATGCTGTGTACTTAGCGAGTATCTTTTCAACGTCATCTACAGTGAGACGGCCGTAAACGTCCTCATTTACCGTGAGAACGGGAGCAAGTCCGCAAGCGCCTATGCAGCGGCATGCATCGAGGGAGAACTTGCCGTCGGGAGTACATTCGCCGCCGGCGATGCCGAGCTTCTCCTGGAGCTTGTTATAGATGTCGCCTGAGCCCTTGACGTAGCAGGCAGTACCGAGACAAACCGAGATAGTGTACTCGCCCTTGGGATAGAGAGAGAACTGAGCATAGAAGGTAACAACACCGTAGATCTTCTCAAGCGGGATACCTGTCTTATCGGAAATAATAGTCTGGACCTCGATGGGAAGATATCCGTAGATCTCCTGAGCCTTCTGAAGGATCGGCATCAGAGCGCCCTGAGTGTCCTTTTTCTCTTCAATAACAGCGATGAGCTGAGCCTCCTGTTCGGGAGTGCCCTTGAAGGGAACAGTGGATTTAGCTGAATTCATTTTAGATGAACCTCCTTAATAAATTCTGTGAAATAAATAACAAACCGTGCGCCGACGGAAATATTATGACTCACATATCATAATGTATTATAACATATAATAAAAAAAAATTCTATCGCTAAATTAGCCTAATTAGCCGCTGTACACTTGTACGATTTTAACAAATATGTGATGTTGAAACTTGTTAGTGTGCGATAACATTTACAAGTGTCAAAGTTTTACATTTACCAATATTTCGTTAAATACACTATATCCGCCCAATTGTGTATTTTTTAAGAAATAACTGCAAATAATATATCTGATTTAACATCAAATCTCGTGCAAGCTATTGACACAACTTATATGAAATGTTATAATTAAGCCAACAAATATTCATATATCGGAGGGATGGATATGCCTTACATCATAGATCAGGAGACATCAAGGGAATTTATGCAGAACTACACTATGCTGAAACGTGTAAAGCGCATAAACGGCATTGCTTTCTTCACGTATCTGATAGGCGGATTAATGATAATGGCTTACTCGCTCGTAAGTATGGTCGGGCTCGCTTGGGACTGGGTAGCCATGTACACAGGCATACCGCTGATGTCCTATATTTCGTTCATTCTGATAATCGATACATTCATAATCGCACCGCTCTCATTTTACCTGACATACCGTGTCAGCATTCTGCACCATTCGCTCTCGGGACTGATAGTTCTGCCTCTTCAGATCGCGAATTACGCTCTGATGATATGGCTCAACTTCATACACTTCTTCGACCGCATACCGGTGGCATTCGCCGCAGTTTCGATATATTGCCTCGCCTGCATTTTCACAGGCGCAGCGAATATGTGGGCAGTTGTGAAGTATCACTGGCTCGAGGATCAGGAGGGCTTCCCACAGTTCAACCCGCGCTATGAGGAGTACAAGGAAAAGCGCCGTGAGCGCGAGATAATGGACCCGTACCTTCGCGAGATGCAGCGTGTACAGAAAGCCTCAAACGGAGAGATGAACGAGCTCGGCACGACAGATGAGACTCTCGAGCAGTACGAAAAAGTCCACATTCCCAGCAATATGGACAGCATATGAAGGGTGTCCCTTCAGCCAATTTCGCAGGCACCGGATGCGGAACGCAAGTTCGCCGCCCGGAAGCCTGCTTTTTTACAACGGCAAGCAATACAAAAGGGTGTCCCTTCCGCCGACTTCGCAGGCACCGGGTACGGAACGCAGGTTCACCGCCCGGCAGCCTGCTTTTTTTCACGCTCGGACAGCAGAAAAGCTGCTCTTACTTTTTACAAATTTACACAAAGTTCAAAAATCATCTTTCACGAAATTCATTGACAAAGGTACAGACTTATTGTATATTAGTGTTGTAAGAGTACGCTTTCTGCGCTGCTGCCGTCTGTTTGCACTGTGGACGGAAGCCGCCGGTACGCTGCAAGGGAGGGTTAGAATTGAATATACCGAATGATCCTGTTATTCTCCTGAGTTACATAAATACAAAGCTCAGAGACGAATATCCGAGTCTCGACGACCTCTGCAAGAGTCTCGGGCTCTCCCCTGCCGACATCGAGGCAAAGCTGGCAAAGATAGGCTATTCCTACTGCAAAGAAAGAAATTGCTTCGCCTGACGCACCGCGTCGGAAACAGGAGGGAAAAATGAAAAAAACACATCTCAGGAGCGTTGCCGCCCTGATGGCAGCAGCAGTTTCTCTGTGCTCGTCAGCAAGCCTATTTACGGCTGCCGCTGAGGATACAGAGGAGAAAAAAGAGGTCAGACTCGTTTATGACTGGCAGGAAGAGGGAGTTACCTACAGCAGAACGACTGACATCACACTGTTTGAGACCACAACGACCGATTTAGGTCACACCAATATCCCGGCAGGAGTTTTCTCCAAGTCCGGATACCAGTTCACGGGCTGGACCTACGACGGTGTTCTCGGATTCAAGCCGGGACAGTTCGTGGATATACCCGATGGCGTTGACGAGCTCACGTTCCGCCCGTGCTGGTCAAGAACACTGGACGGCGTTTATACCGTTAAATACGTGCTCGAACGCGATGGTATCACCTTCGATAACCCCGAATGGCTCGAGGACGAGAAATACACCGCAAACAGTGTCTTCAATCCCAACGATACCACAGTTTTCGTTGAAAAAGAGACCGAGAACGGCACACTCAAATACGTAAGCAAGGGCCTCACGGACGGCGAGCGGGTCTACAGCTATGGCACCTGCCTCGTAATGCCTGCCCATGACCTTACACTGTATCCTATCCTCTACAAGAAGATACAGCTCACCTACTTCGCCGGCGATGTTGACAGACTCAACGGCAACGACACATATTCATTCGAGAGAACAGAGGGCACTTCCGATGAGCTCGCTGCTTCATCAAGATTCTCACGCACCGGCTTCCGGCTCACCGGCTGGACATCAAGCTTCGACGGCAAGACCTACGGTCCGACCGCAACTGTTGAAATGCCCGGCGAGGACGTTACATATACCGCTGTATGGGAGCCTATCGAGTACAAGGTAGTATTCATTCCCGGCAACGGCGGTACACCCATAAAGGTGTCCGGCAAGACCGACGCCGAGATAGAATGCCCCGAGCCCGGCATCACGGTCGCCGGCAAACACTTCGCCGGCTGGGACGACGGTGAGGGCAACATCTATGCTGCCGGCTCAAAGTACACCGTTCCCGGAGCTATGCCCGGAATGGGTATCAGCCTGACAGCTGTATGGGAGAACGGCGAAGGTCCGGCTGTGACAACAACAACAACAACTACTACTACCTCAACGACCACTGCATCGACAACAACTACCACTGCCTCAGCTTCGACTACTACAACTTCATCTGAGGGTCAGGAAACAACTACCACAACAGCTACGACTGCTCCGTCTCCGCTGTCTGAGCAGACCGTTACAGGTACATGGGCACTTTCAAAGATAGTCAACGAGGACGGCAGCGAGGGCGACCTCTCCGATTACAGCGAGGACACCTTCACATTCGGCAAGGACCTCACAGGCAGCAGCCACTGCGTATACAAGGGCGAAAAATACAATGATACGCTGAAATGGAGCATCAAGGATAACAAGCTCCACGTCATTGCTTCCAACGACCTCATCAGTATCCCCAATACTACCGAGACAGATTTTGTGTACGATAGTGCAGATGCGGGCACTCTGAGCTTTGTGAATTCTCACAGCCAGACCTACATCTACGAAAAGGTGATCCCCGGAGACGCAAACGGCGACAAAAAGGTATCGGTAGCTGATTCCGTGGCTATCCTCCAGAGCATCGCAAACCGCGATAAATACAAGCTCTCATTGGTCGGAAAGGCTAACGGCGACGTTGACGGCGAAGACGGTATCACCGCGAACGACGCACTTATGATACAGAAGCTCGACGCCAAGGTCATAACAGAATTTCCCGTAAAATAAAAACGATCCCCACCGAAGGAAGTCCTTCCGGTGGGGATTTTTATGCTTATTTGCTCTCAGCGCCGGCTCTCGAATTCTTCTTCGCCTTCTTTACCTCGTACATCAGAGCGTCTGCCTCTTTGATGATACTGTAAAGGGTCTCGTCCTCTGCCGGCACCTTAATGATGCTTCCGATACTTGCCGAAAGTGTATACGGCTTTCTGATAATGGAGTTGATATTGTCTATCTTCGCATTGAAGCGTCTCGCGAAGGCGGCATCATCGCCGTCGCCTGCCTTCTGCTGGAATACGACGAATTCATCGCCGCCGAAGCGCGCACATATGCTGTCGCTCCTCAGGCACTCCTTGATAACGTCAGCAAGACGCTGAATAGCGAAATCGCCCTCGTTGTGACCATAGTTGTCGTTGATGAACTTCAGTCCGTCCATATCAATGAAGGTGAGCATGATACGTCTTCCCTTTGAAACGCTTGTCCTGAACATATCGTCAGCGAGCTTGATGAAGCCGTTCCTGTTGTAGACGTTGCAGAGCGGGTCGATGACATACAGCCTGCTGAGCTCCTCCATCGCCTTGTTGATATGCGAGAGCTTGCGCAGATTCTCAAGCGAATTGCTTATATCCATCGCGAACGTATGGCAGAGCAGGTTCGTTATCGGGAAATCGCCGTTGGTTATGATGAAATAGCCGAGAACTCTCTCCTTGAAGTGTATCGGCAGGAAATAGCTGATATTTCCGCCTGTTCCGAGAGGCTCGGGGTACATCTGTTCAGCCGGGAAATACTCGATACAGGTGGTCTCGCCCTTGTCCCAGATGAGCGGAGCAGACATCTCGCAGTCGAACTGCTGAGTGAGTGAGCTGCTCGCATAAGCTTCCTTCCAGTCCTCAGTGAGGCAGAGCGCGAACCTCTCGCAGCCTATCTCGGAGATAAAGTCACGGATAACAGCAAAGGTATCGTCGGTATTCTCGGTCTCGGCAAGGCGCGCCGCGAGGATATTCAGCTTGTGGACGTTGTCATTGCTTTCCTCTATCTTGTTGAAGGTGCGCTTGCGGTACTCGCTGAATTCGCTGACACCTCCGATAGAATCGCCGCTGCAGCCGCAGCTCTCGGTGAATACGCATTCAGCCTCCATACGCTCTACTGTTGGCTCTTTCCCGCTGATGACATCGAGCAGAGCGCTGCACGCCGCACTCCCTGCACGTTCGAGCGGACGCTTCACCGATGTGAGCGCGGGGCAGTAATTCCGCGCACTGTATGTATTGTCAAAACCTGTAACTATCACGTCGAGCGGAACACAGAAGCCGTATTTTTCAAGCGTGCTGACCGCCGTGAGTGCCATTGCATCGTTCGCACAGATGAATGCGTCCGGCAGAGCGAGTCCTGTCTCCATATACTGCTCGATAGCAGCCTTTCCGTCATAGGGGCGGAATTCGCCGTAGAATATGCGTCCCTCCTCGACCGGAAGACCGTTTTCAGCCATTACCTCGCGGAATGCGTTCAGACGGTCAACTGCTTCGGGGTTCGACATCGGACCGGAAATATAGTTCAGCACCTTCGCACCGTGCTCCTGTATCACATGGCGCACCATATTCCTCATAGCAGCAGTGTTGTCGATGCTGATGTTGATAAACTCGGGATAGTCTGCGCAGTCAAATATCGCAGCAGGCAGCTTTCTCTCGCGTACACTGCTGATTATCCGCTCCCTCACAGTCATATCGTTTATACAGTTCGTCATCAGGATAGCGCCGTCGAACAGGTCAAGATTCGCAAGCTCGTACATACTGTACTCGCCGATATCGAATATCTTGCTTTCGAGCATACCCCCATATGCTGCGAAATAAGATACATTCACGCCGTTCTTTCGTGCAAAGTCGTTTATGCCGGTGATCACATTGTGCTGGTACTCCTCATCAAGACCGGCAACAAATACGGCAATATTTACAGTTTTTCCCATTTT
This sequence comes from Ruminococcus sp., assembly GCA_017534835.1. Lineage (GTDB taxonomy): Bacteria > Bacillota > Clostridia > Oscillospirales > Ruminococcaceae > Ruminococcus. The sequence goes on from JAFXVT010000018.1 coordinate 10,492, forward strand.
TCTCTCCTTTTCACAGAAAAGTATGATGCTTATATATAAATTATAGCACTTTTTTACTGACAAAAAAAGAGAAAAAGTGCAATTATCTCAAAATCGGAAATGTGCACACACAAGTCCGCCCTTTTTTGTGCAAATTGCATCTGTTAGCGGTCTTTACTTTTTTGCTTTTTTGTGTTAAAATAAGTCTATATTGATTTACAGCTTTACAGCTTTTATTGTCTAAAGCTCAGAAAGGACAGACTATTATGCCTATAACAGAATTGCTTGAAAGGAACGCTCAGCTGTACGGAAGCGACGTTGCTCTCGTCGAGGTCAATCCCGAGATAACCGAGATACGCCGCAAAACATGGAAGGAATACGAGCTCATCGAGCCAAATCCGGAGTGCCGCTACCGCCGTGAGATAACTTGGAAGGTCTTCGATGAGAAGGCTAACCGCTTCGCGAATATGCTCCTCGAAAGAGGCGTACAGAAGGGCGACAAGGTCGGCATACTGCTTATGAACTGCCTTGAATGGCTCCCGATATATTTTGGCATCCTCAAGACCGGCGCACTTGCAGTTCCGCTCAATTTCCGCTATACAGCAGATGAGATAAAATACTGCCTCGACCTCGCTGAGGTCGACGTGCTTATGTTCGGTCCCGAATTCATCGGACGTGTCGAGGAGATCGCCGAGGACATCAGCAAGAACCGCCTTCTCTTCTACGTCGGCGAGGGCTGCCCCTCATTCGCCGAGCACTATGACAGCAACGTTGCGAATTCGTCGAGCGAGGCTCCCGATATAAAGCTCACCGACGATGACGACGCAGCTATATACTTCTCCTCGGGAACGACCGGATTCCCGAAGGCTATACTCCACAAGCACCGCAGCCTCGTTCACTCCGCCAAATGCGAGCAGAACCACCACGGTCAGACACGCGATGACGTGTTCCTCTGCATCCCTCCGCTCTACCATACAGGCGCGAAAATGCACTGGTTCGGCAGCCTTTATTCCGGAAGCAAGGCTGTACTGCTCAAGGGCGTAAAGCCGAAGTCGATAATCGAGACAGTCTCAAACGAGCTCTGCACTATCGTATGGCTCCTCGTACCGTGGGCTCAGGATATACTTGACGCTATCGACCGCGGCGAGATTGATCCTTCACAGTATGAGCTCTCTCAGTGGAGACTTATGCACATCGGCGCACAGCCCGTTCCTCCCTCGCTCATCGCACGCTGGAAGGAGCATTTCCCGAATCACCAGTACGATACTAACTACGGTCTCAGTGAATCCATCGGACCCGGCTGTGTACACCTCGGAGTCGAGAATATCCACAAGGTCGGCGCTATCGGCAAGGCTGGCTACGGCTGGGAGGTAAAGATAGCCGACGAGAACGGCAATGCAGTACCGCGCGGCGAGGTCGGCGAGCTCTACGTCAAGGGACCCGGAGTTATGACCTGCTATTACCACGACGAAAAGGCTACATCTGAGACTCTCAAGGACGGCTGGCTCCTCACGGGCGATATGGCTCAGGAGGACGAGGACGGCTTCATCTACCTCGTTGACCGCAAAAAGGACGTTATCATCAGCGGCGGCGAGAACCTCTATCCCGTACAGATCGAGGACTTCCTGCGCGCTCATCCGGCAGTAAAGGACGTGGCTGTCATCGGTCTGCCCGATAAGAGACTCGGTGAGATAGCAGCAGCTATCATCTCGATCAAGGACGGTATGGAATGCACTGAGGACGAGATCAACGCATTCTGTCAGAAAATGCCGCGCTACAAGAGACCGCACAAGATAATCTTTGCCGATGTTCCGAGAAACCCCACCGGCAAAATAGAAAAGCCGAAGCTCCGCGCGATATACTGCGGCGAGAGCCTCGTTGCAAAGCAGATAAAGAATTGACGTAATGGTGCAGGTGTGTATTCATCTGCACCATTTTAACGGATACACGATCCGCCCGTGCCGGATCTGTTGGATACAGAAAGGAAAAAGCTATGGAAAACATCGAAAAGGTAAGAGAATTATTCGCAAAGGACCGCTTTGCCACGGAAAATGGCATGGTCATCGACGAGATAGGCGACCACAGCGCAGTATGCAGCCTCGAGCTTTCCGAGCGCCATCTCAATGCTATGGGCAACGTAATGGGCGGAGTCCACTACACTCTCGCCGATTTCGCATTTGCAGTCGCTTCAAACTGGCAGGCTCCGGGAGTTGTCGGCATAAACAACAGTATCGCCTACCTCTCCCCCGTTAAGGGCAAAAAGCTCATCGCACGCGCATCTCTCATCAAGGACGGCAGGTCGACCTGCGTATACAACGTAGCTATAACTGACGAGCTCGGCACAAAGGTCGCAGATGTGCAGTGTATGGGCTTCCACGTAAAATAGTGGGCATGGGCTGAAAAAATCGCTCTTTTTCCGACAAAAATCGCAAAAAGCATTGACTTTTTGCGGCAAAGGGTATATAATTACAGTCGCGTGAATAATTCAACAGGAGTGCGATCTATGGAACAGACTGAGATATACCTGAGCAAGCTCGCGTCACAGGACGAGCTTTACGAGGAGACTGCCGAGAAGCTCGGGGTCGAAAAAATAGCCGACGGGAATCAGCTCCGCGGTATCCTCAACAGCATAAGCACTGACACAAAGTATCTGATATATGAGTCCAACGAGGACATCACAAATGCTCCGCTGAAGGAGATAATCGGCATTTTCTCCGAGGCAGAGAAGAACAACAGCCACATCACAATGGAGGTCATCGAGGACGAATTCCTCAACCTCATCGACTCTGAGTCGAGACTCACCTCAAGATCAAAGCCGCGCAGTCTCGTACACCGCGACGGCGAGCTCCACCCGGCTGTCCACATATGGATAATCAAGCGCAAGGATATGGGGATATATGTCCTTCTTCAGAAGCGCTCGCACGAAAAGCGCATAGCTCCGGACTGCTTCGACGTATCCGCTGCCGGTCACGTCGCACAGGGCGAGGAATTCCGCAGCACTGCCGTCCGCGAGACCGAAGAAGAGCTCGGACTGAAAATACACGGCAGCCGCCTTGAGCTGATAGGTCTGCTCCGCAATGAGTATTCCGATGAAGGCGTCAACGACAACGAGCTCCGCGCAGTATATCTCTGCCGCGAGGACGTCGATGTAGATAAATTCGTGCTCCAGTCCTCAGAGGTATCGGACGTCTGCTGGGCTGAGATAGACGAGCTCCTCGCCGTAATGGACGACGGAGGCTTCAAGCACTGCATCTCCCTCGAGGAGCTGGCACTGATAAAAAAGGCTGTTTTCTGAGAAAAATAAGCGGAAGGGACACACCCTTCCGCTTTTATGTTTTACCAAGTCCGCCGAGCAGCAGCTTTACGCCGATGATTACGAGCACAGCACCGCCTGCGAGCTCCGCACGGCTGCCGGACCTGCTCCCGAAACGGCTGCCTATCGCGGCTCCGGCAAGGCTGACCGTGAACGTGACTCCTGCGATAACTGCTGCCGGAGCGAGCACATCCATTCCCTGCGCCGCGAAAACGACTCCGACCGCGAGCGCATCTATGCTCGTTGCAACCGCGAGCACAAGCAGCTCTGCGAGACTGAAACGGCTGTCCTGCTCATCAGGCTCATTTCCGCCGCGTAAAGCCTCAGATATCATCTTCGTGCCGATAAAACCGAGCAGCACGAACGCCACCCAATGGCTGTAGCGGCTGATATGCTGCTCGAAACGGCTTCCGAGAAAGTATCCGAGAGCAGGCATAAGTCCCTGAAAAGTCCCGAAAAACAGGGCTGTCAGGAAAGCTCTGCGAGGATCCGCCCGTTTCATCGCAAGTCCCTTGCAGACAGCGACAGAAAATGCATCTGCGGACAATCCGAGCGCAAGAAGTATAAGCTCAGCTGCGGTCATAGCTCCCACCTCACATAATATGACCGCAGGAGCTGAACGCCGGTAAACTCCGAACGGCTTCTGTACAGTTTATTCTGACAGAAGCCGTTTTATAACTCAGAGAGCATATGAAAAGATGAAATCGTCCATAACATAGCCGCTGCCGATGTCGGTCGCCACGGAATCTATGAGCTCGAATCCGGTGCTTTTGTAGACGGCTATTGCGTGTTCATTATGCTTGTTCACGGTGAGATACACCGAGCTTTTGCCGGCAGCGCGCGCCTCCGCGAAGACACGCTCAAGCATCTGCGAGGCAATGCCTTTTCCGCGTTTATCGCTGCGGAGGTAGAGCTTGCTGAGAAAGAAGCGGTCGTCCTGCTCGGGCTTTACGGCGATATATCCGCAGAGGTCATCGCCGTCATAAACAGCGAGATAAGTGTAGCTCTGCTCCTCTATCTGCCTGCACATCGCATCGAGCGACTGGAATTTTTCGACCATATAGTCTATCTGTCCCTCACTGATGATGTCAACGAAGCATTCGTGCCATATCCTGTCCGCGAGCTCGGCGACCCGGCGGAGCTCCGGAAGATACTTGACTTTTTTTATCTCAATGTCCATATTGACCTCCTTATCAGACAGGGGAGGCTCTGTAAATGAGAGCCTCCCCTTCAGCACTGCGATGTTGTCAGTCCGCGGAGCTGTCTCCGCAAACGAAAGCTTTTCCGTTATTATTCCTCTTCGGGCATATCCCAGTTGTGGTAAACGTTCTGAACGTCGTCGTTGTCCTCGAGGTGCTCAAGGAGGAGGTTCATCTTCTTGATGTGGTCCTCATCGGTGAGCGTCGTATATGTTGCAGGCACCATTTCAGCCTCTGCTGAAAGAACGTTGTAGCCCTTTGCGGTGAGAGCCTCTCTTACTGCGGATACGCTCTCGGGAGCGCACTCTATCTCAACGGACTCCTCAGAGATGTCGAAATCGTCGCCGCCGCACTCGAATACGTCCTCCATAACAGCGTCCTCGTCGAGACCGGTGTTCTCGAGGATAACGATGCCCTTCTTTGTGAACATAAACGATACACAGCCTGTTGTACCGAGGTTGCCGCCGAACTTGTCGAAATAGTGGCGTACATCGCCTGCTGTACGGTTCTTGTTGTCGGTGAGGCACTCAACGATGACAGCTACGCCGTTAGGACCGTATCCCTCGTATGTGAGGTTCTCGTAGCTGTTCTTGTCCTCGCCGCCGGCAGCCTTCTTGATAACACGGTCGATGTTGTCGTTGGGCACGTTGTTTGCCTTAGCCTTGGCAATAAGGTCACGGAGCTTGGCATTGTTTGCCGGGTCCGGACCGCCCTCGCGTACTACGACAGTTATCTCTCTGCCTATTTTAGTGAATATCTTGCCCTTTGCAGCGTCTGTCGCTTCCTTCTTGCGCTTGATGTTATTCCATTTTGAATGACCTGACATAGTCTTATGCTCCTTTACTCTGAATAGATATAGTTCTCGTCGGTATCGTGACGAAGCTTATACAGGCGGGCTATCTTCTCATCGCGGTAATCAAGGATAGCAACGATGCCTGCGCCTGCAATGAATCCTAAAACGAATCCTCCGACTACTCCGAAGATAACGCTTCCTACACGGAGACCCTTAGGCTCTCCGGCACTTTTTCTGATAACGCCCATATATATTCCTCCGTTCCATCATATCTGACCGGACACGTCCGTATCCGTCATCATACCGGCGAACAGCTCATAGATACGCTCTGTCCTGCCGAGCAGGAAGAGGTAGCCGAACAGACACTCAACAGCTGTCGCACGTCTGTATTCCACTGCGTCCGCATGCTTTGGGACTGTATTGCCGGTAGCATTCCTGCCGCGCTTGAGGACTGACAGCTCCTTCTCGTCGAGCAGAGTTTCAAGACGGCTGTAAGCCTCTGACTGGAACTCGGCGCACACGAGCTTCACCTTTGCGGAGTGGAGCTTCGCTACGGGCATATTTGCTATCCTCAGCAGATACTCTCTCACGAGGGTATCGTAAACGCTGTCTCCGAGAAATGCAAGGCTCAGCGGACTGTAGGTATTCGCCTCGCGCTCGGTAAGAATATCTCTTTCCATATTACTCAACGAAATCGAACTCAAAGCCCTCGATGTCGATGGTATCGCCCTCGTGAGCGCCCATTTCCTCGAGCTTGGCAATGATGCCGCTGTTTATGAGCACACGCTGGAAATACTGGAGCGATGACCAGTCCTCGGGGTCAACGGTGCGCATAATGGGCTGTATCCACGGCGCATCGACGTAATAAACGCCGTCTTCAAGCTCTATCTCGAACTTCTTGTCGACGCCGAGCATCTCGTCGAGCTCTGCCTGCGGAATGGGCTCTGCTTCGTACTCCTTTATCGGGGGAAGCGTATCGAGCACCTCCGAGACCTTCTTTATGAGCTCTCTCGTACCCTGAGTCGTAGCCGCTGATATACAGAAGAAGGGAATGCCCTTTTCCTCGATAAATGCGCGGAAATCAGCTATCTGCTCCTCTGTTGCCATATCAGCCTTGTTCGCCGCAACTATCTGCGGACGCTGTGAGAGCTCCTCGTTGAACTTTGCGAGCTCAGCATTGATTATATCGAAATCCTCCTTCGGGTCACGTCCCTCGATGCCGGAAACGTCCACAACGTGAACGATGAGACGGCACCTTTCAACGTGGCGGAGGAACTCATGACCAAGACCTACTCCGTCGCCTGCGCCCTCGATAAGACCGGGAATATCCGCCATAACGAAGGATTTTTCCTCTTCCGCCTTAACGACGCCGAGGACGGGGGTAAGGGTCGTGAAGTGATAGTTGGCTATCTTTGGCTTAGCCGCACTTACCACTGAGATGAGCGTGGATTTTCCCACGTTCGGGAACCCGACAAGTCCCACATCAGCAAGGAGCTTCAGCTCGAGAGTTACCTCGAACTCCTCGCCGGGATAGCCGGGCTTTGCGAATTTAGGTATCTGACGGGTGGAAGTGGCGAAATGGACATTTCCCTTTCCGCCGTTGCCGCCGCGTGCGAGGACCTTCGGCTCGTCCGAGGACATATCAGCCATAATCCTGCCGGTCTTCGCGTCTCTTACGACAGTGCCTCTCGGCACCTTCACGATGAGCGGCGGAGCACTCTTGCCGGTGCAGTTCCTGCCGGAGCCGTTCTCGCCTCTTTCAGCGACATATTTGCGCTTATATCTGAAATCTATCAGTGTCGAGAAATTGTCGTCGACCTGAAAGATAACATCTCCGCCTCTGCCGCCGTCACCGCCGTCGGGACCGCCTGCAGCCACGTATTTTTCCCTGTGGAAGGATACGGCGCCGTCACCGCCGTCACCTGCCTTGATCTTTATCTTCGCCTGATCAACGAACATATTCCGACCTCCTTAAAAGAAAATCCCAAGCAAACGCTCGGGATTTATGACGCAATAAATTGGTTACTGCTCTTCGTAAACAGAAACCTTCTTACGGTCGCGGCCGTAACGCTCAAACTTAACTCTTCCGCTTACTGTAGCGAATAATGTATCATCAGAGCCGATGCCAACGCCAGCGCCGGGATGGATATGTGTACCTCTCTGACGAACGAGGATATTGCCAGCCTGAACGAACTGACCGTCTGCTCTCTTGACGCCGAGTCTCTTGGACTCAGAATCACGACCGTTCTTTGTAGAACCAACGCCCTTCTTGTGAGCGAAGAACTGCATACTGATCTTTAACATAGTTACACCTCCGAAATAGTGATCTTGATAGTATCGGGGAACTCCTCAAGGACAGCCTCGAACTGCGCCCTCAGCATACCGATGACAGCCTCTGTGACCTCGTCCGCCTCCGCCGCGACGCACGAAACTGCGTCATTATCCGCGAAAACGTCGGCGTCCCTTTTAAAGCCGTCAGTTATGATGTTTGCAGCGAGCATCACCGCCGATGATACCGATGCACAGACTATATCCTGTCCGCTCTCGGCGTATCCGGCATGGCCCTTTACTCTGAAGCCCCTGTATTTTCCTTCTGACTGAAGAAACTCTGCACGGATCATTTTTCTGCTCCGTTAAAGTGAGGTCAAGCCTTGATAGCTTCGATCTTCACCTGAGTGTAGGGCTGTCTGTGACCCTGCTTCTTCTTCTCACCCTTCTTGGGCTTGTAAGTGAAAACAGTGATCTTCTTAGCCTTACCGTTCTTGATAACGGTAGCTGAAACTGTTGCGCCGTCAACGTAGGGAGTACCTACCCTGATGCCGTCATCAGTACCGAGAGCAACGACCTTGTCAAAAGTTACCTTATCCTCAGCCTCAACTGCGAGCTTCTCGATAAAGATCGTATCTCCCTCGTTTACCTGATACTGCTTTCCGCCGGTTTCAATAACTGCGTACATTCATGGCACCTGCCTTTTCATAAACTCGCTGTCACAGGCGCATAGAGATGACTTGAAAGCCTGTTCACAAGCGGCAATAATATTTTATCACAACGGCTCCGGCTTGTCAAGAGTTTTTTTCAGAAAAAGCGCCACTTTTTCCGCAATTCCGTGTGCAGGGCACAGCTTCCGCGACGTGCAGAGTCACAATTACCGTTTTCCACAATTTTGGACAAGAAAATTTGTATGATCTCACAAAAATCCACCTTCATAATTTATATATACGTCACTTGCGGTGAGTCTCCAAATATGGTATAATTATAAAGGTATACTGTCAGGGTATGCCATATTATGAAATTGTGAGGAAACTTATGAACAGCAATATTCAAAAGCTTACGGATTCGATCGGAAAGGTCATCGTCGGCAAGGACGATACCATAATCAAGCTCATAGCTTCTCTCCTCTGCGAGGGTCACGTGCTCCTCGAGGACGTGCCCGGTGTCGGCAAGACACAGCTGATAACGGCGCTCTCGCGCTCTATCGGCGGCAGATTCAACCGTATCCAGCTCACTCCCGACGTTATGCCGTCGGACATCGCCGGCTTTACGATGCTCGATTCAAGATCAGGCGAATTCATCTACCGCGACGGTGCTGTAATGTGCAACTTCCTGCTCGCGGACGAGATAAACCGTGCCTCACCGAAGGTGCAGTCCGCACTCCTCGAGGCAATGGAGGAAAGACAGGTATCGCTCGACGGCGAGACTCATATGCTCCCGCGTCCGTTCCTTGTAATGGCTACACAGAACCCCGTAGAGACCTACGGCACATTCCACCTCCCCGAGGCGCAGATGGACCGTTTCTTTATGAAGCTCTCGATGGGCTATCCCGACGCCGGTGAGGAAATAAAGATACTTGAACGCACCGAGCTCCACAACCCGATACTCAACATCGAGGAGCCCGCAATGCACGTTGACGATGTCATCGCGATGCAGGAGGAGGTGCGCCGTGTCCGTGTTTCCGAGCCCGTGAAGAAGTATATCGTCGATATTATCGGTGCGACACGCGGCGACAGGAATGCAACGCTCGGTATCAGTCCGCGCGGAAGCATCGCCCTCTACAAGGCGGCAAAGGCGTTCGCCTACATCTATGAGAGAGAATATGTCACCCCCGATGATGTAAAGATCGCAGCCGTTGCCGTGCTCGCTCACAGGATAATCCTCTCGCCGCAGGGCAAGAGCGAATTCGGTACAGGCGAGAACTATATCAGAAGCATAATCGAGAACGCTCCCGTTCCTGCAATGTAAAATATGGATAAAAAAACGAATAAACGACCGAAGTTCAAGCTGTTCGGTCCGACTCCCGGCGAGACCTTCAAGGCTATCCTTGCTGTGCTCGCAGTTGCGTTCCTGCTGTACGTGTTCACCTTCTACGTCGACGGTGAAATGGGCGTCATACTCATAGCATTTATGGTGTTCGCACCGCTCACATCGCTCTTTTTCGTACTCTGGTCACGGAGCCGCGTAAGGGTGAGTATGAACTGCGACGGCTACGTCAAAAAGGGCAGCAGGCTCATAGTGACTATAACCGTCGAAAAGACCGGACTCCTGCCGCTCGGACTTGTCGAGATAAAGCCTTATGCAAGCGAGGTGTTCGCTCAGGAGGACAAGCTGTACCGACTCTCCATCGCTCGTGATGACAGAAAGACCTTCACCTACGAGGTGCCCGCAGAGACCGGCGGAAACGGAGAGATAGGACTTGAATACGTCTATTCCTGCGGCTTCCTCGGATTCCTCAGAGCAGCGCTGAAGGAGGAGCTCCCGGCTCCCGTGAGCGTCGGAGTTATCCCTGAGATACCGCAGATAAAGGCTTCATCGCAGCTCTTCCGCAACATCGCGGACGTCGTCCTCACAAGTGACAACGACGAAGAAAACAACTCAGCACAGCTCTTTTCAGCCAACACGACTCCCGGCTATGAGCACCGCGAATACGTTCAGGGCGACCCCCTCAAGCGCATAAACTGGAAGCTCTCATCGAAGAAAAACACGCTTATGGTAAGACTCGATGAGGCAGTTGCTTCTGTTCAGCCGATGATCGTCCTCGACCTCTACCGCAGCAGCTCAGCAAAGGTGAGCGAGGTCATCAAGGACGAGGAACAGGTGATCCGCTCGGTATTCGGTCTGCTCTCGCTGCTCGTTCAGCAGGGCATCGCATCTACGCTCATCTACTACGGTGCAGGCGGTGAGGTCTTCGCTGACAGCATCGACAATCCCGAATATCCCGAACAGCTCCTGCTGAAGATACTCGCCGTGAAGGTCGTTCCGGACAGACGCATCGACCTGAAGCTGTATTCCGGGTCAGTCTGCGCCTGCGTGCTCGCTTCGACCGACTGCGGCGCCGAGCTCACACAGATAGCCGACGCCGTAAAGGAGGACGACAACGTCTCTCTCATCGGCGTATCGCCGGAAAGCCGCAACCTCACCGATTTCCCGATGTGGTACCTCGACGGTGACAATAACTTTAAGATGGTATAAAAAATGACTGATACTGCAAATAAAAACCAAGGTCTGAAGCCGTTCCTGCTGAGAACGCTCGCCGACCCTGTCCTGCTCTATACAGTGCTCCTGATGATGGCGATAATGTACCATTACCGCAGCAGCCTCACCTTCGCTTACGGTGTTGCCTCTTACTTCATCGGCTGGGGAGTCTTCCGCATCTTTGACTTCGTCAACAAGCACCATATCCTCGGATTTTTTGCCTGTATCCTGCTGTATGGATTCTCCGGATACGCCGCCCTGCACGAAATGGAGGTAGGTGCCGAGAAATATCCTATCACGTGGAGCCTGTGGTTCTTCACACCTCAGGACTCGCTGAAATACAACAAATGGTACACGGTCGCACTGTTCATTCTCTTCCTTGTGTTCATGCTCTCGGTAGTGTACTACTTCACGAGAGTCCGGTACAGGATATTTATGAGCTTCCTCATATTCATCATACCGTTCACCATATACGGCAAGGAATACCAGAAAATGCCTATCGGCTTCATTATCGCTCTTGCGATGGGCTATACACTTATGATGGTCAACTTCCGTCAGCTCAGCGAGACCCCGAAGGAAAAGATAGTGAACAAGCCGGAGGTCTGGAAGTCCGTGGCTGTCTTTATGATGATATTCGCGCTCCTCTCGACGCTTTTCCCGAAGCCGACCGTAGAGGAGGACCGTACTATCCTCGAATCGCTCATCAACGCTGAGGCACTCACTGACCGTCTCAACCAGATGCTTGATGTTTTCCGTGATACCTCGGACGGCGAGCAGTTCCGCTCACGTCAGAGCAATGTCATCCACTATGTCGTTCAGGCAGACCAGCCTATGCGAATGAAGACCGCTACTTTCAGCTCCTACGATTTTGAAAAGGACAGCTGGCAGGCAAGCGACCTTGATACCCACTACAAGACCTATGAAGAATACCCGATACCGATAGATTTCAGCACAGAAGTCGCGGACGCGGTATTCGCTGCTGCTCAGCTCGATGCGGATTTTGCAAAGAAGTACGGACTTGAGGAGTATGCAGGAAGAAAGCTCACCTATCCCGAGAAAAAGAACGCTACCGTCATCTCGCGCATCAACTTCGGCGGCGAGACCGTCCCCGTCCCCGAGGGCGTGACATCGCTCGAAAGCACCAATTTCAAGGGAATCCTTGCAGTCAGCCGTGCTGCTGCCGTTTTCACCGACGATGAGAACTACTATATGAACGATGAGTTCAGGTTCAAATATCTCCCCTACACTCCGCTCATCAACAAGGAGGATAAGGCTCTCGTCGATATGTTCGGAAAAATGGACAACTACAGCGAGATGCTCGACGACGCATTCGCCGTGCTCGACGATGTATGGCGCCCCGATGACGAAACAAAGCACCTTCGCAAGATACTTGACGCGAACTGCGCGTTCTACGATACCTATACGGATATACTGCTCGATTACAACGATGACCAGCGGATATACGACCTCGCCCAGCAGATAACCGCCGGACTTGACTCGGAATACGACAAGGCAAAGGCAATAGAGTGGTATTTCGTAACGAACGATTACATCTACGACCTCGACTACCGGAAAGCCCCCGACGAAAACGTCGATGACTTCCTCTTCAACACCAAGACAGGCGTCTGCGTGGAATACGCAACGGCTATGGTGATGCTCGCAAGAGCAGCCGGTATCCCTGCACGCTACTGCGAGGGATACCTGATGAATCAGGAGATAGAGGGCAGCAGAGGCTATTACGCCATCTCCGCAAACGACGGACACGCCTTCCCCGAGCTCTATATCAGGGGCTACGGCTGGGTAACGTTCGAGCCCACGATGTCGAACGTCGAAAACCTCGCCGCCAAGAACACCGAAAAGAGCTCGACAACGGATATGCTCCAGAATGCAGGATATGTCCTTCTCGCGATAGCAGCCGCTATGCTGCTGCTGTTCGTGGTGATGCCGTTCCTGATGCACAAGCTCTTTATTCTCATAAACAGGAAGCGCAGCCCCGATGCAGCTGTTGCAGCTGTTATCCACAGGCTCTGCAAGCTTTACGGGATACCGCCGACGAATACCGCAGATGAGGCGTGTGAGATCATACACGCTGCCTCGGAAGCGGATATATCAGCGACCGCAAGGCTGTTCAACAAATCAGTCTACGGCGAGATACCAATGACCGAAGCCGACAAGGCAAAGGCTATGGAAGACTACCTCGCTGCATACGAGGCTCTCAGGGAGAGCAAAAAGAAGAAACGAAAGCTGAAGCGTTCACCTCAAGGAGGTAATTGATATGCACAGAAACATCAGAATGAAGCTGATAAGCACAGCGACCGCTGCTGTTACCGCTGTATGTGCTCTTACGGCAGCTGTACCACCGGCTAATGCGGGCTATCTACAGGATGAATACTTCTCGTGGAGCCAGATGGACGAGCGCTGGAGCGCTACTCCGATGGGCGGCACAACGATCAGGAGCTCCGGCTGCCTGCTGACCTCGCTGTCGATAATGATAATGGACTCCGGCTCGCTCGATGAGCAGGCTATGAAGAACCTCGGCATCGAAAAGACCGAGGACTTCAACCCCGGCGTCCTCGCGAACGGCTACACGAGCATCGGCGGATTCTCCGGCGGCGGTGCGATAAACAGCTGGCTGGACATCCAGAAGCTCGTTCCTAAGGTGCAGTTCGGAGCCGACAAGAACTTCATCAGCACAGAGAAGGACAAGGTGCTCGCCGAGATAAACTCTCTCATGGCGCAGGGCTGGTACCTCATCGCCCGTGTAAATACCGCCTACGGCGGCTGGCACTGGGTCTACATCAGGGGCATAAAGGATGGCGTTCTGTATATGTCAGACCCTGCAAATCCGAACCCCGACCTCTATGAGGTATATCCCGGCGGTCTTCAGGGCGAATACTGGATGCTCAAGGGCGCAGAGCCGCCGGATCTGGACTTCGTTCCGCCCGTCGAATTCCAGCCGTGTGTGAACATCAATATCGAAAGGATGCCGAAAACGCTCTACGCTTACGGCGAGGAGCTCGACCTCAGCGCCTGTACGGTATCGCTCAGCGGTATCGACCCGACCGGCACTGAATGGAAGGAACCGGCTGTTCCGCTCGAAGAAGCCGAGAACATCTCATACAGCACATATACGTTCCAGCCGGACGATCCGGGAAAATACGATATTTACCTCTCCGCCTCGACTGACTATGCCTACGCCGAAACTAAGATCACTATGACCGTATCACAGCCGGCAGGCGAATACTACCTCCGTGACTACGCTCAGGCAGATGTATATGAGTCGGAATTCCGCGGCGAGCCGATAATGACCCTCGACAGGAATAACGTTGTGGATATCGTCACCTGCTACGGTGACCTCGGACTCATCAATTCTAAAAAGTTCATCGGCTGGGTAGACGTTTCACAGCTCACAAAGGTGAACAGCAGCACTAAGAAGCGCAAGACAGGCGACATCAACAATGACGGATATATCGACAAATACGATCTGTCACTGCTCAATCGCTATCTGCTTGAAAAGGGATCGCTGCCAGACGGCGTTTCTTCATTCACGAAGGACGAGCTCGAAGCAGCTGACATAAACTCCGACGGAAAGGCAGACAGTTCAGACGCTGTTGCATACCTCTCCGCCCTCGGAGAATAACATATAAGGAGGCTTTTCCGCGAATGGAATGGACCGAAGTCAACATATACACCACCGCTGACGGCATTGAGCTCCTCTGCTCGAAGCTGACTGACATAGGCATAAAGGGCTTTGTCATCAAGGATTCGGAGGACTTCAAGGAATTTCTCGAAAACAAGAACGGTCAGTGGGACTACATAGACGATGACCTGATGGGACTCGCCGACTGCGAGACCTGCATCACCGTCTACCTTCCCGGCAATGAACAGGGCGCAGATATGCTCCTGTCGGTAAGAGCTATGCTCGCTGATATGAAGAGCGCCGATACCGAAGGCGTCTACGGCAGGCTTGAAGCCGAGCTCGCAAGTATCCGCGAGGAGGACTGGGCTAACAACTGGAAGCAGTATTTCAAGCCGCTCAAAGTCGGCGATACGCTCGTTATCAAGCCCTCATGGGAGGAATACGACGACCTCGGGGAACGCATAGTCCTCGAGATCGACCCGGCTTCAAGCTTCGGCACCGGGCAGCACCACACGACACGCCTGTGCCTCGAGATCCTTGAAGGCTGCGTCAAGGAGGGCGACAGGATACTCGACCTCGGCTGCGGAAGCGGTATACTCTCGATAGCGGCTATACTCCTCGGTGCAGAGAATGCCGTTGCAGTCGACATCGACGAAAACGCTGCCGCAACCGCAAAGGAGAACGCACTGAAGAACCATATCCCCGAGGAGAGCTATACGACACGATTCGGCAATATCCTCTCCGACGAAAAGCTCGCTGCCGACATTGACGGAGAGTATGACATCATCACCGCGAACATCGTTGCGGACGTGCTCATCGCTATGAAGGACTACTTCAGACGCTATCTCAAGGACGGCGGCTTCCTCATCGTTTCCGGTATCATCGAGGAGCGAATGGAGGAGGTGCTCACAGCTATCGAGGAGTGCGGCTTCACACGTCTCGGCGTGAACATCAAGGAGGGCTGGGCAGCAGCTCAGTTCGTAAAATAAGCATATTTCAGACCGGCGGTCTGTGTTAATATGAAAATAATCTTACTATAATACAAGGAGATTGATAACAGTGGCTTTATTCAAGAAGAAAAAACAGGAAAACGAAGGTTCAGCTGCAATAGTTGAGAAGGAATTCGACTATCAGGACGCTGTCCTCAAAGCACTCAACGCCAAGCTCAACGGTACGCTCTACGACGGCTGTATCATTATGCCGCGCGGCTTCACGATCGATGTCAAGGTCGGTAGAAGAGACGAGAAGGAGGGCATCAAGCTCATTCAGTTCATCTTCCTCGTATCCAACGACAGCTTCGATGAGCCCCTCATTGACCCCGTTGACGCTCAGGGTATGACAGACGAAGAGCTCGTAAATATGGCTGTTGAGATATTCTACGGCGGCGTATGGCATCCGCTCGATCAGTCAATGTACAAAAAGAACCCGATCCACGTTCCGGTAACAGTCCTCGGTCAGCACTACGATTTCGATATGTACGCACATTCTATCGTAAGAATAGGCGTTCAGGACAAGCAGCCCACAATGCTCATCGGCATTATCGGCAACGAGATACCCAAGTACCTCGGCTCAAAGAAGTATTACTGGGTAAGGATATATATGGCTAAGCACAAGAACAATGAGATAATCGAGGTACGTGTGAACGGCTCTATATGCAGCGAGCTCGCAAAGCCGCTCAAGCCTTACATCGACACATGGGACGCTTCCGAGCGCTTCATCTGCGAGAAGCAGTACGCTATCTTCGTACAGCGCACCGATGACCAATGCCCCTTCAAGAAGGAGGACGTTACCAATGCCGGCAAGTTCGCTATCGAGAGAATGGTCAAGATAAGCAATCCCGAGGAGTATCAGCAGTTCTGCGCCGACCTTGATGAGTACACGAACAACAAGGACCTCGCAACAGAGGTAAGGATATTCATTCCCGAGATATTTGCAAAGCTCACACTCGGCTATGAGGAGGGCGACAGCCTCTTCCTTCTCACCGGCGACCCCGGCTCTGAGGAAGGCGAATCCAAGCTCGAATTCAGAAAGACACAGCTCCGCTCGTATTTCTACCTCCAGCAGGTCATTCTCGAATACCTCAACACAAGACCTCCGCAGGAAGACGTTCAGCGCATCGTATTCAACAGCGTTGCGTTCCGCGAGCTCCGCAAGGCAAAGGAACAGGGTCACGAACCGAAGGATCTCTACGTTCCCGGAACAGCCTACAGAGTCGGCAATCCCGGATACAGAGTATGGTAAGACGATAAAAAAACGGCTCCCGAAAAACGGGAGCTGTTTTCATTATATACAAAAAGGCTTCCGGAGAAATACCTCCGGAAGCCTTTATTACAGTCTGAATTACTTCTTGATCATATTTGCGATCTCGTCAGCGAAGTTATCTTCCTTCTTCTCGATACCCTCGCCGCGCTCGAAGCGAACGACCTCAACGACCTTGATAGAGCCGCCGAGCTTCTTAGCCTCTGCATCAACATAGCCCTGAACGCTGAGCTTGTCGTCCTTAACGAAGGACTGCTCGAGGAGGCAGTTCTCTGTGTAGTACTTGCCGACCTTGCCCTCAACGATCTTAGCACGGACCTGCTCGGGCTTGGAAGCCATCTTGGGATCCTCAGCCATCTGAGCCATCATGATCTCCTTCTCCTTCTCGATAACGTCAGCAGGTACCTGCTCACGGCAGAGATAAGGAGCATTGAGAGCTGCGGACTGCATAGCTACGTCCTTACCGATAGCTGCTACCTGATCTGCTGCGAGGTCAGTGTCGAGCTTAACAAGAACGCCGATGCTGCCGCCGTTGTGGATATAAGAAGCGAGGACGCCTTCCATTCTTACGAAACGACGGATAACGATGTTCTCACGGATCTTCATGCCTGCGAGCTCTGTGAGAGCCTCGCCAACTGTGCCGCTGCCGCCGCTGATAGGCATTTCCTTGAGAGCCTCAACATCAGCAGGAGCCTTTTCGATGATAGTATTTGCAACGTTTGCAACGAAGTTTCTGATATCGTCTGTGTTAGCAGCGAAGTCTGTCTCAGTGTTTACCTCGAGGAGAACACCTGTGTTGCCGCTTACAACAGCAGCAACTACGCCCTCGGCAGCAGCTCTGCCGCTCTTCTTAGCCTGTGTAGCAAGACCTTTTTCTCTGAGGAACTCGATAGCCTTGTCCATATCGCCGTCGTTAGCCTCGAGAGCCTTCTTGCAGTCCATCATGCCAACGCC